>NZ_KZ454944.1:85744-685744 GCF_002797415.1 Bacillus alkalisoli
AGCACTTTTTATCTTTTTTAGAGCAAAAGTTCCTTTCATACAGCTTATGAACGAAACTTTTTATCTTTTTGAAAGCAAAAGTTCCTTTCATATCACCTATGAACCCCACTTTTACCCTTTTGAAAGCAAAAGTTCCTTTCATGTTAGGAATTTATTTCATGCGCTTCATTACTTCCGTGTTCGCGGCGAAACCAGAAGAGCTTCGAATCTCTTCGACTGCTTCCATTGCTCCGTTCCTCAAGTACCCTCGCAAACGTACACTCCGGTACTCACTCCGTCGCATCCTCGACCTTCTCGCTCCTCTTGCCCCGCCGGGTAACCGGTTCTTACTCTATACTAGACCTTTGGTCCTTCAAGCCCATACCTCACACGAACAAAAAAAGCCCAGCGCCTAAACGCTGAACTTTTCTTATCTCTTTGCCTGGCAACGTCCTACTCTCACAGGGGGACAGCCCCCAACTACCATCGGCGCTGAAGAGCTTAACTTCCGTGTTCGGTATGGGAACGGGTGTGGCCTCTTCGCCATCATTACCAGACATATGAAGTTTGAAGGTTTGGTCCTTCAAAACTAGATAACATATTTTCATATCAAGAAAGTGATTGTATCGTTCTAATTTGGTTAAGTCCTCGATCTATTAGTATTCGTCAGCTACACGTGTCGCCACGCTTCCACCTCGAACCTATCTACCTGATCATCTTTCAGGGATCTTACTAGCTTGCGCTAAAGGAAATCTCATCTTGAGGGGGGCTTCATGCTTAGATGCTTTCAGCACTTATCCCGTCCGCACGTAGCTACCCAGCTATGCCTTTGGCAAGACAACTGGTACACCAGCGGTGCGTCCATCCCGGTCCTCTCGTACTAAGGACAGCTCCTCTCAAATTTCCTGCGCCCACGACGGATAGGGACCGAACTGTCTCACGACGTTCTGAACCCAGCTCGCGTACCGCTTTAATGGGCGAACAGCCCAACCCTTGGGACCGACTACAGCCCCAGGATGCGATGAGCCGACATCGAGGTGCCAAACCTCCCCGTCGATGTGGACTCTTGGGGGAGATAAGCCTGTTATCCCCGGGGTAGCTTTTATCCGTTGAGCGATGGCCCTTCCATGCGGAACCACCGGATCACTAAGCCCGACTTTCGTCCCTGCTCGACTTGTAGGTCTCGCAGTCAAGCTCCCTTGTGCCTTTACACTCTACGAATGATTTCCAACCATTCTGAGGGAACCTTTGGGCGCCTCCGTTACTCTTTAGGAGGCGACCGCCCCAGTCAAACTGCCCACCTGACACTGTCTCCCACCCCGATTAGGGGTGCGGGTTAGAATTTCAATACAGCCAGGGTAGTATCCCACCGACGCCTCCACCGAAGCTAGCGCTCCGGCTTCTCAGGCTCCTACCTATCCTGTACAAGCTGTACCAAAATTCAATATCAGGCTACAGTAAAGCTCCACGGGGTCTTTCCGTCCTGTCGCGGGTAACCTGCATCTTCACAGGTACTATAATTTCACCGAGTCTCTGGTTGAGACAGTGCCCAGATCGTTACGCCTTTCGTGCGGGTCGGAACTTACCCGACAAGGAATTTCGCTACCTTAGGACCGTTATAGTTACGGCCGCCGTTTACTGGGGCTTCGGTTCAAAGCTTCGCTTGCGCTAACCTCTCCCCTTAACCTTCCAGCACCGGGCAGGCGTCAGCCCCTATACTTCGCCTTGCGGCTTCGCAGAGACCTGTGTTTTTGCTAAACAGTCGCCTGGGCCTATTCACTGCGGCTCTCTCGGGCTTTAACACCCTAACAGAGCACCCCTTCTCCCGAAGTTACGGGGTCATTTTGCCGAGTTCCTTAACCAGAGTTCTCTCGCTCACCTTAGGATTCTCTCCTCGCCTACCTGTGTCGGTTTGCGGTACAGGCACCATTCTCCTCGCTAGAGGCTTTTCTTGGCAGTGTGAAATCAGGAACTTCGGTACTAAATTTCCCTCGCCATCACAGCTCAGCCTTTATGAGAAGCGGATTTGCCTACTTCTCAGCCTTACTGCTTGGACGCGCATATCCAACAGCGCGCTTACCCTATCCTCCTGCGTCCCCCCATTGCTCAAACGGAGTGAAGGTGGTACAGGAATATCAACCTGTTATCCATCGCCTACGCCTTTCGGCCTCGGCTTAGGTCCTGACTAACCCTGAGCGGACGAGCCTTCCTCAGGAAACCTTAGGCATTCGGTGGATGGGATTCTCACCCATCTTTCGCTACTCATACCGGCATTCTCACTTCTAAGCGCTCCACCAGTCCTTACGGTCTAGCTTCAACGCCCTTAGAACGCTCTCCTACCACTGTTCGTAAGAACAGTCCGCAGCTTCGGTGATACGTTTAGCCCCGGTACATTTTCGGCGCAGAGTCACTCGACCAGTGAGCTATTACGCACTCTTTAAATGGTGGCTGCTTCTAAGCCAACATCCTGGTTGTCTAAGCAACTCCACATCCTTTTCCACTTAACGTATACTTTGGGACCTTAGCTGGCGGTCTGGGCTGTTTCCCTCTTGACTACGGATCTTATCACTCGCAGTCTGACTCCCATGGATAAGTCTTTGGCATTCGGAGTTTGACTGAATTCGGTAACCCGATGAGGGCCCCTAGTCCAATCAGTGCTCTACCTCCAAGACTCTAACACATGAGGCTAGCCCTAAAGCTATTTCGGAGAGAACCAGCTATCTCCAGGTTCGATTGGCATTTCACCCCTACCCACACCTCATCCCCGCACTTTTCAACGTGCGTGGGTTCGGGCCTCCATTCAGTGTTACCTGAACTTCACCCTGGACATGGGTAGATCACCTGGTTTCGGGTCTACGACCACGTACTCATTCGCCCTATTCAGACTCGCTTTCGCTACGGCTCCGTCTCATCGACTTAACCTTGCACGGGATCGTAACTCGCCGGTTCATTCTACAAAAGGCACGCTATCACCCGGGTTTTTTCCGAAGAAAAAACATAGGGCTCTAACTACTTGTAGGCACACGGTTTCAGGATCTTTTCACTCCCCTTCCGGGGTGCTTTTCACCTTTCCCTCACGGTACTGGTTCACTATCGGTCACTAGGGAGTATTTAGCCTTGGGAGATGGTCCTCCCTGCTTCCGACGGGATTTCTCGTGTCCCGCCGTACTCAGGATCCACTCAGGAGGGAACGAAGTTTCAACTACAGGGCTTTTACCTTCTACGGCTGACCTTTCCAGGTCGCTTCATTTACCCCGTTCCTTTGTAACTCCATGTTGAGTGTCCTACAACCCCAAGAGGCAAGCCTCTTGGTTTGGGCTAATTCCGTTTCGCTCGCCGCTACTCAGGAAATCGCGTTTGCTTTCTCTTCCTCCGGGTACTTAGATGTTTCAGTTCCCCGGGTCTGCCTTCATTACCCTATGTATTCAGGTAAAGATACTACTCCATTACGAGTAGTGGGTTTCCCCATTCGGAAATCTCTGGATCAAAGCTCACTTACAGCTCCCCAAAGCATATCGGTGTTAGTCCCGTCCTTCATCGGCTCCTAGTGCCAAGGCATCCACCGTGCGCCCTTAATAACTTAACCTCGATATCGCGAATAGATATCTTTAAAAAGAAAATTTACTAAGATGAACGATACTTTTGATGTATCTTGACATTACTTATGTTATCTAGTTTTCAAAGAACATGGTTCGATAGCTTTTATACTATCTAAAGTTTGAAAGAGGAATGCTCTCTCAAAACTAAACAAAACAACAAGCGTATTATTCCTTAGAAAGGAGGTGATCCAGCCGCACCTTCCGATACGGCTACCTTGTTACGACTTCACCCCAATCATCTGTCCCACCTTAGGCGGCTGGCTCCTAGGCACAACTTAACTTCCTATCATAATTATAAGAGGCTAAGTTGTGCCCAGGTTACCCCACCGACTTCGGGTGTTACAAACTCTCGTGGTGTGACGGGCGGTGTGTACAAGGCCCGGGAACGTATTCACCGCGGCATGCTGATCCGCGATTACTAGCGATTCCAGCTTCATGTAGGCGAGTTGCAGCCTACAATCCGAACTGAGAACGGTTTTATGGGATTGGCTCGACCTCGCGGTTTTGCTGCCCTTTGTACCGTCCATTGTAGCACGTGTGTAGCCCAGGTCATAAGGGGCATGATGATTTGACGTCATCCCCACCTTCCTCCGGTTTGTCACCGGCAGTCATCTTAGAGTGCCCAACTTAATGCTGGCAACTAAGATCAAGGGTTGCGCTCGTTGCGGGACTTAACCCAACATCTCACGACACGAGCTGACGACAACCATGCACCACCTGTCACTTTTGTCCCCCGAAGGGGAACGCCCTATCTCTAGGGAAGGCAAAAGGATGTCAAGACCTGGTAAGGTTCTTCGCGTTGCTTCGAATTAAACCACATGCTCCACCGCTTGTGCGGGCCCCCGTCAATTCCTTTGAGTTTCAGTCTTGCGACCGTACTCCCCAGGCGGAGTGCTTAATGCGTTAGCTGCAGCACTAAGGGGCGGAAACCCCCTAACACTTAGCACTCATCGTTTACGGCGTGGACTACCAGGGTATCTAATCCTGTTTGCTCCCCACGCTTTCGCGCCTCAGCGTCAGTTACAGACCAGAAAGTCGCCTTCGCCACTGGTGTTCCTCCACATCTCTACGCATTTCACCGCTACACGTGGAATTCCACTTTCCTCTTCTGCACTCAAGTTTCCCAGTTTCCAATGACCCTCCACGGTTGAGCCGTGGGCTTTCACATCAGACTTAAGAAACCGCCTGCGCGCGCTTTACGCCCAATAATTCCGGACAACGCTTGCCACCTACGTATTACCGCGGCTGCTGGCACGTAGTTAGCCGTGGCTTTCTGGTTAGGTACCGTCAAGGTACCGGCAGTTACTCCGGTACTTGTTCTTCCCTAACAACAGAGCTTTACGACCCGAAGGCCTTCATCGCTCACGCGGCGTTGCTCCATCAGACTTTCGTCCATTGTGGAAGATTCCCTACTGCTGCCTCCCGTAGGAGTCTGGGCCGTGTCTCAGTCCCAGTGTGGCCGATCACCCTCTCAGGTCGGCTACGCATCGTTGCCTTGGTGAGCCGTTACCTCACCAACTAGCTAATGCGCCGCGGGCCCATCTGTAAGTGATAGCCGAAACCATCTTTCAATAAAGAACCAGGAGGTTCTTTATATTATCCGGTATTAGCTCCGGTTTCCCGAAGTTATCCCAGTCTTACAGGCAGGTTGCCCACGTGTTACTCACCCGTCCGCCGCTAATCTTCAAAAAGCAAGCTTTTATCAGATTCGCTCGACTTGCATGTATTAGGCACGCCGCCAGCGTTCGTCCTGAGCCAGGATCAAACTCTCCGAAGAGTGTTTGAGCTTATGCTCATAATGTTTGCTGACTAATGTCAATTAATTGTTTGTTGTTAATCTTAAAGATTAACTTACACGCTGTTGTTTTGTTTAGTTTTCAAAGAGCTTTTTGTTAACGCCGCTCCAAAAGCGACCTCATTAATATAACACGTTTTAAACATTCATGTCAACAACTATTTTCAAGAAGTTTATTTGTACAAAATGAATTGGTTACTGACTTGATTGATTATATCATGCAGAAAATTATATTGCAATTATTATTTTCAAAAGTTATTTTAGTCCCCTTCTATAGTACAATTACTATTTACAATATTAAAAGTCAGACGTTGTAAACATCTGACTTTTAATAGAAAGCTATTATTTTATATCTTCTATATAAAGATCTAACCTTTGTTTTAGTGAAATAAACTCACCAGTTTTCTGAACTTTTACCATTGGTCTTGTTGGAGAGTCTTGTTCAATAAACGCAACTTCCGCTACATCTCCACTTGAAAGCTTCACAATCGTTCCAATACTTATAGAACAAAAAACAGCAATCAACGCCTTAACCACTAATAAGTCAAATTTGCCGAAAGCCTCTTGCTGTAGTTGCTCAAGTACTTTATAAGGAGACTGCTTAGGTCTATACATTCTTTCTGAAGTCATTGCATGATAGACGTCTGCTACGGAAATGATCCTACTAACTGTGTGTAATTTATCATCTTGTAACCCAAACGGATAACCACTACGATCTTGTCTTTCATGGTGTTGTAAGATAGCTAATTTCACTTCATCCTGTATGTACGGGATTTTACTAACCATTTGATAGCTATAGATTGGGTGTTCTTTTATTTGTACGAATTCATCCTTCTTCAGGATTGAAACGCTTTGTAGAATTTTAGAATCGATTCTACACATTCCGCAATCCATCAAAAACGCTGCTACCGCGACAATAGCAATCTCTCTTTTTTCTAATTGCATTTGTTGAGCAATACTGACGGAAATTAAGGATGTAGCGACTGCATGGTGATAGAGATAATCTCTTTTATTAGAATAATGATGAATATTCCTCACATTTCTCGGTTCAGCTAAAAGTCGTTCTATAAGAGGGATAATGGTTTGTCTTACCACTCCATAATCAATGTGAGCACCTGATTGCCATTTACCGAATAGTTTTTTATAGTTTTGTACGGTATTAAAGTATATTTGAACAAAATCTTCCTCTTTATCTGCAGGAGCAATTGTTTCGTCCATTTCTTTCGGTAAAAATGGCTCTCCATTTGCTAAAGTTGGCTCGACTTCTACCTCATCTATTAAAAATGATTCT
Source organism: Bacillus alkalisoli (assembly GCF_002797415.1). GTDB lineage: Bacteria > Bacillota > Bacilli > Bacillales > Bacillaceae_I > Bacillus_CD > Bacillus_CD alkalisoli. The sequence goes on from NZ_KZ454944.1 coordinate 92,409, forward strand.
AATACTTTAATATGCTCGGGTGTTAGTATTGTGTTTTTCGTAATAATAGGTTTATTTGTTAAAGATTTAATATTCTTTGCCAATATACAACCTTCTACTAAACTGCCAGTATTCACTAACATACTCAAATTGCCTCCTATCCTTGCAAATGAGGTTAAAAATAATACAAAGAGAGACACTAATACGTGTCCCTCTTTATTAAATTATTCAAGCCTTTTATTCAGTATCTTCAGAAGAGATTTCTTGAACAGACTCTTCAGTATCTTCTTCGTACTCATCTATGGTTTCTTCTTCTTTATCTACTCTTGCAACAGTAGTAACAAACTCATTTTCCGCTAGCTTTATTAGCTTCACACCTTGAGTATTTCTTCCCATTTGAGAAATACCTTCAACAGCCATACGGATAAGTACACCACTTGCAGTTATAATCATTAGATCTTCGTTTTCTGTTACAGTTTTTACGGAAATTAGATCACCATTTTTTTCTGTAATGTTACATGTTTTAATTCCTTTTCCACCACGACTTTGGATACGATATTCTTCAGCAGTTGTACGCTTACCGTAACCGTTTTTCGTAACAACAAGCACATCTAGGTCGTTTTCAAGAATCTCCATACCAACTACTTCGTCTTCCTCTGACAGGTTAATCCCTTTTACTCCTGATGCAGTTCTACCCATTGAGCGCACATCTGTTTCTGGGAATCGGATTAGCATACCTTTTTTCGTACCGATGATCATTTCTTTTGTTCCATCTGTCATTTTGACAGATATTAACTCATCACTTTCACGTAATCCAATTGCAATTAATCCGTTTGTACGTATATTTGCAAATTGAGTTAATGGTGAACGCTTAGAAACACCGTGTTTTGTCGTGAAGAATAAATACCAATCATCTACAAAATCTTCAACTGGAATAATTGCGTTAATCCATTCACCCTTTTCAATCTCTAGAAGGTTAATGATTGGTATACCTTTTGCTGTTCTACTAAACTCCGGAATCTCATAACCTTTTGCTCTATAAACTTTACCTTTGTTCGTGAAGAATAGAAGGGTATCATGCGTAGATGTTGTTAATAAATGTTCTACAAAATCATTTTCATTCGTACCCATTCCTTGAATTCCACGGCCACCACGTTTTTGGCTTCTATAAGTCGATAATGGTAAACGTTTAATATATCCGTTATGCGTTAGAGTAATGACTACATTTTGACGAGGAATTAAGTCCTCATCTTCAATATTTTCTAAACCAGCAACAATAATTTCAGTTCTTCTCGTATCATTGAAGCGCTCTTTTACTTCTGTTAGCTCTTCACGGATAATTTCTAATACTTTTTCTTCGTCCGCTAAGATAGCTTTTAATTCAGCGATAAGAGCGATTAAACCTTTGTACTCTTCTTCAATCTTTTCTCTCTCTAATCCTGTTAAACGTTGCAAACGCATATCTAAGATTGCTTGAGCTTGTCTTTCAGATAGAGAGAACTCTCTCATTAATCCTTCACGAGCAATATCTGTCGTTTGTGAAGCGCGGATTAGGGCAATGACTGCATCTAGATGATCTAGGGCAATACGTAATCCTTCTAAAATATGTGCTCTTGCTTCCGCTTTACGTAATTCAAAAGCTGTACGACGCTTAATTACTACTTTTTGATGCTCTAAATAATGATATAAGCATTGCTTTAAGTTCAATACTTTAGGCTCACCATTCACTAATGCTAGCATGTTGATTCCGAAGCTAGTTTGAAGTGCTGTTTGCTTATATAGATTGTTTAATACTACATTTGCATTAGCATCTCTTTTTATTTCGATAACGATACGCATACCATTACGGTCAGACTCGTCACGCAAATCAGAAATACCTTCTAATTTTTTATCTCTAGCTAAATCAGCAATTTTTTCTATCAGTTTAGCTTTGTTTACTTGGTATGGTAATTCGTGAACTAAGATTACTTCACGGCCATTACTCTTTGTTTCTATTTCAACTTTTGCTCGAATAGTAATAGATCCTCTACCAGTTTCATAAGCTTTTCTAATTCCGCTTCGCCCTAGAATTTGTCCAGAAGTAGGAAAGTCTGGACCTGGTATAATTTCCATTAGTTCTGGAATTGTCATTTCAGGGTCTTTGCTTAATGCTAATACTCCATCAATAACTTCCCCAAGTTGATGTGGCGGAACGTTTGTCGCCATACCAACAGCGATACCCGCCGCTCCATTTACTAGCAAGTTTGGAAATCTTGCAGGAAGAACGACTGGTTCTCTTTCTGAACCATCATAGTTATCTTGGTAATCTATCGTGTCTTTATTTATATCTCTTAAAATTTCCATCGAGATTTTAGACATTCTTGCTTCCGTATAACGCATTGCCGCTGCTGCGTCACCATCTACTGATCCAAAGTTACCGTGTCCGTCGATAAGCATATAGCGGAAGTTAAAATCTTGTGCCATCCTAACCATTGTTTCATAAACGGCAGAGTCACCATGTGGATGGTACTTACCAATTACTTCTCCAACGATACGTGCAGATTTTTTATACGCTTTATCTGAATGCATTCCTAAATCATTCATTGCATATAAAATACGGCGGTGTACAGGTTTTAATCCGTCGCGTACATCTGGTAAAGCACGTGAAACAATAACACTCATTGCGTAATCAAGGAAGGATGTTCTCATTTCTTGACTAATATTAATTTCTTTCACTTGAGAGGATTTCTCCGTCATCTTTTTGGACCTCCTTGCGAAAATTGGTTCTTACCAATTATCACTCTATGTAAAACCTCTGATAGTCATCACTATCTCGTTTTAAATTTTATTGCCAAAGTCTAATCTCTATTTATGGAACTTCTTAAAAGCTGCTTTTATGAAGAAGCAGCTCATAAGAAAGGTTTATATATCTAAGTTTTTCACATATCGTGCATTGTCTTGAATAAAGTTTCTGCGCGGTTCTACTTTTTCACCCATTAAAATTTCAAACGTTTCATCCGCTTCAATAGCATCTTGTAAGTTCACTTGTAATAGTGTTCTTGTGTCAGGATCCATCGTTGTCTCCCACAGCTGTTCAGGATTCATCTCTCCTAATCCTTTATAACGCTGAATAGATGCTTTTGGTTGTTCATTCATTGTTTTTAAAATTTCATCTAGCTGTTTCTCATTATAGGCATACTCAATTTTTTTACCTTGTTGAATTTTATATAATGGTGGTTGGGCAATATAGATGTAACCATGCTCAATAATTTGACGCATATAACGATAAAAGAACGTTAACAATAACGTACGGATATGTGCTCCATCTACATCGGCATCAGTCATAATGACAATTTTATGATACCTTGCTCTTGAAATATCAAATTCTTCTCCAATACCAGTACCAAGAGCTGTAATAATAGTACGAATCTCATTGTTAGAAAGAATTTTATCTAAACGCGCTTTTTCAACGTTAATTATTTTTCCTCTTAAAGGTAATATCGCTTGGAAGTGACGATCACGACCTTGTTTAGCAGAACCACCTGCAGAGTCACCCTCAACGACATAAATTTCACTAATGCTAGGATCTTTTGAAGAACAATCTGCCAGTTTACCAGGTAAACTAGAGATTTCGAGCGCGCTTTTTCTACGAGTTAATTCACGAGCTTTCTTGGCAGCCATTCTAGCTCTTGAAGCTGTTAAGCCCTTTTCTACAATCTTTCTAGCTGCAGAAGGATTTTCTAAAAGGAACGCTTCAAATTTCTCTGAGAATAATGCATCCGTAATCGTTCTAGCTTCACTGTTCCCAAGCTTTGTTTTCGTCTGTCCTTCAAATTGCGGGTTAGGGTGTTTGATGGATACGATAGCAGTTAAGCCTTCTCGAACATCTTCCCCAGTTAAATTACTATCAGCATCTTTAAAGATATGATGTTTACGAGAATAGTCATTAATTACGCGTGTGAGGGATGTTTTGAAACCAGACTCATGTGTTCCACCTTCATACGTATTAATGTTATTCGCAAATGAGTATAAATTACTTGTGTAACTATCGTTATACTGTAGAGCAACTTCAAGGGAAATCCCCTCTTTTTCACCTTCTACAAACACTACTTCATCATGAATAACTTCTTTTGTACGATTTAAATGTTCTACGTAGGAAGCAATACCACCTTCATAATGATATTCGTTTTTCTTACCTTCTTCTGTACGAGTGTCTTCGATTGTAATTTTAATTCCTTTATTTAAGAACGCTAATTCTCGTAAACGATGAGCTAAAATATCGTACTCGTATTCAGTAGTTTCTGTGAAAATCTCATCATCTGGTACAAAGTGAATGATTGTTCCCGTAATTTCTGTTTCACCAATTATTTCTAAATCAGCCGCCGGAACCCCACGTTCAAACTTTTGATAGTGGATTTTACCGTCACGGTGAACAAAAACTTCTAATTTAGTAGATAAGGCATTAACAACAGAAGCACCAACACCGTGCAATCCACCTGATACTTTATAACCGCCACCGCCAAATTTCCCTCCAGCATGTAGCACTGTCATGATTACTTCTACTGCAGGACGTCCCATCTTTTCATGAATACCGACAGGAATACCACGCCCGTTATCTTTTACCGTAATGCTGTTGTCTTTCTCAATCACTACATTTATTTCATCACAATAACCAGCAAGTGCTTCGTCAATACTATTGTCAACTATTTCCCAAACTAAATGGTGTAATCCTTTAGAACTAGTTGTACCAATATACATTCCAGGTCTTTTTCTTACGGCTTCTAAACCTTCTAATACCTGGATTTGACTTTCATCATAAGCATTTTCAAGCAATTCTTTTTGCTCCATTGTCACTTCCATCACCTACACTTTTTTTATCGAACAACATGGTCACCCTTTTAACACAGGGGTATATCAAAATCTAATTCGTTAAATCATTTCTAAATATGATGTATCTATTCTTTTCTTTAACGTGGTCGATGCTAAAGGGGAAAGATATATAGATTCATCCGTAATAACAACAGATTTTATGTCTTGTTTGCTAATGTTTTTTATCTTTTTAGACATATGGATTGGTAACATTTCTTGCCAATTTGATTGCAGTAGCCGCTTATCTAAAATAGCAATTATTTTAGAAGCACGGATCATTACTTCCTCACCGATGTGTAAGTACAATCTTTTCACCTCAGTTTGATTTTCTAATAGATCCAGCCGTCACATAGAAAGTCGCGGCTCTTTTTAATGTTTCATGGTCTATCCCGTCAACACTTGTTGTTGTAACAAACGTTTGTACTTTCCCTTGAATGGTATGTAGCAAGTGGGATTGTCGATAGTCATCTAATTCTGATAAAACGTCATCAAGTAAAAGAATTGGATAGTCTCCAATTACGGAATAAATTAAATCTATTTCAGCTAATTTTAAAGAAAGAGCTGTTGTTCTTTGTTGACCTTGAGAACCAAACGTTTGCACTTCTTTTCCGTTCACATAAAATAGTAAGTCATCTCGGTGTGGTCCAAATAAAGTAATGCCTCTTTCTTTTTCTCTATCTTTTATTTTATCAAACTTTTCGTTATATGCTTCTATCATTTTCGTCAAATTTACATTTTCTGATACATAATCGATAGAAGGTTTATAAATTATAGACAATTCTTCCAACCCTCTACTAATACTTGCGTGGATTGGCTTCGCCCATTTTTCTAACATTTTAATGAATTCTACTCGTTTTATCGTCACTTTTGCAGCAAGTTCAATCATTTGATCTGTTAATACTTGTAACATCGTTTCATCCATCTTTTTTTTCATTTGAGCTTGCTTTAAAAAATGATTGCGTTGTTGCAACGTTTTTTGGTATCTTGCTAAATCGTGCATATAGACTGGTGATACTTGTCCTAGTTCCATATCAATAAAACGTCTTCTTACTTGCGGACTACCTTTTACTAAGTCAAGGTCTTCCGGTGCAAACATAACAACGTTCATATGCCCTATATATTGGCTCAGCTTCTTTTGTTCGATATGATTGCATTTAGCTTTTTTTCCTTTTTTAGATATAACTAACTGTAAGGGAATAGATCCGTTACGTTTTTTCACTCTACCTTCTATTTTAGCATATTCTTCATCCCATCTGATAAGATCTTTATCATTAGACGTCCGATGTGACTTTGCCATCGCTAAAACATAGATAGATTCCATAATATTTGTTTTTCCTTGGGCATTTTCTCCTAAGATAACGTTAACTCCTTGATCAAACTCAACCCCGATGGTGGAATAATTACGGTAATTCTTCAATTGCAATTCTTCAATAAACAATTAATTCACCAACTCATCTTTATGAAACGATTTGAAAACGACCAATGCCGTTAATAGAAATTACATCACCATCTCTTAACTTTCTCCCACGTCTATCTTCAGGTTCATCATTTACAAACACTTCATGTTCGCTTAAAAACCATTTAATCATTCCGCCAGACTGAATTACATCCGCTAATTTTAACATTTGACCGAGTGTTATATAATCCGTATCAATTTTCACTTCTGTCATTTTTATCCCTCTTTTACTTTTACTTTTAGTCTCTACTTCTTATTTTACTAAAAGTTTGCCATATAGAAAAGAAAGCTACCAACAAACTTTTCTGTTAGTAGCTTTACCTCTTTTTTAGATATTAGTTTTTAGTAAGTTCGTACTGGTAAAATTAATTGAAGGATGGAGTCGTCATTAGCTGTAGAAATTAAGAACGGACGCATCGCTCCAGTGAAGTCCACTTCAATTTCAGTACCTTCTAATGCTTTTAACGCATCCATCATATATTTCGCACTAAAGGAGATTTTCAACTCTTCTCCCGTAATTTCATTACTTTGCACTTGTTCTACTACTTTCCCAACTTCAGGTGAATTAGACGAAACTTCAAGTAAGTTAGTATCTAATGTTGAGAGTTTTACCACATTATTTCTACCTTCACGTGCTAAAAGAGAAGCTCGATCAATGGCTTGTAAAAACTCTTTTGTTTGGACCTTAATATTCGTTTTGCTCTCATTTGGAATTAAACGAGAAGTATCTGGATAATTGCCATCTAATAAACGAGAGAAAAATAAAATATTTTTCGCTTTAAATAATACTTGGTTTTCAGTAATAACGATATCTACTAATTCATTTGTGTCATCTAAAATTTTACTTAACTCGTTTAGGCTCTTCCCTGGAATTACGACATTACATGCCAAGTCATTTTCTTTTTCTACTTTTGCTTTTCTTAATGCTAAACGGTGGCTATCTGTTGCAATACAGATTAACTCGTCTTTTTCTAGTTTCCAGTTTACACCTGTCAAGATCGGGCGTGTTTCTGACGTGGACACTGCAAATACCGTTTGACGGATAATGTTCTTTATTAAGTCCGTCGGTAGTCTGAACATATTATCTTCTTCGATTTGCGGTAAGTGCGGGTACTCTTCAGCATCCTGTCCATTTAAGTTAAATTCAGATTTACCAGAACGAATTACTGTAACAAAATGATTCTGCACTTCAATTTCTACCGTATCTTGAGGTAACTTTTTTATAATTTCACTGAAAAACCTTGCTTGTAAAACGATGCCGCCTGTTTGAAGGATTTCTACATTTTCTGATCCATCTTCTTCTGTAGGAATAAAGGATTCAATAGATATATCGGAGTCACTTCCTGTTAATGTTACTCCTTCTTCTGTAGCAACGATCTTAATACCAGTTAAAATTGGAATAGTAGTTCGAGAAGAAACTGCTTTTAATATATCTTGAACACTTTGTACCAGTTTATCTCGTTGGATAACAAATTTCATTTTTATCCTCCTCATATATGCAAATCAAATTTATCTTTATTATTGCGCTTATTTAGTAGTTTTTTATAACAGAATATAAGAATTAGAAATCATACGTTTTTCGGTGAGAATAAAGATACATGAATGCAGTTCTATATTTATTTTTTATTAATAAAACCTAGTAGAAGTAATAGTAGGGCCTGTGATTATGTGGATAAGTGTAGTTTTAGCTACTCTCCGTAGTTATTCACATGTTAATAAGCTGTGTTTAACTAACATGCACTTATTCACAATACTCACAAACTAAAATTTCTATTAACCTTTTAAATTTTCAGTAATGGTTTGTACTTGTTTTTGTAATTGTGTATCTGTTTGCAGTAATCTTGAGATTTTTTCATGCGCATGAATAACAGTCGTATGGTCACGCCCACCGAATTCTTCTCCAATTTTAGGTAAAGAGTAATCCGTTAATTCTCTAGATAAATACATAGCAATTTGCCTAGGGAATGCAACAGATTTAGTTCTTTTCTTAGCCTTAAAATCGTCTAACTTTAAACTAAAATGTTGGCCAACCATTTTTTGAATATCAGCAATGGTTGTTATTTTTGGTTTCGAACTAGGAATTATATCTTTCAATGCTTCTGCAGCTAAATCAGCATTAATATCTTTATTAATAAGAGATGAATAAGCTACTACACGAATAAGTGCACCTTCTAGTTCACGAATATTGGAATCAATTTGATTTGCAATGTAAAGCATTACTTCGTTTGGAATATCTAAGCCTTCTGCTTTCGCTTTTTTACGAAGGATGGCGATTCTTGTCTCTAAATCAGGTGGAGTTATATCAGTAATTAAACCCCATTCAAATCGTGAACGAAGACGATCTTCAAGAGTAGGAATCTCTTTAGGAGGTCGATCGCTCGAAATAACGATTTGCTTACTTTCCTCATGTAACGTGTTAAACGTATGGAAAAATTCTTCTTGTGTTTGTTCTTTTCCAGCTAAAAACTGAATATCATCGATTAGTAGAACATCTACGCTTCGATATCGATTGCGGAAATCAACCGCTTTATTGTCTCGAATAGAATTAATAAATTCATTTGTAAATTTCTCAGACGATAAATAAACAACTTTTGCAGCGGGATTATGTTCAATTACGTAATGGCCAATCGCATGCATTAAGTGAGTTTTTCCAAGACCTACTCCTCCATAAATAAATAGAGGGTTGTAAGCTTTTGCTGGTGCCTCTGCTACTGCTAACGAAGCTGCATGTGCAAATCGGTTTCCAGAACCTATAACAAACGTATCAAACGTATATTTCGGATTGAGCATATTTTGTGGTAACTCAATTATTTCTTCATCTCTTTTCATCTTAACTAGAGGAGCATTTATATCCAGGTCTTCTTCTACTTGTGTATGAGGAATAATGAATTTGATTGTTAATTCCTCGCCTGTAAGTTCAAGGATGATCTCTCCGATAAGGATTGTATATCTTGATTCAAGCCAGTCCCTTGCGAATTCATTTGGCGCTGTAATAATAAGTGTGTCACCTTTAAGTGAATCAGCTTTTGTAGATTTTAACCAAGTATCAAAGCTAGGTTTGCTAACCTTTTTTTGAATTTCATCTAATGCTTTTGTCCATAAATCAGCAATGTTTTTCAAGCATTAAGCCCCCTTTCTACCGATAGTGCAAACGTGTACATGTATGTTTATGAAATTAATGTAAACAAACAGTAAAAAAGCGTTTATCTGTACAACTTTTGTATAACGACATGATGTTAGATAAACGACTGTTGTATATTTATTCATCCTTATACTGTGAATAACAATAATATAGAAGAAAACCAGTTTTCTACAAAATATTACAATTGTGGACAATGTTTCATGAACATGTGGAGAAGAACTATCCACATGTTATCCACAATCTGTGGGTAACTATTTTGACTGGACAAGTTATTCAGAGTGAAAACACAATAATAATATCAAATAAAACCTTATGTTGCAATGAGGTTTTTATATTATCCACATAATCAATTGTTTGTGGAGGAAAGTTTTCCACAATGAAGAATACTGTGAAAAGCTTGTCGATAACCGCTGTGGATTATTTTTTGTTACCGAAAAAGTTATTCACAGTTAAACAAAATAGGACAAATAAGGTGAAAAAATATTTTTTAGATTAAATTTATTGAGGTTTTAATAAGATCTCTCTGCACTAGAAGGTGAAGGTTTTTAGGAAAATTATTTTTTAGTAAAGTTTGTTGTTTTACAGATTAACTAATTTAGCAGTAGAACCAGGACTCCAAGAAAATTCATGCAAATTAGCTTTTTTAATGGCTTAGTTACATGTTGGTGTTGATTAAAATTACTCGCGCCCGCGGTAAGCTAAGCCTTTCACGGAAATCAACAGCGGTCTTTAACACAGTTTTTTTAAAAGCTCGGTTAAAAAATGTTATTTATAGATAGAAAAAGAAAAGAAAATTCTTCTAGTAAATCAAACATTGACATTTGCATAGGTTATTCTCTATAATTAGTTAGACTGTCTAATATGAATTTTTTTAAAAAGCAAAATCCTCAGGGAGGTGTCATATAATGAAAAGAACGTTTCAACCAAATAATCGTAAACGTAGTAAAGTTCACGGATTCCGCGCGCGTATGAGTTCACCAACAGGACGTAAAGTTCTTGCACGTCGTCGTCGCAAAGGAAGAAAAGTATTATCTGCATAAGGCCACTGACTGTCAGTGGTCCTTTTTTTTATTTTTTATGTACAAGCTTAAACAAGTACACGAACGTTGCTTTGTAATGGATATTTTTTTATTTATATAGAAAGAATGAACGTAGAAATCTTGGATCAGCTGTACAGGAGGACATTATTTTGAGGAAAGAAAAAAGAATTAAAGATAATAAAGAGTTCCAACAAGTATTTCAACACGGAAAATCGATGGCAAATAGACAATTTGTTATTTATATTTTAGAAAAGAAAGACCAAAATACATTTCGCATCGGTTTATCCGTTAGCAAAAAAGTAGGCAACGCCGTTACTAGAAATAGAATTAAGCGTTACGTCCGTCAAACTTTTCATGAGTTAGATGATAAAATTGCTAAACCTGTTGATTTTGTTGTTATTGCAAGACATCAAACAGCAACAATGTCAGTAGAGGAAGTAAAAAGTAGTCTAATGCATGTATTAAAAAAATTAAAAATGTTAAAAAGGTAGAATAACACCTTTTTATTTATTTAATGATAAAATGTTTATTGGAAACGCTATACATATTTAATTCTTAGACTAAAAATGGTAGGATGTATAAGGATATATTTTTATGATAGAGTTTCTATTAAGTTATATAAGGTAGTAGTTCCTTATGTTTTGTGTGAAAAAGGAGGAAGAATTTTGAATAAGCGTTTAGGGCTTTTGTTAGTGCTAGTTGGGATTTTATTATTCCTTACGGGATGTATGGAAATAAATGAGCCAATTACGAAAGAAAGTACTGGATTTTGGAATCAATACGTTGTTTATCCTTTATCATGGTTAATTATTTATTTTGCAAACATTACGAATGAAAATTACGGTATTTCTATTATCCTTGTAACAATATTAATTCGTTTTGCAATTTTACCATTAATGATAAAACAAACGAAAAATGCTAAAGCAATGCAAGCATTACAACCTGAAATGAAAGCTTTACGTGAAAAATATAGTTCGAAAGATCAAAAAACACAACAAAAATTACAACAAGAAACAATGGGGCTATTCCAAAAGCATGGAGTAAACCCATTAGCAGGATGTTTTCCGTTAATCGTTCAAATGCCGATTTTAATTGGATTTTTCCATGCGATTACGAGAACGAGGGAAATTGCTGGCCACAACTTTTTATGGTTTGAACTAGGTTCAGCTGATCCATTATTTATCTTACCTGTAGTTGCAGGTATTACTACTTGGATTCAACAAAAAATCATGATGATCGGAATGGACAACAACCCACAAATGGTTATGATGCTTTGGATTATGCCAATTATGATCGTTGTTTTCGCAGTAAACTTCCCAGCAGCGTTATCATTATATTGGGTAGTAGGTAACATCTTCATGATCGTGCAAACATATTTAATTAAAGGTCCAGAAATTAAAAGTGCACAAGTAGCAAAAAGTGCAGGAGGAGCTAAAAAGTGAGAGAAATAACTGCAACTGGTCAATCGGTAGAGGAAGCAGTACATTCCGCTTTAACTCAACTAAACACAACTAGAGACCGTGCAGAAATTACAATCGTTGAGGAAGGCAAAAAAGGACTGTTTGGGATTTTTGGAGCTAAGCCGGCAATTGTAAAAGTAACGTTAAAGCCACAACCAGAAGAAGAGGCTGTAAAGTTTTTACAATCTGTCCTAAACGAAATGAATATTCCGTCAGAACTTGAAACAAAAGTTAACGGAAGAAACATTACGGTTACACTTACTGGTGAAAAGATTGCATTAGCAATCGGAAAAAGAGGACAAACGTTAAATTCTCTTCAATATTTAACGCAAATTGTTGCAAATCGCTTTTCAAATCAATACATTTCCGTTGTTTTAGATGCGGAAGGCTATCGAGAAAAAAGAAGAGTGACGTTAGAGCAGCTTGCAAGTCGTCTTGCAGATAAAGCAATGAAGACAAGAAGAGAAGTTCATTTAGAACCGATGCCTTCATTCGAAAGAAAAGTCATTCATTCGATCTTGTCGGAATATAAAGAAATAGAAACATATTCGGTTGGAAAAGAACCGAACCGTGCATTAGTAATTTCGCCGAAAAAATAAACATCCATTTTACTGTCTTCCATACTGGAAGGCAGTTTTTTTGCGAGTAAAAACAGGAGAGAATATCGAAATTTGCTACAAAAATTCTAGTAGATGGATCTCGATTGATTTTATCTCTAAAAAAAAGCTAATACTAACCATTATCACTTTCTATATTTTTATTCTAGATTCGACATCTTGTTTATTGTGGATAGTATTGCTCTTCATTTAATCTTGTTATTCACATGTGGATAAGTTAAAATTGTAATATCGAAAAGTGCGGAAATTGGAGATGTGTGGATAAGTACGGAAAGTATGATTCTTTAAAAGAATGATAAATTGTGCTAACATAAAACGGTTATGGCTAAAAATAATCATTTATATGAGTGAGTTTCATAATGTACAATTACTAAACGAAAAACGAATATTAAACCTATTTTTTAATATAATTTACGTTTTATATCGAACGCTATTTAATTATAATAAACGGAACATTCGTTTTTCACTAAACGAACAGTGATTATGAAATTGATTCATATATAAAAGTTGGAGTTAAGTGAGGTGAAGGCGATGAATGAATTAGATACGATAGCTGCTATATCGACTCCGATGGGAGAGGGAGCCATTGCGATCGTGCGACTAAGTGGTTCAGAATCTATAAATATAATGGACAAGCTATTCCAAAAACCATCTGATAAGAGACTAGCAGATGTGGCTTCGCATACGATACATTACGGTCATATAATAGAGCCGAAAACAAACAATGTCATAGAGGAAGTAATGGTTTCGGTTATGAGAGGACCGAAAACTTTTACAAGAGAAGATGTTGTAGAGATAAATTGTCACGGTGGATTAGTATCGGTAAATAAAGTGTTGCAGTTAGTTTTAAGTCAAGGAGCTAGATTAGCGGAACCAGGTGAGTTTACGAAACGTGCATTCTTGAATGGGAGAATTGATCTATCTCAAGCAGAAGCGGTGATGGACTTAATACGGGCTAAAACAGACAGAGCGATGAATGTTGCGATTGGACAAATGGAAGGAAGACTATCGCGACTTGTTCAACGTCTAAGACAAGAAATATTAGAAACGTTAGCACATGTAGAAGTGAACATAGATTACCCAGAATATGATGATGTCGAGGAAATGACACATCATTTATTAATAGAAAAGGCAAGTTCCGTAAAAACAGAATTAGAAAAAGTGCTCCAAACTGCTGGGCAAGGCAAAATCTTAAGAGAAGGTTTAGCTACAGTTATTGTTGGTAGACCAAACGTTGGGAAATCTTCTCTATTAAACAGCTTAGTACAAGAAAATAAGGCTATTGTAACAGATATACCAGGAACTACTCGAGACGTCATCGAAGAATTTGTTAACGTTCGAGGAGTACCTTTAAAGTTAGTAGATACAGCTGGAATTCGTGAAACGGAAGACATAGTAGAACGAATCGGCGTCGAAAAATCTCGTGAAGTTTTAAAAAAGGCAGACTTATTATTATTAGTCTTAAATAATAATGATGAATTATCACTAGAAGATGAGCAGCTTTTTGAGGCTACTAGCGGTATGGACGTAATAGTCATCATTAATAAAACAGATTTACCTACTAAATTAGATTTTAATTTAGTTCAAAAGTTAGCTAAGTCACATCCAATCATTTCAACTTCTTTAAAAGAAGATAAAGGAATTGACGAGTTAGAACAGGCGATTGCCTCTATGTTTTTCGAAGGCGAAGTAGAAGCAAGCGATATGACATATGTTTCAAACTCTAGACATATTGCATTATTAAATCAGGCTCAACAAGCATTAGAAGAAGCGATAAATGGTATCGAAACAGGAGTTCCAATAGATATCGTACAAATCGATTTTACGCGTACGTGGGAAATTCTAGGGGAAATTATCGGTGATACCGTTCATGAAAGCTTAATTGATCAATTATTTTCTCAGTTCTGCTTAGGAAAATAAATGGATTTATTTTTAGAAATAAAAGGAGGGAACTATAATGGATTATCATGGAGGTTCCTATGATGTTATCGTCATTGGTGCAGGACATGCTGGTTGTGAAGCAGGATTAGCTGCAGCAAGACTTGGTGCGAAAACATTAATGATTACTATTAATTTAGATATGGTTGCTTTTATGCCATGTAACCCGTCCGTAGGTGGACCAGCGAAAGGGATTGTCGTTCGTGAGATCGATGCACTTGGCGGAGAAATGGGTAAAAATATCGATAAAACACACATTCAAATGAGAATGCTTAATACAGGTAAAGGTCCTGCTGTTCGTGCGTTAAGAGCACAAGCTGATAAGTTTTTATACCAACATGAAATGAAGAAAACAATGGAACAAGAGCCTAACTTAACCCTTCTACAAGGAATGGTTGAAAAACTGATTGTAGAAGATGGCGTTTGTAAAGGTGTTATTACGCAAACAGGTGCAACATATGAGGCGAAAACAGTTGTTATTACGACTGGAACGTTTTTACGCGGAAAAATAATACTAGGTGACTTACAATATTTAAGTGGACCAAACAACCAACAGCCGTCGATTAAACTTTCTGAGCACTTAGAAGAGTTAGGGTTTGATTTAGTAAGGTTTAAAACTGGTACACCTCCACGTGTAAATAGTGCTTCAATCGACTACAGCAAAACAGAAATACAACCAGGCGATGAAGTCCCAAGAGCGTTTTCTTATGAAACAACAGAATACATTACAGACCAACTTCCATGCTGGTTAACGTATACAAGTCCAGAAACACATCAAATTATTGATGATAATTTACATCGTTCCCCAATGTACTCGGGAATGATTAAAGGTACAGGGCCGAGATACTGTCCATCTATTGAAGATAAGATAGTCCGTTTTAATGATAAGCCACGTCATCAAATTTTCTTAGAACCTGAAGGGCGTAATACGCAAGAAGTATATGTTCAAGGGCTGTCTACAAGCCTTCCAGAAGACATTCAACGTAAGATGTTATCTTCTATACCAGGTTTAGAAAATGTACAAATGATGCGTGCCGGCTATGCGATTGAATATGATTCCATTGTCCCAACACAATTATGGCCAACTCTTGAGACGAAAAAAGTCCAAAACCTATATACGGCTGGACAGATTAACGGCACTTCTGGGTATGAAGAAGCAGCTGGTCAAGGTATTTTGGCAGGTATTAATGCGGGTCTACGTGCACTAGGTAAAGAAGACCTTATCATTAGCCGTTCAGAAGGCTATATTGGCGTCCTAGTGGATGACTTAGTAACAAAAGGTACAAATGAACCTTATCGTTTGTTAACATCACGTGCAGAGTATCGTCTACTATTACGTCACGATAACGCAGACTTGAGACTTACAGAAACTGGATATAAAATCGGATTAATTCCACAAGAGCGATATGAGCGTTTCTTAAAAAAGAAAGAAGCAATAGAAGTAGAAAAAGAACGTTTAGCCAAAATTATCATTAAACCATCATCTCAAGTACAACAGATTATTGTTGACGCAGGTGGTACTGAATTAAAAGATGGTATTCGTGCAAGTGATTTATTGAAGCGACCTGAAATGAACTACGAACATATTCGATCTATAGTACCAGCCGAAGTGGAAATCGATCATGATGTAGCTGAACAAGTGGAAATACAGATCAAGTATGAAGGTTATATTCAAAAATCACTCCAACAAGTGGATCGTCTGAAAAAAATGGAAGATAAAAAAATACCAGAAAATATTGATTATGATGCGATAAATAGTTTGGCAAACGAAGCACGCCAAAAGCTGAAAGAAGTTAGGCCACTATCTGTTGCACAAGCATCACGTATATCAGGTGTAAATCCAGCAGATGTATCTATTTTACTTGTATATTTAGAACAAGGAAAAATTGCCAAATTGCCGAGTGAGGCATAAGCCATGGAAAGAAAGGATTCTCCCATGAATAAAGAACGATTTTTACAACTACTAGAGGAGAAAGGGATTACCCTTACTCCTCTCCAAATAAATCAGTTTGACACATACTTCCGTTTATTAGTGGAGTGGAATGAGAAAATGAACTTGACTGCCATAACGGATGAAGAGGGTGTCTATTTAAAACATTTTTATGATTCCATCACAGCATCTTTTTATTTTGATCTAACAAAAGAACAATCTTTATGTGACGTAGGAGCAGGTGCAGGTTTCCCTAGCATCCCTTTAAAAATCTGCTTTCCACATTTGAAAGTAAGTATAGTTGACTCATTGAATAAGCGAATCACGTTCTTACAAACGCTTGTAAACGCATTAGAATTGAAAGATGTTTCCTTATATCATGATAGAGCGGAAACGTTTGGTAGAATTCCTGAACTAAGGGAATCGTTTGATCTCGTAACAGCTAGAGCCGTTGCAAGACTATCTGTTTTAAGTGAATTATGTATGCCTCTTGTAAAAGAAGGTGGGCATTTTGTACCGATGAAAGCAGCTTCTGTAAAAGAGGAAATGGTAAGCGCCAAAAAAGCGATACAAACATTAGGTGGCAAGGTGGAAGAAGTTCACAGTTTCCAATTACCATTAGAGGAAAGTGAACGAAATATTATCGTCATTAAAAAGACGAAACCGACGCCTAAAAAATATCCAAGAAAACCTGGTACACCAAATAAGATGCCATTAGAATAAAAAGACATCGAAATAAAGCAGGTTTGTAAAGGGTTAAAGCATAGTTCAAAAGGGCTTACCGATTGCTGCTATGCTTGCCTTCATGTAGTGTGCTGTGACCTCGTGCCGTATGCACTAGTTTAGTAGAGTAATAGGTTATACTTAAAATGTTACACGTGAAACATTTTCCCTACAAAAAGAAGGACTTTCCATGGAAAGAACGAATTACTTGTTAGGGATTTTATCCTTAAGGTGGTGGAACTATGAAAACTCCTTTCTCTCGCTTTTTCGGAATGGTTGAAAAAGAAAAAGAAGAACAGGAAATAGTAGAAGAAGTCAATCGAGATGAGATTAAACATTTAAATGTTACGCAAATTGTACCGAATCGTTACCAGCCTCGTACTGTATTCGTAGATAAAAAAATTGAGGAACTCTCTATAACTATACGCACTCACGGTATTATTCAGCCGATTGTTGTAAGACAATTCGCGGAAGATCAGTTTGAGATCATTGCAGGTGAGCGACGTTGGAGAGCAGTACAAAAACTCGGATGGGAGACAATCCCTGCCATTATAAAAGAGTTTAATGATGCGGAAACTGCATCGGTTGCATTAATTGAAAACTTACAGCGTGAAGAGTTATCTGCAATAGAAGAAGCAGTAGCATATGCAAAGCTTTTAGAGCTACATAACTTGACGCAAGAAGCATTAGCGCAAAGACTTGGTAAAGGCCAGTCAACAGTAGCAAATAAGTTACGCTTATTGAAATTACCTGATGAAGTTCAAGATGCATTAATGCAAAAAAAGATTACAGAACGACATGCAAGAGCACTTATTCCGTTAAAAGATCCACAAAAACAAGTATCCTTATTAAATGAAACCATCGAAAAACAATGGAATGTAAAACAAACGGAAGATAAAGTTGTTGCTATATTAGAAGAGCAAACAACAAAGACAAAAGTGAAACCAAAGCGCAAAGCATTTAGTAGAGATACAAGAATTGCAATGAATACGATTCGCCAATCTTTATCTATGGTTAATGATAGTGGAATTAAATTAGACTCTCAAGAAGAGGAATTTGAAGATTACTTTCAATTCACAATTAAAATTCCCAAAAAATAATTTACTATATTCAAATCCCTTCCATTGATAAGGGATTTTTCTTTTGGTGCAATATAATATTTTTGGAGAATAATAATTTCCTACTCCTAAAGTATTATTTTTATTACTTTTATTTTACAAACTTGTTTCAATTTTTAAAAAGCCAACATATATGTAGTAAATTTAAATAAAAACAAGTTAACTTTCTGTTAATTCATGATAAAATAAGTTAGAAACTAGTAAATTTAATATTTCATGATGTTTTATAAAGGTAGGTGACAGCATGGGCAGAATTATTGCAATTGCAAACCAAAAAGGTGGCGTAGGAAAAACGACGACTTCTGTTAACTTAGGAGCGTGTTTAGCTTATATTGGTAAAAAAGTACTTTTAGTAGATGTTGATCCACAAGGTAACGCATCTAGCGGAGTAGGAGTAGACAAGGCAGAGGTAAATCAGTGCATTTATGATATTTTAGTAGAAGACGTGCCAGCTAAAGATGTCATAATTCCTACAAAAGTAGAAAACCTAATGATCATACCAGCGACTATTCAATTGGCAGGAGCAGAGATAGAATTAGTTCCTACTATATCCAGAGAAGTTCGACTTAAGAGAGCTCTTGACAGTGTAAAAGATCAGTATGACTATGTAATTATTGATTGCCCACCTTCTTTAGGGCTATTAACGATAAATGCATTAACTGCTTCCGATGCAGTCGTTATTCCAGTTCAATGTGAATATTACGCATTAGAAGGCTTAAGTCAGTTATTAAATACAGTTCGACTTGTTCAAAAACATTTAAATACAGATTTAATGATAGACGGAGTATTGCTAACGATGTTAGATGCTAGAACAAACTTAGGAATCCAAGTCATTGATGAAGTGAAAAAATACTTTCAAGATAAAGTATACGGTACAATCATTCCTCGTAACGTACGACTAAGTGAAGCTCCAAGCCATGGGGAACCAATCATTATTTATGATCCAAAATCACGTGGTGCAGAAGTTTATCTAGACTTAGCGAAGGAAGTGATTACACATGGCTAAAGGGTTAGGGAAAGGAATTAATGCTCTCTTTCCTTCTATTGAAGCTTCCAAAGAGGAAATAGTACAAGAAATATCAGTGAAAGAAGTCAGACCAAATCCTTATCAGCCACGTAAAACGTTTGATAAGGAAGCAATAGAGGAATTGAAAACTTCCATTGAAGAACACGGTATTTTACAGCCAATTATTGTACGAAAAAGTATAAAAGGTTTTGAAATTGTAGCAGGGGAGAGAAGATTTCGTGCTGCAAAAGAAGCGCAATTAACGAAAGTTCCAGTTGTCGTTAGAGAAATGACGGAACAACAAATGATGGAATTAGCATTACTTGAAAACTTGCAACGTGAAGACTTAACGCCAATTGAAGAGGCAACAGCCTATCAAACGTTAATGGCGAAACTAAACATTACACAAGAACAATTGGCTAATCGATTAGGAAAAAGCAGACCGCACATTGCCAACCATGTACGTTTACTAAGCTTACCACCATTCGTACAAGAGTTAATGCTTGAAGGAGAACTTTCCATGGGGCACGGCAGAGCACTACTCGGCGTAAAGAAGAAAGAAAAAATAAAACCGCTCGTCGATAAAATCCTAAAAGAACATCTAAATGTCCGCCAACTAGAGTTGTTAATTCAACAAATAAATGAAAATGTTTCACGTGAAACAAAACAAAAACAACCGAAAGATGTATTCATTGCAAGACATGAAACATCTTTACGAGAGCGTTTTGGTACGTCTGTACATATAAAACGTACAAAGAAAAAAGGAAAAATAGAAATTGAGTTTTTCTCTGACGAAGATTTACAACGCCTTTTAGAATTATTAGACCAAAAAGACGAAACCATCTAACTAGGTGGTTTTTTTCTTATATAGGAATGGGGTAGTTTTGTGTTATTAGGAACAATTGTAAATGGTATTTGTATTATTGTTGGTACATTGATTGGCTTAGGTCTAACTAGAATACCAGACAAAACGAAAGAAACCGTAATGAAGGTTATAGGGCTAGTAGTTATTGTTTTAGGACTGCAAATGGCATTCAAAGGACAAGAGTTTTTAATCGTTATTTTTAGTTTAGTAATAGGTGCAGTTATAGGAGAATGGCTAGATTTAGAGGAAAAACTAAATCAAGTAGGTAGGTGGCTTGAATCTAAGGTCGGAAAAAGTAATTCAGGAAGCATCTCTAAAGGATTCGTAACTGCTACATTAATATTTGTTATCGGTGCAATGGCGGTAGTAGGGGCTTTAGATAGTGGATTAAGAGGAAATCACGATGTGTTATTTACCAAATCTATTATTGATGGATTTACAAGTATCGTTTTAACGACGACGCTTGGAATAGGTGTTATGTTTTCAGCAATCCCCGTAGTATTATATCAAGGTTCTATTGTGTTATTTGCTACAGTTATCGATCGATTTGTACCAGAAGAGTTACTACAACTATTTATTTTAGATATGACAGCAACCGGTGGAGTAATGATTTTAGCGATTGGGACAAACCTTTTAGGTATAACATCAGTAAGAGTAGCTAATTTACTACCAGGTCTACTAGTAGTAGCAGTACTTGTAACGAGTATGTACTTTCTATCGATTTAATTATATCAATATAACAAATTCAAAAAGACTGTTCTCTAACTATTGTATAGAAACAGTCTTTTTTCTTATTCACCTTGTAGAAAATTAGAGTTATTTTTATCTATTTCAGCTTGTGCTAACATTATTCTTCTTGTTAAAAGCAAATCAAGTCGCTTTAACGACTCTGCAATTGTTTTTGCCATTCTCATAACAAGACTTAATCTTGTATTTTGTAAAACAAAAAACTCCATAAATCCACTAACATTTACAATACCAGTAATATGAAAATCTCCTACAGGAGGTAAATCCTTCTTCACACCTGCTCCAGGCATGACAGGCCCCTCTGCAACGGTTAAGAAGCCTACGCTCTTTAACCTCCCTAAACATGCGTCGATTGCAATAATAGTAGGGTTAGGGTGCAGTTTATATATTTCTTGTAATTTTTCTTTTAAATTAACCGCATGAATAGGATCATCTAGTGTCCCATACACATGTAAGGTAGAGAGTTTCATTTCGGATAATTTAGTTCCTACTAAAGGGCCGAGTGAGTCTCCTGTTGAACGATCCGTACCGATACATACTATAACATATGGTTGTATGCTCTCACTTGTAAGTAGTAACTCATAAACGGTATTTGTTACTTCTTGTAAAGCATTAGAATCATCATGCGCAATGCGTGCATTACCTCCTTTCTTTTCAAAGAAATTTGATTTTAGATTCATAGTTTCCACTCCTTGTTAATAGTAGTAACAGTATACGGTTGTTTTTAAAAAACTATACGTGCAATTCATACTTTTCTATTTATCCACTATTTGTAAAAAAATAAATAGTTGGTAAGTATTGTAGAATAATTCCCCTTGAAAATATTTTGCAATAATAATGAATTAGTAGATTAGGTAGGAGGGAAAAATGTGTGGAGTAACGGGCTTAGGTGGATGTTTTTAATTTTAGGCACAGTTATCGGTGCGGGTTACGCTTCTGGTAGGGAATTATGGCAATTTTTTGGTGCAGAAAGCGGACTAGCTATCTTCATTTTTACTATTCTTTTTATTGTATGCTGTTACGTTATTATGAGGATTAGTATGGATCAACAGTCAGAGCATTTTTCACCGGTACTAGTTAAGTTGGTGGGATCGAAGCTTTCTAAAGTATACGAAATTATTATTTTACTTTATTTATTTACGACAACCATTGTCATGTTGGCAGGTGGTGGAGCGGCATTACAAGTATTCTTCATTCCTTATTGGGCAGGAATTATAATTATTAGTTCATTATTAATACTTTTATTTGTCTACGGTGTAAATGGTATGATTACTGTAAATACTTGGGTTATACCCATTATTGTTTTAGTACTCGGAGGAATACTAATTCATGCTACTGATATGAGTGTCATAACGGCAAGTAGTTTGTTAGAAAAACAAAACAACTGGCCGAGTGCTTTTACGTTTACTGCGCTAAATATTTTACCGTTAGTAGCTGTGTTATCCGCTATTGGTAATAAGGTTGCAAGTAAAAATGAAATTATCATTGCGAGCCTTGGAAGTGGACTAGTATTAGGAATCATATCTTTTGTGTATAATGAGACATTATTATCTGTTGCTACAAAAATAGAATTCTTCGAAATACCTTTATTTGCTATCATTCAGAGTTATCCTTATTATATGTTGTTCTTTATGACGTTGTTACTTTGGGTAGCGATATACACGACGGCAGCATCAGGTTTATTAGGCTTAACGACAAGGTTGCGTTCTATATTCAACCTTCCGTTATGGGTTGTATGTGCCATTATGCTTGCGATTATGATACCTTTTACAACCTTTGGGTTCTCTCTCCTTGTGTCGGTACTTTACCCGCTATTTGGGTTAATTAATCTATATTTATTAGTGGCAATTCTTTTATATCCAATTGCTAATAAGTATAATTGGTCATAATGTAAAATGATTTTCATCTAAACTGGTATAAATAATTCCAATATGAGAAGCAATTTTGTACAATAGAGGTATGAAGTTAGAAGTAGAGGGGTAAAAAACGATGAGTGACAAAGATTTTTCTTTACATGACATTGTTGAAATGAAAAAAGCCCATCCTTGTGGAGAAAACAAATGGAAAGTCATTCGTATGGGGATGGATATTAGGATTAAATGTGAAGGCTGTCAGCATAGTATTATGATGCCAAGAAGAGAGTTTGTTCGCAAAATAAAAAAAGTGCTCGAACGACATTCCGAATAAAACTTTTGTTTCACGTGAAACATCTTACCAAGAAGATACAACTATAACTGTATCTTCTTTTTAATTGAATCAATTTCATAATTACGGTTCGTTTAGTGAAAAACGAATGTTCCGTTTATCATAATTAAATAACGTTTATATAAAACGTAAATTATATGAAAGAATAGGTTTAATATTCGTTTTTCGATTAGTAATTGTACATTATGAAACTCACTCAATTGGTTACAATTAGTCATCCATAATGTAAGGTTAGACTTATTTCAACTTGTCTTTTTAGCGTGTTGTATCTATAATTGTGGAAGGTTCATTGAGTGAAAGATGTACTAATAGGAGTGGATAATATGGCTTTAACAGCTGGTATTGTTGGTTTACCAAATGTCGGGAAATCAACCTTATTTAACGCGATAACACAAGCGGGTGCAGAATCTGCGAACTACCCGTTCTGTACGATAGATCCAAACGTAGGAATTGTAGATGTTCCAGATGAGCGTCTACGAAGATTAACAGAACTAGTTCAACCGAAAAAAACAGTACCAACGCACTTTGAGTTTACGGATATCGCAGGGATCGTAAAAGGAGCGAGTAAAGGAGAAGGACTAGGAAACAAGTTCTTATCACATATTCGCCAAGTAGATGCAATCTGTCACGTAGTTCGTTGTTTCGCTGATGACAACATTACACACGTTGCTGGAACAGTGGATCCTATTTCTGATATTGAAACGATTAACTTAGAATTAATTTTAGCAGACTTAGAATCCATCCAAAAGCGTATGGAGCGTGTTGGAAAATTAGCAAAACAAAAAGATAAAGAAGCAGTATATGAGTATGAAGTGTTAGTGAAGGTTCAAGAAGCACTAGAAAATGAACTTCCAGCACGTACGGTAGAAGTAACGGATGAACAAGTAAAGTACTTAAAGGGAATGCACTTATTAACGAGCAAACCAGTTCTTTACGTAGCAAACGTAGGAGAAGATGATGTAGCAGATCCATCAGGTAATGAATACGTTCAAAGTGTTCGTGAATTCGCGGAAAAAGAAGGCTCTCAAGTAATTGTTGTTTGTGCAAAGATTGAATCTGAAATTGTAGAGTTAGATGCAGAAGAAAAAGAAATGTTTTTAGAAGAGCTTGGAATTGAAGAGTCTGGTTTAGATCAGTTAATCCGAGCGGCTTATAACCTACTTGGACTAGCAACATACTTTACTGCTGGTGTTCAAGAAGTTAGAGCATGGACGTTCCGCAAAGGGATGAAAGCTCCACAATGTGCTGGTGTTATTCATACAGACTTTGAACGTGGATTTATTCGTGCAGAAACAGTTTCATACGATGACCTTTTAAATGCTGGTACAATGGTTGCTGCTAAAGAAGCCGGAAAAGTCCGCTTAGAAGGTAAAGAGTATGAAGTAAAAGATGGAGATGTGATCCATTTCCGTTTTAATGTGTAAGGATGTTGCAATTAGCTGGATGTTCTGATATAATTTTAATTTGTGAGTATTAGTATTTACTAATTGCTCCTTGCCCGTTATGGGCCGTTTAGACCAAAAGGAGGTGACTGTGATGAGAAAGTATGAAATCATGTACATCATCCGTCCGAACATTGAGGAAGAAGCAAAGAAATCTTTAGTTGAGCGTTTCAATACTATTTTAACTGAAAATGGTGCTGAGCTTAACGATTCTAAAGAGTGGGGCAAACGCCGCTTAGCTTACGAAATCAATGATTTCCGCGACGGTTATTATATGCTTTTAAAAGTAGCTTCTGGAGCTGCTGCTGTTCAAGAGTTTGATCGTCTTGCGAAAATTAGCGAAGACATTATCCGTCATATCGTTATTAGAGAAGAAGCTTAATTTTTAAATATAGTCCTTGAAAACGGACAATATCGCAAGGGAGAGTGGAACTGTGTTAAATCGCGTTGTATTAGTAGGTCGTTTAACGAAAGACCCTGAATTACGTTATACACCAAGTGGAGTGGCTGTAGCTACTTTTACTTTGGCGGTAAACCGTGCGTTCCAGAGTCAATCTGGTGAACGTGAAGCGGACTTTATTAACTGTATTATTTGGAGAAGACCAGCTGAAAACGTAGCTAATTTCTTGAAAAAAGGAAGTTTAGCTGGTGTTGATGGTCGCATTCAAACGCGCAATTATGAAGGACAAGACGGTCGCCGTGTATATGTAACTGAAGTTGTAGCGGATAGTGTTCAGTTCTTAGAACCTAAAGGCGCAAGTGCTAATGCTGGTGGTGGCGGTCAAAGCCGTCCAAATTCTAACCAAGGTGACGGGAGCTACGGCTCTGGACCATTCGGTAGTGAACCTGGTGGAAATGGTGGTTATGGTCAGCAAAACCAACCACAGCGCAATAACAACAATAACCAAACTCGCATAGATAATGATCCGTTTGATCAAAAGGGACAAACAATAGATATTTCTGACGATGACTTACCATTCTAAGACAAGAGAATGAAAATCGTTAACTAAAACTAATAGGAAATGGAGGCGAATACTATGGCAGGTGGACGCAGAGGCGGACGTAACAAACGTCGTAAAGTTTGTTATTTCACAGCAAATGGAATCTCTAACATCGATTTCAAAGATGTTGATGTTCTAAAAAAATTCATCTCTGAGCGCGGAAAGATTTTACCTCGTCGTGTGACAGGTACAAGTGCTAAATACCAACGTAAATTAACAGTTGCTATCAAGCGCGCTCGCACAATGGCTTTATTACCATACGTAGCTGGTGAATAATATCCATAAAACTTAACAAAGAAGGCAGTGAGAGTCATATCTTACTGCCTTCTTTTTTGCAAAAAGGGACCATTTCTTATATAAATATAAGGAGATGTTCTGTTATGTTACAAAAAATAGTGAATGTTACAGGTAAACGGGTAGCTAATCGGCGAGAATAAGGAATTTATCGGCGGAAAAGGCGAGTCAATCAGCGAAAATAAGGGATTTATCGGCGAAAAAGAAGAATCAATCGGCGGGTACAGGCAGTGAATCAGCAGAAACCATACTTTATCGGCGAAAATACAAATTATTCGGCGGTACTGCGCTGCGCGACTTCCTCGAAATGCTATCATTCTTTTTGGATGAAAGCGAGCTCCTGTAGCGAACATCAACAGTTAATACCCTAAAATGATTGCTAACTTGCTAACTAACACATCGTTAAACATCTCACATGTAATCTTCTACATAAGGGTAAAATAAAAGGATGAAGGGAGTGTGCCTAAATGAAGGAAACGAAAAAAATAACAGAAGGTGCCGTATTACTCGGGCTTTATATCATTCTTCTATTAATCACACTATATACCCCTGTTATTAGTATGATTTCATTACTAGCACTACCATTACCTTTTGCTTTATACGCAGCAAGGTATGACATAAAATTTTCAATATGGTTTATTGTATTAGCTAATTTCATCTCGATGTTATTCGGCTCACCATTAGCACTTATGATAAGTTTACCAGCAACAACAGTCGGCATAGTGATGGGATATTTATTTTCTAAACAAAAAGACCGTTATGCAATCTTAGGAGCAGCTACTGGGGTTTATTTAATTAATTACATAATGTTGTATGTACTAACGGTATTATTATTTCAACTTGACCTCGCACAACTTTTAGAAGAGGCGTCTGCACAGTCTGTTCAAACTGCTGAAAGTATGTTAAATGCTTTAGGTCAAGAATCTGTTGAAGAAGTAATCGCTACTTATAATACAATGATTCAACAATTGCTTTATCTCTTACCTTCACTATTAGTGCTGGCATCATTTGTTTCTGCCTTTATTAGTCAGTTTTTAGCTGGCATCTTTTTACGTAGATTCAAAGTAGATGTAAAACCATTTCCGCCTTTACGTGAGTTAGTGCTACCAAAAAGTTTATTATGGTACTATTTAGTAGTAATCATCTTATCGTTAATGTCATTGGAAGAAGGCTCAACATTATATATTGCAGTTGTCAACTTATCGTTCATATTAATGCTATTAATGACGATTCAAGGTTTCTCTTTTCTGTTTTTCTTTTTCGCTCAAAAGAAAATGTCGAAAGCAATTCCAATCACTATTTTAATAATTTCTTTCCTTATGCCACCACTACTATATATAATTAGAATGATTGGTATTTTTGATATCGGTTTTGATTTAAGAAAGAGAATACAAAAATGAGTAAATTGGTAAATAGGAGCTGAAAAATTCATGCCTAATCATTTAGATAAGCAACGAATAAATCTACCGTTTTTTACGTTGCTAGCATTGGCTGCACTTCAGCTGGTAGTAATCATTTTTCATCAATGGCTAATAGGAGTAATTAGTTTAGTTTTTCTAATTTTTATTTTGTATTATTATCGCAACGAAGAAAAGCAGTATCAGAAAGAGATGGAGCAATATATTTCTACGTTATCTTACCGTTTGAAAAAGGTAGGAGAAGAAGCATTAATGGAAATGCCGATTGGTATTATGCTATATAATGACGACTTTCAAATTGAGTGGGCTAATCCTTTTTTAGCTTCATGCTTCCACGAAGAAACCTTAGTAGGACGTTCTATTTATGAGGTTGGTGAAGAACTTATCCCATTTCTGAAACAGGGAGAGTCTGAAACAGAAATTATTAGTTTTTATGACAGAAAGTACAAAGTTGTCAGCAAACGGTCGGAAAGACTTTTATATTTCTTTGATGTAACAGAACAAGCACAAATTGAGAAATTATATGAAGCAGAAAGAACAGTTGTAGGGGTTATCTTTTTAGATAACTACGACGAAGTTACACAAGGGTTGGATGATCAAACGAAAAGCACTATTAACAGCCAAGTTACATCGATCGTTAATAAATGGGCAACAGATAATGGTGTCTTTTTAAAGAGAACATCTACTGAAAGGTTTGTAGCTGTCCTAAATGAAAGTATATTAGTACAACTGGAAAAAAATAAATTTTCCATACTAGATGAAGTTCGTGAGCAAACCGCTAAACATAGTATGCCATTAACACTGAGTGTAGGGATCGGTACAGGATTATCCTCACTTCCTGAGTTAGGGCAACAAGCACAATCTAGCTTGGACTTAGCATTAGGTCGTGGTGGTGACCAGGTTGCGATTAAACAAACAAACGGTAAGGTGCGTTTTTATGGTGGAAAAACAAACCCGATGGAAAAACGTACACGTGTTAGAGCTAGGGTTATTTCTCACGCATTAAAAGAATTAATAAATGATAGTGATAAAGTCATCGTTATGGGGCATCGTTTTCCAGATATGGATGCGATCGGTGCTTCTATTGGAATAGCGAAAGTCGCAGAACTGAATCAAAAAGAAGCGTTTATCGTCCTTAATAATCAAGAAGTGGATACAAGTATTAAAAGATTGTTAGATGAAGTAAAAGTAAACGATAAGTTATGGGAAAGATTTATTTCACCAGATGATGCCTATGAGATTTCTACTTCGGAAACGTTATTGGTTATTGTGGATACACATAAACCTTCCTTAGTCATTGATGAAAAGCTATTAAATAAGTTTGATAAAATAGTTGTCATTGACCATCATCGTCGTGGCGAAGATTTTATTGAAGATCCATTATTAGTTTATATGGAACCATATGCGTCTTCGACAGCGGAGTTAGTAACAGAACTTATTCAGTATCAACCGAAACGCTTGAAAATTACGATGCTAGAGGCGACAGCGCTACTAGCTGGTATTATTGTCGATACGAAAAGTTTTACGGTAAGAACGGGTTCTCGTACGTTTGATGCTGCATCCTACTTACGTTCACAAGGCGCAGATACGATACTAGTACAGAAGTTTTTAAAAGAAGACTTAGATAACTTCGTGAAACGTGCGAAGCTGATTGAAAGTGCTTATTTATACAAAGACGGCGTGGTTATTGCTTTAGGGAATAAAAATGAAATCTTTGACCAAGTAATGATTGCTCAAGCGGCAGACACACTACTAGCTATGAGTGATATTCATACTTCATTTGTTATTGCCAATCGTACGGAAGACCAAGTAGGAATAAGTGCGAGGTCACTAGGCGATGTTAACGTTCAATTGCTAATGGAAAGACTTGAAGGTGGAGGACATTTAACAAATGCTGCGACACAGCTTAAAATGAGTTTAGAAGATGCCGAAGAGAAACTAAAAGAAGTAATTGATGAACACTTTGAAGGAGGAGAAAAAGAATGAAAGTTATTTTCTTACAAGATGTAAAAGGAAAAGGAAAAAAAGGGGAAGTGAAAAATGTAGCAGATGGATATGCTCATAATTTCCTTATCAAAAACGGTTATGCGATGGAAGCAACAAATGCGAACATGAAGTCTTTAGAGGCTCAAAAAAACAAAGAGCGTAAAGAAGCGGCAGATGAGTTGAAAAATGCACAAGCTCTAAAAGAGACATTAGAAAAGTTAACAGTTGAAATCGCTACAAAAGCTGGAGAAGGAGGACGCCTTTTCGGTTCTATTACAACGAAACAAGTTGCAGAAGAATTACAGAAAAAGCATAATATCAAAATTGACAAGCGTAAAATGGAGCTTAATGATGCGATTAGAACGCTTGGTTTTACAAATGTTCCTGTGAAGTTACACAGTGAAGTAACAGCAACATTAAAAGTCCACGCAACAGAACTTAAATAACAGAACTTATATCAGATTGGATTTTCTACCAAAGTTTTAGCATTGAACTTTTATACTACACATGTTAATCTTTATCACATAAGCTCGGCTATTTGCCGGGTTTTCTTTTTGACAAAACTAAGTTTGATATAGAACATGATCTTTTTTGTAAATATTACAAGCGGTTGATTTCCGCGCAAGTTGTAGACTCCTGCGGGATAAGCGGGGGACTGGAGACCCCACAGGCGAAGTCGAGGAGGCTCCAGCCACGCCCGCGGAAAGCGGAGACTTGCGCGGAAATCAACCGTGTCATTTAAAAAGAGTTTTTGACAAAATGATAAATTGTGAAGAAAATATAAGTATAAAATAGATAGGAAATGTTATAAGGGGAAGGGAGGACAAATAAGATGAGTGACCTTTTTGCTGATCGCATACCACCTCAAAATATTGAAGCGGAACAAGCGGTAATTGGTGCTATTTTTCTTGAACCAGCTAGTTTAACTTTAGCATCTGAGTTGCTATTACCTGATGACTTTTATCGTGCTGCCCATCAGAAAATTTATGATGCTATGTTAAATCTAGCGGATAAAGGTGAACCTATTGACTTGGTAACTGTCTCAACGGAGTTAGCAAATCTAAAAATATTAGAAGAAGTTGGTGGCGTATCCTACTTAAGTGATATAGCAAACGCCGTACCGACTGCAGCTAACATTGAATATTACGCTAAAATTGTAGAAGAAAAGTCTATATTACGCCGTTTAATACGTACAGCTACCCATATTGCCCAAGAAGGTTATTCGCGCGAAGATGAGGTTGCTGGTTTATTAAATGAAGCGGAAAAACAAATCTTAGAAGTTTCCCAACGTAAAAATGCAGGTGTTTTCCAAAATATTAAAGATGTATTAGTGAAAACATATGATAATATAGAAACGCTTCATAATCGTAAAGGGGATATAACAGGTATTCCAACTGGCTTTACAGAGTTAGATAGAATGACTGCTGGATTCCAACGTAACGATCTTATTATTGTTGCTGCCCGTCCTTCTGTAGGTAAAACAGCGTTTGCTTTAAATATTGCGCAAAACGTAGGGGTAAAAGCAAAGGAGAACGTGGCGATTTTCAGTTTAGAGATGGGTGCCGAACAGCTAGTAATGAGGATGCTTTGTGCTGAAGGAAATATTAATGCCCAAAACTTACGTACAGGTCAATTAACATCGGAGGACTGGGGTAAATTAACGATGGCGATGGGTAGCTTATCTAATTCAGGTATTTTTATAGATGATACACCAGGTATACGTGTTAGTGAAATTCGCTCGAAGTGTCGTAGATTAAAGCAAGAAAGTGGTCTTGGAATGATATTAATTGACTACTTACAGCTTATCCAAGGTAGCGGTAGAGGCGGCGGAGAAAACCGTCAACAGGAAGTATCTGAAATTTCTCGTTCCTTAAAAGCACTTGCGAGGGAGTTAAAGGTACCTGTTATTGCCCTATCACAGCTATCTCGTGGAGTAGAGCAACGTCAAGATAAGCGTCCGATGATGTCGGATATTCGTGAATCAGGAAGTATTGAGCAGGATGCTGATATCGTCGCTTTCTTATATCGTGATGACTATTATGATAAAGAAAGTGAAAACAAAAATATTATTGAAATTATTATTGCTAAACAGCGTAACGGTCCAGTTGGTACAGTATCGTTAGCGTTCGTAAAAGAATACAACAAGTTCGTTAACCTTGAACGACGGTTTGACGATGAAGCAGTTCCACCAGGAGCATAAATATAAAAAGGGAAAAACACTTACTTTAGTAGGTGTTTTTGTCTTTTATAAGAGTAAATGGTAAATTAGTTGGTGTTTTCACGAACAAATTATTAATTAGTATAAATTAATGTTCGTGTTTTAATTGACTTTGGAATAATATGCTGATAAACTTAGTTTGTTTGAGGCAAGCTATAAAAGCCATAAAAGCATATATAAAGCGGAGGTGTACATTCTATGACATCAGTAGTCGTAGTAGGAACACAGTGGGGCGATGAAGGTAAAGGAAAAATTACCGATTTCCTATCAGAAAATGCAGAAGTAATTGCGCGTTACCAAGGTGGTAACAATGCAGGACATACAATCAAATTTAATGGTGAAACGTATAAATTACATTTAATTCCTTCCGGGATTTTTTATTCAGATAAAGCTTGTGTGATTGGTAACGGAATGGTTGTGGACCCTAAAGCACTTGTAAAAGAATTAAAATACTTACATGATCGTGGCGTTACGACAGATAACTTACGTATCAGTAACCGCGCACACGTCATTCTACCTTATCACTTAAAATTAGATGAAGTAGAAGAAGAACGTAAAGGTGCAAATAAAATTGGTACAACGAAAAAAGGTATTGGACCTGCGTATATGGACAAAGCGGCTCGTGTTGGTATCCGAATTGCTGACCTATTAGACCGTGAAATCTTTGAAGAAAAGCTTACGCATAACTTAGCAGAAAAAAATCGTCTATTAGAGAAAATGTACGAGACAGAAGGGTTCGAGTTAGAAGACATTCTGGACGAGTATTATGAGTATGGCCAACAAGTAGCAAAGTACGTATGTGACACATCGGTCGTTTTAAACGATGCATTAGACGGTGGACGTCGCGTACTATTTGAAGGTGCTCAAGGTGTTATGTTAGATATTGACCAAGGTACATACCCATTCGTAACGAGCTCTAACCCTGTAGCAGGTGGAGTAACGATTGGCTCGGGAGTTGGACCTTCTAAAATCAAAAACGTTGTAGGAGTTTCAAAAGCTTATACTACTCGTGTAGGTGATGGACCGTTCCCAACAGAACTACATGATGAAATTGGAAACCTAATTCGCGAAGTAGGTCGTGAATACGGAACGACTACTGGCAGACCTCGTCGTATCGGTTGGTTCGATAGTGTAGTTGTTCGTCATGCACGTAGAGTTAGTGGAATTACCGACTTATCTTTAAACTCCATTGATGTCTTAACAGGGATTGAAACATTAAAAATTTGTGTTGCTTACCGATACAAGGGAGAAATTATCGAAGAGTTCCCAGCTAGCTTAAAAGTGCTTGCAGAATGTGAGCCTGTTTATGAAGAAATGCCAGGTTGGAAAGACGATATTACTGGTGTGAAAAACTTAAGTGAGTTACCTGAAAATGCTCGTCACTATTTAGAGCGCGTATCTCAGTTAACTGGAATACCATTATCTATTTTCTCAGTAGGACCTGATCGTTCACAAACAAATATAGTGCGTAGTGTGTACGCGTAAATATAGTGAAAGTCCCTCTCGAAAAGAAGAGAGGGACTTTTTTTTGAAAAACTATTGCATTGTTATACAAAACTATGATAATATAAAAAACGTCGTCAAAACAGATTGTAAAATCTTAAGTGCCATTAGCTCAGTTGGTAGAGCACGATGAGTAAGCTGTGAAGCAATACATCAGCGTACACGCCGAGTTGCTACTTGAATGATCTTTCTGAGGTGTGGACGTCAAACAGAGTAAGCTTCTTCGAATGAACAAAATAGTAATCCTGTTAAAATAAGCGGATACTTTAAAAATATGTGCCATTAGCTCAGTTGGTAGAGCATCTGACTTTTAATCAGAGGGTCGAAGGTTCGAATCCTTCATGGCACACCATTTAATTTTTAGGCCCATTGGTCAAGCGGTTAAGACACCGCCCTTTCACGGCGGTAACACGGGTTCGAATCCCGTATGGGTCACCATTTTTCATAATGACAGATTTATCTGGTCCCGTGGTGTAGCGGTTAACATGCCTGCCTGTCACGCAGGAGATCGCCGGTTCGATCCCGGTCGGGACCGCCATTTAAAAACTATAAATATTTGAGGGTTGAGAGAAGCGAGAAGTTCGAGGAAACAAGCGAACGTACCGGAGCGTATTTGACATACGTGAGGATGTGAGTGAGTGAAGTTGACGAAGAAATTCGACGCTTATCGCAAGCCGAACAGGGCTCGGTAGCTCAGTTGGTAGAGCACGAACGAGTAAACTGCGAAGCGATGCTTCAGCGCACAAATTGAACTGCTTCTTGAATAATCTTTCTGAAATTTGGGCGATGGACTGGCTAGCGTAATATAAATAAAATATTAACCAAATAATAATGCGGCTCGGTAGCTCAGTTGGTAGAGCAATGGACTGAAAATCCATGTGTCGGCGGTTCGATTCCGTCCCGAGCCATCCAAAAAACCATCAAGATGATAACATCTTGATGGTTTTTTTATTGTTTTATAATACTAATTGTTTAGATAGAAAAAAGAAAAATACGTTAATTTTAGTAAAAGTAGTAGGAAAATCCCTCTATTTCTACATTTATTCCGTCCTTCATACTTACAAGCTAGTCCAAAATAATCACTAATGTTACAAAAATCGTCTAAATTAACGGATAAATATGACAACAATAATACAATTATGTTACATATTCGATTCTACTATTCTATTTTTTTATCAAAATATGTTATGGTAAAGAAGTGTAAAAAAGAAAGTATGTTATTAAAGACCTATTTTTCTTACATATTAAAGAGAATTGGACTCAGGGGGTACTAACCATGCTAGGCCAGTTAAAGAGTAAAACAAAACAATACATACAAAAACTAAATAAAAATTTACATATGTACACGAGTAGCTGTCTAAATGAATTAGGAAAAAAGGCAATTTTCACAACAGTAGCTGTTACGACTTTATCAATAGGAGCTATGTCTGTTACTGCCGCTAATAATCCATTGTTAAGCACAATCCATCACGTGTATGTAGATGGTCAACTCATTGGAGCTGTAGAAGAAAAAGAGCAAGTGCAAAAAGCAATTGATTCAAAAATTACGGAAGCCCAAAAGAAGCATATAGATCTTGACTTAACGATTGGAAATGAAATCTCCTACATATCAGAAAAAGTATTTCGTTATTCAACGAATAATCAGAGGGTATTAGACCGAGTTTTAGATAAAGTAGAGATTAAGGCAAATGGTGCTGTTATTTTTGTAGAAGAAGAGCCGGTTGTGTATCTTCATTCAGAAGAGGCAGCAGAAGAAGCTATTTATAAATTAAAACTTGATTTTGTTTCAGAAGAAGAGCTTGCTGAAATCGAAAGTAGAAAAGAAATCAATGAAGAGTTACCACCTCTTCAAGAAAATCAGTCTCGTATATTAGACGTGCGAATGACGGAAAAAGTTTCAATAAATAAAGAAAAAGTTTCATTAGAAAATATTTTATCTGTTAAAAAAGCAATTAATTTATTGAAAAAAGGTACACTTGAAGAAAAGCAATACGAAGTGCAAGAAGGGGACGTATTAGGCTCTATTGCACAAGACCATAACTTATCAACTAGTGAACTATTACACTTAAATCCTTCTATTAAAGAAGATTCATTGTTACGAGTTGGCGATAAGTTAAATGTTACTGCTTATAAACCATACATTCATATAATTGTTGAAGAAGAACGCTTCAGAATAGAAGAAATTGCATATGAACAAAAGGTAGAAGATGACGCCAACAGACTTAAAGGTGAAACGAGTGTGAAGCAAGAAGGTCAGAATGGTGAGCGTACTGTAAACTCTATCGTTACAAGACAAAACGGCGTAGTCGTTCGCACAGATATTATTGAAGAAAAAGTGACGAAAGAACCTATAGATAAAATTGTATTAAGAGGAACAAAAGTGATTCCTTCTAGAGGGACTGGATCCCTTGCATGGCCTGCTGTAGGCGGTTATGTTTCAAGTAAAATGGGCTATCGTTGGGGAAGCTACCATAAAGGTATTGATATTGCTCGACCAAGTGATAGAACTATTAAAGCAGCAGACAATGGTATTGTGGAATCTGCAGGCTGGGATGGTGGATACGGAAATAAGATTGTAATAAACCACCAAAACGGAATGAAAACAGTATATGCTCATCTTTCTTCCATGAGTGTCTCTAGAGGTCAAACGGTAGCTAGAGGTCAAAGTATTGGAGTAATGGGATCTACTGGAAACTCAACAGGTATTCACCTTCATTTCGAAGTGTATCAAAACGGACAACTGAAAAACCCACTAAACTATTTAAGTAGATAACAGAATTCGACCTCTAGCATGAGAATAACCCCTTGCTAGAGGTTTTTCTATATAGATTGATTAAATTATTACGTATAGATTACTTTCCCTCTAAAAAGATGCTTTAAACATGTACACATGGTAAAGTAAAGATATTAAAGTATTTTTTCTGAAAATCTTTTATAAGTTTATTTCTTAAACATACCATTCCTTGTTGATTGAAGTGGCAGGCGCGAGACTCCTGCGGGAAAAGCGTGTTAAGTGAGACCCCACAGGCGCTAATGCGCCGAGGAGTAGGTTTTTTCACGACAGTGAAAATAACCTTCCTTTTGACCGCCCGCGGAAAGCGAGTGCCTGCCACTTCAATTAACAAGTTTAGAATGGAAACAGCCTTTTCGAAAATGGGTAAAGTAATTAATATTATCTTTTAATATAAAGGAGAGTATTTCACATGGAAAAACGTATTCTTGTAGTCGATGATGAAAAACCAATTGCAGATATATTAAAATTTAACCTTCAAAAAGAAGGTTTTGACGTAACTTGCGCTTACGATGGTGCAGAAGCAGTAAAGAAAGTAGAAGAATTAAAACCAGATCTAATTCTATTAGATATCATGCTTCCAGAAAAAGATGGAATGGAAGTATGTAGAGAAGTAAGAAAGAAATATGATATGCCAATCATTATGTTAACAGCAAAAGATTCCGAAATAGATAAAGTATTAGGTCTAGAACTTGGTGCGGATGATTATGTGACCAAGCCATTTAGTACACGTGAATTAATTGCAAGGGTTAAGGCTAATTTACGCCGTCAAAATACGAAAGCCAATCCAACAGATACGACAAACGACATTCCTGTTGGGGCATTAATTATTCATCCTGATGCTTACATGGTAACAAAGCGTGGCGAAATGGTTGATTTAACACATCGTGAATTCGAACTACTACACTACTTAGCAAAACACATTGGACAAGTATTAACGCGAGAACACCTACTTCAAACTGTATGGGGTTACGATTACTTTGGAGATGTAAGAACAGTCGATGTAACGGTACGCCGTTTACGCGAAAAGATTGAAGATAATCCTAGTCATCCAGCATGGATCGTAACAAGAAGGGGTGTAGGTTACTACTTGCGTCATGCTGACCAGGAGTAGTCCTACATGAGGAAAGTTAGCTTTTTTCGTTCCATTCATTTGAAGTTCGTTTTAATTTACGTATTACTCATCTTAATTGCTATGCAAATTATTGGTGTTTATTTTGTTAGGCAGTTAGAGACTCAGCTTGTGGAAAACTTCACAAACTCCTTACAGGAGCATATGCATTTGCTAGCGTACAACATTGAGCAAGAAATGAAAAAGCCGCGAGATGAGACAATGCCTTCTCAGGAAGAGGACATTGGACGTATTCTTCAAGATATCACTTCTGAAGATATTAATGAGGTACGTGTTATTGATAATAAAAGTAGGGTGTTAGGTACATCTAACCCATATAATAAATCAAAATATGTCGGTAAAAGGACAACAGAGTTAATTGTTAAGCGGGCACTAGCAGTCGGGACATCTTCACGTAAGATGGAGATTGACCCAAATACTGGACATCGAATGCGGGTAATAGCGGTTCCTATTAAAACAAATAACCAAGAGATTATTGGAGCCATATATCTTATTGCTTCTATGGAAAATGTATATGACCAAATGCGGCAAACTAATAACATTTTAGCAACTGGAACCATTATTGCGCTTGCTGTTACGGCAGTATTAGGGGTTCTGCTTGCTCAAACGATTACAAGACCTATGTCTGATATGCGTAAACAAGCATTAGAGATGGCTAAGGGTAACTTTACACGTAAAGTTAAAATATATGGCCAAGATGAAATTGGTCAATTGGCCTATTCTTTTAATAACTTGACCCGTAAATTACAAGAAGCGCAGGCAACGACAGAAGGAGAACGACGCAAATTAAGTTCCGTTCTCGCTCATATGACAGATGGCGTCATTGCAACCGATCGTAAAGGGCGCGTGATGTTAATTAATGAACCTGCTATACGTATGTTGAATGTTCCACGTGAAACAGTGTTATCGAAGCCGATAGTAGAAGTACTTGGTGTGAACGAGGAATTCACGTTTGAAACGTTAGTTGATGGGCCAGATTCGTTAATCTTAGATTTTAGTACACACAAAAAACCATATATTTTAAGAGCTAGTAACTCTGTCATTAAAAAGGAAACAGGGTTCGTTAACGGACTTATTACCGTTCTTCATGATATTACAGAACAAGAAAAAATTGATCAAGAGCGTCGCGAGTTTGTTGCAAACGTGTCACACGAACTGAGAACGCCATTAACAACGATGAGGAGCTATTTAGAAGCATTAGCTGATGGTGCATGGGAAGATAAAGAGATTGCACCAAAGTTTCTAGATGTTACTCAAACAGAAACAGAACGAATGATCCGATTAGTGAACGACTTGCTACAACTCTCTAAAATGGACAGTACAGACTACAGACTCCATAAAGATTCGTTAGATTTTGTCTATTTTTACAATCGAATTATTGACCGATTTGAACTATCTAAAAATCAAAATGTTACTTTTGTAAGAGAAATTCCGGAGAAGGAATTTTTTGTTCGAATGGATGAAGATAAAATAACGCAAGTATTAGACAATATTATCTCCAACGCCATGAAATATTCTCCAGAAGGTGGAACCGTTACTTTTCGTCTAATAGAAGAAGGCCATATGTTGCAAGTAAGTGTAAGTGACGAAGGTGTAGGTATTCCTAGTAACGAAGTGGATAAAATATTTGATCGTTTTTATAGAGTTGATAAAGCGCGTACAAGGCAATTAGGTGGCACAGGATTAGGTCTTGCAATCGCAAAAGAAATGATTGAAGCGCATGACGGGCATATTTGGGCGAAAAGTGAAGAAGGAAAAGGTACGACAATATACTTCACACTTCCTTTAACAGAAGAGCAAGAGGATGATTGGTCATGATATATGAAAATATAAAATCCATAATTTTGACGGTACTCGTATTAGTAAGTCTTGTGTTAACATGGAGTTTATGGACGTATCAACCTATGCCTGATTATGTTCGTAATGAAAAATTAATTGAGGATGTCGGAATTAGAGAACGACACGAAGTAGCAAATGTTATTAAACCAGATAAAATTTTATACCATACAGAGTCGATTCATTACGGCGCCGTAGAGCATCAAGAAATTTCCCGATTAATGAAGGAAATAAGAAATTGGAATCTGTATGAAATAGAAAGTATCACATCCTATGTTTCAGAGAGCGAGTTTTACCAATTTATGCATG
The DNA here is from genome assembly GCF_002797415.1 of Bacillus alkalisoli. Classification (GTDB taxonomy): domain Bacteria; phylum Bacillota; class Bacilli; order Bacillales; family Bacillaceae_I; genus Bacillus_CD; species Bacillus_CD alkalisoli. Next base: position 131,413 of record NZ_KZ454944.1, read on the forward strand.
GGAGCGGTAAGATGGAAGTGATCTTTCCTGATACCATTCCGATGGAAACGTTACGATATATCTTTTCTATGCAAGAAGAGGCGTATCCGAATGCATATGTAGACCGGCTAGTTTTAGATGTGAAACAAGATAGTGAAGAGCCAATCCTTCATTTAGTAAACTATAACGAACGCCGAATTTACCGTGCAAAAGTGAACAATTTATTTGTTGAGAATATAGATAGAAGTTTTTTTAAGCCAGCAGTAAGAAATCCTGCTTATCGCGCTATACCTGTTACTGGCGCAAACTATATTTTTGCACCAGCAGGAAGAGTGGAATTAAAAAGGCTCCATTATATGGTGAATTATTTATCTGCGGAGAGCTTTAAAGATAATCTGTTTCCAGACCCTAGCTTAGTAACGAGAGATCCTCTTGCTGGTGGGGAAGAATATACAGACGGATCAAGAATTATGCGAGCGGATCAAAATTGGACACGCCTTGAATTTGCTAACCCTATTGGTGGAGATGGAACAAATACACCTGATTTTAATGTCGTGGAGCAAAGTATTCATTTTATTAATGAACATAGTGGTTGGACGGATAGATACTTATTCGTAAATTGGGAAAGGTCTTATCCAGACCATACAGCAACTTTCCGACTTTACGTGAACGATCACCCGGTTTTTCAATCACAAGGGTTGTCAGAAATAAAACAAGTGTGGCGTAATAACTCAATCTATCAATATACAAGACCATTATCTGAGTTAAGATGGTCGATACCGAATGAAGAAGAGACAATTGTGCTTCCTAGTGCAGAGGCAGCATTAGCGGAACTTGAAAAAATAGCTAACTTTGAACGTGAAAATCTACAAAACCTTCGAGTAGGTTATGAACTACGAAGAGATTTGTCTAATAGCGGTGTTTATATATTTGATCCAGTTTGGATGTATGAATATAACAATAGTTGGAGAGCAATTGTGTTCCAGCGAAATGAAGAGTTAGGAGGAATGTAGAATGGATTGGAGCAAAACAAAGACCATTTTCATTTTCACGTTCCTCATCTTAAATATATTCCTAGGCTACCATCTTGTAGAAAAAAGGAATAATAGCCAGTTAGATATTTTGACAGAAACGTCGATTGAAGAGAAGTTTGAAGTAGATGAAATAACGTATGTGGACTTGCCAAAAGATCCGATGCGTTCTTCTTTTGTAACTGGTAAAAGTAAATTTTTCACCGAAGATGAGGTGGAATTGCTAGAAACAGAAAAAGAACAAGTAGTGACTATTTTAGATGAAACGAAATTGCGTGGAGTGTTCAAAGAGCCATTTGCCTTTCCAGAAACAAATACGGCGACAAGACTTGATCAAATAATAAAGAATCAAATTTTGTATGGTGACCAATATGTTTATTGGGGAATTAACGCAGAATCAAGAGCACTAATCTATTTTCAAAAATACGACGGTAGAATTATTTTTAATAACGTAAGTGGAAGCTTAAGGCTCTATTTAAATGATGACAATGAAATAGAGTCGTATGAACAAACCTATATAGACGAAATGGAAGAAATGGATGAGCCTCAAGAAGTTATATTTGCACTAAAAGCTTTAGAAAACTTATATAACTTAAACGAATTACAACCAGGAAGCCATGTATCAGAAGTAGAGCTCGGTTACATCACGCTCGGCTTAACAGCTTCTCACGTTTTAATTCCGACGTGGCACATTTTAGTTAACGATGAAATTGACTTTTACGTCAATGCATTTGAAGGTCATATTATAAGTAAAGAATATAGAACATTGGAGTGAGTGACATGAGCCTGCATTTTAGTGTACTGGCAAGCGGCAGTACTGGAAATGCAATTTATGTCGCGACAGAGGAGCATTCACTATTAATTGATGCTGGTTTGAGCGGCAAAAAGATGCAAGAGTTATTTGAAAAAGTAGATAAAAAAATTGACCAGTTATCCGGTATTTTAGTAACACATGAGCATAGTGATCATATTAAAGGGCTTGGTGTTTTAGCACGTAAATATAATTTGCCTATTTATGCAAATGAAAAAACGTGGAAAGCAATGGATGGGCTTGTTGGTAAGATTGCGACTGACCAAAAGTTTGTTTTTGATACAGGAAGTGTGAAACATTTTGGTGGTTTAAGTGTGGAATCGTTTGGCGTTTCTCATGATGCAGCGGAACCGATGTTTTATTCTTTTCATTACGGTGAGAAAAAATTAGTCGTGATAACAGATACAGGCTATGTGAGTGACCGGATGAAAGGTGTTATTGAGAAAGCAGATATGTATGTGTTTGAAAGTAATCATGATATAAGCATGTTACAAATGTGCCACTATCCATGGAGCATTAAACGACGTATATTAGGTGATTATGGCCATGTATCAAACGAAGATGCAGCGATTGCAATGGCAGATTGTTTAGGAGATAAAACTAAACGTATTTATTTGGCGCATTTAAGTAAAGATAATAACATGAAAGATTTAGCGAGAATGTCAGTTACCCAAACACTTGCAACGCGCGATGTTATCGTTGGCGAACAAGTGGAACTATACGACACTGACCCGAATGAACCAACTCCGCTAGCTTTTGTGTAAAAGTCTTTGGCTTTTGCGCCTTTCTTTTTTGTGTAAAGCCTAAATCGCAGTTGATTGTAGCGCATGTCTTCGCTTTCCGCGGGCGTAAAGGAAGGTTATTTTCACCTACCGTGAAAATACCTACTTCTCGAAGCATTCGCGTCTTGTGGGGTCTCCCGCTCCCTGCTTCTCCCGCAGGAGTCTCCGACATGCGCTACAATCAACAGCTTGAAACACTTTACATAAATGACAAGCGTCTTTGGTTCGTTTAGCATCGTATAAAGTGGTAGCGGCACTCTCCTGAAAGGAAGGGTGAAAATTGGGCTATTACGACGACCATACAGAAGAGAGAAATGACAAACAAAAAGGAAATCGTGGCAAGTTTTTTTTACCAGGACTAGTTGGTTTATCTCTAGTCGCACTTTTACTAATTGTAGCTTATCCACGTCTTGCTCCAAACGATTTGAGTGCTAGTGATTTAAGAGCTCAGCAACAAACAGTAGAAAGAACAGGGATTCAACCTGTACGTAATATTAATCAGCCAGGTCAAGGAATTGGTGGACAAAGTCCTAGTGAACAAAATGCATCTATGAACATTTCAACGGAAATTACTAGGACCGTGGATGCCGTGGCAGATTCAGTAGTAGGAGTTATTAATATTCAACAAGCAAGCTTTTGGCAAAATGAAGTGGCAACAGAAGAAGGAGAAGCAGGTACTGGGTCTGGTGTTATCTATAAAAGAGAAAATGGAAAAGCATATGTGGTAACAAATTATCACGTGATTGAAGGAGCATCTGTCGTAGAGGTAAGCTTAATTGATGGGACAAGGGTAAGAGCAGAGGTGTTAGGTGAAGACCCTTGGACTGATTTAGCGGTGTTAGAGATGGATGATACGTATGTAACGAACGTGGCAAGCTTTGGTAACTCTGATAATGTTCGCACAGGGGAACCTGTTATTGCAATTGGTAACCCATTAGGATTACAGTTTTCTGGTTCTGTTACACAAGGGATTATTTCAGGCGTAGACCGAAGTATTCCAGTGGATATTAACCGAGATGGCTATCCAGACTGGCATGCAGATGTAATGCAAACTGATGCTGCGATTAATCCTGGTAATAGTGGTGGGGCGCTTATAAATATTCGTGGAAAAGTTATTGGCATTAACTCGATGAAAATTGCACAAGAAGCAGTAGAAGGAATTGGACTAGCCATCCCAACGAATACTGCAATACCGGTTATTCAAGATTTAGAAGAGTTTGGTGTGGTGAGACGTCCATATTTCGGTGTTAGTATTGGTTCCTTAGTAGACATCTCTTCATATCATTGGCAACAAACATTAAAGCTGCCTTCTGATGTAACAGAAGGGGTCTATATTACAGATGTAGCTTCAGGCTCGCCAGCAGCTAGAGCGGGACTGCAAGAATACGATGTTATTACAGAGTTAGATGGTGAGCCACTGTACGATGTTGTCGATCTAAGAAAACACCTGTACAACGAAAGACAAGTAGGAGACACAATGACCGTCACTTTCTACCGTGGCCAACAACAACAATCAGTAACAGTCGAACTAACAGAAGAAGGATAACACCATTAGGAGAGTAGAAATACTCTCTTTTTTAATTATATAAAAGATTTTTTTCATTTGGACCCTTTTTAGCTGTAGCTTTTCGCGCATATCGGAGACTCCTCCGGGAGAAGCGGGGAGCGGGAGACCCCACAGACGCGGATGCGTCGAGGAGGCTCCCGGCCCGCCCGCGGAAAGCGAAGATATGCGCGAAAAGCTACAGCATTCTTTTTGTAAGAGGTGTGGAAAAGTTATTTCGAGGGAAAAATAAAAGAAAACTTTATCCAGTTGTGGATAAGTGGTATGCTATCAAAAGTAAAGAAGATGTTAGAGTAGAAAGGATGAATTTTTACCGATGTTTTGCTGTGAAGAACATATTGAATTAGCGATGGAAATGTATATAGATCAACATGAAGAGGCGCCTCCACTACAAATAGTAGAAGAGGAAAAAAAGTTATCAACAGACTGTGAATTCTGCAAAAGTCCAGCAGTATATATGGTGGGGAACTAATATTCGCCCACTAAATGTGGACGAAAAATGTGTATATGTGGATAACTTCTGTTGATAACTTTTAAATGAAGTAGGGATGACATGTGAATATCTCAATAATTACCATTGGAAAACTAAAAGAGAAATATTTAAAACAAGGAATTCAAGAATTTTTAAAGCGACTTGGTCCATATGCGAAAGTAGAAGTTATCGAGCTTGCGGATGAAAAAGCGCCTGAACAATTAAGTGAAGCGGAAATGATACAAGTGAAAGACAAAGAGGGAGAAAGAATTTTAAGCAAAATCTCTGATGATACACATGTGATAGCACTTGCGATCGAAGGGAAACAACGCACTTCCGAAGAACTAGCAAAAGAAATAGATAAGCTGGCTACATATGGAAAAAGTAAAGTTGCATTTATCATAGGTGGGTCGCTCGGACTAAGTAGCGACGTTATGAAACGTGCAAACGATACGCTGTCTTTCTCCAAAATGACTTTTCCTCATCAAATGATGCGTTTAATACTGCTAGAGCAAGTTTATAGGGCGTTTAGGATTAATAGGGGTGAACCGTATCACAAATAGTGGTAAAACAGAGAGTGGAATTAGTTTTGGATAGTCGAACAATTAATGAAATGTTAAAATAGTTGTAGAAGAGATACTGTTTATTAACAGTATCTTTATTTTTTTGTTATAGGAAAGTGGGTGTTTTATGGAGATAATAGCATTTATTATAATCATTTTAGTCGCTTCTGTACTTCAAACGAGTACAGGATTCGGATTTTCAATTTTGGCTACTCCATTTCTTCTTTTAATATTTGAACCAATTGAGGCAATTCAAATAAACCTAATATTGTCTTTAATTATTTCTATTGCATTAATAATGAAAATTAGAAAGGATATTGATTTTGGCATCCTTCGAAGATTTGTGGTAGGGAGTGTTACAGGTCTGCCCATTGGAATTATGATCTTCTTGTTAGTTGATATAAATAGATTAAAGTTGGGAGTGAGCCTTATTATCTTAGTATTAGCAATAATGCTCATTCTTAAGTTTCGAATTAACCAAAATAAGAAGAAAGATTTAATTGTTGGTGGACTATCAGGTTCATTCACAACAAGTATAGGTATGCCCGGACCACCATTATTATTATATTTTTCAGGAACAGATACTCAAAAAGAAAAATTAAGAGGTACTACACTAGCCTTTTATTTATTTATATACTTTGTTAGTTTAATCATCCAAGTGACTTTTGCTGGAACAAATAAGACAATCTGGTTATCAAGTTTATGGGCCTTACCTTTGGTATTTGTAGGATTATATTTGGGGCAACTATTATTTAAAAGGATTAATCAAAATGTTTTTCGAATATTTACATATATAATCTTATTGTTTACAGCGATTTACTTGCTGATTGAGAGTTTGGGATTATTATAATCAATAAGGTAGCAATATCTGTTTTACCACAACCAAAATGCTGAAACGTACCATAAGTATATGAGGTTTTTAGTAGGTCTTAAATTACTTAATCTTTCCGTTTTGCCTTCTGTTCTTGGTATAATGTTTATATTAGGTGTATTTATGGATATTGAAGATATAATCCAACAGGGTGAAACTAAGTATGTAGAGTTTAAAAGTTGGATTAAAGTAAACAAGAAGGAACTAATGAATATCTTAACAAGTGAAGCAGTAGGTTTTGCTAATACAGATGGTGGTATCATCCTTGTAGGTGTTGAAGATAATGGAGAAATTACCGGATGTGAAAATTATGATGAGCAGAATATCATAGAGAGTATTTATGACAAGACGATACCTAAACTTTTTACTGATATTGATATAATAAAGATTGCTAATAAAGATATTATAAAAATAACAATACAAAAGTCACCAGAAATTGTAGCTAGTTCAAAAGGTGTTGTATATAAAAGATTAGGGAAAAATACAAAGCCACTTTATCCATCAGAATACACCTCAAATAGCATAAAGGGATTTAAAGGCGACTACTCTGCCAAAATTATCGAACGTACTACCAAAGATGATATAGATTTTACTGAAGTAGAGCGATTAAAGTTAAAAATACAATCTCGTGATAAGGATTCTACGTTATATCAATCAGACAATCTTACGTTTTTAAAGGACTTACGATTGATAGATGTTGATGGTGATGAAATTCAGTTAACAGTAGCAGGATTGTTATTTGTTGGTACGAAAGATTCGATTGCTAAATATATGCCACAATCAGAAATAATCATTCTTATATATAATGAGGGGCAGACTGAATATCATAAACGATTAGAGCTAAAAGTTCCATTAGTCCAGGCGGTAGATAGGATTCAACAATTTTTTGAAGATAGAAATGGAATACAGAACATTCAAATGGGCCTATTTAAATTGGAAATTCAAGATTATCCTATTAATGTTTTCCAAGAAGCACTTTTAAATGCAATTTCACACCGTGATTATGAGAGCGCTACTTCAATTTTTTGTTAAGTTTTATCCAAATGAAATAATTATTGAAAATCCTGGTTCGTTTCCATCTGGGGTAGATAGGACAAATATTATTACACATCCTTCTTCTCCGAGAAATAAAAAAATTGCTGAAACACTCCAAAAACTAAGATACGTTCAACGTTCCGGCCAAGGAGTAGATATCATATTTAAGGATATGCTTTCTTTAGGAAAGTCAGCTCCAGAATATAATCTATATTCTGATGCTGTAAGTTTGAATTTAAGAAGCAGTTTGGAGGACATAGAATTTCTAAAGTTTATTACTAAAGAGGAAGAAACAAACGGCGAGTTTTCAGTTTCAGAGAGCTGTATTTTAAAATACATTAAATCAAATAAAACCATTACTCTAGGCAAGGCTGCTGAGGTGGCTCAAATAACAACTCAATCTGCAGCAAATGTGTTAAACAAACTATGTCAAAAAAGAAATGTTTTACAAGGGAAGCCAGAAATAAATATATGTTTACTCATCGAGTGTATGAAAGTTTTAATGCCAATATTGATTACACAAAAGATAAAGACTTTGATGAAATTCAAGCCAACGTAATGATTTTGGACTATTTATCTAAAAATGAATATATAACACGAAAAGAAGTTGAAAGGCTTTGTGGATTTTCACCATCTACAAGTAAAAGGATATTAAAGGAATTAAGGGAACAGGAAAAAATAATTTTAGAAGGTCAAAATAAATCCAGTAAATATAAATTTAAAAAATGAGCCGCAAATGAGCCGCAAATGAGATGGAAAACCTCATTTAGATGCACCAAGGTGAACCGTATAACAAGAAAACCAAAACAAGGAGAACCAAAATGGAAGTAATATATTTTGCAGGTGGATGTCTATGGGGAGTGCAAGCATTTATAAAAACATTACCTGGTGTTACGTTTACAGAAGCAGGAAGAGCGAATGGAACAAGTCATACACTCGAGGGTGAGTATGATGGCTATGCCGAATGTGTCAAAACAGGCTTTGACCCGAAAGTTGTTACGGTAAGTAAGTTAATGGATTATTTCTTTGAAATCATTGATCCTTATAGTTTGAACCAACAAGGCCCTGATGTTGGAGAGAAGTACAGAACTGGAGTGTATAGTGAACAACCTAAACATTTGGAAGAGGCGAGAGCATTTATAAGTAAGAGGAGTGACTGTGACCGTGTAGTCGTGGAAGTATTACCTCTTACAAATTATGTGAGAAGTGCCGAAGAACATCAAGATAGGCTAACTAGATGTCCGGATGATTATTGCCATATTCCAGCAGGGATATTAACTAAATACAAGTAAGTATTAGGAAAGATTAAAATAGAGCATTTGATCCGATATGGGGTCAGTCCCCCGGTATGGTAAAACTTTAACGTACTGTGGGACAGGCGCCATAGCCCCAATTAGCAGACTAATTCGCATAGCGATTTGGTCTGCTTTTTTTATTGTCATATCAACGCTTAAAATAAATTAACATTGTAAATAACTGTACTATTAGCATAACTATTTTTATGAGGACAATAATCATTGTCCACTATAAAATTGATGTGCTAAAATTACTGCTAAATCATATGTTAGTGTTTGATTTAAAAGATATAATTTGTTTGAGATAGTTAGTTAGATATTAGCGAAGAACTATTTTTTGAAGGTAAATATAGAGTTTGTGAGTAATTAGAAATATAAATTAGGAGACAGAGAGATGAAAACAAGGGAATTACCGAAAATCCAATTAAGAGAATTAACTCTTTATGATGTTGAAGACCGTTATCAATGGGGTTTAGATAAGGAGGTAACAAAACATTTAAATATGCCAGAGAGGTATCCACCTTTTAGTAGAGAAGAAACTAAAAATTGGATTGAAATGTGCATTAACAAAACAAATGGATATGAACAAAAAGCCATTGTCACAGAAGAGGGAAAACATATTGGTTGGGTTGATTTAAAAAACATCGACAAGTTAAACAAACACGCTGAATTAGGGATTGCAATAGGAGATAAAAACTATTGGGGTAAAGGTTTTGGGCTTGCTGCAATGAATGAAATGCTTTTATGGGGATTTAATGAATTAGGACTAAATAAAATTTGGCTCAGAGTTGAAGTAGACAATGAAAAAGCAATTAAATCTTATAAACGTATGGGTTATGTAGAAGAAGGCATTTTAAGACAAGATAGATTAAGAAATGGAGAATATATTGACCGACTTCGTATGAGTATGTTGAAAGGCGAGTTTGATCAAAAGGAGTAGATAAAATGAAATATAGACCTGAACCAATAGAAGCAGCCTTTCAGTTTATTGAAAAACATTTTCCTCATTGTCAACGTACTGGGGGTCAGGTACCAGTTTCTATTTTATGTTTCTGAAAGTTTTCAATGGGTAAACAAATAAAGACACAACACAATGAAAGGGGTTTTTGAAAAATGACGGAAAAAGAAAAATACCAGCAATGTTTGGAAGAGTGCCTTGCGTGTATGGATGCATGCAATACCTGCTTTGATGCGTGTTTAAACGAGGATGATGTGAAGATGATGGCGGATTGTATCAGGTTGGACAGAGAATGTTCAGATATCTGCGCTTTGGCTGCCAGAGCCATTCAATCGAACAGTCCGTTTTTGGAACAAATCTGCAGTCTATGTGCAGAGGTGTGTGAGGCCTGCGGGAAAGAATGCAGCAAGCATGATCATGACCACTGCAAGAAATGCGCGGATGCATGCTACAGTTGTGCAAAAGCTTGTCGTGCCATGATTACTCATTAATAATCCAAATAGGAATGGCTATTTGGGCCAGTCCCCCAGTATGGTAAAACTTTAACGTACTGAGGGACAGGCAAAAACTTCCTACTTATTAATATCTATCCACAATTACTTTCCCGTCTGTAGATGTGAGCTTATATAAAATTGATTTGATAGAACTTGGTTTTATCTCATTTGGTAATTTGTCAAATATCAAATTATTTTTGGATAGTTTTACACTACTATTATGCAAAATATTCCCATAATCATCTAATATTGTATAATCAGCTCGATCTATGTCACTATAACCTGAAGCCAATCCCCATAAAATTATAGCATCAATATTTTCTGAATAAAAAAAGGAAATGTCATCATCTTTTTCTAAAGGATTAATTACTTTTGATTCGGAATGACTTCCTAACCTGTATCTATCTAAATATTCCGTTTTAAAAAAGGTAGTTATAACTAATAAATTTTGATCGTTTCCTTCTTCTTTTAGGTAGATAACCGTACCATCCTTTTCATCTTGGAATAATATGTTTACTTTTCCCATACCTGATTTCTCTATAGTATTTTGAAGTGTTGGTGAAGAACAACCACTTAGGAAAAGAAATATAATTAAAACAATAGTTAGTTTTTTCAAGGTAAGTCCTCCTGGATATATTTGAGATAGAATCATAATACTATATAGCTATTGAGCTAGTCCCCCGGTTTGGTAAAACTTTAACGTACTGGGGGTCAGGCACCAGTTTCCATTCATTAATCCTTTATGAAAAAATTTATTAGGTCATAATTATCAATTGACATAGCTAATTCGTAAGGCGAGACAGCAAAATTATTCTTATTATGTGGGTCGGCTCCATAACCCAATAATAATTTAATAAACTCGCCTTTTCCTTCTGAGTAAAAAACTGCATCAGATAATGGTGTATTACCATTTTTGTCCTTGGTATCAACAATGGCATTCTTACTGAGCATTAGTTTTGCAATTTCTAAAGCATATTGTTGTGCTGCAAAATGAAGTGCGGCAGCCTGCGATATATTGTCTTGTATATCAATATTTGCTCCGTTGTCCATTAAGAGTTTAGCTACTTCGTAATCATTTTCAATTACTGCGTGCATTAATGGAGTCCTTCCGTCTTCATCTTGAATGTCTATATCTGTACCTGAATTCACCAACTTAAGTATTGTCAATCGTTCTCCAGTTAAGATTGCATCAATTAATTCACTCAAAAAACATCACCTTTTTCTTTAATAAAAATATAGAATTTTGCAGACTCAATAATCCATAATCCTGCCCTTTAATCGAAGAACATCTATATCTATATTTTAACATAAATTCCCATAAGTCTTCTGTTTATTATTTGAAAACCATAATATTTTAGATAACAGGCTAATTTTAAAACATATACACTCAATTTCATCAAATATCAACAGAGTTATTTAATAGCCTATTATTAAATAGAATCTTACCGAACTCCCCCAGCATACCGCCAATCCTTTCCTTTGAATAAGACTAAAAACCAATATCAAAATAAATTAAACAAAACATAAATTATCAGCTAAGAATTCACACTTATCAGTCAAATGACATAGCCAACCTGTTTACGCTATAATAGTAGAGTTCTATTCACCTTTCATTGGAAAGAAAGGGGTTTTTTTATGATTACCTTACATAATGTAAGTAAAAATTTCGGATCATTTCAAGCAATAAAATCTGTTTCTATTACTGTTCCAAAAGGTGAGATTTATGGTGTAATTGGGGCAAGTGGAGCGGGGAAATCTACTCTACTTCGATTGATTAACTTACTAGAAAAACCAGATAGTGGCGAAGTGGAAGTAAGTGGACAAATTCTAACTAACTTGAACCCTAAAGCACTTCGCAAAGCACGTCAGTCAATTGGGATGATTTTTCAACATTTTCATTTAGTGTCCAATAAAACGGTGTACGACAATGTCGCGGTATCTTTACAACTAGCAAAAATACCGAGAAAAGAGCACCGAAGTAGAGTATTAGAATGTCTTCAATTTGTAGGATTAGAAACTTTCATAGATAAATATCCTGCTGAATTAAGTGGTGGGCAAAAGCAGCGAGTGGCGATTGCTAGAGCGCTAGCCAATCGACCGCAAGTATTGTTATGTGATGAACCTACTTCTTCCCTAGACCCTCATACGACGACGGAAATATTAGGTGTGTTAAACACGATTAATCAAAAACTCGGAGTAACGATTGTCATCGTAAGTCACGAGATGGAAGTAATTAAAAGTATTTGCCACAAAGTTACCGTCATGTCAGAGGGAGAAATATATAATACGGTCTCTATTGAACCGAACGGTATTCCTACTATTGATCATCATCCTGAGTGGTTTATTCAACAGCTTACGAAGGATGGTGACCGAGCCGATGCCTGAAATATTAATTCAATACGAAGCTGCCATATGGAAAGCAATAGGAGAAACATTCATTATGGTTGGGGCTTCGATTTTAGCGGCTGTGCTCGTCGGGCTTCCAGTCGGAACTATGTTGTTTCTTTGTAGAAAAGGAAAAATACTAGAAAATCGAGTCGTTTTTTCTACGTTAAATCTACTTGTAAACATTATTAGATCGTTCCCTTTTTTACTATTAGTCGTTTTTTTAATTCCTTTTACAAGGTGGATTGTTGGCACTGCCATTGGGACCGCTGCAGCGACCGTCCCACTAGCAATTATAGCGATTGCCCATTATTCCAGGTTGGTCGAGCAGTCCTTATTAGATATTCCAAAAGGAGTATTGGAAGCAGCCATCTCAATGGGAGCGTCCGTGAAGGATATCATTTTTAAATTCCTTTATGTAGAAGCTCGTTCTGGGTTAGTTCTAGGGTTAACGACATCGACGATTAGCTTTATATCATACTCTACTATTATGGGTGTTGTTGGAGGCGGAGGGGTCGGTGACTTCGCGATCCGTTATGGATACCAACAGTTTAAAACAGATTTAATGTTGTATATGATCATCATCATGGTCATACTAGTACAACTCATTCAGTTTACAGGTATGACGATAGCAAGAATGATAGATAAAAGATAACTTTAGGAGGAACACATCATGAAAAAATTAGCCATGCTATCAGCTTTGCTCTTACTATTATTAGTAGGTTGTGGCAGCCAAAATAACGATAACGAAACAACGAAGGCGAACGAAGAAGCACCAGCAACGGAAGAAGTAACCTTGAAGATAGCTACCTTAATTCCCCCAATGACAGAAATCTTGGATCTTGTAAAGCCAATGTTAGCGGAAGAAGGAATTAACCTAGAAGTAATCGTGCTTGGGGACAATGTTCAACCGAATAGCGCCTTAGCAGCAGGAGAAGTAGATGCGAACTTCTTCCAACACGTACCGTACATGGAAGAATTCAACCGAAACAACAATGCGGAATTAGTGCCAGTAGTTCCTATCTACTTTGCTAACTATGGCGTGTATTCAAAAGATTATGCTGAAATGGACCAGTTACCAGAAGGTGCTGTTGTTGCTATTGCAAATGATGTTTCCAACATCGACCGCTCCCTATCATTATTAGCACAACATAACGTGATTACGTTACAAGAAAAAACAGGCCCATACTACACGCAAAGTGATATTATGGAAAATCCAAAAAACTATCAATTTAAAGAAGTGGATTTATTAATGTTAGCTAGAATGTATGATGATGCAGATGCGGTTGTTATGACACCAGCTTATGCAGCGCCACTTGGACTCACACCGAAAAGTGATGCCCTTTTAACAGAAGGTGTAGAAAATGATTTTGCGATTACATTAGTTGCACGTAAAGACAATGTAGACTCTGCTCCCATTCAAAAGCTAGCAGAAAAAATGAACAGTCCAGAAGTTCGTGCATTTTTAGAAGAAAACTATGATGAAACGGCGATACCAGCGTTTTAGATTTTGTAGGTGCCAGACCCCTAATAAGCTAAAGTATTAGCATACCGGGGGCCTGGCACTTTTTTGTGTACCTCAACAGGGGTTTAGTACAAGGATTAGTATAAAGGACGTCCTTTTTTCAATAATTTGGCTATAAAGCTAAATGAAATATGAAATTGTAATAGATGAATGGAATCCAATCAGCGAAAATCAGCGTTTTATCGGCGAAAATCGAGAGTCAATCAGCGAAAATCAGGGATTTATCGGCGAAAACTAAGATTCTATCAGCGAATGCATTAGCTTAATCAGCGAAACTCATACTTAATCAGCGAAAAAGTAAATATATCGGCGATACAGGTGTCCATATTACGAAGCCCGTCCTCCATACGCAATTGGAAATCTGGCACTTTTTTGTTGTTTTCATTTAAAAACAAATATGCTCTAATAGAATAATAGTATACCCATGTTCGATAGAAGTGAGGAATGACTGGTGAGGAAATATAAGAAGTTTTACTTAGAGATTACGAGTGTATGTAATCTTGCCTGTAGCTTTTGTCCGCCAACGGAGCGACAGAAGCAATTTATTTCAGTGGAGGATTTTTCTAAGAGATTAGATCAAATTAAGCCGCACACAGACTACATTTATTTGCACGTGAAAGGTGAGCCATTGCTCCATCCTAAAATAGATCAGCTGTTAGATATAAGCTATGAGAAAGGCTTTAAAGTAAATATTACAACGAATGGAACGTTAATAAACAAAAAGAGAGAAAAACTACTAAATAAGCCTGCACTAAGGCAAATGAACTTTTCGCTTCATAGCTTTGACGGCCACATTGGTTCTAAAGATAAGGAAGGGTATGTGCGAAGTATTCTTTCTTTTATAAAAGAAGCAACGAGCCAGTCAGAATTGATCGTTTCATTACGCTTATGGAATCTTACACAAGATAATACGACGAATTTGGAAAGAGAGAGAAACAGAGAATTACTAACCATTATTGAAAAAGAATTTGATTTAGACTACAAAATAGAAGAGAAAGTCAGTCCAGGAAGCGGCGTGAAAATCGCGGAACGTATCTTTATCAATCAAGATTACGAATTTCAATGGCCTGCTTTGCACGAAGAGGAAGATGACGGAAAAGGCTTCTGTTATGGTCTGCGAAACCAAGCAGGTATTTTAGCAAACGGAACAGTTATTCCTTGTTGTCTAGATGGTGAGGGAGTAATCAACCTTGGAAACATTAACGATCACTCATTTTCAGATATTATTGAAATGGATAGAGCAAAAAACCTTGTAGAGGGCTTTTCACGCAGAGAGGCAGTGGAGGAACTATGCAGGAAATGTGGGTATCGCAAGAGGTTTGGAAAATAAATGAAGTTGGTGCCTGCCCCCAGCAATCTACATCTTTACTGTATTAGGGGGCAGATCAGGCATCAAAATCTACGATAACGCAATAAGAATACACAATATAAAAGTCACACCTGATAAAGGGGTCATAATTAACCGCTCTTTTTTACTCCGAGAAAATATATTTGTTAGTGTATTCAAACCGAGGAAAATAGTAAAACACCATACTAATATATTTGTAGCTAAGAGATCTATACCATTTATAACATTTGCATGCTGTAAGAAAACAAACCCCATAAATAGGAGAATCAAGGCATTAACAGCACTTACTAGCCTTAATTTTATTGGTAGGACTTTATAGTATCCTCCCATTGCATATTCACCATAAGGATAGCCAAGTGAAAGTAGCACTTGAAAAACAGCAACAGACAGAAATAAAATTGCCACAATGATAGTTGAAATGTAGATTAAATCCATCTCCCATACCTCCGACTCCTATAAAATGCTCTATAAATCAAGAACTACTGTGCTTTAAGGCGTTTACGAGCAGAATTTCGCTCGAAAGTTACCGGGATATGTTCCATCGCCTTACCCAATCCATAGAAAGGCATATTTGTGTAAACAGATTCATAGTTTCCTTTTTTTACTTGGAACGTTTCATGATAGATACCAACGGCGTTATTGTTGCCTAGCTTTTCATTGAATTTTTTCCAAGCAGTCAAATGCTTCTCATTCCTTGCATAAGCATGTAAGTCTTCCACCGAACGCCAATATTGAATCATAGTGGTCGTTCTAAGTCCATAATAGCTTTCCATTGATAAAAATCCTAATTCCTCTTTATTCATGTAAAGTTCTCTAATCATTCCTGGCATAGCGCTAAAAACGGGAAACCATTTATGGATGGCTAGTCGATTGTTGAACCTCATTCCAATGATAAAAACGACAATATCCTCTGAATTCTCGGTCGTATAGCGGCCAGGGAAAATTTGTTTATTCATTCTTCCTACTCCTTTATTGAGAAATATTTTAACGTATGCTCACACCATTCGATAGCAGCTTTTGTTCCTCTTTTTCCATAATCTAATGTAAACAGCCAGTACATTGCGTCTTTTTCCTCTTTATTATGTTGAAGTATTCCTTGTTCGATGGCTAAATACGTTTCGTAACGGGTTTCTAGTCTTTGCTTATAGTCTTGAAGGAGGGAAACTGTGCTTTCTGCAGACTGATAGGAACCAAAGAATAGTTTTAGTAGTACTTCATTACGTTCAATTGGAGCATGTTCAATGGGTTGTTCTAACCAGCTTTTTAATATTTCCAATCCTTTTGTCGTGAGATAGTACTCGTTTCTATCTACTCTTCCTTGTGTTTGGGACACCTTCACTTCGGCTAACCCTTCTTTGACGATTATTTTTAACGTAGGATAAATTTGCCCATAACTAATTTTCCAAAAATGATTTAAGCTTTGATCTATGAACTGTTTAATATCGTAACCAGATTTACAAGGAGTTGTTAAAATGCCTAATATTGCGTATGTTGTATCGTTATAAGTTTTCACTATATTCACACCTATCTAAAAGATATATATCATTTAGATATATATTAGTGGATGTAAACGATAAATGCAAGTTAATTTTCTAAATTAAGGAAAATAATTCGTTTTGAACTCCGAGGAAATTGTTGCGCTAATTTTGTGCTTGTGCTATTTAATTATAAGTTTAGAGGCAGAGTTTTGATCCGATAATAGTTTTTAAAAAGGAGACAGAAGCGAATTAAAGAGAAAAAAACATCCGTCAGCTAGAACGGATGTTTTATTGAGTTGTCAAAAGTTGGGGAAATTTCAGTGTTAAGGATGGTGAATGAATCGGAGAGTCTGTAAATTTGAGTTTGTATTAGTGTATGTTCGTTCGTGTTGTGAAATTGCTGCTTTAAAAAGTACCCCATCTTTCAACCCTGATCCTCCGTGCGCTAGAATTTTAACTACTGGAGATCAGGGTCTTTTTTATTTTTTGAAACTACGTTTAATTACGGACTCTACAAACATTTGACAACGCATCAAATCTTGTTCTTGAAGCAGTAGCTCCACTTTTAAAGTTGCAGCTAAATTTGTGTTAGTGTAGAGAATCTCAGTGAATTTATCAACTGCACCACAATAGTGGGGATAGAAGCTATCGCCTGTGCCGAAGACAGCTGTCACTACATTACTTTTTAAGAAATCACTAAACGTGTTGTAAAGCTTCTGCATTTCTTCTGGTATCTCGCCATTTCCCCAAGAATAGGTTCCAATCACTACTGCATCATATTTACTCAAATGAGGTAGCTTAAATTCATGTATGGAAAATAGATGTACATCAACGAATCGAGATAAGAAAATCGTATAAATTTGTTCTGCTAATTCTTTCGTATTACCTGTAACAGAAGAATAAATTATGGCGCACTTCATTAGAGTTCATCAAAACCGTTATACTTTGATACTTTTGAGTATGTTCTTGATTTTTGCTCAAAGAAATCAGATTTTGTATTATTAATCATTTCATCGCTAAAAACTTGAATCCAAGGCATTGGATTTGGTCTTTCTTCGTAAAAGTTTTTTAATCCTAGTTGTCTAAACCGTTTATTCGCTAAATATTCTATATATGCATCAAACTCGTCTAAGTCGATGCCTTTAATATCTTTTAATATATAACGGGCCCATTTTTTTTCAAGAACAACTGCTTGATTGATTGTACTATAGATGTAAGCAATATTAGCCTCTGTATGAAGATTGGGATTTTCCGTAAAAAGAATTCGTATAAATTGAGAAATAAAGTAAGCATGTTGCATTTCGTCTCTTTGAATATAACTAATCATGGTACTTGTTTTTAGCATTTTTTGTTGGTGGGCTAAGTGATAGAAAAAAGCAAAGCCAGCATAAAAGTAAATACCTTCTAGATTAATAGAGTTTACACATAGCTTAAATAAAGATTGCGATGTAGGTTCAGACCTAAATTCCTCATATGCATCTAAAATAAGTTGGTTACGTTGATTTACTATCGGATCTAGTTTAGCTTGATTAAACCGTTCATTTTGTTCCGCAAGTGGAACTAGGGAACTTAGTATATAAGAATATGACTCATTATGAACAGCCTCTTGTTGAGAAATAACAGCAAAGATAGCTTTGAAACTAGAATCTGTCACATAGTCCATCACTTGACTCATTGTTGGTGTTTGCAAACTGTCCAGTGAAGCTAACTGTGTGTTGATTCGCAGAAAAACATCTTTTTCTTGTTCACTTAGGCTGTCCCACTGCTTTATATCATCTTGCATATTGATTTCTTGTGCTTTCCAAAAATTTGATAAGAGTGTTTGGTACAAATCATACATTTTAGGATAGGCAATATCATTCCAGTTTAAAAGTCCTGAAGATTTTCCATTAATAATGCCAGTCGACTTGTTTGGATACTCAGGGTTAAGTAATTTAATTTTTGTTAATGGAGCATGTAACACTATTAAAACCTCCTCGTTTTTCAAATAGTAATCATATTTTATGAATCAGATTCATTTAACTATGACAAGCTTCACATTCATTTATTTCAGATTGAGAAGTGCTTCTAACATAATAGGTTGTTTTTAAACGCTGTTCCCATGCCTCCATGTGAAGTTGTAACAATTCTTTTGCCTTAATATCGTGACGAATATATAAGTTGAAGCTGATAGACTGATCAATATGACGCTGGCGAGCTGCGTTTTGTCGTATACTCCATGTTTGATCTAACAGGTTCCTTGTTTTTCTATAATAGTGATATGTATGATAGTTTATATCAGGTGCAGTCACTTTAAATTTAAAATTCTTCTTTTCCTCCGCATATTCAACCGCATATAAAGGGTCTATTCCATCTGTAGATCCACCAATCTTAGCAGTGGAGGAGTTTGGCGCTATCGCCATCATCCAGCCATTCCGAACGCCATATGTTGCTACTTGTTCTCTTAATTGATTCCATTTATCTGAGGCATAGTTTCTTCGCTCAAAAAACTCTCCGGTTTGCCATTCTGAACCTTCAAACTCACGATAAGCCTCTTTTTCCTTTGCTAACTTCATCGAGGATTGAATAGTGTAGTACGCAATATCTTCATACAGTCTATCGGCAAACGCTATCGCTTCTTCTGACTCCCATAAAATACCTTCTAAAGCTAGAAGGTGGTGCCATCCAAATGTACCCAAGCCTACGGCACGATATTTTTTATTTGTTAGCTCCGCTTGTCCGACAGAAATAGAATTAAGATCAATAACATTATCGAGCATTCGCATTTGAATTGGAATTAGCTTATCTAACACATTGTCTTGATAGGATTTTGCCAGATTAATAGAAGATAAGTTGCAAACGACAAAATCACCTGGCTTTCTTACAATAACAATATTTCCATCCTCATCTTGATACTCATTTACAATAGTAGTAGCCGACATATTTTGAGTAATTTCAGTACAAAGGTTACTGCAAAAAATAGAAGTTTGTCCGATTCCGCTCACGTGCTTATTCGGGTTTTGGCGATTCACTTCATCTCTGTAAAACATATAGGGCGTACCTGTTTCTAGCTGAGAAACCATCATTCTAGCCATAATATCCATCGCTCGATAAGATTTTCTGGGTAGAAGTGGGTGTTTTACAGCATCTTCATACTTTTCTGTGAAAAATTTCTTATTCTTTTCATCATAGAAATCCTCTAGACCAAGTGAAACCCCATCCTTGTTTTTCCAACCCATGATTTGTTTTACTTGGTGTGGACAAAAGGTGTGCCATTCTCCAATACTTCTACCTTGTTCATCTACTTCTTTTAGTTTTTCCATAAACAAGTCAGGAATAGAGACTCCTGTGAAAATATCATGAGCTTTTCGTCTTTCATCCCCGTTATTTGTTTTTAAGTCTAGAAAGCCGTTCATAATATCTTTATGGAACACGTCTAAGTAAACTGCAATAGCTCCTTGGCGTTGTCCAAGTTGATCGACACTTACCGCTGTATCGTTAATAAGTCGAATCCAAGGTACAACTCCAGATGAATTCCCTTTGAACTTTTTAATATCGGAGCCTAACGCTCG
This sequence comes from Bacillus alkalisoli, assembly GCF_002797415.1. GTDB lineage: Bacteria > Bacillota > Bacilli > Bacillales > Bacillaceae_I > Bacillus_CD > Bacillus_CD alkalisoli. The sequence continues at coordinate 151,555 of NZ_KZ454944.1, forward strand.
AACTTTACCGAAATAAATTCCTACTCCACCACCGTCTTTGCTTAATCTAGCAGCATCCCAATTATTTAAATAAATACCATCTAAAGAGTCTTCTACCGTATCAATAAAACAGGATGAAAGTTGACCAAAGCTTTTACCAGCGTTTGATAGAGTAGGAGTAGCGACAGTCATATATAAGTTGCTTAATGCCCAATAAGCATCTTTCACATAGGCGATGCGCTTTTCCTTTGGTTCATTCTTCATTAGAGTCATGGCAATAATCATGAAACGCTCTTGAGGTAATTCCACAATCGTATCGTTGTAGTCTTTTGTTAAGTATCGATCTGCCAATAAAAATATCCCGATATAATTAAATAAGTAGTCTTTTTCAGGGTTAATGACTTCTCCTAGTAGTTCAATCTCATCCTTGGAATAGCTATGTATGAGATCGTTAGAATAAATACCTAGTTTTGTTATATGCGAGACAAGAGAGTAGAAGCTTCCGTACTTTTCTTCCAAAGGATACCCGCGATTCTCAGATACTGTACGGTAGAGCTCGTGTAAATATAAATTCGCGGCAAAAAAAGACCATTTTGGTTCTTCCATGGAAATTTTGTTTAATGAGAAAAGTAAGGCTTGTTCATAACAAGCTTCATCTAAATTTGGTATCTGCTCATAGATTGGTGAAAAATCAAAAGAATACCTTTCCGAGGCCGTGTTTATTACATCTCTTACAGAATTCTCCATTAATGAATGTTTAGAATTCATAGTCCACACTCCTTTGAAAGTTCATTTATCTTTAATCTTCTTTCTTTTCTAGCTTGGGCATGTTGGAATAGTGCTTTTTCTTCTTCTGACTCAGGGATGACACCATTCACTGGAGTTGGTTTGCCGTTAAGATCTACAGCAACCATTGTTAGAATAGCTGTTGTTGTTACGGTTTTTTTTCTTGATTTCAGGTTTTGGCACTCTACTTTTACATAGACTTCCATTGACGTTCTACCGGTTGAAATTACGACACCTTCTAAGTGCAAAATATCGCCAACTTTAGCTGAAGAGAGAAAATTAACCGTATCAATAGAAGCCGTTACCACTACTTCCTTACTGTGTTTCATTGCCGTAATAGCAGCTATTTCATCAATGTAAGACAAAATAGTTCCGCCAAATATAGTACCTAAATGATTAGTGTCCGGAGGTAAAACAAGTTTCGTCTGGATTGTTCTAGAAATACTGGCAGGTAAATTTTCTTCCATTTCGTTTCCTCTTTTCTATAGATAAATTGGCAGAAGATCGAGATGTATAGAAGAACAAAAAACCCATCACAAAGGATGGGTTTATGTATAACGTGGTAATAAATATACAGCTTCACATACTGTAGGTTATCGTATACCTCGTTATATCTTCCCAACTCCCGAAGAAGATAATACGTATTATAACAATGGCAGGTCTCCTGACTTGTGCTTCTACCTACTTTAATCCCTTCCCGTCCATAGACAGTGGATTTGATTATTTCGTCAACACTTACAGTTGCGGGTACAGTTCTGGAATTACACCAGATTCCCTATTAAGTCTTTTACAGACACCATTATTACTGGTTATTATCAATATTTTGTTTTAGTAACTATTAACTAACACAATATGTAGTGTTAGTTAAATAGAATAATAATATATAGTTATGATTTTGACAATAGATTAAATATTATTTTTTTCGTCTTAGCGTTGAGAAAAGATCCAAAGTCGAGTATCAATTTGAACAGAATAGTGGGTTGCAAATGTTGTAATGCGTATCCCATACCCATGCAAACGCATACAAAATTCCATTAACAACATCTTGAGGTTTCTTCTTCTATCTGTTTTAATAGCTATAGAACTTCCAAAAGAATAATAGCTAGTTTTTATAGCTTGATAGAGGAGAAGAAGAAATGTCTATGACTAAAAGCCAAATGCGAGTGGAAAAAGATTTTCTAGGGGAAAAAGAAGTACCAACTGACGCGTATTATGGAATTCAAACAGTTCGTGCGGTTGAAAACTTTCCTATTACTGGTTACCGAATCCATGAAGAGTTAATTAAAGCAATGGCTATTGTAAAAAAAGCAGCTGCCCTTGCCAATATGGATACGAAACGTCTTTATTCCGGAATTGGTGAGAACATTGTAAAGGCAGCGGATGAGTTAATCGCTGGAAAAATGCATGATCAAGTTATTGTCGATCCTATCCAAGGTGGAGCAGGAACGTCTATTAATATGAATATAAATGAAGTAATTGCCAATTGTGCCCTAGAGCTGATGGGGGAAGAGAAAGGGAACTATGTACTTTGTAGTCCAAATACACACGTAAATATGTCCCAATCAACAAATGACGCTTTCCCAACCGCGATGCATATTGCTGTTATAAATCTATCAGAAAAATTATTAGACACGATGGGAGATATGCTTGCAGCATTCAAACAAAAGGCGAATGAATTCAATCATGTTATAAAAATGGGACGCACTCATCTTCAAGATGCGGTTCCAATTCGTCTTGGCCAAGAATTTGAGGCGTATAGCCGTGTACTCGAACGTGATATAAAGAGAATTAAACAATCAAGACAACATTTGTATGAAGTAAACATGGGAGCAACAGCGGTAGGAACGGGCTTAAATGCAGACCCTCGATATATAGAACAAGTTGTAAAACATCTACAAGACATAAGTGATCTTCCGTTAACAGGTGCTGAACATCTTGTTGATGCAACACAAAATACAGACGCTTACACAGAAGTATCTGGTGCTTTAAAAGTATGTATGCTTAACATGTCCAAAATAGCAAATGACTTACGATTAATGGCATCTGGTCCAAGAGCAGGATTAGGAGAAATTTCTTTACCAGCAAGACAGCCAGGTTCATCCATCATGCCAGGAAAAGTAAACCCTGTGTTGCCAGAGCTAATTAACCAGGTAGCATTCCAAGTAGTAGGTAACGACCAGACTATTTGCCTTGCATCAGAAGCCGGTCAATTAGAGTTAAATGTGATGGAACCAGTGTTAATTTTTAATCTACTTCAATCAATCAGCATTATGAATAATGCTTTCCGTACGTTTACAGACAATTGCTTAGAAGGTATTACAGCAAATGAAGAAAGAATGAAAGAGTACGTAGAAAAGAGTGTCGGAGTTATAACAGCTGTTAACCCACACATCGGATACGAAGTAGCATCCCGAATTGCAAGAGAAGCGATCTTAAAAGGTGTGCCAGTTCGCGAACTTTGCTTACAGTATGATGTATTAACAGAAGAAGAGCTGAATCTAATTTTAGACCCTTACGAAATGACAAAACCAGGGATCTCTGGTGCTTCCTTGTTTGACGAAAAGTAATGGATGAATCGATGAGACAGGTGCTAATTCAGCACCTGTTTTCTTTGTTGTTTGATGAATATTTGTTCAGTGTGTAGATGAAGTTCATTTTGAAGAGGAAAAAAGAAGAAAGTGAACTTGATAAGGTGTATGAAGTAGCATAAGAAGAAACGGACCTGTTTTAGAATGGGTACGTTTCTTTTTTTATCTTCTAACATCTTTTTAAAAGTGTGGTCAGGCTAAAACAAATTTGTAAAAGATGTTTGCTCTAACGCATAACGGGAATGAAGTAACTAAACAAATCTAAACTAGATAAAGGGAGGAAAGAGTGAATGGCAGATGAGCGTTATGGGAATGGAAGTAACAGCAAAAAGGAACAATTGGACAAGTTTACAGTAGATGATAGTGGGAAGAAACTAACGACCAATCAAGGATTAAAAGTTTCAGAAGATGAATTTTCCTTAAAAGCTGGTGAGCGTGGTCCGACAATTATGGAGGACTTTCACTTTCGTGAAAAGATGACGCATTTTGATCATGAGCGCATTCCTGAGCGTATTGTTCATGCGCGTGGTTTCGCTGCGCACGGAGAATTTGAAGTTTACGAGTCTATGAAAGAATATACAAAAGCAGGTTTCTTACAGGATCCTTCTAAAAAAACACCTGTTTTTGTGCGCTTTTCAACGGTTGTCGGTTCTCGTGGATCAGGGGAATTAGCGAGGGATGCTCGTGGATTTGCAACGAAATTTTACACAGAAGAAGGTAACTATGATTTAGTTGGGAATAACATTCCGGTATTTTTTATTCAAGATGCGATGAAGTTTCCAGACTTAGTTCATTCATTAAAACCTGAACCACATAATGAAATGCCACAAGCTGCGTCCGCTCATGATACATTTTGGGATTTTGCAGCTAATAACCAAGAAACTGCCCATATGATTATGTGGAAAATGTCTGACCGTTCCCTACCTAGAAGTTATAGGATGATGGAAGGATTCGGTGTACATACATTTCGCTTTGTAAATGAGGAAGGAAAGGCTCATTTTGTTAAATTCCATTGGAAACCAGTGCTAGGTACGCATTCTGTAGTTTGGGATGAAGCTCAGAAAATTAATGGAAAAGATCCTGATTTCCACCGCCGAGATCTATGGGAAGCGATAGAGAATGGCGACTATCCGGAGTATGAATTAGGCGTACAACTACTACGAGAAGAAGACGAGTTTGAGTTTGACTTTGATATATTAGATCCGACAAAATTATGGACAGAAGAAGATGTTCCGGTGAAAATAATCGGGAAAATGACACTTAATCGAAATGTGGATAACGTATTTGCAGAAACAGAACAGGTAGCCTTTCATCCCGGACATGTTGTACCAGGAATTGATTTTACAAATGACCCATTGCTACAAGGTAGATTGTTTTCCTATACAGATACGCAATTACTACGTCTTGGCGGACCGAATTTTCATGAACTGCCAATAAACCGCCCTGTGTGTCCATTCCATAACAATCAACGAGATGGCTTTGGTCGTCAAACGATTAATAAAGGCCAGGTAAGTTACCATAAAAACTCTTTAGCTTCTAATACGCCGGAACCAGCGAGTGAAGCAGAGGGAGGATATACACATTACCAGGAAAAAGTGGATGGCTACAAAGTACGAAAACGAAGTGAAAGTTTTAAAGATCATTTTTCTCAAGCGACTTTATTCTGGAACAGTATGAGTGAAGTGGAAAAGGAGCATATCATTAAGGCGTTCAGCTTTGAACTTGGTAAGGTGAAAAGTAAAGATGTCCAACAACAGGTAGTAGATATGTTCGGCAATGTTAGTATAGAGATGGCAACAGCTTTCGCAAAAGCAATTGGTGCAAACCCACCGCAAGGAAAAGAAAGCAGTGTGACAAAATCTTCTCCTACCTTATCTCAACTGAATACAAAGAAAAAGCCAGATACTCGTAAAGTAGCAGTGCTTATTGGTAGTGATTTTTATGGAACAGAGGTTAATGAAGTATTAGAATCCTTGAAAAATGCAGGAATAAAGCCGGAGATTGTAAGTGAAAAGTTAGGTGTGCTAAAAGGGGAAGACGGTACGGAGCTGGAGGCAGATCATACATTCCTCACTGCGGACTCTGTATTATTTGATGCGGTTTATGCAGTAAGTAGTAACAAGGAAAAGAAAGAGTTAGATAAGCAAGTTTCTTATTTCGTTCAGGAGGCATTTTCTCATTACAAGCCAATTGGCTTAAGTAAGGATACAAAAGAGTTACTCCATGTGGAAAATATTCAAAAATGTCCAGGGGTTGTTCCTTACAACGAGGACACGAACGATTTTGCAACGAAGTTTATTCAAGCCATTGCCGACCATCGTCATTGGGATCGAGAAATATGTTAATTTGACTTGTTAACAGAGAGGATATAACCTCTCTGTTTTGTTTTGGTTTAGGAAATTATCATTAGAGAACTTGTAAATTTAGAATAGGCTACGTCAAGCTCCAGGTGCCTTGCGTTTTTGTTCATTAAGATGGATTGAAACACAAATTTGGAAGATTGAAACAGAAATGCTTAAGATGGAAACACAAATTTTTGAAATTGAAACACAGGGATAGTTAAATTGGGTTCGCAAGGAAGATTGAAACACAAATGCAGCAAATTGAAACACACACTAATCAAATTGAAACACAAATCATAAGGATTGAAACACAAATTAACACGAGCATTCAATTTTAACAAAAACATCTTTATTATTAATATGGTTTTTACTACTCACGATACCAAATGACAATCTTGTTAAGGTTTTAACCTTCTATCCACTACTTGTGGTGGCTGTTCTAGCCATTTTTTCTGAATGGACAATAATAATCCCTCCCCATAATAAACGCGCATTTCTGTTGATATTTTTGACAGTTTTGCAATAATATCGGAACGCAAGCATGAACTTTGTGCTTGGCTAAGCATCGTAAAACAAAACATTCCTAAACACGTTTCTACAAAGTAAAGCATGATCTTATCCGAAAAGGAGACAGCTCTGTGTTATAAACTTTATAGTCACCTGAGGCTGGAAACTACTTTAATGCCAGCTTAATTTACAGTAGAAATACTGTACTTTAGACTGGCGTTTTACATTAATTAGTAATTATTTTATGCATTTTATTGCAATTTGATGTGGTATAGTGGTATAGGTATAAAAATTTTGAGAAGATTAGAGGGGCACTTATGCGAAAAGAATGGATCCTGCGCTGGTCTTTTTTTACTATAGGATTAATAATGCTAGCACTTGGCGTAGCAATGACAATAAAAGGAAAGTTGCTAGGAATTGGTCCGTGGGATGTATTCCATTACGGCTTAACCATGCAATTTGGCCTCACAATAGGTACTTGGATTATTATTATCGGTTTCCTGCTCCTACTTATTACTGTTCTCTTTACAAAACAGATGCCTAAAATAGGTGCATTTCTTAACATGTTGCTAATTGGCTTTTTCATTGATTTTTTCCTTTGGATTTTGCCAAATGCTCATAGTTTAATAGGAGCAGCATTTTACTTATTAATAGGTGTTATTATTATTGGCTATGGAATAGGAATTTACGTGTCAGCGGAACTTGGGGCTGGTCCTCGTGATGGCCTAATGATTTTAATTGTAGAAAAAACAGGTTGGAAAGTACAATGGGTTCGTAATGGAATGGAACTTTCTGTACTCTTGTTTGGTTGGTTAATGGGTGGCCCGGTTGGAATGGGAACGGTTGTTATCGCTCTATTAATAGGTCCTATCGTTGGCTTTTCTTTACCACAATGTAAAACACTATTACAATTTCTTCTATATAGAAGTCAAACTAAAAAACTAGCTATTTAAAAACCCTTCGTTAAGAAACGAAGGGTTTTTTACTGCCTAACTCAGTTACCTCTCTCTCCCAAAACAGACACCGCTTACAAAATAAAATATTCTAAATTTTTTAAGTTACGTATGTTGACAGAATTTTTATGTAATATATAATTAAATTAACATATGTTCACGATGGGTGAGCAAAATTTCACAGCCAACAAACAAAATTAACAATAAAACACGTTTTAATAGATGAAACTAGGGAAAATGATGAAAAAATGCAAAGTACTTATTTCCCATAATTTTAAAGTTAGGTGAACCCAATGGTCGATGAGAAAATTTCACGCTTAGTAGAAGTTGCTAAAATGTACTATCAATTACATTACAGCCAACAAGAAATCGCAAAAAAGTTAGGCATTTCTCGTCCGACTGTATCGCGCCTTCTTTTACAAGCAAAACAAGACGGTATCGTTCATATAAAAATTATTGACCCAACCGAAGATGTTCAGCAACTAGCTGCTCGTGTCCAAGAAAAGTACGAATTAAAAGCATGCGTCATTGCCCCGATTCCGAAATATGAAGATGAATCGATTAAAGAAAAGCTTGGAGAAGCAGCTGCGAACTACTTATATGAAATTGTACAAAATGGCGACACAATCGGTTTAACATGGGGAACAACGCTTTACCAAGTGGTCAAAAACATGCAACCGAAAAATGTGAAAGATGTGACAGTCGTCCAGCTGAACGGTGGAGTTAGTTACTCGGAACACAATACATACGCATCTGAAATAATTAACGGCATTTCGAGTGCGTTTCATACAGCACCACATTTTCTACCATTGCCTGCAGTTGTTGACCATATCGTCGTTAAACAAGCAATTATTGCAGATCGACATATAAAGAAAGTGTTGGAATTAGGAAAAAAGGCCAACATTGCCATGTACACAGTTGGAGAACCTGGTAAACAGTCTACCTTAATGAAAGCTGGTTACTTTTTAGACACGGACCTTCAAACATTAGACGAGAACAAAACAGTCGGCGATATTTGTTCCAGATTTTTTGATATAACTGGAAAAATCACAAATGAATCTTTAAATGAAAGAACAATCGGCATTGAGCTTCAAGACTTAGCCAATATCGAACAAAGCATCCTTGTAGCAGGTGGGAACAACAAGGTAGAAGGTATCATTGGTGCTATAACAGGTGGTTACGCAAATGTTCTCATTACGGACCAATATACAGCCCGCGCATTATTAGATGTAGGAGGTGAGGATAATAGATAAAGAGATTATTAAGCAGTTAGTGAGACAAGTTGTAGAAAGTTCGTTAAAAACAACAGCAAAAGAAGTACCGATTGCAGCATCTAATCGACATATCCACCTTTCACCTGAACATGTGGAACGACTTTTTGGTAGAGGCTATAAGCTAAACAAACAAAAAGACTTGTCCCAGCCAAACCAGTTTGCCGCAAAAGAAACCGTCACACTCATCGGGCCGAAAGGAAAAATTCCGAATGTCCGAGTGTTAGGTCCAGCGAGAGGTGCGACACAAGTAGAAATCTCTTTATTCGACGGGTTTACTCTTGGGGTAAAGCCGCCGATACGAAACTCTGGAGATATAAAAGGATCAGCCGCTATTACCATCCAAGGTCCTCGAGGGCAAGTAACAATCCAAGAAGGCTTGATCTGTGCAGCGAGACATATACATATGCACACATCAGATGCCCAAAGGTTTCAGTTAAAGGATGGCGACCTAGTTCAAGTAAAAGTAAAAGGAGAGCGTGGAGTCATTTTCTCCAATGTACTCATTCGCGTTTCCGAAAGGTATAAGTTAGAAATGCATATCGACTTAGATGAAGCGAACGCTGCCAACATGAAAAACGGGCAGCTCGGGGAAATCGTTGCGATAGAAGATGGGAGTGAAGATAGTGGATGCGGCTGTAAAGGAACGAGTTAAATCACTCGTCTTGCAAGTTGTCAAAGCATATCTAAGTGAACAAGTGGAAGAAGTAGATTCACATTCCATTGCGATTCTACTAAACCATCCATCTTCCTATTCAGAAGGAATAATGGAAGCGGTTTCTACTCTTGCTGATAAGTATGATGTAACAATACTAGTCTCAGAGAATTGGCAAGCCTCACAAGAAAAATGGGCTGCTAATACAATCCTCCTAAATAATGAGACAAGCTTTACACAATTAAATGAAGTATTAGAAAAAACGAAGTTACTTGTTATTCCAGTTGCATCTTTCCACCTGTTATCAAAACTTGCCTTAACAATGGATGATGACCAAGCTATTTGGCTAGCGATTCAATACCAATTACAAGGTAAACCAGTTGTAATTGCAAATGATGATGTGGAGCTGAATGTGTACGAACAAATATTTTCGCCACATTCCGTGCAAGAAAGAATACAAGGTTACATTCGTCAGATTCAAAAGGACGAAGTGAAGTGGGTATCGCTCAAGGATATCGTGAAGACAGTGGACACTCAAATCACTTCATACGATGAGAAAGCGCCTTTACTCTTGTCGAAACATATTGAAAAGGCGATGCGAGATGGACTAGAAACAATTAATCTACCAGCTAATAGTAGAGTGACACCATCTGCAAAAGATTTAGCAAGAGAACTTAACGTGAAAATCCAGAAGAAAACAGACTCCTAGAAAGGAGACTAACTAGAATGATCATAGGAAAAGTAGTAGGATCCATTGTTTCCACAACAAAAGCAGAGAAGTTAAAAGGAAAGAAAATGCTTATCGTGGTTCCACTTGATATGGAAACGCTAGAAGAAGATGGCAAGCCAGTAGTAACGATCGACACGGTTGGCTCAGGTGTTGGAGAAGTAGTACTTGTTGTTGGCGGAAGTTCGGCAAGACAAACAGAAATTACAAACGGCACACCGGTTGATTCCGCTATCGTTGGGATCGTCGACCAAATAGAGATAAAAGGGTCAACAACCTTTAAAAAAGGAGGGGACTAAAACGTGCAAATAAACGAAACAGATATTAAAAAAATGGTAGAACAAGTGTTACAGCAACTAGGCGGTAATAGTGATAGTGCAACAGCTATAGCGCAGCCAACAACTAGCAACATCCGTTTAGAAAACGGTGTGTTTGCAACAGTTGACGAAGCGGTAGCAGCAGCAAAAGTTGCCTGGGAAAAGCTCCGCGTCCTACCTTTAGCGACTAGAACTGCAATGGTAGAAAAAATGCGTGAAGTTAGCCGTGCACATGCGGAAGAACTAGCAAACTTAGCTGTCCAAGAAACTGGTTTAGGTAGAGTGCAACATAAAGTTGCAAAAAACTTACTTGCCGCAAACAAAACACCAGGTGTGGAGGATATCGTTAGCACAACATACTCAGGCGATAACGGTTTAACGCTTGTAGAGTACGCACCAATCGGAGTATTCGGTTCTATTACTCCAACAACAAACCCAGCGGCAACGGTAATCAATAACTCTATTTCTCTAGTAGCAGCTGGAAATGTAGTTGTTTACAATCCACACCCAAGCGCGAAGCAAGTTTCGATTAAAACGATTCAACTTTTAAACGAAGCAATTGTTGCTGCGGGTGGTCCTGAAAACACATTAACGTCTGTAGCGAACCCTAACATTGAAACTTCTAATGAAGTAATGAAGCATCCCGGAATTAACGCATTAGTTGTTACAGGTGGAGGAATCGTTGTAAAAGCAGCGATGGCAGCAGGGAAAAAAGTGATTGCAGCAGGTCCTGGTAACCCACCAGTTGTTGTAGATGAAACAGCAATTATCTCAAAAGCGGCAAGCGACATCGTAACAGGTGCAAGCTTTGATAACAACGTGTTATGTACAGCGGAGAAAGAAGTATTTGTTGTAGAAAAAGTAGCAAATGCGCTTAAGAGTGAAATGGTGAAAAACGGTGCCTTCGAACTTAAAGGCTTCCAACTGGAGAAAGTGTTAGCGAAAGTACTAGTAAACAATAACGGCAAATTTTATCCAAACAAAGACTTTGTTGGAAAAGATGCGAGCGTTATTTTACAAGCGGCTGGCATTCAAGCTTCTCCTGATGTAAAGCTATTAATTACAGAAACAAAAGAAGATCATCCGTTAGTTGTAACAGAAATGTTAATGCCAATTTTACCAATCGTTAGAGTGCCAGATGTAGACAAAGCAATTGAACTAGCTGTTATTGCAGAAAAAGGAAATCGCCATACAGCCATTATGCACTCGCAAAATGTAACGAATTTAACGAAAATGGCGAAAGAAATTCAAGCAACTATTTTTGTGAAAAACGGTCCATCTGTATCAGGATTAGGATTTGAAAGTGAAGGATTCACAACACTTACAATTGCTGGCCCTACAGGTGAAGGATTAACAAGTGCAAAAACGTTCACACGTCAAAGACGCTGCGTTTTAGTAGATAGTTTTAGAATAATATAAAGGGCTGATTTCTCTTGGCAAAATCCAAAGAAGATAAGCAAAAAAATGTAAAAGAAATAACAAGTATTGTAGAAAAAAAAACCAAAAAAACTAATCGCAAAAGCGAAACAGGAGGAAATACAATGAGTCAAGAAGCATTAGGAATGATCGAAACTAAAGGTTTAATCGGTGCAATCGAAGCGGCAGATGCAATGGTAAAAGCAGCAAACGTAACATTAGTTGGGAAAGACCAAATAGGTGGGGGCCTTGTAACAGTAATGGTACGCGGTGATGTTGGCGCAGTTAAAGCAGCAACAGAAGCTGGAGCAGACGCAGCAGCACGTGTTGGTAACTTAGTATCTGTACACGTGATTCCACGTCCAAACATTGAGGTTGACGGAATTTTACCGAAAGCATAATCGGTAAAGAATGATGGATCAAGCCATTCAATCTTACATTAAAAGTCTAGTAAAAGATGCCATTCAAGAGGTATACCGGCAGCAACCAACTAAAGGGATAACAGGTCGCCAAACATATGTGGTGGCAAACTGGAAAATGAATAAAACACTCTCAGAAGCAGCATCATTTGTGCAAGAGATGAGTAGTATCGAAGGAACATCCGTTGTTATTTGTCCTCCAACGCAATTGTTATACCAGGTTCGACTTTTATTAGAACAACAAGGTTTATCAGTTAAAGTTGGCGCTCAAAACGTCCACCAGAAGGATAGTGGGGCATTTACTGGCGAAACATCAGCAGAAATGTTGAATGATATCGGGTGTGAATTCGTTATTATCGGACATTCCGAACGAAGACAATATTCGAACGAATGTGATGCTCTTGTGAACAAAAAAGTGCAGCAAGCAATTGGATCTAATCTAACACCAATCATTTGTATCGGTGAAACGCTAGAAGAGAAAAACAATGGCCAAACAGAGCGAGTTTTAACGAAACAAATTTTAGGCGCACTACAAGATATACAATCTAGTAACTTTTTGGTAGCTTACGAGCCTGTTTGGGCAATTGGAACAGGACAATCTGCAACAGCAGAACAAGCGCAAGCAACACACAAATATATCCGTGCTGTTTTACAAGAAGTTGTTGGTTCGACGGCAGAATCTATTTCTATCCTTTACGGAGGTTCTGTAAACGAATCAAATGCAAAAGAATATGCTAGCCAATCTGATATAGACGGTGTACTCGTTGGTGGAGCTAGCTTGAAGGTTCAGACGTTTGAACCAATTATTCACGTATTTGCCAAAGGAGATAACTGAGATGAAAAAAATAGCGATTGGTAGCGACCATGGTGGATACGAATTAAAAGAAACGTTAAAGAAGCACTTAACGGAGCTAGGCTATGAATACCTTGATTTTGGCTGTAAAGATAAAAATGCAGTCGACTATCCAGACATTGCATTCCTAGTTGGGGAGTGTGTAGCAACGAACCCTGATTATGTTGGAGTTATGATTGATGGTGTTGGTGTTGGTAGTGGTATGGTTTTAAATAAAATTCCAGGCGTTCGCGCAGCAGTTTGTTGGGATTTATCTTCTACCATTAATAGCCGTGAACATAACAACGCTAACGTACTATCTATCGGTGGACAGTTTATCGGTGAAGGTTTAGCAAAACAACTCGTAAAAACATGGTTAGAAACAGATTACGCAGGTGGTCGTCACGATCGCCGTGTTACGAAAATTATGGAAATTGAAAGCCGTTTTATTAAGCGTTGAAAGCAGGTTTTATAAATGTTCGTAGCAAGAGTCATCGGAAACATGTTTTGTACACATAAAGATGAGAATTTAAAGGGATTAAAACTGCTTATTGTTCAACCAGTAGACGAACAATTACAGGATAAGGGCAAACCGATTGTGGCAATTGATACGATAAAGCAAGCTGGCGTTGGTGACTTAGTTTACTTGGCAAAAAGTAACGAGTCTTCCATCCCCTTAAAGAAAGACCTTGTCCCATCAGATGCTGGGATACTCGGAATCATCGAATATTACAACGTAAAACGAATGGAGGAAATATAAAATGAGTAACGCATTAGGAATGATCGAAACTAAAGGTTTAGTAGGTGCTATTGAAGCAGCAGACGCAATGATGAAAGCAGCAAATGTTTCTTTAGTTGGTAAAGTTCAAGTTGGCGGCGGTTTAATTACAGTAATGGTACGCGGTGATGTAGGTGCAGTTAAAGCTGCTACTGAAGCTGGTGCAGATGCAGCACAACGCGTTGGTGAATTTTTAGGAGTACACGTAATTCCTAGACCACACCAAGATATCGAAAAAATTCTTCCTCAAGCAAAATAATGAAACTCGCGAAGGTTGTTGGAAATGTCGTTTCGACGATTAAAACACCGAGCCATCAAAATAAAAAGCTTATGGTAGTCGTTCCAGTCGATACAGATGGAAATAAATGTGGAGATGCGTTAATCGCATTCGATCGCTTTCACGCTGGAATTGGCGATTATGTTTTAGTATTAGAAGAAGGTGGAGCAGCAAGAGACATTTTAGAAGATCCAGACGGTTCTTTTGATGCAGTCATTGCTGGAATCGTTGATCGATTACATTAAGAAGAGGTGAAATTGGATGCAAACGCAAATGGATGCGCTAGTCGAACAAATTACGAATAAAATTATGGAACAACTTACAAATAAACAAGAGCTAAGCAACACAACTCCAGCTCAAGCGACATCGAATGCCGCACCTACATCAAACGCAGCATTCTCTAGCATTATTACAGGTCCATCTATCGCAAGAATGATTGATCACACATTATTAAAGCCAGATAGTACTCATGAGCAAATTGTGAAGCTTTGTGAAGAAGCAAAAGAATACAACTTTGCAACGGTATGTGTGAACCCTTACTGGGTATCTACAGCTGCGAAAGAATTAAAAGGTACTAATGTTGGAATTACAACAGTTGTTGGTTTCCCATTAGGTGCAACAAACTCATACGTGAAAGTAGCAGAAACTCGCGATGCAATTGCTAGTGGAGCTACAGAAATCGATATGGTAATGAACATCGGTGCTCTTAAATCTGGAGACTTTGAAACAGTGAAAAAAGACATCGAAGCAGTTGTATTAGCAGCTAAAGGTCATGCACCAGTAAAGGTTATTATCGAAACAGGCTACTTAGAGACAGAAGAAAAGAAAAAAGCTTGTATTTTAGCGAAAATGGCCGGAGCAGACTTTGTTAAAACATCAACAGGTTTCGGACCAGGATGTGCAACACCAGAAGATATCAAGCTAATGAGAGAAGCAGTAGGACCAGACATCGGTGTGAAAGCTTCTGCATGTGTAAGAGATTTAGATACTGCTAGAAAAATGGTACAAGCTGGAGCAACGAGAATTGGCGCTAGCTCCGGTATCGCAATCGTAACAGGCGGTAAAGGTACAGGGTACTAAATTCTATTAATTTTAGATGTGCCAAAGAATAATATTGATTTTGATAGGTATCTAGCTGTTGATTGTAGTGCAAGTCGGAGGTTCCTGTGGGAGAAGCGGGAGACGGGAGACCCCACAGGCGAAGCCAAGGAGTAGGTTTTTTCACGCTAGTGAAAATAACCATCCCAGGCCGCCCGTGGAAAGCAAAGACTTGCGCGGAAATCAACAGCGATATTAAATAGAGTCTTATTTTAAGGCAAGGTAAAAGTGAAAGAGAGTTCTCTCAAGAGCCATTCAACTTTAACCTTGCTTTTCTTTTATTCTGTACTATTGAAAAATTCTAAAAATTTTATTATAATAATATTAATTGTAATCGCTTACATAACAAAGGGGTGTAAAACATGGAATATATCGGCCACCAATTAAAATATGCAAGAGAAAGACAAAATATTGATATAGAAAAATTAGCAGCATTAGTCGGAGTTACCGAAGAAACGATTGTGGAAATTGAAGAGGGAAAGTTAGACACGCAAGTTTCTATTTTATATAAGCTATCAGATATTTTAAAAGTGTCGTTTAAGATCGGCGATATGTCGATCTAATTTAGAGTTAAATAATTTTATATGTTTTTAATAGTGGGGATGAACTTCAGTTGTTTAAATGGGGTTCATTTTTTGTTTTGTAAGGAAAGGTTAATTTCGTTCTATTAATGAAGTTCAACTACGGAAAAATTTCAGCCCTCGATGAACTTCATAAGTCCGATGAAGTTCAACTACGGAGAAAATTCAGCCCCCAATGAACTTCATAAGGCCGATGAAGTTCAACTAAGGAGAAATTTCAGCTCCCAATGAACTTCATAAGTCCGATGAAGTTCAACTACGGAGAAAATTTAGCTCCCAATGAACTTCATAAGTCCGATGAAGTTCAACTACGGAGAAAATTTAGCCCCCAATGAACTTCAAAAGGCGAATGAAGTTCATTTTGACTAATAAAAAAGGAGAAAGTGAACTTGATAAGGTCGATGAAGTTCATTTAGCCAAAGAAAAAAGAAGAAAGTGAACTTGATAAGGCCGATGAAGTTCATTTTGACTAAGAAAAAAGTAGAAAATGAACTTCATCATCAAAGATCAATCAATATACCTCCTGGCCCCAGCATATTCCGCCGCATATATTCCTGTTTGAAACGAAACAATCTCGATGCTTTTACTAGAATTAGGAGAATGGATCATTTGACCATTTCCGATATACATTCCAACATGGTGAACGCTGCCCTTTCCATTTTCATAGGCGAAAAAGAGTAGGTCACCAGGTTGTAGATCACTTTTTGCAACAGCTATCCCTGCCTTAAATTGAGCAGACGCATCGCGCGGTATATAGATGCCATGTCGTTTATAAACAGAATGGGTAAAACCAGAGCAATCATAGCCATAGCCAGTTGTACCAGCCCATAAATAAGGTAACCCTAAAAATTTCATTCCTGATTCTACTACATCGCCAGGTTGTGGCTTTGGTATAGAACTCTCATTATCTACTACTAAAACATGTTCTTTCCTCATATATTTAAACTCATCTGCAGGGGTATATACTTTTATCCAATCTGCCCCCTCCTTCACAACTGGAAGTCTCGTATTGAAGCTAATGTCCATAAAGGGGTTAGAGAAACTCGCATTATGATACAAAGTCGTTGTATTAGCGTCTACAATAGCTAGCTTACAATTTGGGTAGGTAGTCTCGACTTCACTAATATGGGAAGCTGGCACCCAACCTGGGTAACCAGTTGCGTTTTTAGGTGTTGATTGATCGTGTACTGCAACCTCAATCCAATCACCTTTACTTTGCAAAATGGTTACTTCTTGACCGTACAAGGCTTGTGTTTCCAGTTTTCCAACGAGCCATAGCTTATGATCGACACTCAAGCTTTTCGTCCATTTTTCTAAATCAACAGGCGTCGTTAAAGAAGGTTCATCTAACGATCGATTTTCGCCAGGTTCTAACCATAGGGAGGTTGCTGCAACGTTCACTACATGACCTTTTTCTAGTTTTGGTTTCACACATCCGTTCACATACCTTTTTTTCTCATCAGGCAGTTGAGCTACAAAAAGAGCGAAGGGTGAGTTTGTAACCGAGCTATAGAAAGGCATAAGTTTACTATACGAAAACAATGGTATTTTCTGTTGTGAGTTTGACACAGTAATACTATTTGTTGCAAAAGTACTATTTGTAGTAAAAAGGAATGTGAAAACTAGTAAAATGAATAATAACTTTTTCCTCATAAAATCACCTATTTCTTCAAACTGTCTATCTTTTAAGTTTAATAGAAATAGATGTAAAAAAATACAACATTATTCCTTTAAAACAAATATTTTCTTTGTTTTTCATATAAAAAAGAGCTATGTGAATACATAGCCCTAAAAAATCCTACCATTCTTTCGGTTCATAATTTAATTCTTCAAACAGCTTCTTTTTTTCCTTCTTCGTTAAGTCACGCCATTGGCCGACTGGTAAGTTACCTAATTGAATGTTCATGATTCGCACACGTTGCAAACGGTACACCTCGTACCCTAACTCTGAGCACATGCGTCGGATTTGACGATTAAGTCCTTGTGTTAAAACAATATTGAAGTCGTATTTAGATAGAGGAGTAACTTTACAAGGTAACGTTTTCGTTCCTAATATCTTTACTCCTTCGGACATGCGTTTTACAAATTCGTCCGTTATTGGCTTGTCTACAGAAACGATATACTCTTTCTCATGTTGATTTTCTACCCGTAAAATTTCATTTACGATGTCTCCATCATTTGTCATTAAAATTAACCCTTCGGAATCTTTGTCCAATCTTCCAATATTAAAAATACGCAACGGATGATTAACAAGGTCAACTATGTTCCCTTTTACATTCTTTTCTGTCGTACTTGTAATGCCAACAGGTTTATTTAAGGCAATATAGACATTGTCACGGGCAACTCTAATTTGATTACCGTTCACTCGAATATCATCACCAGGATTTACTTGATCACCAACTTTGGCTACTCTCCCGTTGATTCTTACTCTACCCTCTTCAATTAGCCTGTCTGCACCACGGCGAGATGCGACACCTGATTCACTAATAAATTTATTTAAGCGCATACTTTGCACATCCTTATGAAAATGATTCTTTAAATAGAATAACGAACTCTGTTTGTATTCTCAAGTTCTGTTTATTTTTCATAAAGGAAAGGAAGTAAAGAAATAATAAAGAATATTTCTCAAGGAGGTAATAGTAAATGAAGAAAGTGCTTTTACGAATGAAGGAAAGCATTTGGGTGATACCTAGTATTTACTGTACTATCTCCTTTGTCCTTACGTTAGTAGTTTTATATGTGGATATGGTACATAGTGATTTTCTTCAAAATAAAATTCCTATCTTACTCATGACAAGTGTAGACTTAGCGCAAATAATACTAGGAACCATTTCTGCTGCTTTATTAACGATGACGACGATTACTTTCTCTACCATAATGGTCGTTCTAACAACATATACATCTCAGTTTTCGCCACGTACGTTAAAAGATTTTGTTACAAAATCCTCTACTATGAGGGTGCTTGGTGTATTTTTAGGGGCATTCATTTATTCGATTGTCACGTTATTATTTATGAGAAAAGGTACCATCGATCACCCCGTCATTTCTGCGTCGGTTGGCGTAACGGTAGCGATCATCAGCTTGGCTTTTTTTGCCTACTTTATTCATAATGTAGCAACATCTATTCAAGTGAGTAATTTAATCTATCAGTTAACAGAGGATGCATTGAAAACAATTAAAGACGAAGAAAGAGATATAGAGAATGCTAATAAAGAAAAGAAAGACCAACCTATTGAACCTCCTGAAAGATTCACATCTGTCCACGCGGTTAATGGAGGAACATTTGGCTACATACAACTAATGGACTATAAAAAGCTGTATGAACTAGCGGAAGAAAAAGATTATTATATTGAACTTAAAGAGTATATTGGACATTATGTATCAAAGGAAAGTGTTATATTACATATTTTCCATAAAGAGAAAGAGTTGAAATTTGAAATAGATGATTATATTACGATTGGTCAAGAAAGGACACCGATACAAGATATTGAATTTAATATTATCAAAATGGTGGAGATAGCGTTACGTGCGATATCACCAGGTATTAATGATCCAAACACGGCAATTGATTGTATTCGTTTTTTACGTACACCGTTAACAGAAGCTTTGCAACGTGCAAGTAACTATGAGGTTTTTTACAACAAGGATAAAACACCAAGGTTGTTGAAAAAGCAGGAGAGTGTAGAACAATTACTTTATACGACGTTCTATCAACTAAGTCATTACGGAAGGCAAGATATTTCAATTTTATTAGCAGTAATGGACACATTAGATCATATTGCAGAACATAGCAAACAAGAAGTGAAAGTAGAAGTGATTAAGTTTGCTCAATATGTGTACCGAAAATTTGAAGAAGATTTGCTTGAGGAACTGGATAAAAAGCATTTAGATAGTAAAATGGAGAAATTCAAAGTGACCATACCATAGGATAGTGAGTGATCAAATATGTACATATTTGATCACTCGCTTTATTTTATATATAACTTTTTATTCAAAACGACAGAAAACGACCAAATACGACAAGTGCCTGGCACCGTTTATTCATAGAAACGGATATTTATGCTGGTGTTGTTCAGAGTTGGTGTGTAGGGAATTATAACCGTATGCATCAATTATGTAAGCGGTAAAATTTACTCATTTTTATCGACAAGTTTTTATTGTAATAAGTAGATTGAAAGTTTATATTATTAATAGCAAGTGAATAAAATTTATATACTAAAACAAATAATTTTACGGGGGTTTTTTCTGATGAAAAAAGGACTTTTTGTTCTTACAATTGTAATGATCGCAATGTCATTACTTGTTGCTTGTGGTAGCACTGGTGGAAGCGCTGACAAAATGAAAGTCGGTATGGTTACAGATGCTGGTACAATTGACGATAAATCTTTTAACCAAGGTTCTTGGGAAGGTGTTTTAAAGGCTGCAAACGAGTTAAACTTACAAGAGCGTTACCTGAAGCCAAACGGAACTACTGAGGCTGACTATGTAAAAGAAATCGACAACCTTTATGACGCTGGATATAAATTAATCGTAACTCCTGGTTTTAAATTTGAAACAGCTATTTTTGCTGCTCAAGCTAAATATGAAGATGCAAAATTTGTTTTAATTGATGGAGCTCCACATAACGGGGACTGGAACACATTAGTAGGAGATAACACAGTATCTATCTTCTTCGCTGAGCATGAGTCTGGATTCCTTGCTGGTGTTGCTACTGCTTTAGAATTACAAGATGCACAAGCTGGATTCATCGGTGGTATGGAAATTCCTCCAGTTCAAAAATTCAACTGGGGCTTCCAACAAGGGTTAGCTTATGCTAACGAAAACTTTGGAACGAACGTAACAATGGAAGCACAAAACGTAGTATACCAAGGTAGCTTCGATAACGTAGCTGCTGGACAACAAATCGCTGCTCAAATGTACGAGCGTGGTGTTGATGTAATCTTCGCTGCTGCTGGTGGAGTAGGTGTAGGTGCAATCAACGAAGCAAAAACTCGTGTTGCAACTGGAAGTGATGTATGGATGGTTGGAGTTGACGTTGACCAATACGCGGACGGATTATTAGAAGGTCAAGATAAGTCTGTAATCTTAACTTCTGCTATGAAACGTATCGACCAAGCTGCTTTTGACATGATTAAAGCAGAAGTAAACGGTGAATTCCCAGGTGGAGAAACATTAACATTCGATGCAAAGAATGACGGTGTTGGTATCCCTGCTGAAAATCCAAACTTAAGCAAAGAAACTACTGATAAAGTTTCTGAAGTATATAAGTTATTACAATCTGGTGATATCGTTGTATCTGGTGAGCAAGGCGACTTAATTAAATAATACTGTAAGATATTCAAACATTTGATAATGATTGCTTAAATTATTATAGGAGGCGGGAGGACCCGTCTCCTTTCTTGTACTAAAGGTCCCTAAAATGATTTACTTGAGTCCGTTTCATAATGTGGGACTACAATACGAAAATAGCATCGTAGTCTGTATTTATACACCTTAATAAACGAACATATTATTATGTATATCATTAAAATACTCGTTTTTCATTAAACGAACCGTAATTATGAAATTGATTCACTTAACAAAATACTTTAATAAAAACGGTAACCTACAATAAAGCACAGCCTAATTGTAAGTATAGCCGTAAAAATTTTAACTCTAGACATCAGACATCATACTTTTAGAATCTTTTGAATTTGTAATAGTTTTTATTGAATACGTTTTGTTAAAGAATAGTATTATTTATCTAACTTATCTAGCGGCTGATTGGAGCATATATCGTAGACTCCTGCGGGAGAAGCGGGGAGCGGGAGACCCCAGGCGCGAATGCGCCGAGGAGGCTCCCGGCCCGCCCGCGGAAAGCGGAGGCATATGCTCCAATCAGCAGCGGTCTTTAACAAATACATTAAATAAGACAACGAATGAAAGTCGATAGAAAAATATTTTTAAAAAGGGAGTTTACTAGATGGAATATGTAGTCGAGATGCTCAATATCCGGAAAGAGTTTCCTGGAATTGTTGCCAATGATGATATTACCCTTCAGTTAAAAAAAGGTGAAATCCATGCGTTACTAGGTGAGAATGGTGCAGGTAAGTCTACTCTTATGTCCATTCTATTTGGTATGTACCAACCAGATCGCGGTAGTATTAAAGTAAACGGAGAAGAAACAAAAATTAGCAATCCAAACATTGCGAACCGTTTAGGAATTGGAATGGTTCACCAACACTTTAAACTAGTAAGTAACTTTACCGTTACAGAAAATATTATGCTAGGTAACGAAACGACAAAATGGTTTACATTGGATTCCAAAACAGCCGGAAAACGTGTTGCGGAACTATCTAAAAAATATGGTTTAAACGTAGATCCACATGCAAAAATTCAAGACATCTCTGTTGGGATGCAACAACGTGTAGAAATTTTAAAAATGCTTTACCGTAATGCGAATGTTCTTATTTTAGATGAACCGACAGCAGTATTAACACCTCAAGAAATTGAAGAGTTAGGGAAAATCTTAAAGAACTTAATTGCTGAAGGTAAATCTATCATTATAATTACGCACAAGTTAAAAGAAATTAAAGCAATGGCAGACCGTTGTACCGTTATTCGCCGTGGTAAAACAATCGGAACGGTTAATGTAGCGGAAACAACAACAGAAAAAATGGCAGAAATGATGGTAGGGCGTAAAGTTTCGTTTAAAGTAGAAAAAAAGCAAGCAATTCCAGGTGAAGTTGTTTTAACTTTAAATAACCTTTCTGTAAAAAATAGCAAAGGTATTCTTGGACTAAAAGATGTTTCTCTTGAAGTGAAAAAAGGAGAAATCCTTGGTATTGCTGGGGTTGATGGAAATGGTCAATCGGAACTCGTCGAAAGTATTACAGGATTAAAACATGCGGAAACTGGCTCGGTTATTTATGAAGGGGAAGACATTACAAAAACCCCTGTTAAAGCAAGAGTAGCAAAAGGAATTGCTCATATTCCGGAAGACCGTCATAAACACGGTCTAGTTCTTGACTATACAATTCAAGAAAACATGGCATTACATGTTTATCATAAAAAACCATTCTCTAAGCGTGGCCTATTAAACTTTAAAGCAATGAAAGAACACGCAGATAAAATTATTAAAAGTTTTGATGTTCGTTCCGGTCAAGGCGGCGATTCTATTTCAAGAAGTTTATCTGGTGGTAACCAACAAAAAGCTATCATTGGTCGTGAGATTGAGTTAGATCCAACGCTATTAATTGCCGTTCAACCAACGCGTGGATTAGATGTAGGTTCTATTGAATATATTCATAAACGTCTTATTGAACAAAGAGACAATGGAAAAGCGGTATTGCTTGTATCATTAGAATTAGATGAAATATTAAATGTATCGGACCGTATTGCCGTTGTGAATAACGGACAATTAGTCGGAATTGTAAACGCTTCGGAAACAAACGAGAACGAAATCGGACTTATGATGGCCGGAGTGGAGAAGGAGGTAAAAGAATGAGAAGCACCGTAGTTTCTTTACTCGCTGTCTTATTCGGTCTGATTGCTGGTGCAATCTTAATGGCACTAACAGGCCATAATCCGTTTTTAGGATATCAATATTTATTCGAGGGTGGACTAAAGAACATCTCGAGAATTGGTAATACACTTGCAACCGCAACACCATTAATTTTTACTGGTTTATCTGTAGCATTTGCATTCCGTACAGGTCTATTTAACATCGGAGCAGCAGGACAAATGTTGTTTGGCGGATTTTGTGCAACAGCAGTTGGTTTATCTATCAGTGCACCGCAACCGATTTTAGTTGGTTTAATGGTTCTTGCTGGTTTCTTAGGTGGAGCTGCTTGGGCGTTTATACCTGGTATTTTAAAAGCAAAATTCAATGTACATGAAGTAGTTTCTACCATCATGATGAACTGGATTGCTTATTGGACGATTTACTATGCAGTGCCAGCTTATTTTAAAGGTGAATTTTTAGAAACAGAATCGAAAAAATTACCTGATGGAGCTACGTTAAGAGTAGGATTTTTAACGGACTTATTCGGTGGCTCTTACGTTAATTTAGGCTTGTTTGTTGCAGCCATTGCAGTTATCGTTGTGGCTTTCATTATTAATAAAACAACGTTAGGTTACGAATTAAAAGCAGTAGGTTATAACCGCGATGCAGCAGAGTATGCAGGTATTGCTGTTAACCGTGGAATCGTTACTTCTATGTTAATTTCCGGTGGACTAGCTGGTCTTGGTGGAATGGCACAATATACAGGTAATGCTACAAGCATGCAGATTGGTATTTTGCCAACACAAGGTTTTGACGGGATCGCAGTAGCGTTACTTGGGGCAAACACAGCAGTTGGGGTATTATTTGCAGCGATTTTCTTCGGTATTCTTTACTCTGGACGTGGATTTATGAATGCGATGACAGATATTCCACCAGAGATTGCTGATTCAATCATTGCCATTATTATTTATTTTGCTGCAGCAAGTATTTTAATTGAACGACTAGTAACTTACGTGTTGAAAAAACGTAGGAACAAGAAGTCTAGTACTGTAGAGAAAAAGGAGGAGAAATAGTATGTGGACATTGATACAACAAATAGCGCCATATGCGATTATTTTTACGATTCCTCTTTTAATCACAGCATTAGGTGCGTTATTCAGTGAACGAAGCGGTGTAGTAAACATCGGTTTAGAAGGATTAATGGTAGTGGGTGCCTTTACAGGAGCATTAGTGATTGTTAATATGCAAATGATTTGGCCAGGAGAGCAGAAAGCGTTATGGCTAGGCTTATTGATAGCAACGATTGCTGGGATGTTATTTTCTTTACTCCATGCGTTTGCAAGTATTAACTTAAATGCAAACCAAATTATTAGTGGTACGGCTATCAATATGATTGCTGGAGCAATTACAGTGTTCTTAGCCCGTACTATTACTGGTAGTGGGAACATCCGTATTAACAGTTTCTTACCTTTTGATGTGACGTTCTTATCCTTATCAGACATACCGATTATCGGAAGTCTATTATTTACAAGAACATATCCAACTACATGGTTAGTATTAATCATTCTAGCTCTTAGCACCTTCGTTTTATATAAAACAGCATTTGGCTTACGTTTACGTTCTTGTGGGGAGCATCCACACGCGGCAGAAGCAGCTGGTATTAATGTTAGAAAGATGCGTTACATCGGTGTTATGATCTCTGGTGCCTATTCAGGTCTTGCTGGAGCTATTATCGTAACGACGTTTGCTGGTGAGTTTACAGGTACGGTTGCAGGACTTGGATTCTTAGCGTTAGCATCCTTGATTTTCGGTCAATGGAAGCCACTTGGAATTTTAGCGGCAACGCTATTCTTCGGTTTTGCTAGTACAATTGCAAACGTATCACAAGTTATTCCATCACTGGCTATATTCCCACCAGTGTTACTAAAAATATTCCCATACGTTGTAACGTTACTTGCGTTAATCGTATTCTCTAAATCTTCACAAGCTCCAAAAGCAGTTGGAGAACCTTTTGAGTCAGGGAAAAGATAAAAACTTTTAAACCGAGTAATAAACTCTACTAATAGGAGTTTATTATTCGGTTTTTTTAGTTCAGATGGATTGAAACACAAAGTTGGAAGATTGAAATAGAAATGCATAAGATTGAAACACAAATGTATGGAATTGAAACAAAAGCATAGTTAAAATATGTCTAAACTCAAGATTGAAACACAAATGCAGTAAATTGAAACACAAACAAATTAGATTGAAACACAAATCGAAAAAATTGAAACACAAATTGACACGGAGCATTCAGCTTTTAACAAAAACATCTTCATTTTTAAGATGTATTTTTATTTTAGGCTGTGTAAAAGATTAATGTTGATTTTTAATAGAATCTAGTTGTTGATTGGAGCGCATGTTGTAGACTCCTGCGGGAGAAGCGGGGAGCGGGAGACCCCGCAGGAGCTAAGCGATGAGGAGGCTCCCGGCCCGCCCGCGGAAAGCGGAGACATGCGCTCCAATCAACAGTGTTGTTTAATAGAGCCTTATTTTAAAAACCACTTAATACCATAGCAGAAGGAAGTATTTGTGAAGTGACAGAAAATTATAATTCATTTTTAAAAATCTATTACCACAACATATAAAGTATGTTATACATAGTATAGGTCACTAGTATAAAAGACCTAAAGCACAATACTTTCACCTAAATATTATGAATACAGCTATATAAAAAGGCTCATATGTAACCGATAAAAAAGTAAGCAAGGAAAGGAAACCATCTGGCATTTTGTGAGGGGAAATTTTATGAAGAAAAATACGATAATGATGCAGTTACTTACAAAAATAGGCGTAATAATAGGGATCATAACAGTCACTACATTCCTCCTTGGATACGGCTTTGTAAAAATAAAGTTTGAAGAATACCAAGCAGAACAAATAGATAATGCGACTAGTATCGTAAAATTTGCAATGGAGTCTACGCAAAACTCAGCAAATACGATCGAAAATATGATAGAACGAAAACTCTATGCTTCTTCTAAAGGGATAACATCTGAATTAAGAGGAAGGTCAGCTTCTAGTATCACGATGGAAGAATTACGTGTTTTAGCGGATGAATGGGCTGTGAAAGAAATTACCCTTTGGGAGAGACAAGGGGATGATATTGTAGTGACACAATCCTCTGATGAAACACAAATAGGATTAAGCTCTAAAAACTGGGGATATTGGTTTACGGCTTTTAACGAGTTAATGTCACTTCAATCGGTAACCGTTGACGAAGGTTTTGCAATGGACAACTACTGGGTAGGTCCTATTTCTAAAGCAGAATTATTTGACCATATTTTTTATAAGTTTGCTTATTATTATGACGGAACAACAGATTTTATGGTGAACCCTTTTATTGAAGACTTCGACATATATGAACATACATTTGAAAGTGGCCCTTCGCAAATTATAGAAAATATTATTGATGAATATAAAGACATGGAAGAAATAGCAGTCATCAACGTTTCAGCATGGAAAAAAGGAGAAAGCAATCAAGTAATTGAACCGAATACGGACTTACCGGTACTGTATGGAACACATACGATTGCATTAGATACAGACGGTGAACTATTCGAACAAGTTCTAGCTACAAAACAAAATGCTAGCTACCAGTTCACACATGATGGTGTAACCTATAAGAAAATTTATAAGTACTTACCAAATGAACGTGTTATGACGATGGTAATAGATTTAACTAGAAAAAAGCAGTTTGAATTGTTTCTAGCACTGATCTATATAGCATCTATCTTTATTCTTTTCATCTCTTTATATAGTATTATTCGCTATATCATTAAAAGACATCTATATCCGTTACCGTCTATAGTGGACCATATACAACAAATGGCTCAAGGGGATTTATCCGAAACGCTACATGTGAAAGAAAAAAATGAATTAGGTTGGCTATCCCAACAAGTAAATGAAATGACGAATAAATTTGAACAGTTAATTGCTGGTGTGAAAGAAGACTCACACGCACTCGTTGTAGTATCCAACCTACTATCTCAACAAGTACACAATTCTGTAAAAACAATGACAGAGACAGCTACACAGATGACGTCAGAGTCAAAAGATAATATGCTTGAAATTGAACTAGCATTTGAAAAACTACAAACGTTGTTCCGATCGCTAGAGGAAAGTAAGTTAGGAGATCTAAGTGGTAATGGTTGTGTGGAATGTACAAAACCGATAATGACCGCCGTCACAGAGATCCAATGGAAAATGACAGAATTAGAACGAATAATGAAGGATCATACCGTACAGACAACACATATAACCGTTATGTTCTACGATACGTTACAAGAATTAAACGAAGCAATTCAAAAGATGGAAAGCCTATCAAATGATCTAAATAACAAGATAGAAGTTTTTAAGGTGAGAGACTGATATTTGAAGTGACCAAAGCCCACGGTATAATTCGTGGGTTTTTTGTATGCATCGCTTTATTTACAAATTTATACATGTGCCTGGCACCTGTAACATATTTGTTACAAATATGTACTAAATATAGTTTAAAGGTCTTAAATTAATTGTTTCCTACGTATGCTATAGAAGTATGAATTTGGGGTAAGTGTATAGTATTGAGTTTTGCTTTAACATATTTAAGGTGAAATGCCGGATAATTATTGCTATCTAGCTGTTGAATTCCGTGCAAGCCGAAGAAGACTCCTCGAAAATGCTACCGCATTTCCTTCGTGCGATGTACGCTCCCGCAGCCTTCCTTGTCCTGCGGGAAAAGCGGGAACCGGGAGACCTCACAGGCGCTATGCGCCGAAGAGGGGGTTTTTTCACGACAGTGAAAATAACCTTCCTTTTTCCCACCCGCGGAAAGCGAAGGTTTGCGCGGAATTCAACAGCGGTTATTAGTATTGCCTAGTAAAAAAGTAAGACTAGGAAATTGGAGGTAAGAAACAAAGATGGAAAAACAACTAATTAATAAAACGTTTTACGAGACGTTATGGACAGATAACCAACTACACCCGATTCAAGTATTAGGGGAAGCATACATGGAGGAACAGGCAAACGATATACATGACGTATCATCGATTCGCTACGCACAAGGGGAAGTATACTTTGAGCATAAAGATTACGAGGCTGCCATTTTTAAATGGGAAAATGTCACGAATGAACTAGAGCCGTGGGCAAAAAAGAACATAGCCGATGCTTACTATGAAATTGGACTTCTAGCAGAAGCAGAAGACATCTACACAAGCGTTCAAACAGAAAGTAAAACACTGAAAGTAGAAGTATCATTACAACTATTTACTTTATACTTAGAACGCAAAAAAATGGAGTCAGCATACAAGAGTATCAAACGTGCAATCGCTGTTGACCCTGACTATCCAAATGTTACATCCATTGCAAAAGTGTTTTATGAAGAACAAAACGATCATCAACATGCTGTAGAACTTGCTGTTAGTGAAATCATCCGAACAGAAAGTACCGAGTGGATTCATATTTTCAAATCCTATATAGACAATGGATTTGCGAAAGAATTTGACCCACGTTATTTTGTCGAAGTGCTACATGTCGTTAAGGCGATTGGTCATAGAGAATTTGTATTGCTGCTTACATCGTTATGGGTAAGCTATCGCACAAGCGACAATTATTTTGCGTGGATTAATACGGTGAATGAACTTATTTTCTCTATCCAAACAGAAGATGGAGAAAACTGGCTATCTATATCCTCCTTGCTTCAAGAAGGATATTTACACCTTTTAGAAGGGGAATACGCCGTTCATCAGCTTCAAAAAATTGTACCAGACACATTAGAAAATTGGCTTAAAATATCAGATGAAAAGAAATCCTTATTTCCCGCAGCTGCGATTATGGCATGGACAGAAGTATTTCCAACAGCATTCAGTAGCACAACATTACAACTAGCAGAACAAAGTATGTTCTACTACCAGCACGACAATATAACATTATCAACGATGCTGGAACTTTATCAATCTATTCAAAAGTGGGCGCAAAAAAATGACCTTCCAGTTTCACACTTTGATCAATGGTTATTTTTAAACCTTCGTGATACTTCCAAGCAACACATACATGTGGAAAGCTATCAAGACGGCGTAAAAGGTAAGCTACTTCATGAAATTCTAGAAGAAAACATCTTAGTAGAGAAGAAGCTAACTTATTATATGACTGGTAGTACAGAAGAGGCAAGTATGGCTGTTTTAGACGAAAATGGGGTACAAAGCGTCAAAGATTTCACGGAAGTAGATGAAAACAAAGTCGTTGAGTTAAAATGGCCGTCCAAATTTTTAGACGAAAATCATTTCTCAATCAGCACGTCTGTTGGAAATGTGAATAATAGGGAAGCAAAGAAATTAGCTCAGCTTGCCGATGGTTTTGTCTATGTGATAGATGTAGACACCGAGTTTACAGATGGAGAATTATTATCTATTTTGAATTGGAAAGAAAAAATGCCAGAGCAAATGATTCAGTTTATTTTACTTACAGAAGATGCTGTACATTCTAGAAATGTAGAAATAGTAAGTACGATGTTGAAAGAGCAAATCCATGCTTCGAGTATCCATACAATGGCTAAAAACAGTAAGCAGAAAGACTTTGTTTCTATTGTAAATAAAAATATTACAGTAAACGAAGGCCTTCTAGAAGAAATGCGATCATTGAAGTTATTATATGCCATCAGATCTGTTTACAATGAGGTATTAAGCAATCGTGGGGCGATGGAAAGTAAGCTAACTAACACCATTACATTCCATGAAGATATATTAAGTAGACTACAAGCCCTAGTTACTCATCTAGAAGAAGACCAAGGTGAGAAAACGAGAGAGTTAATGGAGTCGTACCGAGTAGTAAAGTTTGAGATGCAAGCAGAATTAAAAAGAGCGGTGCCACACTTATTACAAGGAACGTCTGAACTAATTCATGAAGACAGTGACTTCAGCCAAATGCATAATGAGTTAAATGAGGAAATGAATAGAAGAATTCAGGAGTACTTAAATAATGAATTAACACCAAAATATTCCGATGCATTACGTCATTGGCTTCAAGAAGCACATGCGCATTTCAATGAAATTCAAGGTTACTTAACGGATATGAGTGAATCATTCAATGGGTTGTATCGTCGTGACAAAGTAAATTTAGTAGCAGATTTCCAAGTAGTAGAAGATTGGCGCCGTGATATTCATCGTATTATTAGCAGAGCGGAAGTTGGCCATTTAAACATATTAAATCGCCAAAATCCTGTTCAATTTATGTTAAAAGGTGCTGGGCTTTTATTTAATAAGCTCCCACAAAATAAAACATTTTTATATACACAATATAAAAAGTATATAGAAAATGAAAAGTATGAAGATATTACTGCTATCGTTACACAAAAATACTTCCTAGAGTTCGATTTATTTGAAAAATCATTGCGTAATGACGTAGTAACATTCTTAATGGAGCCATTTACACAACTAGATAGTACGATTCAAGATGCAGAGTCCGAGATTGCCAAAGCAACTAGAAAACTAGAATCAATGAAAGCAAACCCGGAAATGTACCAAGATCCACTAAAACTATTACATGTTCGATTAATGCAATACGAGTTTATGACAAAAGTATGTGCTGATCAAAAGATAGTTTACTCTAGATAAGAAGATGAACCTAACAGACCTTGAGTTTGTTAGGTTTTTCCCATTTATAAGGATAATTCAATTCATTTCATAATTACGGTTCGTTTAATGAAAAACGAATATTTCAGTGAAATACACAATAATATGTTCGTTTATAGAAATCGATGCTATCATTCGTTTTTCGTATAGTAGATATACATTATGAAACGGACTCAATTACTAGTTTAATTATCCTTTTATACTTAGTGTCTTTTAGCTTACGGAAATCTCTATATTTAGAAAGTGACAAGTCTTTCATCCTGTTTATTTTTTTCACCCTAAGAAACTCGACATCAGGCACGAAATAATTGATGATTTCGACAAAAGTTTCTTATAACACCAAATTGTGGAATTAACAGGGGGATTTAGTACGATGAACAAAGAATTAACTGTCATTGCAAAAACGCGAGGTCACCGCATTAGGGAGGAAAGAAGGGATCAGAAACAAGTACAAAAACGTAAAATGGCTAGTTATATATTAGCAGGTACTTTAGCTACTAGTGCTTTTATCACCGTAAATGTTACAAATAAAGAAGCGGCCTTCCAACTTGTACATAAAGTTCAAAGTGGCGAAACGTTATTCGGCCTTTCTCATCGATATGGGGTGTCTGTAACTGAAATTATGCAAGCGAATAAGCTATCATCTGACCTCATAAAAGTTGGACAGACTTTAACTATTCCGCAAAAAAACTCCCAATCTAGCCATCAAAGAAATACACAAAATGTAATACATAAGGTAGAAAAGGGTGATACACTTTTTTCTATTTCTCAAAAATATGGTGTGGCTGTTTCAGCTATTCAACAAGCAAATGGTCTAGTTTCGGACAGAATAGTAGAGGGTCAAAATTTACAAATTAGTACTTCTGTACAAGTACAATCATATAAAGTCTCACTAGGTGAAACGTTATTCTCTATTTCTAGAAAATTTGGAACGTCAGTAGAAAGGATAAAAAATGAAAATAAACTAGATAAAGATACTATTTTTGCAGGTCAACCGTTAAGAATTCCTAGTGGGACAACAAAAGTGATGCCAACTTCCACAAGTGTAACGCAAACCACTAGCAAGCTTATTCCGTTGGAGCAAGCAACTTATACAGTAGCACCGGGAGACACGCTTTGGAGCATCGCGCGCAGATATCAAACAACAGCTGGAGAGCTAAAGCATGTGAATGGAATGACACAAGAGCATGTCATTATAGGTCAAAAGCTAATTATTAAAGGAAAAGGCTTAGTACAAGCGAACGCTGAAGTTGTTGGCGTAGTAGACCAATCTTCTGTTGAATTTTTAGTAGAAGGCTTGAAGGAGCCAATCGTGTTACGCGTTGCTTACGGTACTGCCCAAAACTATGAGCTCATCTCTGGAGCAAAACTAAAGATTATATACAAACAATCTGAGCAACCAGCATTAATAGATTGTATATTTGCAAGTCAATCATTCTAACATCAAAGCAGGGGAAACCTTGCTTTTTTTATTTTTTTGGCTATGTTAAGGTTCTCTGTTGATTTCCGTGCAAGTCTTCGCTTTCCGCGGGCGGTAAAAAGGAAGGTTATTTTCACTGTCGTGAAAAAACCTACTCCTCGGCGCAGGCGCCTGTGGGGTCTCCCGCTCCCCGCTTTTCCCGCAGGACGAGGAAGGCTACGGCAGCGATACATCCTTCGTAAGGAAATGCGGTAGCATTTTCGAGGAGTCTCAGCCTTGCACGGAAATCAACAGGTATTGGTATATATTTATCAATACTAAGCTTTAACATAGCTATTTTTTAAAAAAAGTATTTCAAGTAAACTTTTTTAGGCAGTGGCGTCAATCTCATTTTTACATATAATGTTGACAGTCAGTTATGCCTAACGAGGGTGGAATAAAATGATAAGAGCAAAAATCGGATCAAATATATATTGGTATGATGGACAGCTAGAAAGGTACTTTGATAAATTTCGAGAAGGCATTGTAGGGATCCATCATCATTATGAAACTCCATATGGACGGAAAAAGATGATTTATGCAGATTGGACAGCAAGCGGACGGTTGTACGAACCTATTGAAAAGAAAATAACTTATACATTTGGCCCTAATATGGCAAATACACATACAGAGTCTAATGTAAGTGGAACGTTCATGACGGAAGCGTACGAAGAGGCAAGGAAAACGATAAAGCAACATGTTCATGCAGATGATGGAGATGTATTAATATTAGACGGATTTGGAATGACAGGGGTGATGAACAAACTTCAAAGACTTTTAGGGCTAAGAATACCTGAAGGATGGAGGGAAAAAGTAGACATTCCCAATGATGAGAAGCCAGTCGTATTCATTAGTCATATGGAGCATCACTCCAATCATACAACATGGCTCGAAACGATAGCAGATGTCATAATCGTACCACCAACTAAGGATGGCCAGATGGATACAGAGTTTTTAATAAAGAAGCTAAAGGGAAAGTACAAGTCAAGAAAGTGGAAAATAGGAGCATTTACAGCTTGTTCAAACGTTACAGGAATTGTAACACCATATCATAATCTAGCTAAAATCATGCATGAGCATGGCGGAATATGTATTGTAGACTTTGCAGCGTCAGCTCCTTATGTAGAAATAAATATGCACCCGAAAGATCCTATGGAAAAGCTGGATGCGATTGTTTTTTCTCCTCATAAGCTTTTAGGAGGTCCTGGGTCTAGTGGTGTGTTAGTCTTTGATTCAAAGTTGTGTAAAAATATAGCCCCAGACCATCCAGGTGGAGGAACGGTAAAATGGACAAATCCGTGGGGAAAGCACATTTATGTAGATGATATAGAAAGGAAAGAAGATGGAGGAACACCAGGAATTTTGCAAGCAATAAGGGCGGCACTTTCCATTAAATTAAAAGAAGAGATGGGTGTGGAAAACATCCGAAAAAGAGAGAACGAACTTATTGCGATACTGCTAAATTCTTTAAAGAAAATAAAAGGCGTCCAAATTCTTGAGGAAGGCCACAAGGACAGATTAGGAATCGTCTCGTTTGTGATGGAAGAGATTCATTATAATTTAGTCATACAATTACTCAATGACCGTTTCGGTTTTCAAGTAAGAGGTGGTTGCTCATGTGCAGGGACATATGGACACTACTTATTGAATATTGACCAGAAATCTTCAGAAGAAATAGCCTATTATGTGTTGGAAAAGGAAGACCTATCGAAAAAGCCAGGCTGGGTTAGGTTCTCTATTCACCCTACGATGAAAAACGAAGAAATACACTATTTTGTTCATGCTATTAAACAAATTGCAACCTACCATAAAGAATGGGCACAAGACTATTGGTATGACAAGAAACGTAACCTTTTTATATTCAAAGAAAGATTTCATCAAGATGTCGCTACAGAATTTACACTACCTTAGGAAATCGAAGACATATTTCCCGAGAAATAGACAATATGTTACAGGAATGTTAAAGGTGCCTGGCACTTTTAACATTCCTGTAATAATTCCATCTCCAATTAACACACAAAAAAGCCACTCTAAACGAGTGACTTTCCTTATATTTAATAGGGGGGGTAGAGAAAAAATTTAAAAAGCTTATTTGGTTTAATAGAAACTATTAGCAACGGTCTGGTCTTTTACAACAACAACAACTTTACCGTGATCTAGCTTTTCTTCTAGTGCTTCCGCCTCAGGTTCGGTAAAACCTAATTCGCAGAATTGAGCACGTAGCTCATCGCCCTTACTTCGAAACACATTTTTCACATAAGTATCTAAACCTAACTCTTTCGCACCTACCGTATTGGCATCCGCGTTGTCGGCAATACGACTCGTACGGTCATTATCATGCGTAACAACAAAAATATCATCTTCACGGACACCTTTGAGCTTTAAAGAATCAATAGCATGTACTGCTTCCTCATCATTATGAAATTCCTTATAAATTGGTTTCATTTAATATCGCCTCCTTGATAGTACAAGTACCCGGATAACCAACGATGAAACATTTTTCATAAAAAAAAGTTTGTCTACAAACAATAAACACAACGAAAAACTAGGAGGAAATTAACGTTGATATACGATTGTATTATAATTGGTGGGGGCGTTGCAGGCTTACAAGCCGCCATTCAACTTGGGCGTTACAAACGAAAAGTGTTAGTCATCGACAACAACAATGGCCGATCATCCATTTGCCATAGCTACCACAATATTTTAGGCTGGCCTGACGGCGTCAGTGGAACATTTTTAAGAGAACAAGGTTATAAGCAAGCATTAAGCTACGGGGTAGAATTTTTACAAAAAGAAGTAATATCTGTTGAGAAAATGCCGGCAACTTTTTTTGTCACTATAGCAAGCGGAGCAATTTACGCAGCGAAGAAAATCTTATTATCTACCGGCGTTATGGACAACATCCCACCTTACCCAGCCATACGTCCGTGTTTAGGTTTAACGGTATACGTTTGTCCAGATTGCGACGGCTATGAAATTAAAGATAAGAGAACCATCGTTTTAGGAGCTGGCAATACAGGCGCCAACATGGCGTTAACAATATCTTATTGGTCAAACGAAATTATTTACATAAACGATCAGGAAACAGATGTTTCACAAGAACTTCTCGAGCAGATGAAAACTAAAAATATCGCCTATATAAATGTAGATATAGAAGAAGTTTTGGCGGCTGGAGCTAATTTTCAAGGAGTGTTATTAAAAAATGGTGAAAAAGTAGAAGCGTCGCGAGCTTTTATTGCTTACGGCCAAAACGAAGTGAAATCAAATTTAGCCAAGGGGTTAGGTGTAGAGTTACTAGAAAACAAACATATTGTAGTCGACCCACGAACAAAAATGACCAACGTCGACGGCTTATGGGCAGCAGGAGACGTTGTCGCCCACTCCGAACAAGTAACCATCGCAATGGGAGAAGGATCTCAAGCCGCAATATGGATACATAAATCACTTCTTTCATAATGAACTGGATTGTTTTCAGTGGGATAGGTTAGTAATTTTTATATATTATTACAACCAAAGTTGATGAAAGCACGAGGCATGAGACTCCTCGAAAATGCATCCGCATTTCCTTCGTGCGATATATCGCTGACGAAGCCTTCCTTGTCCTGGAGGCTCACGTGACCGCCCGCGGAAAGCGAGTGACTCGTGCTATCATCAACAGTTAGTATTAATGAACTTTCCAAGGGGCGTTCTGAATAATACAAAATCTTCATTTGACACATTTCCGCCTACTTGAGTAACATAGGATGTAAGGGGTTACATTTTAAGGGGAAAACGGGGGAAATACATAATGACTGGAAAACCAATAACAGACTATGAAAAATATATCCGTACGGAAGAGCTTCTAAGCTTACAAAAAGAAGGAGCGGCATTAAGTTGTGACGATGAATTAACATTTCAAATGGTTCACCAAATCGCGGAACTGCACTTCAAGCTAATACTTCAATACATTGATCTAGCAGACGGATTGATGCGAGAAAAAGAGGTAGTAAAAGCAACAGATCAACTTCGCCGTATCAACATGCACGTAAAACATTTACCAGCTGTATTTGATATGACGAAAGTAATAAGCCCGATGGATTATCATACCATTCGTCTAGCGTTAGGACGTGGGAGCGGTCAAGATTCACCAGGGTTTAATGCCATTTTGAAAATGGGTCCAACGCTATGGGAGCCGTTTGAAAGCTTACTAAACGAACATTTATTAACCCCTTTAGAATTGCACAAACAAGCTAGCAAGCAACCAGAGCTGTTCGACTTAATGCAAGAATTAACATACTTTGATGAGAACTTCCAAACGTTCCGACACAACCATATTCAACTAGTGCGCAGAATGATTGGTTTAAACACAAAGAGCTTAAAAGGAGTACCAGCGCAAATGCTAGAAAGAGGAGCAAAGTTTGAGTTCTATCCACAGCTTTGGCAAGCAGTATGTGACTTAACAGACTTCACTGGTTCGAGCTATAATCCGAAACCATTAGATTAATAGAAAAGGACCTAGGCAATTTAATTACTGTCTAGGTCCTTTTTTACGCTTCGTATTGAAAAGACTTTCTCATTTCTGTGTAATAGATTGTATACGTTCTATATCCAAAACTATGAAACTTATCTATAGTTAATAAACTCATGTTTATATCCTACCTATCACCCTATATTTAGCTATTAGCTTTTAGCAAAAACAAATGCTAACTCCTAACGACTAACAAATGATCTATTTGTAACATACTAAAATATTAAAAAACGCTATGGAATTAATAGGAGAGTTTGTCCTTTCGTTGCAACTAACAGGACTTTGTGCAAAGATGGAAGTAGGAAAATGGGTAGTGTAGAAAGGAAAATTAGAATGGCAAAAAAATTAGTTTTAGCAGAAAAGCCTTCCGTAGGTAGAGATATAGCAAGAGTTTTACAATGTGGACAAAAAGGAAACGGTTATTTTGAAGGAAAAGAATATATTGTAACTTGGGCGC
Source organism: Bacillus alkalisoli (assembly GCF_002797415.1). GTDB lineage: Bacteria > Bacillota > Bacilli > Bacillales > Bacillaceae_I > Bacillus_CD > Bacillus_CD alkalisoli. The sequence continues at coordinate 188,636 of NZ_KZ454944.1, forward strand.
TTGGGCACTTAGTGACATTAGCTGATCCAGAAGCGTATGACCCTAAATATAAATCGTGGAGGATCGAAGACTTACCAATGCTTCCAACAGACTTGAAGTTAGTCGTTATGAAACAAACTGGTAAACAATTTTCCGCAGTCAAAAGTGTACTAACAAGAAAAGACGTGACGGAAATCATCATCGCAACAGATGCAGGACGTGAGGGAGAGCTTGTCGCTCGCTGGATTATCGAGAAAGCTCGTGTGAATAAGCCGGTAAAGCGACTATGGATTTCATCTGTAACAGATAAAGCAATAAAAGATGGCTTCCGCAAACTTCGTCCGGGTAAAGACTATGAAAACTTATACCAATCGGCTGTAGCTCGTGCAGAAGCGGATTGGATTGTAGGTCTTAATGCGACAAGAGCGTTAACAACCAGACATAACGCCCAACTTTCATGTGGACGAGTACAAACACCAACGCTTGCGATGATTGCAACGCGTGAAGAGGAAATAAAGGCCTTTACTCCCCAGCCTTTTTACGGCTTAAAAGCACAGCATGAAAGTGGATTCTTCCTGCAATGGAGAGATGGCAAAACAAAGGATGTTCGCTCTTTTTCGAAAGAGAAAATAGAAAAATTACATAAAGAACTCGCTGGGAAGCAAGCAGAAATAGTAGAACTCTCGAAAACGTTGAAAAAAAGCTTTGCGCCAGGGTTATATGATTTAACAGAACTACAGCGTGACGCAAATAAGATCTTCGGCTATTCAGCTAAAGAAACATTATCCATCATGCAAAAATTATACGAGCAGCATAAATTGCTAACGTATCCACGTACCGATTCTCGCTTTATATCTACGGACATCGTAGATACGCTAGCGGAACGATTAGATGCAATTAGTGTGAAGCCGTATGCAATGGTGGCGAAGAAGATTTTAGCGAAAGGAATTCGCGCAAATAAGTCTTTTGTGAATGATGAAAAGGTGTCCGATCACCATGCCATCATTCCAACAGAAGAACCTGTGTTTTTGGCAAAACTTTCGGACAAAGAGCGAAAAATATATGATTTGGTAGTAAAGCGCTTTTTGGCTGTCCTACACGCACCATTCGAGTATGAGCAAACAACGGTCGAGGCCCGCATTGGGTCTGAGCACTTTTTTGCAAAAGGAAAAAGGGTTGTAAGTGCAGGCTGGAAAGAGGTTTACGGGAACTTTGTTGATGAGGAAGAGGACGACGTGGATCAAACGTTACCTAAGCTAGAAAAAGGCGAGAAGTTGCCTATTCAGAAAGTGTTGATGACAAGTGGGGAAACGAAGCCGCCGAGTCGCTTTACAGAAGGTACACTTTTATCGGCAATGGAGAACCCATCGAAATTCATGACGGAAACGTCGAAGGACTTAATTAAAACAATCGGCGAAACGGGCGGCATTGGAACGGTTGCAACTCGTGCGGATATTATCGAGAAATTATTTAATAGCTTTTTAATAGAGAAAAAAGGGAAAGACATTCATATTACGTCTAAAGGCAAGCAGCTTTTAGAGCTTGTTCCGGAAGACTTGAAGTCCCCTGCTTTAACGGCGAAGTGGGAACAGAAGCTGGGCTCCATTGCAAAAGGAACGTTGAAAAAACAAGCGTTCATTTCAGAAATGAGAAATTATACGAAGGAAATCGTTTCCGAAATCAAATCCAGTAACCAATCATTTAAACATGATAATTTAACAGGTGGAAAATGCCCAGAGTGTAATAAGTTGTTGTTAGAAGTGAATGGCAAGAACGGCAAAATGATTGTCTGTCAAGATCGCGAATGTGGTTATAAGAAAAATGTAGCCAGAGTCACCAATGCTCGTTGCCCGAAATGCCGTAAAAAGTTAGAGTTACGTGGAGAGGGAGAAGGTCAAATTTTTGCTTGTAAGTGTGGACATCGCGAGAAGTTATCTGCTTTCCAAGAAAAGCGAAAAGGAGCCCAAAATCAAAAGGCGACAAAGCGTGATGTGAATAAATATTTAAAACAAAATAATAACGACGAGCCAATCAATAATGCGCTTGCTGAGCAGCTAGCGAAGTTAGGGTTGGGGAAGAAATGAATTAGTTGGTTAGGCGTTAGTGGTTAGTTGGTTAGGATTTGGAAAACCAACTGTAAAATGCTCTGTAGAGATTGCTCTACAGGGCTTTTCTTTTTTGAGAAAACCGGTAAAAAGTCTTTTTTTTACTTCGGACTAATTAAAAATGAAAAATTCACCCCCGTCCCCAAATTCTCTCTAGCTAACCAACTAATAGGCATACACCTAACCAACCCTCCCTGCATATGTTAAAAAGAATAAGAAATGTTGGTGGACCTATATTAGTTAGTTAGGCGTTAGTGGTTGTTGGTTAGCCCTTTGTTGTTAAAGCCACTCCTAAACCCTAACCAACTAACACCTAACCAACTAACCAACTACCAAAGGGGTGTTATGTTTGGCTGGAAAAGTATTAAATTATTATGCTGGCGGTAACACGGCGCGCGGTTTCTATAGCTTGTATGATTCAAACCTTGAAAACTTAGATAAAGTGTTTATTTTAAAAGGTGGACCAGGGACAGGAAAGTCGTCCCTAATTAAAAAAGTAGCAGCTTACTGGAACGACAAAGGGTATGACATCGAGATGCTACACTGTTCGGCAGACATTCAATCCGTAGACGGTGTGATCATTCGTGCATTAGGTGTAGGCATTGTGGACGGCACGGCGCCGCACGTTATTGAACCGAAGGCACCTGGCGCGGTAGAACAATACGTGAACTTAGGTGAAGCTTGGGACTCTTCCAAACTAAAAGAGAGTAGAAGCTTAATTGAAGAATTCGCAAACAAAAAGAGCGCGGCATATGACGCGGCATACGCAAAATTCAACAAGGCCCTCAAAATTCACGACGAATGGGAAAGATATTTCATTCATAATATGAATTTTGAAAAAGCAAACGAATTAACAAACAATCTTATTAGACAATTTTTTAATGGAAAAATTTTAGACAAAAAAGCCGATGTACGTCATCGTTACCTTGGCGCGGCAACACCTGTAGGGGCTCGCGATTTTGTACCTAACTTAACAGATGGTCTTGAAAAACGTTATTTTATTAAAGGTCGTCCTGGCTCGGGGAAATCTACTATGTTGAAAAAAATAGTGAAGCATGCTGAAGCAAACGGTTTTGACGCAGAGGTATATCATTGTGGGTTTGATCCTCATAGCTTAGATATGGTCATTATTAGAGAGCTAGGATTTGCTATTTTTGATAGTACAGCTCCACACGAATATTTCCCGGAAAGAGATGGAGACGAAATTATTGATATGTATGAGGCAACGATTCGCCAAGGGACAGATGAGCGTTATGAAAAAGAAATTGCCAGTGTTGGTGCAAGATACAAGGCGGCAATGACAGAAGCAATCGCCCTACTAGCTGAAGCGAAAGAATGGCATGAAAAATTAGAGGAAGTATACGTACCAGCAATGGATTACACAATTGTTGATAAATGGACAGAGCATATTCAAACGGAAATTAGGGAAATAGCTGCTAGTAAACAGTAAATAATTTGGTGGGGACAAAATTGCCCAATAAAATATAAGGGAGAGGGCCCAAAAGCACATGGAGAGAGCTCCCAAGTTCTTTTACACCAAAAAAAAACCAAAAATGAACATGGAGAGAGCTCCCAAGTTCATTACACCAAAAAAAAAACCAAAAATGAACATGAAGAGAGCTCCCACGTTCATTTACACCAAATAAAAAACCAAAAATGAACATGAAGAGAGCTCCCAAGTTCATTTACACCAAAGAAAAAACCAAAAATGAACATGGAGAGAGCTCCCAAGTTCATTTACACCCAAAAAAAAACCAAAAATGAACATGAAGAGAGCTCCCAAGTTCATTTACACCAAAGAAAAAACCAAAAATGAACATGGAGAGAGCTCCCAAGTTCATTTACACCCAAAAAAAAACCAAAAATGAACATGGAGAGAGCTCCCAAGTTCATTTACACCAAAAAAAAACCAATAATGAACATGGAGAGAGCTCCCACGTTCATTTACACCAAAAAAAAAACCAAAAATGAACATGAAGAGAGCTCCCAAGTTCATTTACACCAAAGAAAAAACCAAAAATGAACATGGAGAGAGCTCCCACGTTCATTTTTACCAAAGATAAATACCAAAATGAACTTGACATGAAAGAGTCCCCAAAGAGCAAGCAGTAGTTAGTTCTTTGGGGCAACTTTAATAAATTCGTTAACCTTTTGCAGCTGCATTTTTACCCAGCTACAACCAACACTTCCACTTCCACCCCATAATGATCAGAGACTACTTCTTTATTTTCACCATTAAAAATAACCTTAGATGATTGAACGGACACTTCAAAGTTAGTTAGAATAAGGTCGATTCGTAAATCTTGCTTATTCTCATCCCAACCAGCAATCTTCCCTTCCACTGTTACGCCAGAATCTCTCTCTACGGCTGCAGTATAAGTATCAATGAACCCATTTTTTAAAAGGAAATCATATCCTTCGCCTCGTATATGAGCACTATTGTTGAAGTCTCCCATGAAGAAAGCCTTCTTCGAATCAAATTTCGAAAGCAATTGTTCCATCTGATACTTTGCAGGTTCTTCTTCATCCCCCCACCAACCTAAATGGCACGAATAAAAGGATAGTGGCTCCCCTTGAAATTCAATCGTCGCTCCGACAATCTTACGAGTTTTCCAAATCGTTGGAACTTCTGCTTTAGAAACAAAAAACGAATCACGGCCGACGATAGGATGCTTTGTTAAAATAGCAAGCCCTTCTTCTAACACTTCATACCCATAATGAGCCAAGTCCCAGACTAATGAATAGTCTGAGACGCCTAACTTCTCAAGCTCCATTAACAGAACGTGTGCATAATTGTCTTCTTTCACATTGTCATAAACAATCTGCCCATCCTGAGATTGGCTAACCTCTTGAAGAGCAATAACATCATAAGCTTTTTCTTTAATTGTTTCGGCTAAATGCTTTATTTTTGCTTCTTGATTCTCTTCTTGCCAAGAGTGGCAGTTTAAGGTTAATAATTTCATTTTTTACGCTCCTAACAAACATTGGATATGTACTCGGTCTAGTAAGTAATTCATTTTATAGTAGTAAATTATAAATTAAAATGCAACAATAAAATATTATTTTGAAAAAACTTTATCATTCTGTAAAATCCCTATTTTGAAAAGATTATTATAATTACGTGAATTGGTAAAAGTATATACTTGTTCTTGAAAAGTGGGTACACTATACACAAAAAGAATGGAAAAGGAGTTTGAAAACATGAGGAAATATGGATTTTTGGTAGCGTTATCTATACTATTTGCAGCTTTATTAGTTGGATGTGGCGCAAATAATGAACAAGGAACAGGAAATACTGGTGAATCAGCACCACCAGAACAAGAAACATCGAAAGAGGAAAAAAATAATTTCAAAATACTAATGGGTGTTCAGATGGACATGATTCGTACAATTCGTGCTGACATTCAACCATTACTTGCATACGAAAGAGGTGCGGAAGGTGCATCTTTGGAGGAAGCAAAAACAGCAGCAAACACAATTGCGCAAAACTTACGTAACACAGAAATTTCTTCTGATTTAGACGATCGCGTAAAAGGAGAATTAGAAGAATCAGTAGAGCTTTTCGCTCAATATTTTGAAGCACGTGGAGACGACTTACAAGTTGATGATGAAGAGAAAGTGCAATATGAAAGGCTTGAAGCTTTCCACGAGCAAATTGGCGATGTTTTTGAAGAAGAAGGCTTAAATCGCCCGAACTTTGACAAAGACGTTCAGTAATTTAAAAAAAGTAGACCCAGAAAGATGTTATCTTCCGGGGTCTACTTTTTTGCTGTAATAATTCTAATAATACCTGCCGTTCCTTGTACTGGATAACTCTCCGCAACAGGACCATCAAATATTACTTCGACCATATCTCCAACTTTAACATCAGAAAACTCATGTAACTTACTAAGTGCATCTTTTTGGATTAACGTATCTTTTGTAACGCGTACACTTGCTTTATCGTAATCCGTATCTTCTTCCACTTTTCCTTCTACAAGAATTGCACCATACTCCCCATCTGGCGATATCTCCGTTACAGTTCCTCTAATACCTATTTTCCCGTCTCGATCATTGGCAGTAGTATTGCAGCCGAACAATGAAAACACCATAAAAACCATAGCAGCAATTATTAACATTTTTTTAATCATAAAATTCACCCTTTCCTATTAGTTAGACGGTAGTAAAAATATTTTGTTACAAGCAAGTTCAGGGAGTATTTATTATTTACCTTAAACCAAGTTTTGTGGTAGGATTACTTGTAATTAGATATATTCTTTATCCAGAGTGGCAGAGGGAATGGCCTGATGAAGCCCGGCAACCTAATTTTAAGGTGCTAATTCCAGCAAGATTATGCAAATGTTCTTGAAAGATAAGGAGATAACACAAGTTAAACCAGCCTTCCTTTAATCTTTCATGCATTAGAGAGAGGCTTTTTCTGTATGCATATATAGAAAAAGCTTTGGAAAAAGAGGGGGAACTAGGATGAAATTTGGATTTTGGCTACCTATATTCGGTGGATGGCTTCGCAATGTAGAACAGGAAAACATGCCATCAACGTTTACGTATGCAAAAGAAGTGATTCAAAAAGCTGAGCAATGGGGGTATGATACCACACTAATTGCAGAGCTTTTTTTAAACGATATTAAGGGACCTGAGCAAGACTGTCTAGATGCTTGGTCAACTGCCGCAGCACTTGCTGCAGTAACGGAGAAAATTGAGATCATGACAGCCGTTCGACCTGGGTTCCATAATCCAGCTATTACAGCAAAGGCCGCAGCCAATATTGATCAAATAAGCAATGGTCGTTTTACACTAAATGTCGTATCCGCATGGTGGGAAGAAGAAGCTCGTCAATATGGAGGGATTTTTACAGAACATGATGAGCGATACGAAAGAACGAAAGAGTTCCTTGAAGTGCTAAAAGGGCTATGGACAGAAGAAACTTTTAGTTATGACGGAAAATACTATCATCTTGAAAACACAAAGCTAGCTCCTAAGCCAGTTCAACGCCCAAATCCCATTTTATATGCTGGTGGAGAAAGTGAAAAAGGAAAGCAAGTAATAACAAGTATGTGTGATGCTTATGTGATGCACGGTGGAACGGTTGATGAAGTGGCTGTAAAAATAAATGACATGAAAAATCGACGGATGTCCTCAGGGCAAGCAACTTTACAATCATTCGGCATGGCTGCATACATCATCTGTAAGGATACAGAAGAAGAGGCGCAGCAAGAGTTAGCGCGCATTACGGAAGTAAAAGAGTCCAGTGCCTATGCTGGGTTTAAAGATTTTACAAGCAAGTCTCAGTTAGAACAACAAATTAAACTGCAAGATTATTCCGTCTCCAATAGAGGCTTGCGACCAGGGTTAATTGGCACACCAAGTCAAATTGCTTCAAAAATAAAAGAGTATGAGCGTGTCGGTGTAGATTTATTGTTGCTTCAATTTTCTCCGCAACTAGAAGAGATGGAACGATTTGCAATGGAAGTAATGCCTTTAATGAAGGAAAAGTAATCGTTTCATGATTAATGAACACCAAACCAGACAAATCACATATTGTACAATAAAACCAAGCAGTAAGAGGAGAGGAACATTCTTGGAAAAAATCTATATTATACATGAAAATAAAGAGTGGACAGAGCATTTAACGAAACGATTAGAAGAGCTAAACCTCCCATACGAAGAGTGGCACTTAGACGAAGGAATCGTCCCATTAACAGAAGAGCCACCACAAGGAGTTTTTTACAACCGAATGAGTGCATCTTCTCATACTAGAAATCATCGATTCGCCCCAGAACTAACTGCTGCAACTCTAGCATGGCTAGAACACAACGGACGCCGTGTGAACAACGGTAGCCGAGCACTTCAGTTAGAATTAAGCAAAGTAAATCAATATACAGAATTAGAAAAACACGGAATCAAAACACCAAAAACGATTGCGGCTGTAGGAAAAGAGCAGATTATTAAAGCAGCCAAAGCTATTGGAGCAGCTTCTTTTATTACAAAGCACAATCGTGCCGGTAAAGGATTAGGTGTACAGTTATTCCATTCTATCTCAAGTCTAGAAAACTATATAAATAGTCCAGCGTTTGAAGAGCCAGTCGATGGGATTACCCTCATTCAAGAATATATAAAAGCACCACAACCGTTCATTACAAGATGTGAATTCATCGGCGGAAAATTTCTATATGCAGTGCAAGTAGACACGTCTGAAGGGTTCGAGCTTTGCCCGGCAGATGCCTGTCAAATTGGTGATTTGTTTTGCCCAGTTGGAGAAGAAAAAGAAGAGAAGCCGAAGTTTCAAATTATCGAAGGCTTTAACGACCCAATCATTGAAAAATATGAAGCGTTCTTGTGGGATAATAATATCCAAGTAGCCGGAATTGAATTTATTCGTAATGAGAATGGCGAAATATTCACCTACGACGTTAATACAAATACGAATTATAATGCTGATGCAGAAAAAAAAGCTGGGAAATATGGCATGCTAGAATTAGCCAAATTTTTAGGCAGTCAGTTGAAGATAAAAGAGGAAGCATGAGGGATCTGGTAACGGGTTAAATGTAAATTAACAAAAGAAATAGTGTTTGTTAAAAAGAAATAAAAGTGCTGGTGGTGTGTCCGACTCCTGCGGGAGAGGGCAGGCTGGTGAGACCCCGCAGAGCCCTTGGGCTTGAGGAGGCTCACCGCCTCCCCCGCGGAAAGCGGACACACCACCGGCACGGTTTTTGAAACGAAAGAAAAGGTGCTAGAAAATATTTTCTATACACCCTTTTCATTTATTATTTGAATCAATTTCATAATTACTATTCGTTTAGTGAAAAACGAATGTTCCGTTTATTATAATTAAATAACGTTCGATATTAAACGTAAATTATATTAAAAAACAGGTTTAATATTCGTTTTTCATTTAGTAATTGTACATCATGAAACTCACTCATTTAAATAAGTTAGAAATAGTTTGGAATAGATCACGGAAAAACTCTTTTACACTTTCCCAAAAACCTGTATTTCCAACTAAGCTTTCAATACGATTTTTAATATCTTTGGAGATATCCTCTAACTGCTGACGAACATTATCAAAATTAATATTAAGTGCGCGCATCTTTTCAAAAAGGTCGATTAAAAGCTGGCGATCCTCTGCACTAAGCTCAATATTTAATTTCTTTAATTGTTCCTCTACAATACGCTCAACATCTTCACGAGTTGCTGGGTTTTGTTCTGCAATTTGCTTTTTAATTTCTGTAAGTAGTTCACTTACTTTCTCTTTGTCGATATCTTTTGCAAGTCTTGTAGCTAAACTTAATTCTTCGTTCGCAACTTCCATACGATCTTTGTCTAATTCTTTACCGGCAACTTCGTATGCTTTATAAATTCCTACTAAAGCCGAGTGGCCACTTACACGAACAGGTGAAGCTACTTGAACTAGAGCGTCCTCGACACCTGCTGTTAAAAGCGCATTCGCATACATTTCATTTGTCACTTCTGTAATATTATCTGGAGTTACTTGTTCAATAACAAGGCCTTCGCCACTTTCTTTTCTAGTAATCTTAGCGGAAGAGAACATACGAGAACTACGATCGCCACCAATATATTTTACTAAGTCGTCCCCTGTTACTGAAATTTCCTCTACCATTGCAGTGTCTGTAACGTTTAACAATCTTCTTACTTCAGCTTTTTGTTCATCTGTTAAGTTCCCCCCATACACTACAATAGGAAGTCCGAACTTTTCATTTATACTATCTTCTGTATCTCCACCAGCTGCACTAGCAATTGTTGCAAAACCTGTTAAAAGCACTAGCAAACTAACGATAAACATCTTGAACGAACGTTTAAATATCATGTTAACTTCTCCTTTAATTACTATAATTTTAGCTTGTCTAATTCAGAGTTGTTTGAGAAAAATATACAGGAATTGTCCGACTTTTACAATTAAAATCATTAATATCATATGTACAAGTAGTATAAAAAGAACTGATTGCGCCAAGGAAGTATTTTCAAAAAGCTTACTTTTATTTTGGCTATGTTAAAGGTTGCTGTTGATTTCCGTGCAAGGCTTCGCTTTCCGCGGACGGTAAAAAGGAAGGTTATTTTCACAGTCGTGAAAAAACCTACTCCTCGGCGCAAGCGCCTGTGGGGTCTCCCGCTTCCCGCTTCTCCCGCAGGAGTCTCAGCCTTGCACGGAAATCAACAGGTAATTATATAAATATCAACACTAAGACACAGCCATAATTTTAAAAAAACGTGCCGGTTGGATGACCGCTTTCCGCGGGGGAGGCGGTGAGCCTCCTCGAGTCCAAAGGCTCTGCGGGGTCTCACCAGCCTGCCCTCTCCCGCAGGAGTCGGTCATCCAACCGGCACTTAAATAATATTGTAAATTCTTTATACTTTTCAAGCAGTTTTGTTCACTCTATAATCTTAAAAGAAAAGATGAGCCATTGCTGCGATAACTGGTAATGTGATTAATGTACGTAAGATAAAGATGATAAATAAATTTTTCAATGAAATAGGTACTTTGGAGCCTAATAAAACGCCCCCGACTTCTGATAAATAAATTAACTGTGTTACAGACACACAGGCAATGACGAAGCGAGTAAGTTCACTTTCAATTCCGCTACCGATAATGGCTGGTAAGAACATATCCGCAAACCCGACAATCATTGTTGCAGAAGCTTCTCTTGCTTCAGGAATCTGTAACAACTCTAAGATCGGAATGAACGGCATGCCTAACCATTGGAACACTGGTGTATTTTCAGCTAAAACAAGCGCAATCGTACCAAATGTCATTACAATTGGAATAACACCCATCCACATGTCTAAAACATTTTTCCCACCATCTTGGAAAAACTTAGGCACACTTTGGTTTTGCCTAGCACGCTTCACAGCCGCGGATAATCCCCATTTAAAGGAAGAAGTCCCAGCTGGAATTAACTCTTGTTGCCCTTTTGCCTCCCCGTTGTAATACGTATCAGGTATACGAGATAACGGCGGAATACGCGGCATAATAATCGCGGCGATAATACCGGCAATAGCAATTGTTAAATAAAACTCTCCAAACATATGTGTTAACTTAACTTCTGAGATAACAACTAAACTAAATGTAATCGAAACGATCGAGAACGTCGTACCGATTACGGCCGCTTCTCTTTTCGTATAATAGCCTTCTTCATATTGTTTACTAGTTAATAGAACTCCGATTGTTCCGTCCCCTAACCAAGACGTTAACGAGTCGATAGAAGAACGACCTGGTAATGTAAAGACAGGGCGCATAAACTTTGTTAATAACGCACCGAACAACTCTAGTAAACCGAAGTTTAATAGTAAAGGTAAAAATAACCCTGCAAATAAAAATACCGTAAATAATAGAGGTAATAAGCCTTCTAACAATAGCCCACCTGTATATTCAGACCAAATAGCTTCTGGACCTACTTGGAAATAAGTAAGTAAAGCTAAAACCATCCCTAAAACGCGAATAATTGTCCATACTGGTGACACGTTGAACAACGAATTGAAAAAGCTATCATCTTTTATAAATTGAGGATTTTGCTTTTTCAGTCCTTTAACAAGTAATGTTGCAAGAGCTGTAAATGTAATGATTATCGTCATGATTAACGGTAATTGTGGCTCTATTAGTCCTTTTAAGAATCCAGCTAGAATAGCAACTGGAATAGTAAAGCCTTCCTCTAGTGGAACAGGAAACATGAATAATAAAATACCGATTAAGGAAGGTACAACAAATTTTAATATATTGATCGTACGAAAGTTTTGTGAATCCATTTTTTAATCCCCTTATGTACTGTCGATAATTATGCAATACATGTTATTTTAATACAAAACTGAAATTTTTCAATAGAAAATATAGTAAAATACAAATTGTTTAACGTCTTATGTGGCAAAATCAAGTATTTCTATTTCTTTATGCTTTCTTAAGTCAATAAAATGATCATCCATTTTAATTATTGGTAAGTGTGGCTCATCTGAATGAATAAATATAATTTCTGCAAAACGCCCGTTGTTAAGTACCACTTCATCACGAATATGATTAGAAAACATATATTGTACGAATGGAGTAACAATAGCTGGATTAAGACGATTTAACTTAGCTTCCTGCATTAAAATCTTCGTCGTGACAAATATATTTTGTTTCGGTCGGTAACTTCGATTAGAACTGATGGCGTCATATACATCCGCAACAGAAAGTATTTGTACAAAAAACGGGATCCGGTTATTTTTTAACCCTGCCGGATATCCACTTCCATCTAAACGCTCATGGTGCAAAAGTGTACCTTGTAAAATAAGTGGATGAATATACGGTACATTCTTTAGCATGTCATAACCATACGTTGTGTGCTTTTGTATTTCTTGCCATTCTCGCTCATTTAATTGTCCAGGCTTTTGAATGATATCTTTATCGATCAACAGTTTGCCCACATCGTGAAAAAGTCCCATCTGGCCTAAAAGCTTAATATCTTTCTTATCATAATTTAATATTTTTGCAATTAAGGATGCATAGATACTCACGTTCATGCTATGTGTGTAAGTATAATTATCGTAACTTCTAACTTGCTGGATATAACGAATAAATACAGGGTCTTCTACTAACTGATCGACAAGCGGATTTAACATCTGATACAGCTCATCTAGTGGAGGCAACTTGTCCTTTTCAATACTAGAAAATATCGATTGAAAAGACTCTACACTAGTTTGATAGAGAGACTTTACCTGTTCGAATTGTTCATATTTAATATAAGCAGACTCAGCTACCAATAAAGACGGATGAAAGTAATACTCATGCTGTTGTAATTTCTCTATATGTGTTTGAGACAATACGGTGCCTTTTGTTAACAAAAGACTCCCATTTATAGAGTAAATATCATCTACGATTACTTTTCCGATGTGTAAAGCGGTTATTTTCATAATATACCCTCATCACGTATATTTTTAGTACTTTTATTATATAGGATAAAAGTATTAAAAAGTACAGAAAATTTAAAAATATCTAGTAAAAATGCCGTTTTTCTAATAGGAAGTTATAAATTGGTTAAATTTTTCATAAGGAGGGAACCGTTTTTCCTTTTAAACATAAACGAATGCAGAAAATTCAACCCAATATTCACCACCTTTTTTTAATACCCTAATAAACTACTTTAAACGAAAAAATGTTATAGTAGATTTGTTTGAATTTTTTCCAAACATATACGGGTTCGCGTTACCGAATACGCGCTCCATTTTAATATGATTAGGGGGTAGGCAAATTGCGTATACGTGCTTCTGCTGTGCAATATCATTTGCACACGATTACAAGTTTTGAAGATTTCGCAAATCAAGTCATTCATTATGTAAAAATGGCCGCTGAATTTGATGCGGATTTTATATTGTTTCCTGAATTTTTTACAACGCAACTTTTATCATTTGAGAAAGATGGTAGACAGCAAACGATAAATGACTTACCATCCTATACGGAATTGTACTATCAGTTATTTACGGGAGTTGCAGCGCAAACGGGCATGCATATTATTGCCGGAACGCACATTATTGAGCGCGCGGGAAAACTGTATAATGTGGCACATCTTTTTTATCCAGACGGGACAGTTGCCGAGCAACCGAAACTTCACTTAACACCGACAGAAGTGGAAGAATGGGGTATAACACCAGGCGAATCTTTACAAGTGTTTGAAACAGAAAAAGGCAAGATTTCAATGGTTACTTGTTACGATATGGAATTTCCTGAAGTTGTACGCTTAACAAAAGCAATGGGGGCGGATGTCGTGTTCGCACCATCATGTACAGATGATCGCCACGGTTTCCACCGAGTCCGCTACTCTTGTCATGCGAGAACCATTGAGAATCAAATCTATGTTGTCACAACAGGCACAATCGGTTCTTTACCTACTGTTGACTTTATGCGAGGTAACTTTGGGCAAGGTGCCATTCTTTCCCCTAACGACGTACCGTTTCCACCGAAAGGAATTGTCGCAGAAGGTGAACTCAATACAGACATGGTCATTACAGGTGACTTAGATATCTCTCTTTTAGAAAAAGTAAGAGAAAGTGGCTCTGTCACAACATGGCGCGACCGCCGTTCCGACTTCTACCCAGACTGGGAAGAACTAGTCAAGAACGCAGCCATCTTCAAAAAATAACAATCTAGTTGACAAAACCTTATTTTTTCTTTAAGTTTTTAAAAAGAATGGTTATGTTAGATTTTATTTTTTGTCTGTGTTAAAGGTTAGTGTTGAGTTTTTGATACCTTTTTAGCTGTTGATTTCCGCGCATATCGGAGACTCCTGCGGGAGAAGCGAGTAGCGAGAGACCCCACAGGCGCCGATGCGCCGAGGAGGCTCTCGACTCGCCCGCGGAAAGCGAAGATATGCGCGGAAATCAACAGCGGCCTTTTAACAGAGTCTATTTTAAAAAAACAAAATATATAGGATTGTTACTGCTACCAGCAGGCAAGACCTAATGCACATGTTTAACATGGCCGCATTAGGTCTATTTGTTTTTTATCAGAATATTTCAAAAGGAGTGCTAACAAACATGTCATTTTTCAAAAAGTTATTCGGCGGTAAAGAAGAAGTATCAAAAGACGGAGCAATCATTGCACCACTAACAGGAAGATTCGTACCATTAGAAGAAGTACCAGACCCAGTTTTTGCACAAAAAATGATGGGTGACGGCTTTGCCATTGAACCAACAGAAGGTACAGTTGTATCTCCGGTAGAGGGTGAAATCGTTCAATTTTTCCCAACAAAACATGCCATCGGAATTAAAACAGCATCTGGAGTAGAAGTGCTAATCCATGTAGGTTTAGAAACAGTAAGCATGAACGGCGAAGGTTTCGAAGGCCACGTACAAGTTGGCGACAAAGTAAAAGTTGGAACTAAACTAATTAGCTTTGACTTGGCGTTAATCGCAGAAAAAGCGAAAAGCACTGTGACACCGATTATTATGACAAACGGTGATGTGCTAGAAACGTTCACAAAAGAAACAGTATCAGAGGCAGTTGCAGGAGATACAACATTAGCAACGTTTATTGTAAAATAACTTTTTTTTACTAATAGCAATTGCTTGTACAAATAAAGCAGATATTCGCGGAAGGTATGAGACTCCTGCGGGAGAAGCGTGACAAGGGAGACCCACAGGCGCTTGCTCCGAGGAGTAGGTTTCTTCACGACAGTGAAAATAACCTACCTTTACCGCCCGCGGAAAGCGAATACCTTCCGCGAATATCTGCAGTTAGTACCCTGGATGATTTTGATTAGTTATTCAATTTTGCATAGCCTCCGAATTTGTTATAATAAAGGGACATAAGGTAGGTGCCTAACACTACCAACTTATCATGTTGGGAGCGTACAAACGTGAGAATAAGCAAGATACTAAATAACAATGCGGTTGTAGTAAAAGAAGCTGGACAAGAAAAGATCGTAATGGGTAACGGGATTGGTTTTCAAAAAGGAAAGAACGATATTGTCGCTAAAAATAAAATTGAAAAAATCTTTGTCATGAAAGATGGCAATGATAAATTCCAAGAAATGTTAGCAACATTACCTGAAGCACATATAGAGATTGCCGAACAAATTATTAGCCATGCGGAAGGTGTGTTGCAAGTACCACTTAGCAACCACATTCATATTGCCTTAACGGACCACTTATCATTTGCGATAGAGCGTTTACAAAAAGGATTTGCCATACAAAACAAGCTCCTGAATGAAATTCGTACGCTTTACCGCAAAGAATTCGAAATTGGAATATGGGCGAAACAGCTAATAAAGGAACGATTAAATGTTGAGATTCCGGAAGATGAGGTGGGCCACATTGCGCTTCATATTCATACGGCAAAACTTGGTTCAAAAAGCATGACCGAAACATTACAACATACAACAATCATTAGTGAACTAATCGACCTAATTGAGAAAACGTTAGATGTAAATGTAGCCGAACAAAGTATGTCCTACCAGAGGCTCGTATCACATTTAAGATTCGCTTTAGGAAGAGTAGAAGGAGAAGAGCAATTCGACTCCATGGACGAAGACATGTTAGAACTGTTGCGTGTGAAATATGACAAGGCTTTTTCTTGTGCACAGCAAATAGCTGACTATTTGCATACAGAATATAACTTTGACTTTCCGCCATCGGAAGTAGGTTATATCACACTTCACGTTCAACGGTTACTGAAGTAATTCCCTATTGACGAATCTTGTCGAAACATCTACAATGTAAACGTATACACAACTTAACATTTTTAACAGGATTGTTACTGACTTAGCAGGCAAGACCTAAAATTCGTTCGCTGGAACTATCAAAGTTTCTAGCCACGTTTTTTAGGTCTTTTTTTGTTTTTAAGTGTGAACTAGCTAAGCAAATGTTATTTACGATACTTTTCAAACAGTTGATTTCCGCGTCAAGTCGTAGACTCCCGCGGAAAGCGAAGGCTTGCGCGGAAATCAACAGCGGTGTTTAACAAATCAATTATTAATAAAAATATAAAACAATTTGGAGGAAATTAGGATGGATTACAAGAAAATAGCATTAGAACTAATTCCGCTCTTAGGTGGAAAAGACAACATTATTAGCGCCATGCACTGCGCAACAAGATTACGACTCGTACTACAAGATGAAAGTAAAGTGGATACAAGCGGGTTAGAAGAACTTGAAGGTGTGAAAGGTGCATTTGCAAGCTCTGGCCAGTTCCAAGTCATCTTTGGAACAGGAACGGTTAATAAAGTATTTATAGAATTTGCAAAAGAAGTAGGTCTGAATGAAAAAGAAACACAAGATCATAATGAAGCAGTAAAGCAAAAATTAAATCCAATTGCTCGCTTTGCCAAAACGTTATCGAACATTTTTGTGCCAATCATCCCAGCGATTGTTGCAAGTGGTTTATTAATGGGACTTCTTGGTATGTTAAATACATTCAATTGGGTTTCTGCAGATAGTCCAATAATCTTTTTTTTAGATATGTTCTCTAGTGCTTCTTTTATTATCTTACCAATCTTACTAGGCTATAGTGCTGCAAAAGAATTCGGTGGGAATACTTACTTAGGTGCTGTAATCGGTGGTATCATGACCCATCCAGCATTGTTGAACCCTTGGGGATTAGCGAATGCAGAGCCGGAATCGATTTATTTTATCGGGATAAACATTGATTTAATTGGATACCAAGGAACAGTAGTACCAGTGTTATTAGCGGTTTATATTATGAGTAAAATAGAAAAAGGCTTACGAAAAGTAGTGCCAGGTGCGATTGATTTACTTGTTACACCATTCTTAACGATTATATTAACTGGATTTGTCACGATCATGTTTATTGGTCCACTTGGTAACTTTATCGGAGAAGGTATTACTACGGTTTTAAATTTTATATATGAACATGGTAGTGTATTTGCTGGATTAATTTTCGGTGGATTATATTCTACAATTGTTATAACGGGTGTACATCATAGCTTCCATGCAATAGAAGCGGGGCTCATTACACAACTTGGTTTTAACTATTTGTTACCAATTTGGGCAATGGCAAATGTGGCCCAAGGTGGTGCGGGATTGGCGGTATTTTTCTTAGCAAAACGTGCTAAAACGAAAGAAATTGCGTTACCTTCTGCATTATCAGCATTTTTAGGTATTACAGAGCCTGTTATTTTCGGGGTGAACTTAAAATATCGTAAGCCATTTATCGGAGCGGCTATCGGTGGCGCATTAGGCGGAGGATATGTTGTCTTAACAAATGTTATTGCTAACTCTTACGGATTAACTGGTATTCCGATGATTGCTATTTTAGTGGAGTTTGGCATGATGAATGTTGTTCACTATCTAATTGGATTTGCCATTGCAGTATCAACAGCATTTATCGCGACTTGGATTATGGGCATTAAAGAAGACTAAAAAGTATATTGGGGCATGGAGGGCTTTTTTAGCCTTCCCTGCAAACTTGCGAGGAGGCGTACGGATGATGAAAAAAGGAGTTATATCTTTAGGGGAAGCATTAATAGATTTCATTCCGCTTGATGAACATAATGTAACGTATCAAAAAAGCCCAGGGGGAGCGCCAGCAAACGTAGCGGTAGGTGTTGCTAGACTACAAACACCTTCCACGTTTGTTGGTAAAGTTGGAAACGATGTACTTGGTCGATTTTTGAAAGAAACGCTTCAAAATTACGGCGTGAATACAAACTATATGTCTATGACAGACGACGTACGCACTGGAGCCGTTTTTGTCACACTTGGACAGGGTGGCGAAAGAAGTTTTGACTTTTATATTGACCCAAGTGCAGATCGATTTTTACAGGAAGAGGATATTGTAGATACGCTTTTTGAAGAACATAACATCCTACACGTCGGATCTATTTCCATGATAAGTGAACCTTCTAGAAGTGCAACGGAGAAAGCTGTTGAGCAGGCAAAAGAGAAAGGGCTAATCGTTTCGTATGACCCGAATTTACGTTTAAGTTTGTGGCAGTCAGAACAACAAGCAAAAGAAACGATTTTGTCCATCATGCCAAAAGTGGATGTATTAAAGATTTCCGAAGAAGAGTTGGAGTTTCTAACAGGAGAAGCTGAGATTGAGATAGGGGTAGCTTCTTTAAAGGAACAGTATAACATTCCACTCATTTTCATCACGCTAGGAGCGGAAGGTAGTTATGCGTTTATGAAAGACGGTTCAGTACGTGTTCCAGCAATGAAAGTGAACGCTGTAGATACTACTGGAGCAGGAGACGCATTCGTATCAGGTATTCTTTACTGCCTTGCGAACATGAACGAAAGTGTAAATGAAATTACACTAGAAAAAGCAAGAAAAATGGCCGAATTCGCCAGTGTATCCGGCGGCCTCGCTGCATCCCAAAAAGGAGCCATGACCGCCCTACCAACATTAGAAAAAGTGGAATTGTTAGTAAAAAGAAATTAATTTGTTTTTGTTAGTTTTGTTTCAACGTATACAGTTGATTTCAGCTGCAGGTGTGAGACTCCTTGAAAATGCATACGCATTTTCTTCGTGCGAGGCATCGCTCCGGAGCCTTCCTTGTCCTGCGGGAAAGCGTGTCAAGTGAGACCCCACAGGCGCTTGCGCCGAGGAGTAGGTTTTTTCAAGACAGTGAAAATAACCTTCCTTTTTACCGCCCGCGGAAAGCGAACACCTGCAGCTGAAATCAACAATTAGAACCCTAAAATATAGAAATAAAAGTAGGAGGTATCGAATGACTTCCAAAGATGATGCACTAAAACAACAAGCATTAGCAGAAGTAGAAAAATACAAAGAATTAGTGGAAAACGACTATTACCGTCTAAACTATCACATCATGCCTCCAGTAGGCTTACTAAACGACCCGAATGGCTTCATTCACTGGAACGGAACATATCACTTATTTTATCAATGGATGCCATTTAAAACTGGTCATGGCGCAAAGTTTTGGGGTCACTACACATCAACAGACCTTGTCCAATGGACACACGAAAAAATTGCCCTAGCACCGAGTGACTGGTTTGATAAAAATGGCTGTTATTCAGGATGCGCCATTTCCCATCAAGGTGAACTACTCCTTTTTTACACAGGAAATGTAAAAGATGAAGAAGGAAACCGTGAAACCTACCAATGCCTTGCCGTATCTAAGGATGGCATCCGTTTTGAAAAAAAAGGGCCAGTAGTCCAGTTACCTACTGAAGCATATACCGCACACTTCCGCGACCCGAAAGTATGGAAACATGATGATAAGTGGTATATGGTTGTTGGTGCACAAAGTCATGAACTAGAAGGAAAAGTTGCGCTTTTAAAATCCGAAAACGGAACAGATTGGCAACATGTGGGAGCAATTGCTGGGTCTAATTTGAACGGATTAGGAGAATTTGGCTACATGTGGGAATGCCCTGATTTGTTTCACCTTGATGACAAGGATGTATTAATTGTCTCTCCACAAGGGTTAAAGCCAGAAGGCTATAAGTATCAAAATGTGTTTCAAGCCGGATATTTCCTAGGGAAATTAGAATATCAAGAGGCAAACTTTGAACATGGAGAGTTTGTAGAACTCGATAGAGGCTTTGAATTTTACGCGCCACAAACAACGTTAGATGAAAATGGACGCAGATTGCTGATCGGATGGATGGGTGTACCGGAACAACAAGAAGATAAACATCCAACAATAGAAAACCGCTGGATTCACTGCATGACCTTGCCAAGAGAATTAAAAATGGTAAACGATAAGCTCATTCAACAACCAGTAGAAGAGTTAGCTCTTTTACGAAAGTCAAAGCTTGAACTCCAAAATGTTTACGCAGTAGACGAAATGCTAGAGTTAGATGGTATGAGTGGAGATAGTTATGAGTTATTTGTTGAATTACTAGAGAATGACTACTCCTTTTTGGAAATAAACGTAAGAGATAACGTGAGACTTATCTATAATAGAGAAGAAAAACGCTTTTCCATGGAGAGGGTTAACTTCGTGACATCTCAAACAGAAATTCGTAGTTGCTCTTTAGAAGAATTGTCTTTGTTAACTATATATTTAGACACATCATCCATAGAAGTATTTGTGAATGGTGGGGAAGAAGTGTTTACAGCCCGTATGTTCCCGTTTGAAAGCAACCGTGCTATAAAGGTTGGTGCAAAAGGAAAACTAAAAATGAATGTCATAAAATGGGACATATAACCTAATACTAACGAGAAGGAGAAATCCTTCTCTTTTTTATTTTGCGGTAAAAGTGAATCAATTTCATTATTAGGGTCGTGTAATGAAAAACGAATATTTTAGTTGAGTGAGTTTCATAATGTACAATTACTAAACGAAAAACGAATATTAAACCTATTCTTTCATATAATTTACGTATTATATTGAACGTTATTTAATTATAATAAACGGAACATTCGTTACGCTTATTACTTATTTGTTCATTTTGAAAATAAGTAAAACAGCCTCCTCCAATAAGGAGAAGGCCTGAAGTCATGATTATAGTAGTAAGAAAGCTAGAGAAATGATAGCTCCACTTACAAATAGTAAAATAACACAGAAGCCCATGATGTCTTTCGCCTTGAGTCCCGCAATGGCAAGTGCCGGCAACGCCCAGAACGGTTGGATTAAGTTCGTCCAAGCATCGCCCCATGATACAGCAAGAGCCGTTTTTGCAATAGATACGTCCATTGCTTTTGCAGCTTCTAGCATAACTGGAGCTTGGACAGCCCACTGGCCGCCTCCAGATGGTACGAAGAAGTTAACAATACCAGCGCTTAAGAATGCGAAAAAGTGGAATGTATGCTCATTAGAAATGCTAACGAACGCTTCTGACATAACCGCCGCTAAGCCTGATGCTGTCATCATTCCCATAATACCAGCATAGAACGGGAACTGAATGATGATACCACTTGCACCTTTCACCGCATTCATTACTGATTCTAAGAAGTTTTTAGGAGTCCAGTGGAACAGGATTCCTAAGAATAAGAATAGGAAATTAACGATATTTAAATTTAAACTAAAGCCATTGTTTGCAAAATAATAGAATAAAAAGGCTAACCCCATAACAGATACAGTTAGTGATAAAATATAACTGTTTTCTAGACGTTCAGCTGGTGTCATATTTGCCTTTTCGATTGTTGCTGCTTGTAAGTTAGATGCTTCTTCTAATAATGTACGGTCAACAGAAACTGTATCTTCTTTTGAAGGCATTAAAAGTCTGTTCATTAAAGGTAATACTAAAAACAAAGCAGCTAAAAGAATTAAGTTAAATGTAGAGAAAATAGTTTCGGAAGTAGAAATGACCCCAATTAGATCTTGAGAAAAATGTCCTTCTGTTGCAATTGTTAACGGTATGGAACCAGAGAATCCACCATGCCACACAATAAATCCGCTGTAAGCGCTTGCAATTAGTAGGCGATAATCTACGTTTTCCACCTTTTTCGCAAGCTCTTTTGCAAAAAGTGCCCCAATAACTAATCCGAATCCCCAGTTAATCCAACTAGCAATTAACGAAACAACTGTTACGATAACGATAGCAGATCCTGGTGATTTTGCAGTAGAAGCAAGTGCTCCTAGAAATTTTTTGAATACAGGACTACTTGCTAAAACATAACCTGTAACAAGTACAAGTACCATTTGCATCGAGAATGCGAGCAATCCCCAAAAGCCATCTCCCCAATGCTTTACCATGTCAACTGGTCCACTGCTTGTGAAAATTAGACCTAATCCAAATACAACAAAAGTAAGGATAATAACAAATAAAAATGGATCAGGTAAATAACGTTGCATTAGCCGATTGAAAAAAGAAATTATTGGCTTCATACTTTTTCTTCCTCCCCCATATAAGTTTGTATACAAATGTAGTAGTTCTACAATATTCAGTATATTCCTTCTATTATGGATATTTGTCCTATTTTTTTAAAAAAGTTGAGATAATTGTAGAATTACTAAATTTTGTTCTGAATTCTAAAAAGGATAGATAGAGAGTAGAAAAGTACCGATAGACCTGCAAAAAGTATAGATAAGCGCCTGAAAAGTGCCCATAGGACGGAGAAAAGTACCGATAGCACTCTCATACATAAAAAAAACCTACTCAATTTAATAAGTAGGTTCTTCCCAATCTTCCTATTTCGCTCGTTTCTGCTCTTTGCGCTCTTTATTCAACGCCTTCACTAAAGAATGACAAATCCCAAGTAATATAACAGTAAAAGGCAACGCAGCAACTAAGGAAGCTGTCTGTAATCCTTCTAATCCACTCGACAACAATAGAACAGCCGCAATAGAAGCCATTAAAGTCCCCCAAATGACACGTAAAAATAATGGTGGATTCATACTACCATTCGACGTCATCGTTCCTAAAATAAACGTCGCGGAGTCCGCAGAAGTAATTAAGAACGTAAGAATCAATAAGATAGAAAGTAATGATAGAATAAAAGTAAATGGCAGTTGTGCAAAGGTAGTAAACAATGCCGATGTAATATCATTATTTACCGTTGTGGCAATATCTGTCCCACCAAATAGATCAAAGTGTAAAGCTGTTCCTCCAAATACTGCAATCCAGAACAGTGCAATTAATGGGGGAACAATTAACACGCCAAGGACAAATTCCCGAATCGTTCTTCCTCTAGAAACTCGAGCAATAAATGCACCAACAAAAGGTGACCAAGCAATGGCCCAAGCCCAATAGAAAATCGTCCAGTCACGTACCCACGTTCCACCTTTGTATGGTGTTAATCGTAAGCTTGTATTAAAGAAATTAGAAATATAATCCCCAATACCAAGCGTAAACGTATTTAAAATAAACACAGTCGGCCCCATAATAAATACAAAAGCCGTCAATAAAATAGCAAGAGCTAAGTTTAAGTTACTCAAATATTTAATTCCGCGATTTAATCCAGTACTCGTCGAACTTAAATACAAAAGTAAAAGAACAAATATGATAATAAGTTGAACGATTGCATTATTTGGAATGCCGAAAACAACATTTAACCCACCGTTAATTTGTAAAATCCCAAGTCCTAATGAAGTAGCGACTCCCATCACTGTAGCGATAACCGCTAAAATATCAATAGGCTTTTTTATGTATTCACGATCCCCAATGACTGGCTTAAGTGTTGTGGAGATAAGTCCATCTTCTTTTTTTCTAAACTGAAAATAACCGATTGCAAGTCCAACGACTGTAAAGACGGACCATTGACTTACTCCCCAATGAAAAAAGGAATAGTGCATCGCAGTACGAGCCGCAACATCAGTTAAAGGCTCTACCGTATCACGTGGTGGTGTAAAATAGTGGCTCATTGGCTCTGCAATTCCCCAAAAAACAAGACCAACACCAAATCCTGCACTAAAGAGCATCCCTATCCAAGTGAAAAAAGGAAACTCTGGTCGATCTTCATCTCTTCCTAAGCGAATCCTTCCGTAACGAGTAAACGCTAAAATAAGACAAAATAACACAAAGAATAAAACGGCTAACAAGTAAAACCAACCGAAAGCATATGTAGTAAAATCCAGCGCGCGCCCCGATATCTCTCCAAATGCGTTTGGCGCCAATGCTCCTATTAACACTAAAATGGCAACAATGGTCGCCGAAACCCAAAAAACAATTCCTAAATTTTTCAAATTCATATGTAATCCCCCATAAAGTCTATTCCAAGAAGTTAGTTGGAACGTTGTACTCCTATTTTACCATTTTGCACCCAAAATATAAAAAGATACCAAATATGCTGCCAGCGGGGCGAAAAACTAGTCAATGTAGTGGGTCCTTTGTTTTAATAGAGATATAAAAGATGTTGGAGGGAGTTATGTTTCATGAATGAAGTAATTAATACGTTATTAGCTCATCGATCTATAAGGAAATTTGAAGATAAACAGCTAACAAAGGAACAAATTGAAACCATTGTAAAAAGTGCTCAAGCAGCATCCACTTCTAGTTTTATACAAGCTTATTCTATTATCGGAGTGTCGAACAAAGAAAAGAAACAAGAACTAGCAGAACTAGCTGGTAATCAGTCTTATGTAGAAAATAGCGGTCACTTCTTTGTTTTCTGCGCAGATTTACATCGACATGATGTGATTGCGGAAATGGAAGGAGTAGATTTAAGCGAATCGTTAGAGAGCACAGAGAAATATATGGTGTCACTTATTGACGCATCACTCGCAGCACAAAATGCGGCAATAGCAGCAGAATCAATGGGATTAGGTATTTGTTATATAGGAGGATTACGTAACAATTTAGAAAAGGTATGTGAAGTGTTGCAAACTCCAAATAGAGTTATTCCGTTATTCGGTTTAACAGTAGGTTACCCAGCGCAAGATCCAGGCGTGAAACCACGTTTACCAGTTTCAAACGTTTACCATGAAGAAACATACGAACCAAATAATGAACAATTTAAAGAACAGTTAGAAGCATATAACAAAGAAATTTCTCAATATTATTACGAGAGAACAAATGGAATGCGCAACGACAAATGGACTGCTCAAATGGCTTCGATGTTAGAAAGTCCGAAACGCATGTATATGAAAGAGTTTGTAGAGAAGAAAGGGTTTAATAAGAAATAGGAATATAGATGAAGTTCAATTAGCTCAAGAAAAAAGAAGAAAATGAACTTGATAAGGCCGACGAAGTTCATTTAGCTCGAGAAAAAAGAAGAAAATGAACTTGATAAGGCCGATGAAGTTCATTTTGCTCAAGAATAAAGAAAAAAATGAACTTCATAAGGCGAATGAAGTTCATTTTGGCTATGAAAACTATTCCCTATCAGCTTTTTTCTCCAAAAGCTCCTTCAACGTTCGTAAGTGTTCTCCATCTTCTTTTTGTAAAATCTTTCGTATCACGGGCTTTGACAATAACATGCGCAGGCCACTTGTTTTAATTTTACCTTCAAATGAGACTTTTGTTGTGTTATCCAACGTTGGGCGGAAATAATAATGGTACGTAACCGTTAATCCATTGGAGTCGCTTTTTACACCATAACGATTCGGTGCATCTAATTCTATTACTTCTATAACAGCCGTTGCTTCCTTACCACGAATATTTCGCGTTTCTTCAAACTTACTGCCAACTTGTAGAGGGCCTTCTGTTAATAAGGTTACCTTCGTTACATTACTCATCACTTCTAGAGAGTTTTCTATATGGGTGAAAAAAGAAAATACTTCTTCTATCGGCTTATTGATTTCAACTGTATCTTGCAAGTCGGCCATTTACATTTCTCCTTTATTCCGATGTTACACTAGCATATCTTCCCATTTTCAATTGCTTAATTACATCTTCTTTTAAAGCTTCTTGAACGGCAGGAAGTGTTAGTTGACTTGAACATATCGTAACATATTGAGTAGGAGAAATCTTCTCTTCTTTTAACAACTTATCCAATGTCGGGGAACGAAAATCTTCAACAGATAAATACGCCAAAAACAACGGCGCCTCCTCTGCCGTGTCGTGTAAAAATATTCGTACTCCTTTTAAGCATGGAAGTAAAATGCCTTTAAATTCTAATTCAATTTCTAGTCTTTCTATTTCAGCTTGTTGTAAGGCAGGTATTAAACTAGGCCTTGTAAAGAAAAAAACAATTTGTTCAAATGTATAAGGAAAATTATTTTCCACCCTTAAGCGTTTAAAGAGAAAGCGAGAATATACACGTAAGTAATTCTTATAAAATGGTATAGAAAGAAAAAAGAGAAAGGCTGAAAATACAATAAAAGTTAGAAAATAAATAATAGTATCCAACCTAATCACTCTCCTTTAAATACAACAGTTCGGTTTTTGCCATTATTTTTAGCTGCATACAAAGCTTCATCTGCAGCACTTATTAATGCATCTTTTGATAGAGTAGAGAGGTCTTCCGTACAAGCGGCACCAATGCTAATGGTTAGCATACCGAGCGGCTGATGTTGCCCTTCAGGAAATCTAGTCGTTGTCACTGCATGACGAATTTTTTCTGCTAACTCATACGCAGCTTCTGCGTTACTCTTAGGCATGACAATAGATAGTTCTTCTCCGCCAAATCTGTAAATAGAGTGGCCTTTTCCAACAGTTGTTTGCAACAAATTAGCGAGCTGAATTAACACTTCATTCCCTAGTAAATGACCATTTCTGTCATTAAAATGTTTGAAAAAATCGATGTCAATCATAATGAGGCTAACTGGCCAACTCACTTGTTCATCTTGAAATAAAAGGCGTAACGTCTGCTGCAACGAACGTTGGTTATACAACCCTGTTAACCCATCTCGTTTTGCGAGTTGTTCCATTTTTTCATACATCGTCGCTTGTTCAATGCCAACAGCTGCTTGGTTAGCAAATGGAAGCACACCTTCTAAATCTTCTAACGTAATTGGCTTCTTGTTTACAACATTATCAATCACAACTATTCCTATTTCATTTCCTTTATGAATGAGTGGAACAATCGCATATTCTTCCATTTGAAAAAGCAGTTTCATCTGTTGTTGAAAATCGTCTTCTACATGGTTCTCCGTAATAATACTAGGAGTTCTTGTTTTCATCGCTTTATAGGCAGAAGAATGTTGATTGTTCAAAGGAATAACCAAAGACTGCACGATATCATTGAGCTCTAAGTCAGTATGAGTCTCATTATTATTAATTTCTATTAGATCGGTTAACTGATATTTTTTCGCGGCAATATTTTCCCATATATGAAAGCCTTCTTCTGCCGTGCGCGGCCCAACAGCCATACGCCCATATAGAACATCGTCCTCATTCACTTTTAAAAAAATGATGGCACGGTTAAAACCTAGTCCGTGACCAGCCGTTAACGCAGTTAAAATCGTTAAAAGTTGTTTATCTAGCGAAGATGTTTGCTGCATCATCGTACCGATTTCTCTGTAAACATGAAGCTGTTTGGACTGTTTCATCAGTTGCGATATCCAGTTTTCGTTCAAATCTTTGCTCTGCTTTATTCTTCTAAAAAGCAAGTAAGTTAAAAATAAAATAGATATGTATATAATAAATAGTTCTATTAGATGAGAAGTTGGTAGACCATAGTTATATCCAAGTAATAAACCTACAATGATACTTACTAAGGCTCCTATTATATGAAAATAAAAAGCCATACTTAACACGATTAGGATATATACACTTAGCACCGCATAAGGAGGAATATCTAAAAAGTAAGTTGGAACTAAAAGAAATAATAAAAAGCCACTATTTATTAATAATTTTTGATATATTCTTGGTAAAAAGTGACGAAACATGTTAAAAAGGCTAGCAAGTGTGATAGCTGAGAGTAAGAGTACGAATAGCTCCATAATTTCCGTTCTCCTTTTTCATGATAAGTTCAATATAACAGAAAATTATAAAAGATAATACACCTATTAGGGCATTTGGACTAATTTATCGACAAGGACTCGAATAGGTATATTTACTCATCTGAATTTACATACCCATCATAATTAAAAATAAAACAAAAAAACTTAGAGCAGAATGGCTCTAAGTTTTTTAATGAATGAAAAGATTATTTTGCTTCTAAACGACGAATACGCTCATCTAGATCAGGGTGAGAAGAGAAAAGTGAACCTTTCTTTTTCCCTGAAATCTTTAATGTCGCAACAGCAGTATCTTTTTCATCTGTAATACGGTTCGTGTATTGTTTTAAAGAGCGTAATGCGTGAACCATTTTGTCTTTACCAGCTAAGTCAGCGCCACCACGGTCCGCATGGAACTCACGGTAACGAGAGTAAGCCATAACGACGATGCTTCCAAGAATAGAGAAAGCAATTTGGAATACGATTACCGCAATAAAGTGAACAATTGGTGCTAAGTCTTCACGTGCGAAACGAGAAACAGCCCATGCAGCAATACGTGCTAAGAACACAACGAATGTATTTACAACACCTTGTAAAAGTGTCATCGTTACCATGTCGCCATTTGCAATATGTGCTACCTCATGCGCGATAACACCTTCTACAGCAGCTTCATCCATCTCATCTAAAAGACCAGAAGACACCGCAACTAATGAACGGTTTTTAGAAGGACCAGTTGCAAATGCATTTACTTCTGGGGAATGATAGATTCCAACCTCAGGCATACGAGTAATACCAGCAGCACGACTCATACGGTGAACCATGTCTACGATTTTACGCTCACGTGGAGAAAGCGATCCATCTGGATTTAAAACTTGTACGTTCATCATTTTCTTCGCCATCCAGCGAGACATCAATAGTGACATGAACGCACCAGTGAAACCAATCACGGCACTAAAAATCAATAAAGTTACTAAATCAATTCCGCCATCAGCAGTGCGGTAGCTACCTACACCAAGGATGGAAAGGACAATACCGATGGTTACAAGAACCATGATATTTGTTAATAGGAATAAAAATACACGTTTACCCATAATTCTCCTCCTGATAATATACTGTATAATAGTTTATGAGTTCATATGAACCTGTTTTCTATCTAGACCTAATTATAGATGCAAATCAGAAATTTTTCAATAAAACAACTTTACCTTTATTTGACGAATTGTGTTAGTGGACTTACTATTATAGACAAGTAAGGGTGATTTTCGTCTCAAAGTGTAGGTAGGCAGGGAGAAAAAAGGCAAATCGAAACTCAACCGACGAAAGCGGTCGATCTTATCGGCGAAAATCGCGTGTTAATCGGCGGAAATGTCGAACTTATCGGCGAAAATCGCGACTCAATCGGCGAAAGTGACTATTCTATCGGCGAATAGAGCAAGCCAATCAGCGAAAACACGGTTTAATCGGCGAAAAAAACAGTTTATCGGCTACACCGAGTAATTGTATACCAAATTCTACACAAAATGAAATTACGAACCTAAGAGGGTGTCTGAATATGCGACAAGGCTGGACACGTTTACAGTTAGCCAACCTACTAAAGGTTGTTATAGAAAAGAATAACGAAGAAGTACTCAGGGTCATCCAATCCATTGGGACAGTCTCTACAGACCTGCAACAAAAGCTTATCAATTGCCTTGAAAACAACAAACTTGGTTTCTCTATGAACGACATAGCTACACTAGGAAACCAGCTCGAATGTACGACCATTTCGGAAACGGCCTTAAAAAATTGGGTAAAGCGCGAAATGAAAGAGTTCATTGGCTCTCCTGAGGTCGGAAAAAAATACTCGATACAACAAGCAGCATTGCTTTACATAGTGAAAGACTTAAAGACAATCCTCGACTTTGAAGCCATCCGCCCCGTGTTACGGTTAGTTTTTAACAATCCAAAGGATCGAAAAGACGACCTGATTAGTCCAGTTAAGTATTTACTTGCGTACTCTAACCTCTATGAAGAACTTGTACGAAAAGGGGAAATACTAACCGAGGACTATATCGCTAATGAAGTGAAGGAATATATGAAAATGTACGAACACCTATCGGAAAAACAACAATCCAACATGGAAAGTGCCTTAATGGTTTCGATCCTTTCCGTTCGTGCAGCCTATATAAAAGCCATTGCGATGAACTATGTTCAAGAAGCTCCCAAATAACAAGTATAGAAGTGTACCGAAAACAAAGACTAAAGTGTAAGCGTTTTACATGTGAAATGTTCGCAATCTCCTAGCCATAATGCTATTTTCTAATCAAATAAAATGGTATAATAGCACAGGATTTTATAGTTTTTGGCTGTGTTAAAGCTTAGTGTTGATATTTATATACTTACCTGTTGATTTCCGTGCAAGGCTGAGACTCCTGCGGGAGAAGCGGGAAGCGGGAGACCCCACAGGCGCTTGCGCCGAGGAGTAGGTTTTTTCACGGCAGTGAAAATAACCTTCCTTTTTACCGCCCGCGGAAAGCGAAGCCTTGCACGGAAATCAACAGCAACCTTTAACATAGCCAAGTTTTTAGTACTAGAGTCCGTTTCATAATGTATCATTACTATACGAAAAACGAATAATTCTACAGCGTCATGCGCAAGAACATAATAATAGGAACGTTTATTAAGTTAGAGTGAAGTTTAGTTCGTTTTTCACTAAACGAACCGTAATTATGAAATTGATTCACTGAAAAAACAGTTATTTTACATAGAAAGGAAGTTTTTTTATGGCACAACAAATCGGTGTTATCGGTCTTGCTGTAATGGGAAAAAACCTAGCATTAAATATAGAAAGTAGAGGTTACTCCATCTCAGTATTCAACCGTTCAAAAGACAAAACAGAAGAGTTTCTACTAGAAGCAGAAGGCAAAAACGTAGTAGGAACGTTTACAATTGAAGAGTTTGTAAACTCACTAGAAAAGCCACGCAAAATTTTACTTATGGTAAAAGCAGGTGCAGCAACGGACGCTACGATTGAATCTCTAAAGCCTTACTTAGAGAAAGGCGACATCTTAATCGACGGCGGAAACACCCTTTACACAGACACGATCCGTCGTAACAAAGAATTAGAAGAGCTTGGCATTCACTTCGTTGGGACAGGCGTTTCTGGTGGAGAAGAAGGGGCGTTAAAAGGACCTTCTATCATGCCTGGTGGCCAAAAAGAAGCATACGACCTAGTAGAACCTATTTTAAAAGACATTTCTGCAAAAGTAGACGGCGATGCTTGCTGTACGTATATCGGACCAAACGGAGCTGGCCATTATGTGAAAATGGTACACAATGGTATCGAGTATGGGGACATGCAATTAATTAGTGAAGCATATTTCTTATTAAAAAATGTATTAGGCTTATCAGCTCAAGAGTTACACGAAGTATTTGCTGAGTGGAACAAAGGCGAGTTAGACAGCTATTTAATTGAAATTACAGCAGACATCTTCACAAAAGTAGATGAAGAAACGGGCAAGCCGTTAGTAGATGTAATTTTAGACACAGCTGGTCAAAAAGGTACTGGTAAATGGACAAGTAAGAGTGCATTAGACTTAGGTGTTCCACTTCCAATCATCACAGAATCTGTTTTTGCTCGCTTCATCTCAGCAATGAAAGAAGAGCGTGTGAAAGCAAGTGAAATGTTAACTGGTCCAGAGATGACAGGATATACTGGTGATAAGCAAGTATTCATAGAGTCAGTACGTAAAGCATTATATATGGCTAAAATTTGTTCATATGCTCAAGGCTTCGCACAACTAAGAGCAGCAAGCGAAGAGTTCGATTGGAACCTACAATATGGTGAAATCGCCATGATCTTCCGCGGCGGCTGCATCATCCGCGCTCAATTTTTACAAAAAATTAAGGAAGCTTACGATCGCGATGGCAGCTTACCAAACTTACTATTAGACTCTTACTTCAAGGAAATCGTAGAAAGCTACCAAGGTGCACTTCGTGAAACGATGATGGTTGCGATTCAAAATGGTGTGGCAGTACCAGCATTCTCTGGCGCATTGTCTTACTTTGACAGCTACCGTACCGCTACGTTACCTGCAAACTTAATTCAAGCACAACGAGACTATTTCGGTGCCCACACTTACCAACGTGTAGACAAAGAAGGAATCTTCCACACAGAGTGGATGAGTAAGTAAATATTTAAAAACGCTTAGGTTTCGTCATCAATCAACGGAACCTAAGCGTTTTGTTTTTTCTGAAGTAATAATAGATAGAAAGTATGCAAAAGACTGTAGTAACAAAGGAAAGTAAATACGTAACAATAGCATGTTTTTCTAGCTGGACTAGTCTTTTTGTCTCCGACCAATATTCCTTCATATTAGATAGAACAGGAACTTTAAATCTTTTCAGTAAGTATACTGTAATTCCAAAGGAAGTAGCTAAAACAGAGAATGGATACTTTTTAAACATAATACTGAAGATGAACATCTTAACATAAATCCATAAGGACCAGCCAATATGCCAGCCGTTATCAAAATAAATCATTTTAAATACTCTTTGGCCAACGCATTCTATTATTGCGGAAGAAACAACCCATTTACTTATATAGAGTAGTTGATCAAGCTTTTGCTTTGGGTAATTTTCTAAGTACAACAATAAAACGAGTGGCATGATGAAAAGAAGGTGTATCGTCCGAATGGCTTTTGAACTCATTATATTTGATTTGAAATCCCATAGAATATAATCTTTGCATAATAGGTAGTACAAGAAATTACTTGCACACACATATAAAATGCTGTTTACATGCTGATGGAAGTTTTTTAATGTTTGTTGTTTTACATTAAGTAAAAAAACCCATACCAACAAGATGAGATGCATCCTTACCACTTCTTCCGTAGCTTATTACTTAGTTATATTCTGTATAAGTACGGAGGAAAATATGTATTTGTTATATAGGTATAAAAAGGATGCGTCCAATTATATTCTTTTTAGTATATAAAAGACGTGCCGGTTGTGTGACCGCTTTCCGCGGGGGAGGCGGTGAGCCTCCTCGAGCCCAAGGGCTCTGTGGGGTCTCACCAGCCTACCCTCTCCCGCAGGACAAGGAAGGCTACGAGAGCGATGCATCGCACGAAGAAAATGCGTATGCATTTTCGAGGAGTCGGTCACACAACCGGCACTAATATGTTTATCCAATTTCCCCCGTCATAGCTACGTTTCGAATTGGTTATTTTACATTTCTAATAAAATGATTCTTGCTGGTGATGCGTCGGTTCCTTGTAGTTTTAAAGGAGCGGCAACCATTGTGTAGGAGCCTTGTTCTACTTCTTTCAAACGAAGCCCTTCAATAATGATCACGTTATTTGCGAATAGTGTTTTATGTGTTGGGTGTCCTTCTTGGCTACGTTCAATTCCAAGTGCATCTACTCCAATACCAGAAACACCTACTTCTGCTAAATGTTTTGCTGCACATTCAGCTACAAAGATGAAATCAAAGTTAAACTCTTCATCAAAAGAGTTTTTTGTTTTGAATAAAATAAAGTCGTCTTTTTGGATGTCCAGGCTTTCAACATCCTCTTTTTTAATGCGGTCTTCGATGTTCGTCATATCAAATACTTTACATGGACCTACAAGCTTATCTAAAGGTAAAGTTTCAATTGTTTCGCCGTCAACTACCATGTGTAATGGGGCATCTACATGTGTGCCAGTATGAACGTCTATGCTTAGGCGAGATTCTGTAACATACCCGTTCGTTACTGTCTCAACCTTTGGCTGTTTTTCAGGCTTGTTTTTGTAAACAGGCATTCCTGTAAAAATTGGCATCGTAACATCGTAAAATTTCATATTGTTTCTACTCCTCTCTGTTGTTCAGTATTACTAAAAGTGTATTAGGTATTAAATTTGACCGTTCCTTTGCGCTGCGGGCATCTGCTTTCCGCGGGGAGGGAGCTGAGCCTCCTCGGCTTCGCCTGTGGGGTCTCAGCCTTCCCTCTTCTTCCCGCAGGAGTCAGATGCCCTCCGCTCCAATCCACTCAATCACTAAATTAGATGGAAAAGCCAAAATCTCCTTACAAAAAAATCTACTTATACTGGCCACCAGAAAAATCCGTCTTTTGCAAGAAGATCGTCAGATTGTTTTGGACCCATAGAACCAGCTTCGTAATTAGGGAAGTCTTCCGCTTTTTTCGACTCCCATTCTTTAGACATTTGATCAACAAATCCCCAAGATAAGGACACTTCATCCCAATGTGTAAAGTTTGTCATATCGCCACGTAAACAATCATAAATGAGGCGCTCGTATGCTTCAGGTGTGTTAATACCGTCGATGCAGTTGTTATTGCTATAGTCTAAGCGAATCGGAGTTGTTGTTATATCTTTACCCGATTTTTTCGCATTTAAATGTAAGGTAATACCTTCATCTGGTTGAATGTGAATGACAAGTAAGTTTGGATCCACTTTTGCTCCGCGGTTGTAGTAAAGGTTCATCGGAATATCTTTAAATTGCACAACAACCTTTGTAGA
Source organism: Bacillus alkalisoli (assembly GCF_002797415.1). Lineage (GTDB taxonomy): Bacteria > Bacillota > Bacilli > Bacillales > Bacillaceae_I > Bacillus_CD > Bacillus_CD alkalisoli. The sequence continues at coordinate 222,891 of NZ_KZ454944.1, forward strand.
CTTAGAAGTCATACGTTTACCTGAGCGGATGTAAATGGGTACTCCAGCCCAACGGAAGTTGTCAATCATAAGTTTTCCAGAAACGAATGTCTCTGTGTTTGAATTAGGGTCAACGGAATTTTCTTCACGGTAACCAATGACAGGTTTTTCATTAATAAAGCCACCAGTATATTGGCCGCGAACGAAGTAATCATCGACTTCATTTTCTGGAATTTGACGTAGTGCTCTTAAAGCTTTCACTTTTTCGCTACGAATTTCTTCTGGATTTAATTTAATCGGAGGCTCCATCGCAAGCAAAGCAACCATTTGTAACATATGGTTTTGAACCATATCTCGTAATGCACCGCTGCTTTCGTAATATCTACCGCGGTCTTCTACACCAAGCGTTTCACTAGAAGTGATTTGGATGTTAGAAATGTAACGGTTGTTCCATAACGGTTCGAATATGGCGTTAGCAAAACGAATAACCTCGATATTTTGGACCATTTCTTTTCCAAGATAATGGTCAATACGATATATTTCTTTTTCAGAAAAGGCTTCACGTAATTCATCGTTCAATTTCTGAGCAGAAGGTAAGTTATGACCGAACGGCTTTTCAATAACAAGTCGCTTCCAACCATCTGTATCTGTTAAGCCTTCGGACTTTAAGTTGGAAGCAATGGTACCAAAAAATTCTGGTGCCATCGCTAAATAGAAAATGCGATTTCCTAACGTATGATAGTCACCATCTAAATTATGTAATAAATCTTTTAACTGTTGATACGATTCGCTGCTTGTCACATCGAATGGATGATAGTAAAAATGAGAGCTGAACTCCTCAATGTGATCATGATTCGTGCTAGCTTCTCTAACAGACTTCTCCACATTTTGGCGGAAATCTTCATGACTTAACGGGCGGCGTGCAACCCCAACAACTGCAAAGTTTTTCGAAATGCTGCCATTTTTATATAAACGATAAATAGAAGGATAAAGTTTACGCTTCGCTAAATCCCCTGTTGCTCCAAAAATAACAATTATTGATTTAGGATTTTGTTCATTGCTCACAATAAGAACCTCACTTTATATGTAACATGTAACTATTCGTCTTATATGATATAACATTTTGACCAAATATAATAACCTATTTCGTAAAAAACAGAAAAAAAGTAACACATTTTATCGGAAAATGTAAAATAAACGCCCAATACACTCCCCAACACACTCATTTTACCCTGCCAACCAACCAAATTCAAACAAACGGTGCCAGGCACCACCCGCAATTTGTCGAAAAATGAACTAGAGTGCCAGGCACCACCCGAATTTTGTCGAACGGGAAATGTTCATTATTTCAATTTTGGTGTTGTGTGGTAAAGTAGTAGAGGTAATAAGTTTACTTACTTGAGGTGTTCACGTCATGCAATTTGCTTGTAAGCAATGGACAGAATTAATGAAAATGGAGAGCCAAAAAGATTATTTTATCCAACTTCAACAGTTCGTTGAAAAAGAGTACAATGAAGAAACGATTTTTCCAGCGAAAGAAAATATATATAAAGCACTGCAAGAAACTCCTTACCATAATGTTAAAGTGGTTATTCTTGGGCAAGACCCATATCACGGACTAGGACAAGCACATGGCTTAAGCTTTTCCGTTCAACATGGCGTTACTGTTCCACCCTCGCTTAAAAATATTTATAAAGAACTGAATTCCGACATCGGCATCGAACCACCTTCTCATGGAAATTTAATGAAATGGGCAGCACAAGGTGTGTTATTATTAAATACAGTTTTAACTGTAAAACAAGGAAAAGCCAACGCTCATAAAGGAAAAGGCTGGGAGCAGTTTACCGACGCCATTATTCGTGCATTAAACGATAGAGAAAAACCAGTTGTCTTCTGGTTATGGGGTAACAACGCAATTGCAAAAGAAAAGCTAATTACAAATAAGCATCACTATATCCATAAAAGTGTTCATCCAAGCCCATTATCAGCAAGAAAAGGATTCTTCGGCAGCAAACCATTCTCCACCACAAATGAATTTTTAACCAAAATTGGTCAAAAACCAATCGACTGGTCATTATAGAGTAATTATTTAGGTTTACTTAAGCAATTTTTAACCCTATACAGTTGATTTCAGCTGCAGGTGCGAGACTCCTGCGGGAAAGCGTGTCAAAGGAGACCCCGCAGGCGCCAAAAGCGCCGAGGAGGCTCCTGAGACCGCCCGCGGAAAGCGAGTACCTGCAGCTGAAATCAACACTTAGTACCCTATCACTGCAATAAATTATTAATAAGGGAGTTCAGAGAGAAATTGAACAAGTTAAAATCTAAAATTAGAGAAATAGTAGCACATAAATATTTTACCGGTATAGTAATAACCGTCATTCTCTTAAACGCTGTATTAATCGGGCTAGAAACATATCCTGACCTACTAAGAGAATACTACGGAATCTTCCATGGATTTGAAATCTTCTTCCTATGGTTCTTTACAATAGAAATAATTATGCGAATGTTATCCGAGAAAAAAATATTTCACTTCTTTAAGAGTAGCTGGAATATTTTCGACTTTGTCATCGTAGCGGGAGTACTACTATTCAGCGGCTCCTACTTCATTTCAGCCATTCGTATTTTAAGGGTATTCCGTGTGCTTCGTGCCATAACAGTTATCCCTTCCCTACAACGATTAGTAACGGCATTCTTAAAAACTATTCCATCACTAGGCACAATCGGAATGTTACTAAGCTTAGTATTTTACATTTTTGGTGTAGTTGGCGTTATTTTATATCGCGATATCGCACCAGAATACTTTGGATCGCTACATTTAGCGTTAATCACCCTTTTCCAAGTCATCACGCTAGAGTCTTGGGCAAGCGGTATTTTCCGTCCAATCTTTGCATCTAGTCCGTTTGCGTGGGTATATTTCGTATCATTCATTTTAGTTGGAACTTTTATCGTTCTTAACTTAATCGTCGGGGAAATTTTAAATAACATCCAAGAAGCAAAAGAAGAAAGTGTACGCAATGAAAAAATCGAAATAAGCAAACAAGAGTTAGCAAAAATCTCCAATGAAATTGCAGAATTAAAACAGATGTTAGTGGAAAAAGAACGGAAATCAAATATGTAAAAAGGGGCCTTGTTGTAGCGACAAGGCTTTTTTTCTTCTAATAAAAAGCTACATAAATACAAAGAGTTGCCGATATATAGGGCATAGAAGTTTAAAATGTAAATTAGTGCAAACGTTTCCACAAAAACGAGACAAAATAAAATACCCTAATTTTTAAAAAAGGAGACTCCCCGAATGAGCATAAAAAAACGATTACTAGCTCTTATCATCACCTTAACAATAGTCGGCACAGCCGCTTCCGCATTCATTTGGGTTTTAAGTAACCAAGCCCAATCAAGCGTAAAAGAAATAGACAACCTATCCGAAATGAACGAAACCTATTACCAACTCATTCAATCGTACCAAACAACGTTAACAAACATGTACCACATTATCACAGCAGGCTATTCCGAAAGACACGTAGAACTGCTAGCCCAAAATATCCAAACGAGTGAAGAACTCCTTGAAGAATTCACACCTTATTTTGAACAGCACGAACAGCTAGCAGCATGGCAACAATATTTTCACGTTGCCCAAGAATCGTTATCTAACCAATACACAGTCGTTAGCAACGTATCCAATGCATCTAACATGGACCGCTTGCGAATACAAGTTTCCGAGCAACTTACCATCACAAGAACAAGACTTGAACGTGCCAACGAAGGCATTACGGAATACATTACAAACTATACCGAACAAGAAAGAGCAACACTGGCGTCTCGTCTCCAAACAAACGATATACTTACATTAGTTGCACTTATTATCCTTATCCTTTTACCAATTGGCGCCATTATATTTTTCACCAAATCATTCCATAAAGGCATTAACACGTTACTCCATCGTGTAGAGGCATACCAAACTGGTAACTTCCAATACGATTCAACACAAGCTATCATAAAAGACGAGTTTGGTACGGTCAACAATGCCCTTATGGAAATGGGACAAAACATCGAAAAACTCATGACCGGAAACATTAACGCAACCGAAAAGCTACAACATGTCATGCAGGATCTCGTCTATGCTTCCGAGCAAAACTTACAAAAGTCCTCCATGATAAAAGAAAAGTCTACAAACGCAACAGAACGTGTGGAGCAACAACATGAAGCTACTTCATCCATCTCTGCTGTCACAGAAGAAGCATCCGCAAGCACAGAAGAAATTTACAGCATAGTAGATGAAATGAAAAACAACATTGGAGAAATGGACAAGCTATCCCAACAAGGCTCACATGCACTACAAAAAATGTATACCGAAATGGAATCCAAAACATCAGAAACAGAAGCAATGGTTGCAAAATTTGAATCCATCAAAAACGGAATCGATGAAGCGCAATCTTTCTTAAAAAGCATTAACGAAATCACAACACAAACGAACTTACTTGCACTAAACGCCTCCATCGAAGCAGCACGTGCAGGAGAAGCTGGAAAAGGATTTGCAGTAGTTGCCCAGGAAATTAGAAAGCTTTCTGGTAACACCGATATGTTTGCAAGCCAAATTAACGAAATAACAAGCAGAATTCAAACAAGCACAACCGAAGTGCTTCAAGAACTGCAACACTTCCAAACAAGCATGAAGCAAACAAATGAAACAAATAAAAAATCAGCTGCCATATTTAAAGAACTTTCTACAAGTAGTAAAATGCTTTTAGAACAAGGAACACACATAACAATAGCGATGGAAGAAATAAATGTTGGAGTAACTGACATCGTCCATTCCGTAACAGACCTTGTTCACTCATCGTCTAACCTTTCCGCGGAAATGGAAGATGTCGTTCAAGCAGCTAACCACCAAGTCGAAGTATCCAACTCGCTTCAACATACAATAGAACAACTAAAACAAACAGCAAACGAATTACAAACAAACATCCAAACAATAGAAAAATAAAACTAAAGCTTGTAGAGCATCAGTAACCACTCTACAAGCTTTTTTTATGTTAAAATATATTCGATTGAAAGGAAGGGGAAAAAAGTGCAACAGCAAACAAAACGTATAAACTGTCTGAAATGTGAACACTTTTACGTCACTTGGGATAAAAGGTTTCCGAAAGGATGTCGGGCCTTCGGATTCAAAACAGCCCAACTACCGTCGCTCGCTGTTTTTCGTTCTTCCGGAAGCCCCTGCCTAAAATTCACACCAAAAAAAGACAAGCCACCCGGCTATATTTAAGAAATGCAAAACGTTTTAGTGTACAATATATAAAGCATTAGTAAAGGAGATAACATCCATGAAAAACAAATCCATCTGGCCAATCGTCATCGGCTTATCTATCGTCGTAAACTTAGTAGTTGTTATACTATTTTTCATGCCACAATACGAAGGATTAGCGCACGTTGACTTAACTTTTTTACCACTCATGAACGCTATTTTTAACAGCTTTACATTCTTATTTTTACTTGCAGCACTTATTGCGATATTAAAAAAGAATGTCACCCTTCATAAACGCTTTATTTTTGCTGCGTTTACAACAACATTTCTATTCTTAATCACGTACGTAACGTATCATGCCTTAACAGAATCCACTCCATTTGGTGGAGAAGGCATCATTCGATCCATTTACTTTTTCATTCTTTTAACACATATCGTACTTGCTGTCGTTATCGTTCCGCTAGCACTATACTCGTTTGGGACAGGCATAACGACGCAAACGGAGAAACACCGCAAAATCGCCCGCTGGACCATGCCACTATGGCTATACGTCAGCTTAACAGGCGTGCTAGTATACATCATGATTTCGCCATATTATTAGTGGTTAGCTACTAGTGGTTAGTTGTTAGGTTAAATGCATCCACTAGCCACTAGCCACTAACCACTAACCACTATGGAAAGGAGCGTTACACATGGACATCCCATTAAATAAAGTACTACAACAAATTCAAGCAGAAACAGAAAAAGCACTACAAACGAATAGCGCGCAAGAAAAACGTGAACATCTTACTGCGATAAAAGCATTAAGCGAGCTGGCGTTGCAGACGAAAAGCAGCTCCGACCAACAACCGGTTTACAAACCAACACCAATGCCAACGCCACCTGTGAACTTTGCAACAAACGTGCAACCGGTAACGCCCGTTCCTTCCGTAAAACGAAACGAGCCTGATGCAAACGGAGATTCATTATTTGACTTCTAATTCCGTATGTTTCCAACATAAAAAATCCAACCCGTGCAACAATATAAACACCTAGCATTCATGGAGGTGTTATAAATGCAGGGAACAGGAAACGTTTTTGTCGGCTTAGGATTTTTAAACAACAATAACAACGAAACAAAACTAACGCACGACCGATACGAAGTGTACGTAAACGGCGACTATGTTGGTCAAAAGCCATTACTTACCGCTTCTGAAGATATATCAAGCATTAATGATTTTCTTCACGCCCAAGGGTACAACAACTTCATTAGCCACCTAGATGGAGATCATTACAACATTCAATCTGATCACAAAGAACACGAACTAAAGCAAGCATTAAAAATATATTTGCATTCCAGATAAACAAACACCACTCTTCAATTATGTGAAGAGTGGTTTATTACATTTATATAAGCCTGCTGATGCAGTAATGCCTTATATGCTTCCTCTAATGTCACTTTTTGAAAAACAACCGTCCCGCCTACAGGGACTTGAACCAATTTAGGCAAGTCGGCTTTTATGACGGTGCCAATCCGACGATAGCCACCCGTCGTTTGCCTGTCAGCTAACAACACAATCGGCTGTCCCCCCTGTGGAACTTGTATCCCACCAAGTGGTATCGCATCAGAAAGGACATCAGCGCCATCATGTACACGTAACGGAGTGGCTCCTTCTAACCTAGATCCCATTCTGTCGCATTGCAGCACTTTAAAGGGCTGAGAAAAAAACTGACGCAAACTTTCTTCCGTAAAATCACCATCATGTGGACCAAGAATGACTCGTGCTGTCACTTGTTTTGAGAAAGTAGGAACGGAATAGGAGAGGAGTCCGCGAGTACGGCATGTAGACGGATTTTGTCCGAAAAGGAAATCTCCTTGGAGGATAGCCGTTCCTAACTTTGCCTTTCCATAATAAGATTTGCTGCCTAAAAGAGATGGAACAGCAAAGCCCCCACGTAACGCAATATACGCAAACATCCCATCTCTACTCCCCGGAAATGACAGTTTATCTCCCTTGCTTACTTTTATTGCTTTCCACATCGGAGCTATTTTCCCGTTAATAGAAAAACCTAAATTCGTCCCAGTAACCGCAATTGACACTTCTTCTTCGCTAACGACCGTAAGCGACGGTCCAACTATCGCCATCTCGATACACGCTTCATTCGGTTGATTGCCAACAAGACTATTCGCTATCTCAAAAGAAAACATGTCCATCGCACCCGATGTAACTACTCCAAAAGCTTGGTAGCCAATCCTTCCTTTATCTTGAAAGCTAGTGACAAGTCCAGTTTTCAACACTTGAAAAATCGGTTTCATTTTTCCACCTTCTGAATAGGCTCTATGCTGATACCTTCCGCATTTAACATAGCGTGCAAGCTTTCGGAAAACAGTAAAGCATGTTCATTATCACCGTGCAAACATATCGTATCCACCTTTAATGGAATTACTTCACCTGTAATAGCTGTTACGGTGCCATCCATTAGCATTTGGCGAACTTGTGCTAATGCTTTTTCATTCTCCTGTATAACAGAGCCGTTCATATGACGAGGAGATAACGTACCATCGGCTAAGTAAGTTCGGTCGGCGAAAGCTTCCGAGGCGGTCTGTAAGCCAACTTCTTGCCCCGCTTCGATTAATGCACTATTGCTTAGTCCATATAGAATAAGGGAAGGATTAAAATCAACTACAGCAGTTGCAATAGCTTGTGCCAGCATTCGGTCTTTGGCTGCCATATTATAAAGGGCACCATGAGGCTTTACGTGATGAAGTTCAACTTCATTTACTTTACAAAAAGCGGCCAGTGCGCCAAGTTGGTATAACACCAGTTGGTATGCTTCTTTTTCTGTAACAGGCAAGGCGCGGCGGCCAAAATGCAATCGATCCTGAAACCCAGGGTGTGCCCCAACTTTTGTGCTATGTATCTTGGCGCGTTGGACCGTTTTTTCCAAAGTAGCAGGATCTCCTGCATGAAAGCCGCATGCAATATTTACGGAAGATACAAAAGGTAGGATGAGCTCGTCGTTCCCTATCGTGTAAGGGCCAAAGCTTTCTCCTAAATCACAGTTCAAATCAATTTTTCTCATAAAAAATGACGTCCTCTCGATTCGATTTCACTAGTTCTGAAACGGACACAAACTTCACTTTATCTCCTTGTTGAAAAAGAAAAGGTTGCTCTTCTTCTAGAGAAAAAATGGATACAGAAGTTCTACCGATTAAATTCCAACCTCCGGGCGAAGCGATCGGATAGATACCTGTACTCGAGCCACCTATCCCGATAGAACCAGCCTCGACTTGTAGGCGTGGTTCTTTTTTTCGCGGAGTATGTAAACAGGCCGGCAAGCCGCTTAAATAAGGAAAGCCGGGCAAAAAACCGAGCATTGATACTTCATACGTGGGGGTGGAATGCCAATCTATAATATTCTCTGGTGTTGTTTTGTGAAAATGAGCAACTTCTAGCAAATCAGGTCCGTCATAAAGGGTAGGAATGTATAAAGTTCGAATTGGTGACTCGCTTGTTGTTAATTTTATGTTTTGCAGTATAGTTATTAGTTTAGCTTCGAGTTCATAATAGTTTGTTTGTGGGAACTGATAAAAGATAGTAATTGTTTCTAAACCGGGTACGATATCATGAACACCGAGACAACGATTTTGATGAATGGAAGTAGAAAATTGATGCAACAAAAGAGCGTTTGCATTCGGAAGTTTAATTTGTAGGGCACTATCCCCAATTGGATACATAGAGTAATTCACGATTCTCACCTACCATCATTGCGATTATTATAGCTATTATTATAATATAGGGAAGAGAAAGGTGGATAATAGAATGAATATTTTTATTATATTAGCAGCTTTAAATGGTTTTCTAGCAGTTGCACTTGGGGCGTTTGGCGCTCACGGTTTAGAAGGAAAAGTGTCGGAGCGGATGTTAGAAGTATGGAAAACGGGGGTAACGTACCAAATGTTCCACGCTGGTGGCTTGTTTGTTATCGCTTTTTTAATCGACAGATGGGGTAATATGGCTATGCTTACTAGCGCCGGGTGGATTATGTTTGTCGGGATTTTATTATTCTCAGGTAGCTTGTATGTGATGACACTTACAGGAATAAAAGTACTCGGAGCCATCACCCCAATCGGCGGCGTTGCGTTTTTAGTAGCATGGGCGCTAATTATTGTAGCGGCAGTAAAGGCGTAACATTTACATACGGTACTAATTGTTGATGCTATCACGAGGTACTCGCTTCCCGCTTCTCCCGCAGGAGTCTCGCACCTCGTGATAGCATCCACTTCGTCATGACAATAAAATTTATATTGTAGTTCAAAAAACCTCCACAAAAATGCTCTTCCCTCAATTATACAGATTACTATCATAAAAAAACGCCAAGCGACATCGCTCAACGTTTTTTATTAAAATTATCTAGGTGAAAAAGAAGCCAACTGCGCTCCCGCACCAAACGGATAATCATACTCTAACTCTTCATCAAACGTAATGTAATCTAAGTAAACCATTAACAATAAGTAACGTTTGCCTGTTTGCGGATCACTTAAAATAATGTGATCACGACCTGCTGCCTCAATTATACCTTTGAAAATTTTCGCATTCCACTCGCGATTGTTTTCAAACGTCATGTACACAGTAGCTAACTTTCCACGGTTTAAACGTAAAATGTTTTCGATGTACGATTGCTCTAACGGTAGCATTCCTGCAATTGGTTGCTGTTGAACTGGTTGTTGAGGGAATGAAGGTATCCCTGATTGAGCACCAGCTACTTGCCCCATTTGTTGCCCCATTGCATACGGGAAACCCGCTTGTTGCTGATAATATTGCGCGTATGGATCCATTCCATATCCCGCAAATTGCCCTGCTTGTTGTTGATACTGACCTTTCATGAAACATGACCTCCTCTAAAAGTCTAAGGTGACACTTATCTATTTATTTAGAATTAACCCAACCTAAAACGTACGATATACTTCTGGACAATCTGCTTCTGTTGGGGAAAAGAAACAGTGAAGTTTAAAACTACCTGTATTCCATTGGCCATGGAAAATGGTGCGGAAAAATAATATTAATTCACACTACTTGATTGTATGAAGGGGGTGGGGAGAATATGATTGAAATTTAATTTTTGGGAGGGTGTGGAGGGTTTTCTTTTTCTGTAAAGGTTCGCCGATTAAGAGCATGTTTCGCTGATTGGATATTCAATTCGCCGATTGGAAGGGGAGTATCGCTGATAGATTAACGATTTTCGCCGATAAATGTTTCGATTTCGCTGATTGAATGTCAATTTTCGCTGATTAACTCGCCATTTTCGCTGATAAAACGCAAAAACTACCAACCAATCAAAAAAACCGCCCTACCCAAAGGCAGAACGGCAACATAAAACATATTAAACATGTAAGAAAGAATAAACTTTTTCTTCTTCAAGTAAATTTCCAACGAAGAATGCACCAAATTCACCGAAACGTGCACTTACTTCATCAAAACGCATTTCATAAACTAGCTTTTTGAATTGTAACGCATCATCTGCAAACAAAGTTACGCCCCACTCATAATCGTCAAACCCAACAGAACCAGTGATCACTTGCTTCACCTTACCAGCATATTGACGACCAATCATACCGTGGCTACGCATCATGCGACGGCGGTCTTCCATTGGTAACATGTACCAGTTATCTTCACCGTTACGACGCTTGTCCATCGGATAGAAACAAACATGCTTCGCTTTCGGTAAGATTGGATATAATCGCGCTAAAATTTGCGGATTTTCGTAAGGATCTTCGCCTTCAGGTAAGTAGTTACTTAACTCGACGATAGAAACGTAAGAATTTACAGGAATCATATACTCTGCAAATGTCGTCTTGTTAAACTCATTTTCTAACTCATTTAATTCTTCTAAAGTTGGGCGAAGTAACATCATCATGAAATCAGCTTTTTGTCCAACGATAGAATATAGAGCATGGCTACCGTTTTCTTGCTTCTCTGTTACTTTCCATTTTTCGACGAAACCTAAAAATTCATTGATTGCCGATTGGCGCTCTTCGCTAGATAACATCTTCCAGGCTGCCCAATCTACTTTGCGAAAATCATGTAAACAATACCAACCATCTAAAGTTTGTGCTGCTTCACTCACATCTATCACTCCTTGAATAAACTCTTACAGGAAACCACTTGCCACAAAAAAACAAGCCATCCTCCCAATTATGTACTGCTCCTAACCATACTATAACATAGTTTCTCCTTACTTTCTTTTTATCAAACTTCACAAATTTGTGTCATGTTTTTTGCATAGAGTCGTTGTGAACAGAAACAATAAATACTATGAAAAAAGTTAGGATTGCTAAACGTTGATTTCAGTTGAAGGTGTTCGCTTTCCGCGGGCGTGTCTAGGTCTTGCGGCTAGCTCCTCGAGTCATAAGCCATGGACATCACGAGGGCAAATTGCGCCCTCAAGCTGCCCCTGTCTTATGCATTTCGGAGCTGAACGAGCCGCCATCACTTTTCTAGGTCGCGGGAGCCTCCTCGGCGCCCAGCGCCTGCGGGGTCTCCCTTGACGCGCTTTCCCGCAGGAGTCTCACACCTTCAACTGAAATCAACTGTATTATTGGCCTGTAAAAGTTTTTGTACAAACTTAGGAAGTAAAAAACTATCTCTTAGTTCCACAGAACTTTTTAAAAATAAAGACTTTTTCCTGTAAGCGATAACATAACGTCTATTTAGTTGATTTTCCGTTTTGATGCAGTATGCTTAATGGTAGAAATAATAAGGTTGTTGTCGGGAAGATAGTCGGTTTGCATGTAATTTAAAACCTTGAGTGGATTGAAGCGGAGGGCATCTGACTCCTGCGGGAAGAAGAGGGAAGGCTGAGACCCCACAGGCGAAGCCGAGGAGTAGGTTTTTTCACGATAGTGAAAATAACCTTCCTATGCCCTCCCCGCGGAAAGCAGATGCCCGTAGCGGAAAGAAACGGGCAATATTTCATGTACCATACAAAAATTTACGAAAACAGCCAAACGAATGGAGTGTCTATAATGAGCGATTTATTTACAACCTTAAAAGAAAAAGTAGTAGGGAAAAACATCGGTATCGTCTTCCCAGAAGGAAACGACGAGCGTATTTTAACAGCTGTAGCAAGACTTGCAGCCGAAAATATGGTCAAGCCAATTGTCATCGGTAACGTAGAAGAAGTAAACACACTAGCAAAAAATTTAGGCTTAACGTTAGACGGAGTAGACGTATTAGACCCAAATACATATGAGCAAATGGACGAAGTTGTAGCTTCATTCATTGAGCGTCGAAAAGGAAAAGCAACAGAGGAAGACGCACGTAAAATATTACTTAGCCCGAACTACTTCGGAACCATGTTAGTTCACATGAACATAGCACAAGGGTTAGTTAGTGGGGCAGCCCACTCGACAGCGGACACCGTTCGCCCGGCATTACAAATTATTAAAACAAAAGAAGGCGTTCGCAAGACGAGTGGCGTATTCATCATGGTTCGTGGCGAAGAAAAGTATGTATTTGCAGATTGTGCAATCAACATTTCACCAGACAGCAGCGACTTAGCGGAAATTGCCATTGAAAGTGCAGAAACAGCAAAAATGTTCAACATGGAGCCACGTGTTGCGATGTTAAGCTTCTCCACAAAAGGTTCAGCAAAATCTCCTGAAACAGAGCGCGTTGTGGAAGCTGTTAGAATTGCAAAAGAACGTGAACCAAACTTAACGATTGACGGTGAGTTCCAGTTTGACGCGGCGTTCGTTCCATCTGTTGCGGAGAAAAAAGCTCCACTGTCAGAAATTAAAGGTGATGCAAACGTATTTGTTTTCCCTAGTTTAGAAGCAGGTAACATCGGCTATAAAATTGCCCAACGTTTAGGTAACTTTGAGGCAGTTGGCCCAATTTTACAAGGACTAAACAAACCTGTTAATGATCTTTCGCGTGGTTGCAGTGTAGAAGATGTATATAAGCTGGCACTAATCACAGCTGGTCAAACGGTAAAATAAGATCAAGTAATTTTTCATATACAGTATAAATAAACTAGAAGACACGTGAGCCTCACGTGTCTTTCTTTTTGCCTAGTCATAAAAGAATATTCCCCATAATTGTCGTAATTAGGGCTTCTTGCTATACTAATAAATAACTAAATCAATTTCATCATTACGGTTCGTTTAATGAAAAACGAATATTTCAGTGAAATACAAAATCATATGTTCGTTTATTAAAGTGTATAAATACAGAATTCGATGCTATCATTCGTTTTTCGTATAGTCATACATTATGAAACGGACTCAACTATCGAATAAAAATTAAGAAATAATAGTGAGGATCTTATGAAACGAATAGTTCCGAATACCGATATAAAACTTTATTACATATTAATGGCCCTAGCCTTTTCGACGGTGCTTTTATTTATGTTTCCATCCTTCTTTTCACTCATGTACACCCCTTTCCAACCAAGTCATGCTTCCATGCACTTGATTGTCGAAATGATTTCCATCTTTGTATCGTTTAGCATCGCCATACACGCATGGGTAACGCATAAAGAGGGAGGGACGGTCCAATTTTCTGTACTGCTAGCAGGGGCTTTTTTAGCGGTCGGAACATTTGATACATTCCATGCCCTAACATTTGTAGGAATGCCAACTCTATTTATCGAAAGCTCGCCTTTGACATCCGCATGGTTTTGGATAATGGCACGCTTAACAGAAAGTATCGTCCTGACATTCGTCATTATATTTCCAACACTCATGAAAAAAGTAAAACTTTCAACGAGCTATTTATTTTTCACAGTCTTTTCCTTACTTACTACCTACATCGTCTTTGCTCATCATCCTTCATTGCCTACATTAATAACGGATGGTGCGCCAACTATATTCAAAATCAGTTTAGAAGCAGTTGGGGCAGTTTTACACGCTGTTGTTATTATGTATGTTCTATTTATTTATAAAGATAAATTTAAACACATCATGCTGCGTAATTTATATGTTATTGGATCTTTCTCTTTAATCTTATCTTCTATCTTTTTTATGCGCTATGAAGCGATAGATGCCTATTTAAATATGGCTGGCCATATTTATAAAATCATTGGCTATGCAATGTTTTTTATTATTTTATATTTGTTAAGTGTCAGAGCGCCTTTTCAAAAAATCCACCAGTTACACGAGCGCAATCGAATGATGTTTAACATGATCGAACTTGGTATTGTGGAAACAGATGCCAAAGGAAAAATATCCTATATGAACGAATATGCGAAGCAGCTTCTGGAAGTTCAAGAGACAGAAGGATTAGACATCTCTCAGTTTGAATCAAAATCGTCCAATTATTTTGAGTATGAAGAAATTGTCACGCTTAGCGAGAAGAAGATACCTGTTGAGTTTGATAGATTCCCATTAATAGACCATAAAAAAATAGATGGCTATGTTTATACGTTACGAGATTTACGGGAAGCGATTGAAAATGAAGAATTATCGAAGGAAAAGGCGATTGTTGACTATGAAATTGAAACAGCCGCAAGCATCCAACAAGATTTTTACCTAGAAACACCGTATTGTGAAAAAATCGGAGTTGTTTCGATCCCGTTTAAAAGGTTAAATGGTGATTTTCACAATATTTTACAAGGAGACGATGTGTACTTAGTAACCATTGCAGACATTGTAGGAAAAGGAATTCCGGCAGCCATTCAAACATCATTGCTAATAGGTGCGATTGAAAATGTGAACTTACAAGCCGATTCGCCGAAAATATTGTTACGTAATTTAAACAAAGTGTTTACGAAGTATAGTAAATCGGAAAATTTCCTAACGTTAATGACACTGCATATTGATACAAAAACAGGTGTAGTCCGATATGCATCAGCGGGACATGAACCAGCTATTCATTATCATGCAAAAACAAATACGTTTTCAGAAATAAACACAAAAGGCCCAGCAATAGGCTTCTTTGAAGATAGCGAATTTCACGAACAACAGCTACAATTAGAAAAAGGAGACTTAATTCTTCTATATACAGATGGATTAATTGAAGATAAAAGCATCCCAGAGGAAGACATCATTATGGCGATGAAAAAAGCAATAGAATCAGTCGACCGCACGAAAACAGCAGAAGAAATGGCTAATGAAATTTTAGAAAAAATAACAAAAGCTCGCAGCGACGATTTCCATGACGACCGCACGATTATCATTATTAAAGGATAAAAAGGAAGATTCTTTATGATAGAAATGAACAACATGAAATTACTACAACAACCAACATGGCGAATTATAGATCAATCCTCCCTAGGCCCACGCTTCAAGGCGTTGCAGTCGTTTGCAATGGACGACACACTTTGTACGTTTGTTGGAGAGGGCAAAAGCGAGGCCGTTTGCCGCACGTGGGTGCATGAACAAACGGTAGTACTCGGCATTCAAGATACGCGACTACCACACCTAGAGGATGGCCTACAATTTTTGCAGAAGTTAGGGTATGAAGCCATTGTTCGCAACTCAGGCGGACTCGCCGTCGTTTTAGATAGTGGCGTACTAAACATCTCCCTCGTTTTGCCTGAAAAAGAAAAATCCATTGACATAAACAGCGGCTATGACACAATGTGGGCGTTAATTCGCTACATGTTCCGTGACTTCCGTGCTGAAATAGAAGCACGCGAAATCGCCGGATCCTATTGTCCAGGAAGTTATGACTTGAGCATTTACGGGAAAAAATTTGCCGGCATCTCGCAACGTCGCATTAAAGGTGGCGTTGCCGTACAGATCTACTTATGTGTAAATAAAAGCGGAGCCATGCGTGCCGAAATTGTAAAAGGTTTGTACGAAAGAGGTATACAAGGTGTAGAAAGCAAGTTTACATTCCCAGCAATTGACCCAACTGTCATGGCAAGCTTATCGGAACTACTGGAGGCCGAACTAACGGTTCAAGATGTGATGTTGCGACTATTGCTTGCCCTTAAAGACCATAGCGATAAAATCTATCAAAGTGGCTTAAAGGAAGACGAGTTAGACGTTTACGAACAAAATTTCGCGCGAGTATCGGAACGAAATGAGAAGTTATTGAATAAAGAATAGCAAAAGAGGGGCCAAGTGGACCCCTCTTTTCTATTTTTCCTGTATAGAAATGTATACGCCCCTGATTTGTTACACCTTGAAGGATATATGTTACACTTCCTCCATTTTATGTAACACTTAGCGGAATTTAGGATACAATTCAGTCGATTTATGTTACACCTGCATAATTTAATGCTACACCTTGACCTTTTTTTGTTACACTTCGGGAAATTTATGCTACAGTTCATTCAATTTATGATACACTTCCAAAAAATCAACAAACCATATCAGATTACCAAATCAACCTAACACCTTCTATTTACTCCGCCAGTTTCTCCAAGTTCCCATTACGATCCATCATAAACTTAGATGGAGTACGATCCTCTTCGTCAAACAGCACTAGTTTGCGAGCGCGATTCATAATTTTCATTAATGTCTCATAATCTTCTTGAATAGTTGTTTGCTCGTCTTGTAATTTTTGCACACGTTTTTCTAACTCGGAAATTTGTCTAGCATATTCCTCGTTCTCTTTTGCTAGTCTTGCATTTTCACTTTGTAATGCCGTGTTTTGAACATTCGAACGCTTCATGGATTGTAAGAAATGAATAACAGCCTCCATCGTTAATCCAGTTGGATTAACTACATTTGTAGCACGATATTGAGTAGAGTAACTTCCTGTTGCAGGAACATAGTTATTAACCTGTGCAGAAGTTGCTGTTTTTTCTGTACGAGTATTGCTTACTAGCTCTTGTTCTTGCCCGAATTCTACCATTTCACTTTTCGTCGCAAAACTAGGTTTAGAATCTTGCTCTAACACAAAAGGAATCGTATCCTCTATTGAAGTTTCTGGTGGCGTATATAATAGTTTCTTTGTTGGTTGGCCTAATGCGCGTTGACGTTGCTTACGTTGTTTTTTAGCAAGTTGCAACGCTTTCTCATAGTCATGACGAACAACTGCGTTCCAGCGGAAGCCACAAGCAGCAGAAGTGCGATTTAGTTTGTCCCCAACTTCTTCAAATGCATTTAATTGTGTACTACCTTCGCGTACATGGCGTAAAACTGTTTCTGCTAACATCAAATCATTCTCTTCTGACCAAGCATCTTGACGTTCTTTCATCTTACACAACTCCCTCTTTGTCTATTGTTTTCCATTTATATTTAAGTTAAAGGCGTTTGCCTGTTCTGTTCCTATTTTTGACATAGAAAAAAATATTTATACATATTCATAGAAAAAATACTAGATTCTAGTAAAATTTCTATCCAAAGTGATTAACTAGTATATCCATTACTTATAGGGTGAGGACTGTTGCTGTTCACTGCAGGAGCTCGCTTTCCGCGGGCGGTCTCGTGAGCCTCCTCATCGCTCCGCTCTTGCGGGGTCTCACTTAACACGCTTTTCCCGCAGGAGTCTCGCACCTGCAGTGAACAGCAACATTATGAATTGTTCCCAATATTTTTACTATGGCTCTGTTAAAGATTTGTGTTGATTATGATACCAATCTAGCAGTTGATTTCCGCGCAAGTCGGAGACTCCTGCGGGAGTAGCGGGGGCCTGGAGACCCCACAGGCGAAGCCGAGGAGGCTCCAGCCACGCCCGCGGAAAGCGGAGACTTGCGCGGAAATCAACTGCGTTCTTTACTATAAAAACATTGATTTTCTATAATTCCTCACATGAAACGAACTTGCATTGTCCCTTTTTTCCATGTAAAATACCCTATAGCAAATAATAGTTTTTACACATATTAAGTACTCATATAGATAATCGAAGAAGGGATTGTTTAGACCATGGCGAATGAATTTCGTATATGCGACGATTGCCAGGCTACAAATATAAAAACATTGGTTCCGAAACTTAAAAAAGTTGATGAGGAAGCTACCATTGATATAGGTTGTCAGTCTTACTGTGGACCAGGAAGAAAGAAGTCATTTGCATTCGTAAATAACCGTCCTGTATCTGCACCAACGGAAGATGAATTAATCGAGAAAGTTAATAAAAAGCTGAAAAAATAAAAAAAGTCGCCTCTGTACTATACAAAGGTGACTTTTTATTTCTCTTCTATCACGCACTCCTACTTTTACACATCACTCGTATTTTATACATTTTTTTAGAGAAAAAGAGAAAAATAAATAAAACAGAAATAGAAACTAGTAAAATGTAGAAAATGACTAGATTTTAAACAAATAGCCCCGTTTTCTCTTTAAAAGAAAAACTATATAATAGAATTAATTTAATTACGGTTCGTTTAGTGAAAAACGAATATCTTAGTTAATTCATAATAATATGTTCGTTTTTTAAACTGTATAGATACAGAGTTTGATGCTATCATTCGTTTTTCGTATAGTATTCATACATTATGAAACGGACTCAATAGAATTACTATTCAACCTGGTGCGAAACATAAAAACAAAAGAACGGCTTGGCCAACATGGAAGCTTAAAAAGAGGGAAGTACATGAGTTATGCAACGGAAAAATTAACAGAAGAAAAAGTATTCAAAGACCCAGTTCATCGCTACGTACACGTTCGTGACCGCGTCATATGGGATTTAGTTGGAACAGCTGAATTCCAACGTTTGCGTCGCATTCGCCAACTTGGAACAACATACTTAACATTTCATGGCGCAGAACATAGCAGATTAAATCACTCCCTAGGTGTATACGAAATTGTCCGTCGTATTATTGATGACAGTTTCGAAGGGCGTTCAGAGTGGAATAACGAAGAAAGATTACTTTGTTTATGTGCGGCATTACTTCATGATTTAGGCCATGGACCATTTTCCCATGCATTTGAAAAAGTGTTCCACTTAGACCACGAAGAATTTACACAAGCGATTATTTTAGGTGATACGGAAGTGAACGCCGTTTTACAAAAAGTGCATAAAGACTTTCCAAAGCACGTAGCAGAAGTAATCGCTAAAACATACAAAAACAAAATGGTGGTTAGCCTAATCTCTAGCCAAATCGACGCTGATCGCATGGATTATTTACAACGTGACGCTTACTTTACAGGGGTTAGTTACGGTCATTTTGACATGGAACGTATTTTGCGTGTTATGCGCCCACGTGAAGAGCAAGTTGTCATTAAGTCGAGTGGGATGCATGCAGTAGAAGACTACATTATGAGCCGTTATCAAATGTACTGGCAAGTATATTTCCACCCAGTTTCTCGTAGTGCGGAAGTTATTTTAACAAAAATTTTACATCGTGCGAAGCAACTGCACGAAGAATTTTATACATTTAAACAGGAGCCGCTACATTTTTACTCTATTTTTGAAGAAGAGATCACATTAAAAGACTATTTAAAATTAGACGAAGCTGTTGTTATGTACTACTTCCAAATGTGGCAAGAGGAAGATGACGAGATTTTACGCGATTTATGTCGAAGGTTTATGAACAGGAATTTGTTCAAATTTGTCGAATTTAATCCAACAAAGCAGATGAAAGATTTAATGGAGTTAACTAGTCTGTTTAAAAAAGCAGGACTAGATCCTGAATATTACTTAGTAGTTGATTCTTCTTCTGATTTACCGTACGACTTTTACCGTCCAGGGGAAGAAGGAGAAAGACTACCAATCCACTTATTAATGCCGAGCGGCGAAGTGAGGGAGTTATCAAGAGAGTCGGAAATTGTCGATGCCATCTCAGGAAAACGTAGAACCGACCATAAATTATACTTCCCACAAGATTTACTAGAAGACTTAACAACGAAAAAGACGACAAAGAAAAAGATTCTAGAGATACTAGGACTATAAGCAGCATCTACAGGTTAGGAGATGAACGGGTTTGTTAACGGATCACGCGAAATTAATGAAAGTATTTGCTTCTGCAGGGGAAATTATCGGCAGAAAAAAATTACAAAAAATGGTGTACATTGCTAAAAAGTTAAATTACCCATTTTACGAAAAATACAATTTTCACTTTTACGGACCATATTCAGAAGAAATAACATTACGTGTAGAAGAACTATGTAACTTAGGTTTCTTAAGCGAGTTGAAAGAAAATAAAGGTGGCTACTCTCAATACCGATATTCATTGACGGAAAGTGGACAAGAATTTTTAGCTCATTACGATGAGTTAACGATGCCACACTTACAAAGCTGCATGCTAAACATGAACGAACAAAGCTCTCGATTTTTAGAATTAGTTTCGACGGTGTTGTTTTTTGAAAACTTATCAAAAGAAGAAGTTAAAGAAAAAATTTTCACGTTGAAAAGTAAACAACGCTACACAGAGGAAGAAGTCGAAGAAGCTTACACATATATTGAAGCGTTACGAAAAGAAATTGCAGGTTAGTTATAACGCTCTAGCTAACAACTATCACCCAATTAAGATAATAGAGATTTCTAGCTAAGCCTGATGTTGGGCTTGGCTTTTTTTAGCTATTAGTAGTTAGGTGTTAGCTGTTAGGTATAACCTTAACTCCTAAAACCAAACAGCTAACGCCTAACCAACTAACGCCTAAGAGTCACTCAAACGTTTTCCGCCTACTGCATAGTGGCCTTTTGTCATCTCTTCAATGAATACCACAATTTTGTCTTCTGGAGCACCGGTCGTTTCGCTCACAGCAGTAGTTACTTTCTCCACTAATGCTTTCTTCTGCTCTTCCGTACGACCTTCTAACATTTTTACCGTAACATATGGCATAATAAATCCTCCTATTGCAATCAAGTATATAAAGTATTGTATACTATTAGTGATAAAATATATAGAATAGCAAATCAACTTGCAAAAATACATATAAATAGTGATTGGCACCTAACAACTAACCACTAACCCCTAAAAGGAGGAATTACAATGGATCAAGAAAAAAAGAAAAAGCCAATTGGTTTTAATATAATAAAAAATGACCCAACAGATGGCCATGGTGGCTATGGCGTTGGTGCTTTGAGTTTAGAGAATGTCTCACCAGTTATTGTCGATGTGGAAGGTGAGGACGCAGTCGTGGACGTAGGAGCTATGCATGCTAGGAGTACCGTAGAACGTGGCATTAAATTTTTGCCAAACAAAGAGGATGTTCCTAATGGAAAACTTTACTGGCTTGTATGGGTAACAATCGATCGTAAGCAAGAAGGGCCATACTACGCGGGGGTAACAGCTTGTGAAATGACCGTGGACCGTGAAATTCGTCGCGGCTACAAATCGCTTCCAGAGCATGTAAACAAAATGGACAAATCGATGAAACGGAAAATTATGGTCGACCATATGGACGAAAAAGGAAAAGCTATTCTGAGAAAATATTTAGAATCCCATAATAAACAAATGTGGGATCTGTCTAGCGACGAGTTAAAGCAAGGGTTAAGCTAATTTGTCAAGGGTTTTTCAGAAATAAAGATGTGACATTTCTTTGAACGTGTAACGAACATACTTGAGTTATTTTCATAAAAAAAGTAAACTATTCTTACATGTGTTAAGAACACATGGAGAACTAGGACACTTAAAACCCTCGAGAAATCTTTCTCGGGGGTTTTAACTTTTTTTGCCACTAATGGAGCTGATTGCTTTGCTTCACACTAGGAGAAGAAGGTGGTGTTCTTATTGAAGAGATACATACTAATTTGCTTGTTGGTTTTTGCGACGCCGATCCATACATTTGCCGAAACACCGTATATTCCGACAGAGCAATCTCGTGAAGAACTTTACCAAGATATCTTTTTATCGTTATTAACACCACAGGTGCATGAAACGATTGG
The DNA here is from genome assembly GCF_002797415.1 of Bacillus alkalisoli. Classification (GTDB taxonomy): domain Bacteria; phylum Bacillota; class Bacilli; order Bacillales; family Bacillaceae_I; genus Bacillus_CD; species Bacillus_CD alkalisoli. The sequence goes on from NZ_KZ454944.1 coordinate 244,815, forward strand.
GGAGTTTTACAAAAAAGAAGCAGGTTTATCGTTTGTAGCCGTTTATCCTTATCAAACGGTAGTTGAGAAAGTAGAACGGATAGGTGGATATCGCTCGTTTGTTTTTGAAGTAACACTGTTAGTTAATCCAGTTGTAGGTGCGCATATTCCAGTTGGGGAGGATCGGTTGCACTATGAGATTGGTGGAAGCGGGGATGTAAAATTGCTGGAACATCAACATATACGTAGCATTGATCTACCAGATTGGTATAAAAAATAGCCGTTGAAACAGCTTCAACGGCTTATTTTGAATGGATTATAATAAAAACGTAATCTATCCGAAAAATCAACGTCGCCATGGCAATAACTTTTTCCACCAACGCTGCGTAGTATCAGCATCGTCCACAGGTGAAGCAACCTCATCCTCCACCTCTTCCACTTCATGCAAGTGGCAATACTCTAGAGGTTCCGTACCCGCCTCATAATACGTTAGGCGCGATACTGGACAGTTTTCCGTTGCCAACAACCCACTCTCAGGATTCACATACACCCCAACCACATCCTCAGTCGGACGGAACGCTTCAACCGACCTGTTCGCCAAAGACCTCTCCATAAAATTAGCCCAAATATATTTAACAAACTGCTCCTTCTGATAAATCGACTTATTATCATCAAAGCCAGTCCAAGCAACACTCACAAGCTGTGGCGTGTACCCAATCATCCAACTATCCGTCTCCGTCGTCCCAGATTTACCTGCATACGGACGCGTCACCGTGCCAACCAATTTATTACCCGTCACACTCGTATAACCGTTTAATCTCTGGTCAAACATACCTGTCATCATATGATTAAGTACGAACGTCTTATCCTTGTCTAAAATTTGCTCGCGTTTCTTTTCCCGTTCAAACAGAACTTCTCCTTTAAACGTGACCACTTTTTCGATAAAGACTGGCTTCACACTTCTTCCACCATTGGCAAAAACGCTGTACGCAGTTCCCATATCTATCACTTTAACAGGCGAAGTGCCAAGTGCTAGGGCTGGAACTGGGTTGATGGAACTAGTAATCCCGAGCAGACGAGCCATATCGGCCACTTGATCCTCACCGAGGTATAAATGCGTTTTCACCGCATACACGTTATCCGAAAGCGGCAACGCCTGTAACATCGTTAGCTCACTATTCGGATATAAGTTATTAAAGTTTTTAGGGATATAAGTTGCTCTACCTTCATCAAACGTAAATGTCGTTTTTTCACTTCGAAAAGGGGTAGATGGAGTAAATCCGTTTTCTAGTGCCTTGTAATATAAAAATGGTTTAAACGTTGAGCCAGGTTGACGTTCCGCTTGTGTTGCCCGATTAAATGGACTTTCATCATAGTTCCGACCGCCAACCAGTGCTTTCACTCTTCCGGTATTCGGGTCCATCGCCACAAAACCTACTTGTAGTTCAGGGTCATTTTTCAATCCTTCCGCAATTTCTTCTTCCGCGATTGCCTGTAATGTTGGGTCTAATGTTGTGTAAATATGCAATCCGCCTTTTAAAAGCTCCTCTTGCAATTGAAGTTCGTTGCGCAAAACGGCACGAACCGCATCTTGAAAATATGGCGCCATATACTCTTTCGGTAAATGTTTACGCTCGCCATATTGGAGTGGTTTTTCTAAAACAATCTCTATATCATCAGTGGTAATATTTCCATTTGCCACCATAGAATGCAACACTATTTGTTGTCGCTCTAACGCGCGCTGTTCATTGATGTATGGAGAAAAAATGCCAGGCCCCTTCGGAATACCTGCAAGCATACTTGCTTCTTCTATAGTTAAATCAATGGCAGACTTACCGAAATAGTAATGTGCAGCGGATTCAATTCCGTAAGCACCGTGACCGTAGTAAATCGTATTTAAATAACCTTCTAAAATTTCTTCTTTCGAATAGTGGATTTCCATTCGTATCGTATAAAGCGCTTCTTGTAATTTACGTGAAAATGTTTTTTTATGCTCTAGAAAAAGATTACGGGCATACTGTTGTGTAATGGTGCTAGCTCCTTGCACTTTGGCACGAGCTTTTATGTCTGCTATAATCGCTCCAACAATTCGGCGATAATCAAAGCCGTGATGCGTGAAGAAGCGGCGATCCTCTACAGCGATAGTCGCATCAATAAGATGTGGAGATATTTCCTCGAGCGTCACCCAATACCGTTTTTCACCGTTGTAAGCTTCCCCGATGATAGATTGGTCCGCAGCATAAAAAATCGATGACTGTGTCACCCATAACGGCGGTGCCTCTTTCGATTTTGCATAATAATAAATTCCCCCAATAACTAGAAAAAAGGAGAATGCTAGTATTCCGCTTATAAAAAGTAAAGCTCGTATATATTTCATCCAACTTTGGAATCGTTTATTCGTCATCAGTTCCATTAAAAATACCCCCAAAAGGCACACTATTATATCTAGTATGAAAAAGATGGAAGCATTTTAAACATTTTTATAGAAAAATTAAATATTTTCCTTGAAATTTTGCTAGATTCATCTATACTTTTTTTGTTGACCAACTTTCGAATGATACAAACACGTTACAGGTGCCAGGCACTTTTAACATGAATGTAATAAAAAAGTAAAAGTTTGTTTGTAAGAATTGTTGTTAGGGAACGATAAACTCGTAGCGTGCTTATGGATAAATATTTAAAGTAGAAGGGAAGTTTTACAAATGGAATTATGGTTTACAGAAAAACAAACAAAAAGCTTCGGTATTACGGCTAAAATTAATAAAACATTACATACAGAGCAAACAGAATTTCAAAAGCTAGACATGGTAGAAACAGAAGAATTCGGCAACATGCTTCTTTTAGATGGCATGGTAATGACAACTCAAAAAGATGAGTTCGTATACCACGAAATGGTTGCGCACGTACCTTTATTCACACATCCAAACCCTGAAAACGTATTAGTTGTAGGTGGCGGAGACGGTGGAGTAATTCGTGAAGTATTAAAACACCCAAGCGTGAAAAAAGCGACATTAGTAGATATCGATGGAAAAGTAATCGAGTACTCTAAAATTTACTTACCAGAAATCGCTGGTATGCTAGATGATCCTCGTGTTGACGTTCAAGTAGGCGACGGCTTCATGCACATTGCAAAGTCTGAAAATGAGTATGACGTAATCATGGTTGACTCGACAGAGCCAGTAGGACCAGCAGTAAACTTATTTTCAAAAGGTTTCTATGCAGGGATTTCAAAAGCATTAAAAGAAGATGGCGTATTCGTTGCACAAACGGACAACCCATGGTTTACACCGGAACTAATCTCAAACGTTCAACGCGACGTTCGTGAAATTTTCCCAATCACACGCCTTTATATTGCGAACATCCCAACATATCCAAGTGGAATGTGGACGTTCACAATCGGATCTAAAAAGCACGATCCACTAGAAGTAACAGAAGAGCGCTTCCACGAGATGGAAACAAAATACTACACAAAAGAACTACACAAAGCAGCATTCGTACTACCTAAATTTGTTGGCGATTTAATCAAATAATAAAAATTGGTATTTTGGAAAAGTGGTGGGGAATAACCCATCACTTTTTCATGCATTAACGTAACGGGGGTCAGTCCCCCACTAAACTAAAGGAGGACATCCAACATGCGTTTCGACGAAGCATATTCAGGAAATGTTTTTATCGCAAGTCACCCAAACTTTGAAGAAAGTAAAGCTGTATTATACGGAATGCCGATGGACTGGACAGTTAGCTATCGCCCAGGTTCTCGCTTCGGCCCAACTAGAATTCGTGAAGTTTCCATTGGTTTAGAAGAGTACAGTGCCTACTTAGACCGTGAACTACACGAAGTAAAATACTTTGATGCAGGAGACATCCCACTACCATTCGGTAACCCACAAAAAAGTTTAGACATGATTGAAGATTTTGTGGACAAGCTTTTAGCCGAAGGAAAAGTTCCAATCGGAATGGGTGGGGAGCACTTAGTATCTTGGCCTGTTATGAAAGCTATGTACAAAAAGTACCCTGACCTTGTAATCATTCACATGGATGCACATACAGACTTACGCGACCATTACGAAGGGGAGCCACTTTCTCACTCTACACCAATTAAAAAAGTAGCAAACTTAATTGGTCCAGAAAATGTTTACTCATTCGGAATTCGTTCAGGTATGAAGGAAGAATTTGAATGGGCAAAACGCGTAGGCATGCACATTTCTAAATTCGAAGTGCTAGAGCCATTAAAAGAAATTCTACCAAAACTTGCAGGACGTCCTGTATACGTAACAATCGACATTGACGTTTTAGACCCTGCACACGCACCTGGTACTGGAACAGTAGATTGCGGAGGTATCACATCTCGCGAACTACTTGCATCCATCCATGCAATCGCAAACTCTGACGTTAACGTTGTCGGCGGAGACCTAGTAGAAGTAGCACCAATCTACGACGCATCCGAACAAACAGCCAACACAGCCAGCAAACTAATCCGCGAAATGATTTTAGGCTGGGTAAAATAAATTTTTTAACTTTAATAGGGAATATTCAAGTTCCTACTGAATCAGAAAAATTAGTATTAGCTTTTTAATATAACTACTCATGAAGTTGATGTTCGCGGAAGGTATGAGACTCCTGCGGGAAAGCGCGTCAAGGGAGACCCCACAGGCGCCAAAAGCGCCGAGGAGGCTCCCGCGACCGCCCGCGGAAAGCGAATACCTTCCGCGAACATCAACGATTAGTAATAGTGTGATTATGCTAAATAAAAAGGGGCAGGCAGACTGTGAATCTATTCACAATCAGCCTAGCCCCTATTGTATTTTACAAACAAATTGTTTTATAATATGAAGGTTATAAATCTACTTAGGATGAAGGAAGTGAAATGAAATGACAGGTAAACAGGAAGACGTGAAAGTCCCTATAAAAATTTCCTTTCAATCCGAAATCGTTCACGAAGGACAAAAAGAACGTGTTTCATTTAAAACAAAAGGTCAATACTACATAAAAGATAACCAAACGTTCCTTGTTTTTTCTGAAAAACAAAAAGACATCGGCAACGTCAACGTCATATATAAACTAACAGACGACGAAATTTGGGTTGGTCGCTCTGGAGCAGTCAAAATGCGTCAAAGCTACAAGCTTGGCGAACAAACAGCTGGCGTCTATGAAAGCGATCTTGGAATTTTCCATTTAGACATAGATACGAAGAAAATTTTCATCATGAAAGATGAGAAAAAACATCGAGGTTCCATTCAATTAAAATACGATCTATCGATGCAAAACCAACAAGCAGGACAATATACAATCTCAATTCAATACGAGGAGGCTAAATCTAAATGAATATCGTAGAACAAGTGCAAGAACGATTAAAAAATGAAATTAAAGATGCTGTAATAAAAGCGGGCTTAGCAACAGAAGAGCAAATACCGGATGTTGTACTGGAAATACCGAAAGATAAAGCAAACGGAGATTACGCAACAAACATGGCAATGCAATTAGCTCGTGTAGCCAAAAAAGCACCACGCATGATTGCCGAACAATTAGTGGAAAACTTTGACCAATCAAAAGCGTCCATTGAAAAAATGGAAATCGCAGGGCCTGGATTCATCAACTTCTACATGAACAACTCTTACTTAACAGACCTTATCCCAACAATTTTAGAACAAGGATCTGATTACGGAAAAACAAATGTAGGTGGCGGCGAAAAAGTAAACGTCGAGTTCGTTTCAGCTAACCCTACTGGTAACTTGCATTTAGGACATGCCCGCGGTGCGGCTGTTGGAGACTCTTTATGTAACGTGTTAGAAAAAGCTGGATATAATGTAACTCGCGAGTATTACATAAATGACGCTGGTAACCAAATTAATAACTTAGCATTATCGGTGGAAGCTCGTTATTTCCAAGCGTTAGGTATGGAAAAAGAAATGCCAGAGGACGGCTATCACGGTCAAGATATTATCGATATTGGGGCAGAACTTGCTAGTGAGTATGGCGACAAATTTGTGAGTGAAACAGAAGAAGAGCGTTTAGCATTTTTCCGCCAGTATGGCTTAACTTTTGAAATGAAAAAGCTTCAAAGAGATTTAGAAGAGTTCCGTGTAAGATTCGACTTATGGTACTCAGAAACTTCTTTATACCATAATGGGAAAATTGACGAAGCCTTAAATACGTTACGCGAGCAAGGTCATATTTTTGAAGACGGTGGGGCAACATGGTTCCGTTCCACTACATTCGGAGATGACAAAGACCGTGTATTAATTAAAAATGATGGCTCTTACACGTATTTAACGCCAGATATCGCTTATCACCAGGACAAGCTTTTACGTGGCCATGATAAGTTGATTAACATTTGGGGTGCGGACCACCACGGATATATTCCGCGTATGAAAGCAGCAATTGAAGCGTTAGGTTACGGAAAAGAAGCATTAGAAGTAGAAATCATTCAACTTGTTCACTTGTTCCAAAACGGTGAAAAGATGAAGATGAGCAAACGTACAGGTAAAGCTGTTACGATGCGTGATTTGATGGAAGAAGTTGGATTAGATGCAGTGCGTTATTTCTTCGCTATGCGTAGCGCGGACACGCATTTAGACTTTGATATGGACTTAGCAGTTTCACAATCAAATGAAAACCCTGTGTTCTATGCACAATACGCACATGCGCGTATTTGCAGTATGTTACGTCAAGGGGAAGAGCAAGGTATTGAATTAGTTGGTCCGTTTGCTCTTGAGCATATTCAGTCTGAAAAAGAGATCGATTTATTGAAAAAGCTTGGGGAATACCCACAAGTTGTTTCAGAAGCTGCGATAAAGCGTATTCCACATAGAATGACAAACTATATTTTTGAATTAGCTTCCACACTGCATAGCTTCTACAATGCAGAAAAAGTATTAGATTCTGAAAACGTAGATCGTACGAAAGCACGTCTTGCGTTAATGAAAGCAACACAGATTACTATTCAAGACGCTTTAAAACTTATTGGAGTTTCTTCTCCGGAGAAGATGTAAGTTGTTAGAAAAAAACCGCGAACGTGGCCATGATGGCGATGTTCGCGGTTTTTTTATTGAGGAAAGCTGTACCTAAGTTTTCTTGATAGGTTTACAAAGACCGATTAGCCCCCGGATTAGAAGGAAACCGTCCATGGGAGAGCGAGTCAAGGCCGATAAGCCCTCGGATTTGAGGTGAACCGTCCATGGGAGAGCGAGTCAAGGCCGATAAGCCCTCGGATTTGAGGGGAACCGTCCCTGGGAGAGCGTGTCAAGGCCGATAAGCCGTGGGATTCGAGAGGAACCGTCCATGGGAGACGGAGTCACGGCCGATAAGCTCCCGGATTCGAGGTGAACCGTCCATGGGAGACGGAGTCACGGCCGATAAGCTCCCGGATTCGAGGTGAACCGTCCATGGGAGAGAGAGTCAAGCCCGGTAAGCCCTCGGATTAGAAGGAAACCGTCTATGGGAGAGTTAGTCAAGCACGAGTATTCCCTGAAATGGGAAGCAAACCAATAATAAAGACTAGATCTATTTTAAGTTAGGGCTAAACATGCCTGTGGAAAGTCAAGCCTTGCACGGTAATCAACAGAGGCTAATAAGAAACGGAAGTAAGGGAAATTCAATTATTTTTGAGTACGCTCCTACATTGTGGAAATACTACCAACATACAACGTACAACCTGAAGGGAGTTTGCATCATGAAAGAAAGTTTACTTGCGATTTTTACAGGTCTCATTGTAGGTTTTTTATTTGCGCTATTCCGCCTACCAATTCCAGCCCCACCAGCGTTTGCCGGAGTAGTAGGCATTATTGGTATCTACTTAGGATATAAACTACACTCCTTCGTCATGCAATTCATGCAACAAGGCGGGGGCGTGTAACAATCATTACAACAATATTACAGGGGTATTACGAGTGCCAGGCACCCGTAATACCCCTGAAACATTTATTTTACCATTCAACACTCCCGCCGGAGATGCGTTTGAAGCCGCGCATTTTACCGATGTCTTCTGCTAGCTGAAGAGCGGATAAGTCTTTTCGCTTCGCTTCGATCATAAAGTCAATATCTTCTCCAATGTCGACAGCTACTTTTAAAAACGGCTTAACAAACTCTAAATCCACATAATCAGAATGATGGCGAATTTTTTTATCATCAATTGGGGATGAAATGTGGACTTTAGGTCGAATCCCAACATTATCCCAAGTCCGATATACACGCGGTAACAATTCCTCCCACGAAACAGTACTCGGGTTGGCAAATTCATGATGATAATCAAAAGCGAGAGGCACGCCAATTTTTTCACAAACCGAAAGCGTTTCTTCTGTTGTGTACGTTTTATCATCGTTCTCTAGCGTCATGCGCTCAAAAACGTCTCGTGGGATCATCTTAATATTTTCAAAAAACCGTTCTAAAGCTGCTTGTTTATTACCATAAGCCCCACCAACATGAATATTCATTGTCCCACTTTTATGAAGACCCATTGCCTCCAGCATTTCGTAATGATACACCAAATCGCTCACGGCATTCTCCGTAATGTGCGGTTTATCGCTCGTGAAAAGGGTAAACTGGTTTGGATGAAAACTAGTACGCATATTGTATTTTTTCACTAAGTCGCCGATTTCCTTAAATTCATCTTTAAAAGTCGAACGATAATCCCACTTCACTTCTGGATGTGTTGCAAGTGGAACAAGGGATGATGAAAAGCGAAAAACTTGAATTTCATGCGCGATGCAATAGTAAATGATGCGTAACGTATTCTCTAAATTGATCCTTGTCACTTCTTTTAACTTATCAAGGCCATCATCTTTTTTCATCGTTTTATATCGTGTAAATGTCAACGTTTTAGACGGGGAAGCCTCCCACAATGCCCAAGATTGAGAAACAAAACCAAATCGAATTTTCATATAAAATCTCCTAAATCCATGTTAAAATCCAGTTCATTTTCACATACCACACTTTTTGCCTGCAAGAAACAATGTGCTATAAAAGTGGGGATAAAACTTTTGCGACTTGCTGCTTGCTCTTTTCCAATAATCCGCGCTGGTGTAAAAATTCCTCCGTTAATCGTTCTGCAGTGGCTAAATCTGAGTCCACCTTCTCTCTTACATGGCGAACAAACTCTTTATCAAAAATAATACAGTTGATTTCATGATTAATATGCAGGCTACGTTTATCAAAGTTAGCTGTTCCAATATCACATAGCTCACTGTCCACAATGATGACCTTCGCATGGAAAAAGCCATAGAAAAATCTGTAAACTTCGGCACCAGCCTCCATTAAGGTAGGAAAGTAGTTAAAGGCCGCATCCCTTAGTAACGGATGATCTTCTTTTTGGGGTACAACAATTTTCACTTTCACTCCACGCCCTAGAGTTTGCAGCAATTCCTCCATTAGTTCATCACTTGGTACGAAATATGGTGTGCAAATAACTACCTCATTTTGGGCGCATTTTAATAGTTGTTTGAACGTTGAGGTTAAAAAAGCTCCGTTCGTAGGTACGATTTGATGCCTAGTCTTACCTTTTTCAGATGCAGGAAAGTACTTTGTGTTTTCTAATAAGTCAATTTTTGAATCATCAAGCCAATCTTCTAAAAATTGCTTTTGTAAATCTTGCACACCTTCTCCTGTCATTTTTAAGTGATAATCGCGCCAAACACCGTATTTCGGGTCTTGTCCTAAATACTCTTTTCCAACATTAAAACCTCCAACAAACCCAATGTTTCCGTCAACCACCGTTATTTTCCGATGGTTTCGCTCGTTAAAAGTGTAAAAAAAGAACGGGGCTTTCGGTATATGACAATAATAAAACTCCACACCGCTCTGTTTTAGTTTTTCAATTTCTTGCTTTTTTACATTTTTCGATCCAACCCAGTCCAGTAAAAGTCGAACTTCCACTCCTTGTTTTGCTTTTTCTTTTAAAATGTCAAAAAACTCTTTGCTAATATGGTCATCTTGAACTATATAGAAGAGAGCGTGGATATGTTCTTTTGCCGAACGTAAGTCGTTAAACATCTCTTTGAAAAGCTTGCCACCATCCGTAAAAAGTTGCAGATCGCTATAACGCTTTGGAAATTCTATTTTCGCTACCGTTTCCAAATGCCTTTTACGTCCGAGGTTAAAGTCAATAATTAAATAAGCAAGCACGATCAAGCCTATTACAATAATAACCCCAAAAAACATTGTGAACATAAACGCTACCTCCATTTCTATTCCTCATAGTTTGACCAAAAAGAGATTAGTTATTAGTGGTTAGTGATTAGTTATTAGGAAAAACAACTGATACAGGGGCAGATTAAAACTTTAACCATTTTAAATATGTATTAGCAATTAGATAAATACAAAATAGACTACCAGGCGGCTTTTCTCCTCGAATCACTAATCAATACTTACCCTCTAAATATTACAGCAATGTTAAAAGTGCCTGGCACCCGTAACATGATTGAAACAATTGTTGTTCGTTAAAAAGAATTTGACTATATGTGTTGACTGAATGCTCATTCATTATATAATATGAGAATAGAGATAAAGTTCAGAAAATTACCTTCTTTTTGAACATAAAGGAAAATAATCAGTCGAAAACAGCTAATCACTAATCACTAACCACTAAAACAACAGCTACACGAAAGGAGCAGAGGGGACTTGTCAAATTACTTACTAATTGCAAACTGGATTTTATTCATTATTGTAACCGCTTACGCAGCATCCTTGTTTGTATACTTAATTCGCACAAGAATCACTTACATCAAGCTCGGAAAGAAAGTGGAGTTTGATAACAAAATCAAAGAACGTCTAAACAACGTATGGGTAAACGTTTTTGGACAAAAGAAACTTTTAAAAGACAAAAAAAGCGGAATCATACATGTTATGTTTTTCTACGGGTTTATTCTCGTACAGCTAGGAGCAATAGATCTAATCATTAAAGGGCTAGCACCAAACGCTCACCTACCATTAGGTCCACTCTACCCGGCATTCACGTTTTTCCAAGAAATCGTGACATTAATGATTTTAGTAGCAGTAGTTTGGGCGTTCCATCGACGTTACATTGAAAAACTTGTACGCCTTAAGCGCGGTTTCAAATCAGGTTTAGTGCTACTGTTCATCGGTGGACTCATGCTTTCCGTTCTTTTCTCAAACGGAATGGGTATCCTTTGGCACAATCACGACTTAACATGGAGCGAGCCAGTTGCCTCTGCGTTTGCTTATCTGTTTGGTTGGATAAACACAACAGCAGCCATCGCCCTTTTCTACATCGGTTGGTGGATTCACTTATTACTATTACTCGTTTTCTTAGTTTACGTACCACAATCCAAGCACGCACACTTAATCGCAGGGCCAGCAAACGTATTTTTCCACCGTTTAGACAATCCTGGGAAATTATCGAAAATTGACTTCGAAGACGAAACACAAGAATCTTTCGGAGTTGGGAAAATTCAAGACTTCACACAACACCAGATGATCGACTTCTACGCATGTGTAGAGTGTGGTCGTTGTACAAATATGTGTCCTGCTACAGGTACAGGCAAAATGTTATCGCCAATGGATTTAATTGTAAAGCTTCGCGACCATCTAACAGAAACTGGCGCAGCTGTTACTTCCAAACAACCATGGGTGCCAACATACGCATTTAACAACACAAAAGCAAACCAGTTAGCATTAGCTGCTGCAGGTCAAGGTGCAAAAGAAAGTGTAGCAACACTTGACTACAGCCCAAGCCTAATCGGCGATGTTATTACAGAAGAAGAAATTTGGGCATGTACAACGTGCCGTAACTGTGAAGACCAATGTCCAGTTATGAACGAACATGTAGACAAAATTATCGATCTTCGTCGTTACTTAGTGTTAACAGAAGGAAAAATGGACCCAGAAGCACAACGCGCGATGACAAACATTGAGCGTCAAGGAAATCCATGGGGCTTAAACCGTAAAGAGCGTGAAAACTGGCGCGACGCTGCTCCAGAAGTATCCATTCCTACGGTAAAAGAAATGAAAAAAGCAGGCGAAGACTTCGAATACTTATTCTGGGTTGGAGCGATGGGATCATTCGATAATCGCTCACAAAAAATCGCCATCAGCTTTGCAAAATTACTAAACGAAGCAGGCGTGAAATTCGCTATTTTAGGTAACAAAGAGAAAAACTCAGGTGACACTCCACGCCGCCTAGGAAATGAGTTCTTATTCCAAGAGCTAGCAACGAACAACATCGCGGAATTCGAGAAAAACGAAGTGAAGAAGATCGTTACAATCGACCCGCATGCATACAACATTTTCAAAAATGAGTATCCAGACTTCGGCTTAGAAGCAGAAGTATTCCACCATACAGAAGTGTTAGCTGATTTAGTGAAAGCTGGTAAGCTCGCACCGAAGCACGCAGTAAACGAAACAATCACGTTCCACGATTCCTGTTATTTAGGAAGATACAATGAAGTATACGAGCCACCTCGTGAAATTTTAAAAGCTATCCCAGGCGTGAAGCTTGTTGAAATGGAACGTAACCGCGAAAAAGGAATGTGTTGTGGAGCTGGTGGAGGCTTAATGTGGATGGAAGAAACAGCAGGCACACGCGTAAACGTAGCCCGCACAGAACAAGCATTAGCTGTACAACCGACCATGATTAGCTCTGGCTGTCCTTACTGCTTAACGATGCTATCTGACGGAACGAAAGCAAAAGAAGTCGAAGAGCAAGTTGGCACGTACGATGTAGCAGAACTTCTAGACAAAGCAATATTCGGTGAAGGTAAAAAAGAAGAAGAGGCTTCCTAATAAATACTAGAATACTAGATTAAGATGATGAATAAAGTGGAAGTGGTGTACGTAACATTACGTGCACCTTCCGCATTTCCACAAAACTGAGCGAGCGTTCAGTCGTCAAATATTACAAAACCATTACAAGTGCCTGGCACCTGTAACGATCTTGAAATAATTTGTAAGCGTTCACAACTATATGAAGGAGGAATAGATGATGGGAAAAACAGTTATCGTTAGTGGAGTACGTACACCGGTTGGTCGATTTGGTGGGAGCTTAAGTACATTAACAGCTTCCGACCTAGGCGGAATCGCAATTAAAGAAGCATTAAACAGAGCAGGTGTTGCACCTGATTCAGTTGGCGAAGTAATTTACGGTACCGTTTTACAAGGCGGTCAAGGCCAAATTCCTTCTCGCCAAGCAGCAAGAAAAGCCGGCCTTCCATGGAACGTAAAAACAGAAACTATCAATAAAGTGTGTGCATCCGGCATGCGCGCCGTAACTTTAGCAGACATCCTAATTCGTTCTGGTGAAGAAGAAGTAATCGTCGCGGGTGGCATGGAGTCCATGAGCAACGCCCCTTATTTTTTACCAAAAGCTCGCTGGGGCCACAAAATGGGCGACGGCAGTGTGAAAGACTTAATGATCTATGACGGCCTAACTTGTACCTTCACAGGCGTGCACATGGGAACGTACGGCAACTCTTGCGCAAAAGAAATGGAAATCTCGCGCGAGGCACAGGATGAGTGGTCTTTCAAAAGCCACCAAAAAGCATTAGCAGCAATGGAAAACGGTCTATATGCACAAGAAATCGTACCAGTGGAAATTCCACAACGTAAAGGTGACCCAATCATCGTAAAAGACGACGAATCACCACGTAAAGACACGAACTTAGAGCGTTTAGCGAAACTAAAACCTGTTTTCGACCACGACGGAACAATCACAGCGGGAAATGCACCAGGAGTAAACGACGGCGCAGCAGCACTAGTCTTAATGAGCGAAGACCGCGCCACAGCTGAAGGCAAAGAAGTACTAGCAACAATCGTTGGTCACGCATCCATCGCTGTAGAAGCGAAAGACTTCCCAAAAACACCAGGACTTGTCATCCAAGAACTTTTAAAGAAAACAGGTAAAAAAGTAGAAGACATCGACTTATTTGAAATAAACGAAGCATTTGCAGCAGTAGCGCTAGCTTCCGCAAAAATTGCAGGAATTGACCTAGAAAAAGTAAACGTAAACGGTGGCGCAGTCGCACTAGGCCATCCAATCGGCGCAAGTGGCGCAAGAATCATCATTTCGTTAGTGCACGAACTAAAACGACGCGGCGGCGGAATCGGAATTGCCTCCATCTGCAGCGGGGGCGGTCAAGGCGACGCAATTATGGTGGAAGTGAAAGGGTAACTCAATAGTTCTCTTACTTTATAAGCAGCTAATGTGTGCAAATCATGTAAAACATTCAAGAAATAGTTGGAACTAACAGTTCAATCGGCGAAAATGGGCAACTTACCGGCGAATATTTAAGTTTAATCGGCGAAAATCAACAACTTATCGGCGAAAATCCCGGTTCAATCGGCGGAAGGGGTCACGTTATCGGCGAAAATCCCATGTTATCAGCGATTTACCCTTAATATCGGCGAACTTAAAACAAGAATCGAAGCGACGAAACTTCACTTAACACCAATTAACTCAAGGAGGAACCAAATATGAACATCCAAAAAGTAATGGTCATCGGAGCAGGACAAATGGGCTCTGGCATCGCACAAGTTTGCGCAATGGCCGGCCTACACGTATACGTAAACGACATTCAACAACAATCCCTAGACAAAGGCCTAGCAATCATCACGAAAAACCTATCCCGACAAGTAGAAAAAGGCCGTATGGCTGAAACCGATAAAGAAGCGACACTATCACGCCTAACGTGGACACAAGCCCTAGAAGACGCAGCGAACGTCGACATCGTCATCGAAGCCGCAGTCGAGAACATGGACATTAAAAAGAAAATTTTCCAAGCAGTCGACCAACACGCACCAGAACACGCAATACTTGCAACAAACACATCATCCTTGCCAATCACAGAAATCGCAGCAGTCACAAGCCGTCCAGAAAAAGTAATTGGCATGCACTTTATGAACCCAGTGCCTGTTATGAAACTAGTAGAAATCATCCGTGGCTTGCAAACAGACGACAGTGTTTACACAGCCATCGAAGACTTAACAAAAACACTACAAAAAGTACCAGTGGAAGTAAACGACTTCCCAGGCTTCGTAGCCAACCGCGTCCTGATGCCCATGATTAACGAAGCAATCTACACGGTATACGAAGGCGTCGCAACACCAGAAGCAGTCGACGAAGTCATGAAGCTCGGAATGAACCACCCAATGGGACCACTCCAACTCGCTGACTTCATCGGCCTCGACACATGCCTTTACATCATGGAAACATTGCACGAAGGGTTCGGCGACGACAAATATCGCCCATGTCCACTTTTAAGAAAATACGTAAAAGCTGGCTGGCTTGGAAGAAAAACTGGCAAAGGCTTCTACCAATACTAATCTAAACAGGGAGGCATGCTCGCTCTTCGGTTCTCAAGCTAAACCGCCCACAGCGTCCTTATCACCAATGAGACAGAGCCAACGCCCCCAGCAACCTTGAAAGGAGCACACACCATGAACTTACGTTTTACCGAAGAACAAGAAATGATGAGAAAAATGGTCCGCGACTTCGCCCAAGAGGAAATCGCTCCATTCGTCGAACAAATGGAAGCAGGCGCATTCCCACGCGACATTTTAAATAAAATGGCAGAACTAGGCTTAATGGGTATCACGATCCCAGAACAATACGGCGGCGCAGGAATGGACTTCACATCCTACATCATCGCGATCAACGAAATCTCCAAAGTAAGCGCAACAGTTGGTGTTATCCTATCTGTCCACACATCAGTAGGAACAAACCCAGTCCTTTACTTCGGAACAGAAGAACAAAAACAAAAATACGTAACAAAACTAGCTGCTGGTGAATATTTAGGGGCATTCGCCCTAACAGAACCAAGTGCAGGCTCTGACGCAGGAAGCCTGAAAACACGCGCAGTCAAAAACGACGACCATTACATTCTAAACGGAGCCAAAGTGTTCATCACAAACGGTGGCGAAGCAGACACGTACATCGTATTTGCTTCCACCAATCCTGAGCTAGGCTCCAAAGGTGTTTCAGCATTCATCGTAGAAAAAGACACGCCAGGCTTCATCATTGGGAAAGACGAGCACAAAATGGGCCTTCACGGTTCCAAAACAGTGCAGTTAACCTTTGAAGACGCAAAAGTGCCAGCAGAAAACCTACTTGGCCAAGAAGGAGAAGGCTTCAAAATTGCGATGGCCAATTTAGACGTAGGTCGTATCGGTATCGCCGCTCAATCTTTAGGAATCGCCGAAGCAGCAACAGAAGCAGCTATCGCTTATTCAAAAGAACGCGTTCAATTTGGCAAACCAATCTCCGCTCAACAAGGAGTTGGCTTCAAACTAGCAGACATGGCAACAGCTGTTGAAGCTGCCAAACTATTAACCTATCGCGCTGCAAACTTAAGACAAAATGGCATGTCTTGCGGAAAAGAAGCGTCCATTGCCAAACTTTTCGCATCGAAAACAGCCATGGAAGTAACAACAGAAGCAATCCAAGTGTTCGGAGGCTACGGCTACACGAAAGACTACCCAGTAGAACGCTACTTCCGCGACGCAAAAGTATGCGAAATCTACGAAGGCACAAGCGAAATCCAACGAATCGTTATTGGGAAGCATTTGATTAGTTGATTAGTTGGTTAGTGGTTAGTTGGTTAGGAAAACCAAAAAACCAAAAACCGAAAATCAAAAACCAAAACCAAAAACAAAAACAAAAACAGTTAGAAGGTAGTTGGTTAGCCCAACTCAAAACCTAACCAACTAACGCCTAACACCTAACACCTAAAAAAACGGAGGTAACACATATGAACTTTCAATTATCAGAAGAACACGAAATGATCCGCAAAATGGTACGTGATTTTGCAAAAAACGAAGTAGAACCAACAGCTGCAGAGCGTGACGAAGAAGAACGCTTTGACATGGAAATCTTCCACAAAATGGCGGAACTAGGCCTTACAGGTATCCCGTTCCCTGAAGAATACGGCGGAATCGGCAGTGACTACCTTGCTTACTGTATCGCAGTAGAAGAACTTTCTCGTGTATGTGCATCAACAGGCGTAACCCTTTCTGCTCACACATCACTTGCTAGCTGGCCAATCTACAAGTACGGTACAGAAGAGCAAAAACAAAAATACTTAAAGCCACTTGCACAAGGTACAAAAATTGGGGCTTACGGCTTAACAGAACCAGGCTCTGGATCAGATGCTGGTGGAATGAGAACGACAGCGCGCCTAGAAGGTGACCATTACGTGCTGAATGGCTCCAAAATTTTTATCACAAACGGCGGAATTGCAGACATCTATGTTGTATTTGCAGTGACGGACCCATCTAATAAACATAAAGGTACAAGTGCATTCATCATTGAAAGTGACTTCCCAGGGTTTAGCGTAGGGAAAAAAGAACAAAAGCTAGGAATTCGTTCATCACCTACAACAGAAATCATGTTCGAAGATTGCAAAGTCCCTGTTGAAAACTTACTAGGGGAAGTTGGAGAAGGATTTAAAGTAGCAATGACAACACTTGACGGTGGCCGAAATGGTATTGCTGCACAAGCTGTCGGAATTGCACAAGGGGCACTTGACGCTTCCATCGCATATGCAAAAGAGCGTGTCCAATTCGGCAAACCAATCGCAGCGCAACAAGGCGTAAGTTTTAAACTAGCAGACATGGCAACGATGATTGAAGCTTCTAGACTATTAACATACCAAGCGGCGTGGAGAGAGTCAGAAGGACTTTCATACGGTAAGGAATCGGCGATGTCGAAGCTAATAGCAGGTGACACGGCGATGAAAGTAACAACAGAAGCGGTGCAAGTATTCGGCGGATACGGCTATACGAAAGACTATCCAGTAGAGCGATACATGCGTGATGCGAAAATCACACAAATCTACGAAGGAACACAAGAAATTCAACGTCTAGTAATCTCCAGAATGCTGACAAAATAAGGCGGCAGAAAAGTGATGAAAAAACGGCAAGTGCACGCATCCGTTAAAGATGAAAAGCTCATTGAAAAACGCCGAGATCAAATGATAAAAGGTGCGGTAAGTCTTTTTAAACAAAAAGGCTTCCACCGCACGACAACAAGAGAAATCGCCAAAGAAGCGGGATTTAGCATTGGCACATTGTACGAATACATTCGTACAAAAGAAGATGTTCTCTATCTAGTATGTGACCGAATCTATGACCAAGTTGGCGAACGTCTCCAACAAGAACTCCAAACGAAAAAAGGTAGTCTCGAAAGCTTAAAATCTGCGATAACGTACTATTTTTTCGTAATGGACGAAATGCAAGACGAGGTACTCGTCATGTACCAAGAGGCAAAATCGCTTTCGAAAGACGCCTTGCCATATGTACTAAACAAAGAAATTGAAATGGTAAAGATGTTTGAAGAAGTCGTTCGGAATTATGTAAAAGAAAACGGCACATCCATGTCGGAAAAAGAAATTGAACTACTTGCTCACAACATTTTCGTCCAAGGACAAATGTGGGGCTTCCGACGCTGGGTGTTGCAACGACAATTTACATTGCAACAATACGTAGACATACAACTACACTTACTACTACACGGACTTACAAAAGGGGAGGAAAAGTAAGATGGAACTGTACCAACCGAAACACCATATCCGTTTTGTGACGGCATCAAGTCTTTTCGATGGACACGATGCATCCATTAACATTATGCGACGTATTTTACAAGGAAGCGGGGCAGAGGTCATCCACCTAGGCCATAACCGTTCCGTAGAAGAAATCGTCAACGCGGCAATCCAAGAGGACGTTCAAGGAATCGCGATTTCATCGTACCAAGGCGGTCACGTAGAATATTTCAAATACATGTATGACCTATTAAAAGAAAAAGGCGCATCTCACATCCGTATTTACGGTGGAGGCGGCGGGGTAATCATTCCCCAAGAAATAAAAGAACTACACGAGTACGGCATTGCCCGCATTTTCTCACCGGAAGACGGCAGAGAGCACGGCTTACAAGGCATGATCAACATGATGATCAAAGAATGCGACTTCCTACCAGCTGGAAAAGTAACGGACGAAGTTGAAAACCTATCCGTCGACAACCATCAAGCTGTTGCCCGCCTTATTTCTCTTGCGGAAACACAAATTGCAGCAAACACAGAAGTAGCAGCAACAGCACAAGCAGTTCTATCTAAAGTAAAAGAAATGCAACAAAACGTACCAGTACTAGGTATAACAGGTACAGGTGGAGCAGGAAAAAGCTCGTTAACAGACGAACTTATCCGCCGCTACTTAAACGAAGTGCCAGAAAATAAAGTAGCCATTCTATCTGTTGACCCAACCAAACAAAAAACAGGTGGAGCACTACTCGGGGACCGTATTCGCATGAACGCAATCTTCAACCCGCGCGTTTTTATGCGTTCTTTAGCAACTCGAGGTTCTCGTTCTGAGCTATCTTTAGCCATTCAAGACGCTATCGCTGTCGTAAAAGCTGCTGGTTTTGATCTTGTAATCGTCGAGACGAGCGGAATCGGGCAAGGAGATGCCGGCATTACAGAAATTTGCGATATCTCCATGTATGTGATGACGAGCGAGTTCGGTGCGCCTTCTCAGCTAGAAAAAATTGATATGATCGATTACGCGGATTTAATCGTCATTAACAAATTTGAGCGTAAAGGGTCTGAAGATGCGAAGCGCCAAGTGCAGAAACAATACCAACGTAGCCACTTAGCATTTGAGCAAGAGTTAGACGAAATGCCAGTTTTCGGCACCATCGCTAGCCAGTTCAACGATTTAGGCACAAACACGTTATTTGCGGCACTTTTAAATAAAATCAATGAAAAAACAGGCTCTAGCTACACATCAAGTTTGCCAGTTTCCAAAGAGGTGGAAAAGCAAAACATCATCATTCCGAACGATCGCCGTTACTATTTACGTGAAATCTCGGACACTGTTCGCAACTACCATAAAACCGCAGGGGAGCAGTTAGAAATTGCACGTAAACTGTTCCAATTAGACGGAGCAATGGAAGCGGCAGCAGCTCAACAAGAAATAGTGTCTGCTCTACAATCGATTCGCAGTGAATACGAAGAAAAACTAACAAAAGAATCAAAGGAAATTTTAGCCACTTGGGATGAGAAAAGAGAGAAATATTCTGGCGAGCAATTTGTAACAAAGATTCGCGATAAAGAAATCATTACGAAGCTTACTACGAAGAGCTTATCTGGCTTAAACATTCCAAAAGTTGTGTTACCGAAGTTTGTAGACTATGGAGAAATTTTACGTTGGGTATATAAAGAGAACGTCCCAGGTGAATTCCCGTATACAGCGGGCGTATTTCCATTCAAACGCGAAGGCGAAGATCCGAAACGTCAATTCGCTGGGGAAGGAACGCCTGAGCGCACAAACCGTCGCTTCCACTATTTAAGCAAGGATGACGATGCCAAACGTTTAAGTACGGCATTTGATTCGGTAACTCTTTACGGAGAAGACCCTGCACACCGCCCGGACATTTATGGAAAAGTAGGAAATAGCGGTGTAAGCATCTGTACGCTAGACGACATGAAAAAGCTATACGATGGCTTTGACCTTTGCGCACCGAGCACATCTGTATCGATGACGATTAATGGTCCAGCCCCAATTATTTTAGCGATGTTCATGAATACAGCAGTAGACCAACAAGTGAAGAAAAAAGAAGAAGAGCTTGGCCGCATGCTTTCAGTGGAAGAGTATACAGAGATTCGCATGTACACATTACAAACAGTTCGCGGTACCGTTCAAGCTGATATTTTAAAAGAAGACCAAGGCCAAAATACGTGTATTTTCTCAACAGAGTTTGCCCTGCGCATGATGGGAGATATTCAACAATATTTCATTGAAAATAAAGTGCGTAACTATTACTCTGTTTCTATTTCCGGCTATCATATCGCAGAAGCTGGGGCAAACCCAATTACACAACTTGCGTTTACATTATCAAACGGATTCACGTATGTAGAATATTACTTAAGCCGCGGCATGAACATTGATGACTTTGCACCGAACTTATCGTTCTTCTTTAGCAACGGTCTAGACCCTGAATACACAGTAATCGGCCGTGTGGCACGTCGTATTTGGGCAACTGTTATGAAAAATAAATACGGGGCAAATGAGCGTAGCCAAAAGCTCAAGTATCATATCCAAACGTCAGGTCGTTCCTTGCACGCACAAGAAATCGACTTTAACGACATTCGTACAACACTTCAAGCATTAATGGCGCTGCAAGATAACTGTAACTCGCTTCATACAAATGCATACGACGAAGCGATTACAACGCCAACAGAAGAGAGTGTGCGTCGCGCAATGGCGATCCAAATGATTATTACAAAAGAACACGGCTTAACGAAAAATGAAAATCCTCTACAAGGTTCGTTCATTGTCGAAGAGCTAACAGACTTAGTAGAAGAAATGGTATTACAAGAGTTCGAACGCTTGAACGACCGTGGAGGCGTGTTAGGTTCCATGGAAACGCAATACCAACGCGGTAAGATTCAAGACGAGTCGATGTACTATGAAATGAAAAAACATACTGGTGAACTACCAATAATCGGTGTAAACACATATAAAAATCCTAACCCACCATCAGAAGACGAGTTAAACGACATTGAGCTTGCTCGCTCGACAGATGAAGAAAAAGAAACGCAAATCCGTAACTTAAATGAATTCCAAGCGCGCAATGCTGATGAAGTAGAAGAAGCGTTAAAGCGTCTAAAGCACACAGCAATTAGCGGCGGAAATATTTTCGAAGAGTTAATGGAAACAGTAAAAGTCGCAAGCCTTGGACAAATCACAGGAGCACTTTACGAAGTAGGCGGACAGTATAGAAGGAATATGTAAATGAAATGAATAGGCTTGTACAGATGTCGATTGTTATACGGCAATCTGTACAAGCCGTTTTTCATATTAAAAATGTGTATAAAGTTCAAAATGAGAAAAAATTGAGAAGGTAAATGAACTTGATAGTGGTTATCAAGTTTAAAATGAAAAAGCTTGAGAAGGAAAATGAACTTGATTGAGGTTATCAAGTTCAAAGTGATAAAAGTTGAGAAGGAAAATGAACTTGATAGTGGTTATCAAGTTCAAAATGAGAAAAATTTGAGAAGAAAATGAACTTGATTGAGATTATCAAGTTCAAAATGAAAAAAATTGAGAAGGAAAATGAACTTGATAGAAGCTATCAAGATCAAAATGAAAAAGCTTGAGAAGGAAAATGAACTCGATAGTGGTTATGAAGTTCAACTACGATAAATTTTATTAGCCAGATGAACTTCAGCGGCTTTATGAGGTTCAACCACGATAATATTTATTAGCCAGATGAACTTCAGCGGCTTTATGAGGTTCAACCACGATAATATTTATTAGCCAAATGAACTTCAGCGGCCTTATGAAGTTCAACTTTAAGTAAATTTTAAGGCAAGTTAAACTTCATTGGCTTTTTGTCACAAACGCTTTCTTTCTAGCTATATTTCCTAGCCCTGAACGAGGATGGTTGGCTAGTGTGCTATTGTTATAGTATTATGGGGCAGGCACGGGGAAAGGACCGGAGAAACAATTTTTTCTAGAAACTTGATTTAATACTGGATTAAACAATTGGAATTTGTTTATAATGAATGGTATGGATTTTGTAGGGCTAGGCGACTGCCTATTTTATTGCGAAACAACAAGGATTTGCAATAGGAGCTGTCGAAACTAGTACATCGAGATATACTTTTTACCAATTATTTTCTTTTACATATAGAAAGGGTGTGCAAACATGACATTAGACCAATTAACGGTGGAAGATATAAAAGAAATGTCATTAATTGAAATCGCATTTATGCTTCTTAAAGATCGTGATGTAAAGCAAGCGGTGCCATTTCAAGATTTATTAAATGAAATGAAGGAACTTACTGGTTTTACGGATAAGGATCTACGCACAAATCTTTCCCAGTTTTACACGGATTTGAATATTGATGGTCGATTCCTTTGTGTTGGGGAAAACCAATGGGGTCTACGTGCTTGGTATCCGTATGACCAAATTGAGGAAGAAACAACTCCTCAGGTGAAGGTGAAGAAGAAGAAAGCGAAGAAGTCTGATGGTGACGATTTAGATCTGGAAGAGTACGATGAGTTGGATGAAGAAGAATTAGAGTTCGACGACCTTGACGATTATGAAGAGGACGAAGAAGAGATAATCGTGGACACTCCGGATTTAGATGAGGATTTAGATGACGATGAAGATGAGGATGAACTTGAGATTTTAGAAGATGAAGAGTTTGACCTTGATGAAGAGGACGAAGAAGAACTAGAATTAGATGAGGAAGAAGAAGTTTAATTGGAGAGTTTTCAAAAACCTCCTTGACTTTTTTGCTATAGCTAGGTAGAATCTTTTTTGGGCTCCTTAAAAAAGGACTAACTTTAAACGTATAAAATATACGCTCCCCTACACTTAAGTAGGCGGAGCGTTTTTGTTTTTTTATAAAGATTTGTTAAAAGGTATTTACTGTTTTTAAATACTAATTAGCTGTTTATTGTAGTGCAAGCTATAGACTCCTGCGGGAGAAGCGGGAAACGGGAGACCCCACAGGCGCTTGCGCCGAGGAGGCTCCCGGCCCGCCCGCGGAAAGCGGAAGCTTGCACGGAAATCAACAGCGGTGTTTAACAAAGACTTTTATTAAATGAGTTTGGCGTTAATAAAACAATAGTATTTCAACAGCATTTTTAACGAATGCTAAACATGTTGAATAGCCTCTCCAAAAATTATATAAAAACTATTTTACATACACGAAACAGTATGTGCACGAAAAAATTATCCATTAGAGGGGGAGCATCATGACAAAGTATATTTTTGTAACAGGTGGAGTAGTATCTTCACTAGGAAAAGGAATCACAGCAGCATCTTTAGGCCGTTTATTAAAAAATAGAGGGTTAAGTGTAACAATCCAAAAATTCGATCCTTACATTAACGTAGACCCAGGTACGATGAGCCCGTACCAACATGGTGAAGTTTTCGTAACAGATGACGGCGCAGAAACCGATTTAGACTTAGGTCACTACGAACGTTTCATTGACATTAACTTAAACAAGTACAGCAACGTAACAACTGGGAAAATTTATTCCACTGTACTGAAAAAAGAACGTCGTGGCGATTATTTAGGCGGAACAGTTCAAGTTATCCCACACATCACGAACGAAATTAAAGAGCGTGTATTCCGTGCTGGTCGCGAAACGGGTGCAGATGTTGTTATTACGGAAATTGGTGGAACAGTTGGGGACATCGAATCATTACCATTCTTAGAAGCAATTCGCCAAATTAAAAGCGACATCGGCCGTGACAGCGTTATGTACATTCACTGTACGTTAGTTCCTTACTTAAACGCTGCTGGTGAGTTAAAAACAAAGCCAACACAACATAGCGTAAAAGAACTTCGTAGCTTAGGTATTCAACCGAACATTATCGTTCTTCGTTCAGAGCATGCAATTTCTCAAGATATGAAAGACAAAATTGCTTTATTCTGCGATATCGACGAGCGCGCAGTAATCGAGTCTATCGATGCAGATACGTTATACGCCGTTCCTTTATCCTACCAAGAGCAAAAAATGGACCAAATCGTTTGCGAACATTTAAACCTTCCTTGTGGGGAAGCAAACATGTCCGAGTGGAACGCGTTAGTGGATAAGGTTCGTAGCTTATCGAAAGTGACGAAAATTGCCCTTGTTGGTAAATATGTAGAGTTACAAGATGCATACATTTCTGTAGCGGAAGCACTGCGTCATGCAGGTTACGATTTTGACTCTGATATAAAAATTCAGTGGGTTAATGCAGAAGAAGTGAATGGAGATAACGTAGAAGAATTATTAAGCGAGGCAGATGGAATTTTAGTTCCAGGTGGTTTCGGAGATCGTGGAGTAGAAGGGAAAATCGAAGCAATTCGCTATGCTCGTGAAAATAAAGTGCCATTCTTCGGTATTTGCTTAGGAATGCAACTAGCATCTGTTGAGTATGCGCGTAACGTATTAGGATTAAAAGATGCTCATTCATCTGAATTAAATCCAGAAACTACAAATCCAGTAATCGATTTACTACCTGAGCAAAAAGACATTGAAGATTTAGGTGGAACATTACGTCTAGGATTATACCCATGTAAGTTAACAGAAGGCTCTATAGCTCGCGATGCATACAAAGACGAAGTAATCTATGAGCGTCACCGTCATCGTTATGAGTTCAACAACCAATACCGTCAACAAATGGAAGAGCACGGTTTCATCTTCTCTGGTACAAGCCCAGACGGCCGTTTAGTGGAAATCATTGAGTTAAAAGACCACCCATGGTTCTTAGCATCTCAATTCCATCCAGAGTTCACATCAAGACCAAACCGTTCTCAACCACTTTTCCGCGAGTTCGTTCAAGCTTCATTGAAGAAAGCGGAAGTGTTAGCGTAAGATTATAAAGCGAAGGAAAACCAGTCATCTTAAAAGGTGATTGGTTTTTTTTGTATATTTTGAAAAAAAAAATAACAAAAAACCGCACATGTGCAGTTGTGTAATCTTCAAATATTAGTTATGGAATACGGATGAAAGAAGGCGTATTAGTAGAAGTGACAATAAAAGGTAAATTCTTTATCTAAAAAGCAATTTTTTATAAAAAAATAACAAAAAACCGCACATGTGCGGTTGTGTAATTTTCAAATATTTGTTATGGAGTACGGATGAAAGAAGGCGTATTAGTAGAAGCTGTAATAAAAGGTAATTTCTTTATCTAAAAAGCAATTTTTTATAAAAAAACAACAAAAAACCGCACATGTGCGGTTGACAATGCCTCTTAACTATAGTGTATAAAAGCCGGTAAAGTGTAACTTCCGCCGATAAAAGTCGAATTTTCGCCGATAAACTATGCAAATTCGCCGATAAAACCCAAAATATCGCCGATAAACCATTTAACACCAACCTCCATATAAAAAAACCTACACTTCATCCCCTAAAATCTATTAAACAGCTTCATCTCCCCCAAAATACAACACAAAAAAGCAAACCTACCCTAAAACGGCAAGTTTGCTTCATTTAAACAAACAAATTACTCCTCTTCCAACTCCCGCACTATCTCCCGGACCGTAAACGCTAGCCCATGATAAGCAAAAAGCGCCACTAAGCTACTCGGATAACCAAACCTCGAGCCATCCTCATCCGGAATAAGCCCTTGATACAACTGCAAATCTATATGGATGTCCACCAAATCTGTCAACGACTCACCATCCACACGCTTCGGAACCGTCGATATCCCAACCGCTCCAATCCCACGATCCTGCAACTGTTTAGCCAACTCCACAGCCGCCACATCCGTACTAGACCTACTAACAATCAATACACGATCAACATCCTTTAAAGCAGTAACAGCCTCCAACTCTCTAGCCCCAATCAACGGCTCCGCACCGTAAACAGCCTCCGCTACTACCGCTTTCATCTCTGCAAACCCAGCAACATATACATGCCCATCCCCGACAACTGCCTGGGCTAACACACGCGCACCATCTTCAAGGCCAAACTCTTCGTCACTGGCAATTTTTTTAAACACGCCAGAAAGCTGTGTCATAAATATCTTCAACATAAAAAGTACACTCCATTTCCGAATAAACACTTCACTCCAAAATATATCAAATGGTCATAAAATAGCAAATTTCACGTAAGAGAGTGCCTTTCATAATATATGACTACAAAACGAATACGAACTATAAATTAATATTATCCAAAAGGTTCGTTTTTCAATAAACGAAACGCTTATGAAATTAATAAAAAATAATAAATAATGTAATATTAATGAAAATAAGAAGGAAATGAGTACCAATTGGTAGAATATAGAGGTAGATGGCGCTATATCTTGTAATGCGACGAGACATGTGTGAAAATGAGACGTCCGTATAAGCTAAAATGCCCATGTAGAGTAGTGAATTCAGCAACATAGAAAACTTTGTTACTTAAATACTCGAAGAATTTGAGGTGTGTTAATGGTGAGTCAAAGGAAATTACTAATCGTTGATGACCAATTCGGAATCCGAATCTTGCTAAACGAAGTATTCAGTAAAGAAGGTTATCAAACATTCCAAGCAGCAAATGGTTACCAAGCATTAGACATTGTCGAAAAGCATTCACCTGATTTAGTTTTACTAGACATGAAAATTCCTGGCATGGATGGCATTGAAATTTTAAAACGACTAAAAGCGATTAACAAAGACATTCAAGTAATTATCATGACCGCATACGGCGAACTCGATATGATCCAAGAATCAAAGGATCTAGGCGCAATCACGCATTTCGCCAAACCATTCGATATCGATGAAATTCGTGAAGCTGTCCGCAAATATATGCCTCAATCCGTTTAAGGCATGTCCCAAAAAGCAACCATATTTAGTGCTAGATCCTACTAACCAGCATCTAGTTCTACGTCTGGTTGTTTTTTCTTTTGAGAAAATTAGCCACCCGGCCATATGTAGGCTACATCCCACACCCTACCATTATTTACCCTTCTTCCCATCCTATTAAACCCCAATTGTGTCTGAAAATTTAAACATTCCAACTGTTACCGCTTACACTTTAAATTACTGATTTTCTTTGTTGCTCATTCGTTTTGAAGTTTGGTATGCTAAGTAATGGATAACTATTCCGACAAATATTAGCTCGCTCATACATAGCGACATTTTGAATTGGTCAACATAGAATGAAGCTTATATTTTAGGATAGGAAGCGAAAAACACCTGCCTGAAGTTTTACAACATGCAGGCAAAATTGCAAAGGAGGATTTACCATGCCTTTAGTTTCAATGACAGAAATGCTAAAAAAAGCTAATGCAGAAGGCTATGCAGTAGGTCAATTTAATTTAAACAACTTAGAGTTCACGCAAGCGATTTTACAAGCTGCACAAGAAGAGAACTCTCCAGTAATTCTAGGAGTTTCTGAAGGTGCTGCTCGTTACATGGGTGGATTCAAAACAGTTGTAGCAATGGTTAAAGCATTAATGGAAGAGTACAACGTAACAGTTCCAGTTGCGATTCACTTAGACCACGGTTCAAGCTTCGAATCTTGTGCAAAAGCAATTCATGCAGGTTTCACATCTGTTATGATCGACGCTTCTCACCACCCATTCGAAGAAAACATCGAAACAACTAAAAAAGTAGTAGAACTTGCACACTTCCACGGAGTTTCTGTTGAAGCAGAACTTGGTGTAGTTGGTGGACAAGAAGACGATGTAATCGCAGAAGGCGTAATCTACGCTGACCCTAACGAGTGTGAAGAATTAGTTAAACGCACAGGTATCGACTGCCTAGCTCCAGCGTTAGGATCTGTTCACGGTCCCTACAAAGGTGAGCCAAACTTAGGATTCAAAGAAATGGAAGAAATCAACAACCGCGCGGGTGTACCTCTAGTACTTCACGGCGGAACTGGTATCCCAACTCATGATATCCAAAAATCGATTTCTTTCGGAACAGCAAAAATCAACGTAAACACAGAAAACCAAATCGCATCTGCAAAAGCAGTTCGTGAAGTTCTTGCAACAAAAACGGAAGAATATGATCCACGTAAATATTTAGGCCCAGCTCGCGACGCAATCAAAGAAACAGTAAAAGGTAAAATGCGCGAATTCGGCTCTGCAAACAAAGCTTAAGGAATCCAAAATATGACAGGTGCCTGGCACCTGTCATCATTTTGAAACATTTCATTTCAACAAACAAACTCAAACAACAACGCAACGAAAAAGCAAAACTACTTTCCTTCAACAAAAGTAGTTTTGCTTTTTTTCTTTAGGGAAATCAAAAAGTGTATGGTAAAATAACAAATACCCGTAGTGCAAACTATTAATGTAAACGGATACATAAAGGAGTGTTTTTAAAAATGAAATTTTTCATTGATACTGCCAACTTAGAAGAAATAAAAGCAGCACATAAACTAGGCCTACTTTCAGGCGTTACAACAAATCCAAGCTTAGTCGTAAAAGAACAAGGCGTAACATTTGAAGACCGTCTTCGCGAAATTACAGAAATCGTAAAAGGTTCCGTCAGTGCAGAAGTAATCGCACTTGATGCAGAGGGAATGATCGAAGAAGGAAAAGAACTAGCAAAAATTGCGCCAAACATCACAATCAAAGTTCCAATGACACCAGCCGGCTTAACAGCTGTAGCGGCATTTTCCGAACTAAATATTAAAACAAACGTAACGCTTGTTTTCAGTGCAAACCAAGCTTTACTAGCAGCAAGAGCTGGTGCGACATACGTTTCTCCATTCTTAGGAAGACTAGACGACATTGGTCATAACGGCATGGACTTAATCTCCACTATTGCGGACATATTTACTATCCATGACCTACCAACAGAAATTATCGCAGCATCTATCCGTCACCCACAACACGTAACAGATGCAGCACTAAACGGCGCTCACATCGCAACGATTCCATACAAAGTCCTAATGCAACTTTTCAACCACCCACTAACAGACCAAGGCATCGAAAAGTTCCTAGAAGACTGGAATAACCGTAAAAATTAATAGGTTGAGAACTTAAGGGGAAAATGGCTTGCTATTTTGCAAACCGTTTTCTCCTTTTTTAGTTTTTTAACACCGAATTCCGTTCAGAATGAAGAAAAAACGGTCGTAGAAGAGTCCCCGAGAAGTAATTGGCGTGAAAAATGGATAGATAGGATGACTGGATTTTGTATTTATCGGGGATTTTTTAGGTTTTATCGGCGAAAATGGGACTTTTACCGGCGATAATCCAGGTTATATCGGCGAAATTGTAAATCTAATCGGCGATTGACTAATCCCAATCAGCGATTCGGTGCCATTATCGGCGCATGACCCCTTTTATCAGCGACTTCTTTTTCGGTATATCCATCTTACTTAGAGTTCATCCCCAAACCCAACTAAGACCAAACAAACTATTATTCCATTAGCACTAGAAAATAATAGTAATTAGGCACTGAATTTTACAATTTCGTAAAAGTTGGCCATCTACCATTTATATTTTCTCAAAATCGTGTAAACTAATAAGTGGACTAATTTAATATTTGAATCAAGTAATTGTACATTATGAAACTCACTCATTTACGTTTCGTTTATTGAAAAACGAATTTTTGTCATATCACTTTGCATAATGTTTGTACGATAATTATTTATAAAATTAATCTATATGTTTTAATTCGTATTTCATCCAGTAGCCATACATTGTGAAACGGACTCAAGTAGCGTGTTTTCCTAAACAAGCACGAACTATTGATTATTTTATAATTGCCAAAAAATGTGTATAATAATGAATACATACTTTGTGCACGAAACGAAAAAGCAAACAATTCATCATAAATTCATTAGCTATAATATAAGCTCACCCTAGAAGGGAGATTTAATATGGAAAAATTAAAAATTATTGGTGGCACAAAATTAAGCGGGACGGTTCGAGTAAGCGGTGCAAAAAATAGTGCAGTTGCCCTCATTCCTGCAACAATTTTAGCAGAATCACCTGTTATGATCGATGGTTTACCACAAATATCAGACGTAAATATTTTAGGCAGCCTTTTAGAAGAAATCGGAGGAACTGTCACACTAACTGAAGATGGCTCCATGACAGTGAATCCTGAAAATATGATAGCCATGCCTTTACCGAATGGAAAAGTAAAAAAACTTCGTGCTTCCTACTATCTAATGGGTGCAATGCTCGGAAGATTTAAAAAAGCGGTAGTAGGCCTTCCTGGTGGATGCCATCTTGGCCCAAGACCGATTGACCAACATATTAAAGGATTTGAAGCGCTAGGTGCTCAAGTGACAAACGAGCAAGGTGCCATCTACCTGCGTGCCGACGAACTAAGAGGAGCCCGCATCTACTTAGACGTAGTAAGCGTTGGTGCAACAATCAATATCATGCTAGCAGCGGTTCGAGCAAAAGGCAGAACCATTATTGAAAATGCCGCAAAAGAGCCAGAGATTATTGATGTAGCAACCTTATTAACAAGCATGGGTGCGAAAATTAAAGGTGCTGGAACAGACGTCATTCGTATTGATGGAGTCGACAAGCTACACGGATGTCGTCATACAATCATCCCTGACCGAATTGAAGCGGGTACATACATGATTATGGCCGCAGCAGTTGGTAAAGAAATGATTATCGACAACGTTATTCCAACTCACTTAGAGCCTGTCATTGCAAAACTACGAGAAATGGGCGTACGAATTGATGTGAATAACCATCAAGACCAATTGTTAGTCGTTCCTGGAGACGTACTAAAAGCAATTGACGTGAAAACATTAGTTCACCCAGGCTTCCCAACAGACTTACAACAGCCGATGACTGCCCTGCTTACAAAAGCAACTGGGACAAGCATCGTCACAGATACCATTTATTCCGCACGCTTCAAGCACGTAGACGAACTACGCCGCATGAATGCTCAGATCAAAGTGGAAGGCAGATCAGCGATCGTAAACGGACCTGTCCAACTTCAAGGAGCAAAAGTGAAAGCAAGTGATCTGCGCGCTGGTGCTTCACTTGTTATTGCTGGATTAATGGCAGACGGTATTACAGAAGTTACAGGCTTAGAACATATTGACCGTGGCTATAGCCATTTAGAAGAAAAGCTAAAAGGACTAGGCGCTACTTTATGGCGAGAAGACCTATCAGAAGAAGAAATAGAACAAATGCAAAATTCATAAATTACGTAAAGAACTCAACCAAGTTGGGTTCTTTTTTACATGAGTGAGTTTCATAATGTACAATTACTAAACGAAAAACGAATAGTAAACCTATTCGTTTTTAAACACCTTATTAAACGAACATATTAATTTGTATTACACTAAAATATTCGTTTTTCATTAACGAACATAAATGATGAAATTGATTTACATAAATCAAAAAAATCCCCATGATCCGACTGACTATGTTATACTATATGTATCAATAGTATATCACATTAATTTAAACATATTACATAGGTACTGGGGGAAGGCAAAATGGAAAGAAGTTTATCAATGGAACTAATTCGTGTAACAGAGGCGGCGGCATTATCTTCTGCACGTTGGATGGGTAGAGGAGACAAGGAAAAAGCGGATGACGCTGCAACTTCAGCAATGCGTGACGTTTTTGATACAATCCCTATGAAAGGGACAGTAGTTATTGGTGAAGGAGAAATGGATGAAGCACCAATGCTTTATATTGGAGAGAAACTAGGAACTGGTTTTGGACCGCGCCTTGACGTAGCAGTTGACCCACTAGAAGGGACAAGTATCGTTGCTTCAGGTGGTTGGAACGCGCTAGCAGTTTTAGCTGTTGCAGACAACGGCAACCTTTTACATGCTCCTGATATGTATATGGACAAAATTGCAGTTGGCCCAGAAGCAGTAGGGAAAATTGACTTAAATGCATCAGTACTAGACAACTTAAAAGCAGTAGCAGAAGCGAAAAATAAAGACATCGAAGACGTAGTAGCAGTTATATTAAACCGCCCACGTCATGAAAAAATCATTTCTGAACTTCGCGAAGCTGGAGCACGAATTAAGCTTATCGACGATGGCGATGTTGCAGCAGCGATCAATACTGCATTCGATACGACTGGCGTTGATATACTATTCGGTTCAGGGGGAGCGCCTGAAGGAGTTATCGCAGCAGTAGCATTAAAGTGTTTAGGCGGAGAAATTCAAGGACGCCTTTTACCACAAAATGAAGAAGAATTAGAGCGTTGCCGAAAAATGGGCATCGAAGACGTAAATGCAGTTCTTCGCATGGAAGACCTTGTACGCGGGGACGACGCAATCTTCGCAGCAACTGGTGTAACAGACGGAGAGCTATTACGCGGTGTTCAATTTAAAGGTACAAATGCAACGACTCACTCTGTCGTTATGCGTGCGAAAAGCGGAACAGTTCGTTTCATTGATGGACAACATAACATTAAGAAAAAGCCAAATCTAGTAATGAAGCCGTAAGCAATTGCTTACGGCTTTTTCGATGTTTAATCTTCCTTCATAATGGGTATAAAAATAAAGGTGAAGCTAAATAGAACATATGTTTGCAATTCTAGTTGAAAGATGATATAGTATCTATAGAATAACCTCTTAGCCGTCCAAAACTGCTACTAGCCTTCGAAATCTATAGTATAAAGTGAAAAATTCATTTTCCCTTACGCAATTTGTCATTTCTCGCTAGGGAAAGTCAACAAAAAACTATTGCTTAAACGAGTGAATTGTGGGTAAAATAAAGAATACTTTGCTTTTAATAAAGAATATTCATCTAAACTCTTCTACTAACTACAAATGCCTTCCGTTACAAAAATAACCTGGCACAAACAACAATTGTACAAGCTTCATCCTATTATTTTTTGCAATATGAAAATTTTATTTTTCGTATGCCAAAAAATAATCTTTGTCTAAAGTTTCTTCAAACTTCTTCAACACGACAGCCTTCCTACATACTTGTTGAGCTTAATCGAGGTCCTTTCAAATGATGTATTAGTTTATATAACAGTTAATTGAAGTATGAAACTTGGACAACATTTATAATGCCAGAATAGAGTTGATGTTCGCTACAGTTGGGAGACTCCTGCGGGAAGAGCAGGAGACGGGAGACCCCACAGACGTGAATGCGTCGAGGAGTAGGTTTTTTCACATAACCTTCCTTTTTACCGCCCGCAAAAAGCGAGCAACTGTAGCGAACATCAACGGTTTTATACCGTAGTGTGAAAGCTAAATGAAGAAACAATGACATGATTTTTAAAATAAAAGCTATGTTAAAGTTTATTGTTGATAAATAAATACTATTAGCTGTCGATTTCCGTGCAAGGCTGAGACTCCTGCGGGAAAAGCGGGGAGCGGGAGACCCCACAGGCGCTTGCGCCGAGGAGTAGGTTTTTTCACGATAGTGAAAATAACCTTCCTTTTTACCGCCCGCGGAAAGCGAAGCCTTGCACGGAAATCAACAGCGAACTTTAACACAGCCAAAATAAAAGATTGAGTGGTGTATAGATCCATGGATTTAACAATTGCAAAACTTGAAAATTTAAAGCTAAAAGAACTTTACGAACTAGCAAAACAACTAAAAATTTCCTACTATAGCAAATTAACAAAAAAAGAGCTAATCTTTGCTATCTTAAAAGCACAAGCAGAACAAGATGGGCTATTATTTATGGAAGGTGTACTAGAAATCATCCAATCAGAAGGTTTCGGTTTCCTTAGACCTATCAACTACTCTCCAAGCTCGGAAGACATCTACATTTCAGCATCGCAAATTCGTCGATTTGATTTAAGAAACGGTGATAAAGTATCAGGTAAAGTTCGTCCTCCAAAAGAAAATGAGCGTTACTACGGCCTATTGCACGTGGAAGCTGTAAACGGGGAAGATCCAGAAACAGCAAAAGAACGCGTTCACTTTCCTGGTTTAACACCTTTGTATCCAGACCGTAAAATTTTGATGGAAACAACGACAAAAAGTCTTTCTACAAGAATCATGGATTTAATTGCGCCAGTTGGTTTTGGTCAACGTGGACTTGTTGTTGCGCCACCTAAAGCTGGTAAAACAATGCTTATTAAAGAAATTGCCAATAGCATTACGACCAATCATCCAGAAGCAGAACTAATCATACTTTTAATTGATGAGCGTCCAGAGGAAGTAACAGATATCGAACGTTCTGTTGCAGGTGATGTGGTAAGTTCTACATTTGATGAAGTACCTGAAAACCATATTAAAGTGGCCGAGCTAGTATTAGAACGCGCAATGCGTCTAGTTGAACATAAACGTGATGTTATCATTTTAATGGATAGTATCACTCGTTTAGCTCGTGCGTATAACTTAGTTATTCCACCGAGCGGACGTACTTTATCTGGTGGTATCGATCCGGCTGCGTTCCACCGACCTAAACGTTTCTTCGGAGCAGCCCGTAATATTGAAGAAGGCGGAAGCTTAACAATTTTAGCAACTGCATTAATTGATACAGGCTCGCGTATGGATGACGTTATTTATGAGGAATTCAAAGGTACTGGTAACATGGAATTACACCTTGATCGTTCTCTTGCAGAGCGTCGTATCTTCCCAGCGATTGATATTCGTCGCTCTGGTACTCGTAAAGAAGAGTTATTAATACCAAAAGAACACCTAGACAAATTATGGGCAATTCGTAAAACGATGTCAGATTCGCCTGACTTCGCCGAAAAACTGCTACGCAGATTGCGCCAAACAAAATCAAATAAAGAATTTTTCGATATGCTAGACGAAGAACAAAAGACGAGAAGATAAGCTAGGGAGAAATTCCCAACGAAATAAAGGCCTAAACTATTTTTTCTTATCTTGCAAAACCGAGATAACCTTGATATAATTTCATCAGTGTGTTTTTAAAGAATAAATGATGTCGAAGGTGGTCAAGTTCCCTTGGTATCATTTTGTGATATTAACTCTGTTTCGAAAGAATCAGGGCATAAAGGAGATGACAATAATGAAAGCAGGAATTCATCCAGAATACCGTAAAGTTGTATTTATGGACATCAACACTAACTTCCAGTTCATCACTGGTTCTACTATGAGAACTAATGAGACTGTTGAGTGGGAAGACGGTACTACTTACCCGTTAATTAAAGTTGAGATCTCTTCTGATTCTCACCCATTCTACACTGGACGTCAGAAGCATGCTGCAGCTGACGGACGTGTTGAGCGTTTCAACAAAAAATACGGCCTTAAGTAATAAAACAGAAACAGGCAAGGTTATTTCAAAACTTGCCTGTTTTTTTCTTTTACAAGAGATACTAGTGGTTAGTGATTAGTGGTTAGGTTAATGGGCTTTCCCTTCCTAACCACTAATCACTAACCACTAGCCACTAATTAAAGAGGGGAGAGGCCGTACATGTACGTTATGAAGCAAGCCGGCTGGGTCGAAGTAATTTGCGGAAGTATGTTTTCAGGAAAATCCGAAGAATTAATTCGCCGCATGCGCCGTGCTCAATTTGCAAAACAACCTTTACAAGTATTCAAACCAGAAATCGATAACCGTTACAGCGACGAAGCAGTCGTATCACATAACGGCACTTCCATATTAGCTACACCAGTTCGATCTTCACAAGCAATCCTCGAAAGTGCTGCACCGGATACAGAAGTAATCGGGATTGACGAAGTACAGTTCTTCGACGAAAACATCGTAGAAGTTGTACAACAACTAGCCGACAAAGGTTATAGAGTCATTGTTGCAGGGTTAGACCAAGATTTCCGAGGCGAACCTTTTGGAAAAATGCCGGAACTTTTGGCAGTAGCCGAATTGGTGACAAAGCTTCAGGCTGTTTGTGCCGTCTGCGGATCACCCGCCAGCCGCACGCAGCGTTTAATCAATGGCGAGCCAGCCAACTACGATGATCCAATTATTTTAGTAGGGGCATCTGAATCATACGAGCCACGTTGCCGTCATCATCACAAAGTTCCAAATGCTGTAACAGCAAGAGTTGGCCAGGTGGCTACGTCTAAATAATCTCTACCAAATAGGGCAGGGGAAGGTTAGGACCGATAGTGGATGCTAACCGAAAAGAGCGTTAGTATTTTTCCTAAATTTTACGAGCTTTTTTTCTGAAAAAAGAGGATACGCTATGAACAGGAGGTGGTACGAAATGTATCGTACAATTCTGTTTGTGGCTGTATGCTCTTTTTTCGTATTAACTGGGTGTGTGCAGGAAAATAGAATCAATCAGGCGGAAGATTTGAATGGCCAGCGACTCATGTCGGGCGAGGGTGGTAGGTTTTATGAGCGCAATTTAGAGTCGGAGCGATTTAATACGAATCAAAATCCCAATTTTATTGATTTAACGGAGAATCGTCCAGATTATGGGGATGACCAAGATAAAGTGCAAGAGATTATTGAAGTTCATAGTGATTTAGAGCCTGGACCTGTGTATATAACTGGTAATACGATCCGCACAACAGCATACGCGAATAAAAAGTTGAGCAAAGAGGAAAAGAAAAAGGTAGAGCAAAAATTGAAGCGTGATTTTGCTAGGGCTATTCCGCGTTATCATGTTATTTTGACGATTGAGAATAGAGAATAGAGTAGTTTAACCCCTTCATGGAGCAAAATAGAAGGGGTTTTTATTATTTTATATACTTTTTGAAAGGCTAATTTGGATTATCAGCGAAAATTTATGTTTTATCGGCGAAAATGGGCAAAGTATCGGCGAAAAATCAATGTTTATCGGCGAAAACAGCGATCCTATCGGCGACATCTGTGACTCAATCGGCGAAAGTGTTGTTTATCAGCGGAAATTAGGTTTTATCGGCGCAAGTGAAAATGTAATCAGCCTAAGTCACCAATTATTTGCTTTTGACGTAGAGTGTTGCCTATACTATAATTAGAATGTTGTAGTATTTTTAGTCAAAGGTATTATGCAGGTATTTTTCTGTATATTTTTATAATAGAGGTGAGTGCACGTGTTTGATCGTTTACAATCTGTGGAAGCACGATACGATAAATTAACGGAACTTTTGAGTGATCCGGAAGTAATTAATGATACGAAAAAGCTTCGTGAGTATTCGAAAGAACAATCGGATATGCACGAAACGGTAGAAGCATACCGCGAATACAAGCAAGTGAAAGAGCAGTTAGATGATGCGAAAGCAATGTTAGAAGATAAGTTAGATGCCGACATGCGTGACATGGTAAAGGAAGAGATTTCTGAGTTAGAAGAGCAGGCAGAAAACTTATCAGAGCGTTTACACATTTTACTTATACCGAAAGATCCTAATGATGACAAAAACGTTATTATGGAGATCCGAGGTGCAGCTGGTGGAGATGAGGCAGCGCTTTTTGCTGGGGACTTATACCGCATGTACAGCCGTTTTGCGGAAGCACAAGGTTGGAAAACTGAAGTAATGGAAACAAACTCCACTGGTGTGGGTGGCTATAAAGAGATTATTTTTATGATTAATGGAAAAGGTGCATTTTCAAAGCTTAAGTATGAGAATGGGGCACACCGAGTGCAACGTGTACCGGAAACAGAGTCAGGTGGACGTATTCATACATCTACTGCAACGGTAGCGGTTTTACCGGAAGCGGAAGAAGTTGAAATTGACATCCATGAAAAAGACATTCGTACAGACACATTCTGTTCAAGTGGTCCTGGTGGACAGTCGGTTAATACGACGATGTCGGCTGTTCGACTAACGCACATACCGACGGGTGTAGTAGTATCGTGTCAGGATGGTAAGTCACAAATTAAGAACA
Organism: Bacillus alkalisoli; assembly: GCF_002797415.1. Taxonomy (GTDB): domain Bacteria; phylum Bacillota; class Bacilli; order Bacillales; family Bacillaceae_I; genus Bacillus_CD; species Bacillus_CD alkalisoli. The sequence goes on from NZ_KZ454944.1 coordinate 282,875, forward strand.
AAGAAAAAGCAATGAAAGTATTACGTGCACGTGTGTATGATATGTTCCAACGTGAAGCGCAGGCGGAATACGATGCGAACCGTAAACAAGCAGTTGGAACAGGGGATCGTTCTGAGCGTATTCGTACTTATAACTTCCCGCAAAATCGTGTAACAGATCACCGCATCGGGTTAACAATTCAAAAGCTAGATCAAATCCTACAAGGGAAAGTGGACGAAGTAATCGACGCTCTTATTATGGAAGATCAAGCGAAAAGAATGGAACAGGCGGAATAACGAGATGAAAACAATGAAAATTTATGAGGCCCTAAACTGGGCTTCTTCTTTTTTAAAGGAAAATAACCGTGATGAAAATGCAGGCGAAATTTTATTAAGGCATCAATTAAATGTGGAGCGTCCTAAGCTGCTTGCTAGTTTGCAGGACGAGTTGACGGAAGACAAACGCAACATGTTTGTGTTTAATGTTCATAAGTTAGTGGCAGGCATTCCGGTTCAATATTTAATTGAAACAGAAGAGTTTTATGGCCGCAGTTTTTTCGTGAATGATGAAGTGTTAATTCCAAGACCAGAGACGGAAGAGTTAGTTGTTGGTGTGTTAGAGCGAGCGGCTAAGTTGTTTGGTCGTGACGAGAAACTTTCGGTCGTTGATGTAGGAACAGGCAGTGGAGCGATTGCGGTTACTCTTTCGTTAGAAAATAAACAGCTTGAAGTAATGGCAACAGACATTGCCGGTGAATCGTTAGAAGTTGCAAAAGAAAATGCAGACAAGCTAGAAGCGGAAGTGGAGTTTGTTCATGGAGACCTTTTGTTGCCGATTATAGAGTCGGGGAAGAAAGTGGATGTCGTTGTCTCAAATCCACCTTACATTCCGCTTCATGAATATGAAGAGCTTTCGACAGTTGTAAAAGATTTTGAGCCATATCGTGCGTTAGTTGGTGGAGATACTGGTTTAGAGTTTTATGAGCGCTTTATGGTAGAATTGCCACAAGTGTTGAAGGAAAAGGCCCTTGTTGCGTTTGAAGTAGGGATGGGCCAAGGAGAAGCTGTTAGAGAGCTATTGCAACGAACTTTTCCAGACGCACATACGGAAGTGGTGTTTGATATTAATGGAAAAGATCGAATGGTGTATGCAACGATAAGAGCCTAGTACCTAGTACCTAGTGATTAGTGGTTAGATAGTGGCTTAGGGTTTTTTAAGTAAATTAAGAAATTAAAGGGGGATGGTTCTGAACCATTCCTTTGTTTATTTTCTCCTGAACATCATTCAAAATGCTTGAAGTGAGTAGTAGCCGATCTTCTTCTTTTGTGTGTTTCAAGATGTCAGTAAACTTCGTATCAAACGTAAGTGTTCGATGATAATGGTGATAATACACAGTCCCATACATCCATTTCCCACCAACCTTCAAAGAAAAATCAAGTGGAACACTAATGTGGTTAAACGTAACGCCAATGTCCTCAACGCGGTAACCATCAATTGAAAATTCATATCGATACATAACATGTAGCACCCTTTCATCTGTAAAATATCCCGCTATGTATCCGCCAATAACCAATACCCGTTAATGAAGGCACTAAAACATTACAAAAACATTACAGGTGCCTGGCACTTGAAACATTTTTGAAATATAAAAACATTAATTTTACTAGATTAGTAGAGATGTGGTAGAACTGGTCCGTTGATTTCCGCGGAAGGCATTCGCTTTCCGCGGGGAGCACATGGGAAGGTTATTTTCACTATCGTGAAAAAAACCTACTCCTCGGCGTCCTGCCTGTGGGGTCTCACGCTTCGCTCTTTTTCCCGCAGGAGTCGAATGCCTTCCCCTCCAATCAACTGTAGCTTTTATAGGTTTATATCCACTTCAAAAATTTGTTTTTTATTTTCTTAATTCAATTTATCACCTTTCATTTAAAATAGTTTTGTTCTCCAAAACAATTTTTATATTTTTATTATTTTACTAGTTTAAGATTCTCTCCCCTTGTCCATACTGTTTGCTAGAGGGGAGAGTGCAACATACAATGATAAAAAAGAATAAGGTAACTTTATATATAGTAATGATGTTTATAGGAGCTTTCGTTTCACTAGTAGGAGAACAAATGGCGTCAGGTGTTATGAACGAAACAATGGTCATACCTGATGACGCAATTAGACTTCGCATTCTAGCAAACAGCGACAACGACGAAGACCAAGAATTAAAAAGGAAAATTCGCGACAGAGTAAACGAAGAAATTACAATCTGGGTGAGCGACATCACTTCACGCGAAGAAGCAAGATCCATCATTCAAGGCAACATCCCAGAAATCGAAAAAATAGTAGAAGAAGTAATGAAAGCAGAAGGCCTCACACAAAAATACAACGTAGACTTTGGTAGAGCAAACTTTCCAACAAAAATGTACGGACGCTTCATTTACCCGGCAGGTGACTATGAAGCCATCCTTATCACATTAGGTAGTGGCAAAGGGGCAAACTGGTGGTGCGTATTATTCCCACCGTTATGTTTCCTAGATTTCTCTAACGGGGAAGCAACAGCAACACCGTTCCCAGACGAAGACGAAGAAACTACAGAAAAACCAATCGTAGTCGACGAAGAACCAGAAGAAGTGGAAGTGAAGTTTTTCTTCGCAGAGTTTCTATCATCTCTATGGAAAAAAATCAGCGGAAAATAGTTCTACTTACGAGATCAAGTTAATAGAGTAGTATTACTAGACTATTAATGAGGTGATCTAATATGAGTATGAAACTATTACGCACTGCTACACAAAAAGACGTCCCAACTATCGTAAACTTTTTAGGACAAGCCAATTTATCCACAATTGGTGTGGAAGAAGCGATCGGAGACTTTATTATCATTGAAAAAGAAAACGGCGAAATCGCAGGTACTGTAGGGATTGAACGTCACGGAAACAATGGTTTATTACGCTCACTCGTTCTGTCGCAAACGTTCAATCAACTACAAATACTAGAATTGATGGAACAAACACAACAATTTGCGAAGAAAAAAGAGCTAGATAAGTTATACATGTTCACAAATAAACAAGAATTCGCCCAGTTCTTTCAACTAATCGGGTTTTATCCACAAGAAATTCACACAATACCAGAGGAAATAAAAAATTCGCCATACGTCATGGAAACGTTCACATTAGAAAACTGTTTTGTTCTAGCCTGTCCTTTGGTAAAATGATAATATTCACAAAGTTACCCACAAAAAGACAAGCTTTATCCACAGTTTGTGGATAAAGCTTGAGTTATGTACAAAAGTTTTATAAAGTATTAGTACAAATAGTAGATTTTTAAAAGAGGTAGAGAAAATGAACACAATACAATGGACTGTGGATAAAAATGAGTTAAAATCCTCAAGTTATCCACATATTCAACAGGCAGCAAGTTTACTTCAACAAGATGAGGTTGTTGCATTCCCAACAGAAACGGTATATGGACTTGGGGCAAATGCCTACTCAGACAAGGCTGTAACAAAGATTTTTCAAGCAAAAGGAAGACCAAGTGATAACCCACTTATCGTACATATAAGCAATAAAAAACAGTTAACAGAGCTTGTGGATAACATTCCGGCTCATGCAGAAAAATTGATGGATAAATGTTGGCCTGGCCCATTGACAATTATTTTTTCTAAAAAAAATAATGTCTCCCAATATGTGACGGCTGGCCTTGATACGATTGCGATTCGCATGCCAGATCATCCGGTCGCACTCGCATTAATTGAAGAGAGTGGACTTCCACTTGCTGCTCCAAGTGCAAACCTTTCAGGCAAACCGAGTCCAACAACAGCCAAACACGTTGTGGATGATCTCGACGGCAAAATTGCTGGAATCGTCGACGGTGGCCAAACGGGAGTCGGCTTAGAGTCTACCGTAGTAGATTGTACGACTGAAATTCCAATTATCTTGAGGCCAGGTGGCATAACAAAAGAGCAATTAGAGCAAGTTGTGGGCGAAGTGGCGGTCGATCCAGCCCTAGCATCGGAAAACATAGAGCTTAAACCGAAGTCTCCAGGCATGAAATATACACACTATGCTCCCATCGCACCACTGTATATGGTAGAAGGAGATGTGGATTATCTACAACATCTTGTGGATAAAAGCCGAAGTGAAGGGAAAATTGTGGGTGTTTTATCCACAGAAGAACATATTGCTAGGTTGTCTGCGGACGTAGTGTTATCTGTCGGGACTCGCACAGATCTTGCCACAGTTGCTGTGAATTTATATGAAAAACTGCGCCAGTTCAACGAAACAAACGTCGACATTATTTATAGTGAATCCTTTCCGGCGGTTGGTGTTGGTGCGGCCATTATGAACCGACTAAACAAAGCGGCTGGGTATAAAGTGTTGAAAAGTGAATAAGTTAGTTGTGGAAAAGCTGAATCTCTTAAAGTGAGGTTCGGCTTTTTATTTTTAGAGGTTTGTAAAAATGAACATGGAGAGTCGTCCCACGATCATTTTCACCAAAGAAAAAACCAAAAATGAACATGGAGAGTCATCCCACGATCATTTTCCAAAAAGAAAAAACCAAAAATGAACATGGAGAGCCCTCCCACGATCATTTTCCCAAAAGAAAAAGCTAAAAATGAACATGGAGAGTCATCCCACGATCATTTTCCCCAAAGAAAAAGCCAAAAATGAACATGGAGAGTCATCCCACGATCATTTTCCAAAAAGAAAAAACCAAAAATGAACATGAAGAGTCATCCCACGATCATTTTCCCCAAAGAAAAAACCAAAAATGAACATGAAGAGTCATCCCACGATCATTTTCCCAACAGAAAAACCAAAAATGAACATGGAGAGTCATCCCACGATCATTTTCCCAAAAGAAAAAGCCAAAAATGAACATGGAGAGTCATCCCACGATCATTTTTCCAAAAGAAAAAGCCAAAAATGAACATGGAGAGCCCTCCCACGATCATTTTCCCAAAAGAAAAAGCCAAAAATGAACATGGAGAGTCATCCCACGATCATTTTCCCAAAAGAAAAAGCCAAAAATGAACATGGAGAGTCATCCCACGATCATTTTCCCAAAAGAAAAAGCCAAAAATGAACATGGAGAGTCATCCCACGATCATTTTCCCAAAAGAAAAAGCCAAAAATGAACATGGAGAGTCATCCCACGATCATTTTCCCCAAAGAAAAAACCAAAAATGAACATGGAGAGTCATCCCACGATCATTTTCCCAAAAGAAAAAACCAAAAATGAACATGGAGAGCCCTCCCACGATCATTTTCCCAAAAGAAAAAGCCAAAAATGAACATGGAGAGTCTTCCCACGATCATTTTCCCCAAAAGAAAAAGCTAAAAATGAACATGGAGAGTCATCCCGTAATCATTTTCCCAAAAGAAAAAACCAAAAATGAACATGAAGAGCCCTCCCGCGTTCATTTTCAACCAAAGATTGGAAAATGAACTTAAACAGTCACCCCACAATCAATTTCGCCTCCTTAACCCCTACCCGAATTCACCCCTCAGCACATTTCTCCTTCTATTCCGACTTAGGCATGCATATGTTGATATAGGCACGTCCAAAAAACGAACATACTCACACGCTCCTAAATCGAGAACTATTATAACTTTACCCGCCAAGGAGGAGAAACATTGGAACTTACACATATCATTGGGGAACTTTTCACCTTATTTTTAATGGCTTTCGCACTTGGAATGGATGCATTTTCCGTTGGCCTTGGTATGGGGATGATTAAGCTAAGACTAAGGCAAATTTTTTACATAGGAATCACAATCGGGGTCTTTCACGTATTCATGCCGCTTGGTGGAATGATTGTCGGAAAGTTACTCTCGGAAAAATTCGGGGCACTTGCTACTTACGCGGGAGCTGGTCTCCTTATCCTTCTCGGCATACAAATGATGCGTGCATCCTTTAAAAAAGAGGACGAACCATTCATTACGCCAATTGGCTTTGGATTGATTATTTTCGCATTAAGTGTAAGTCTAGACAGCTTCTCGGTTGGTTTGAGCCTCGGAATATATGGAGCGAAAACACTAGTAACCATTATGATGTTCGGAATTGTTAGTATGCTTCTCACGTGGATTGGCTTGCTTTTTGGCAGAAAATTGCAAGGATGGCTAGGCTCGTATAGTGAAGCGTTAGGAGGAAGTATCTTAATCGCGTTCGGAATTAAATTGTTATTTCCCATGTAGGTCGAATCTCGGCCTCTTTTTTTTCACAAAAATTTGACAAATTCGGCTTGAAAATTGTCACAACTTGACGAAATAATGAGTAGAAATGATTTTTATCACGATGGATCCTTTTTCTTTGGCTTATAATAATAAAAAGAAGGAGGCAGAAAACATGTCAGTTCATATTTTATTTGTTTGTACAGGAAACACATGTCGTAGCCCGATGGCGGAAGCGATTTTACATAGCAAGAGATTGCCTAATGTGGAAGTGAAGTCAGCTGGTGTTTATGCTGTAAACGGAGGAGATGCCTCAATTCACGCGAAAGTAGTACTTCAAGAACAAGGCATCGCACACAATCATTCATCCTCACAACTTACAAAAGGACATACAGACTGGGCAACGTTTATTTTAACGATGACAGCAAGCCATAAACAACTTATCTTAAGTCATTTCCCTGATGCGATAAACAAAACATATACATTAAAAGAGTTTGTTGGAGAAATTGGGGATGTGTCCGATCCGTTTGGTGGCAGTGTGGAAATGTACAGAAATACGTTTAACGAATTACAAAAGCTTATTGAATTAGCTTTACAGAAGTTGCCTTAGAGGGGGAGCCGGTATGGAAGAGAGTACAAAGAGATTTACATTCGGTTTAAGATGGAAACTAGTAATGTTTACGACGATTCTAGCGTCGATAACGTATACTGTTTCGGGAGTTTTTATATACTTTTTAGCAGAGTATGTACCAGTTTCAGAAAATGTTTTCACTGTCATCACATTATTGTTAGGGATTTTTTGGTCTGGAGTGTTAGCGTTTTTTGCTGCAAGGTATATCACAAAGCCTTTACAGCAAATAAAAGAAGTTGCACAAAAAGCAGCAAATGGGGATCTATCAGAAGATGTTCCTGTGTCCAATTCGCGAGATGAAATTGCGGAAGTTGGGGATGCATTCAATTTAATGCTGCATAACTTACGTGAAATGGTTCAGAACATCGAGAAAAACTTCCAAGAAACAAATGAAAAAGTAGTGCAAATTACGAGTGTTTCAACGCAAGCTTCGGAACAAGCGGAAGCAATAGCGGTAACGATTGAAGAGATTGCTAAAGGCGCTGAAAGTTCCGCAGCATCTGTTCAAGACACGGCAGAATCCGTTGAAAACGTCATTCGTATCGCAGACGAAGTGCATACGAAAGCAACTTCATCGGAGCAACTTTCTCAAGAAATGGTGAAAGACCTAAACGAAAGTAAGGAAGTCATTCATTCTTTAGTTTCAGGTATTCAAAAATTAGCCGATGACAATAAAGCGTCTCTGTCTGCTGTTGAACGTTTAGAAAAAAATGCCAAAGAAGTAGAAAATATTATTTCGTTAGTTGGCGATATCGCTGGCCAAACGAACCTATTAGCTTTGAACGCGTCGATTGAGGCAGCGCGTGCAGGTGAGCATGGTCGCGGATTTGCTGTTGTTGCGGAAGAAGTTCGTTCGCTTGCAGATGAAAGTGCAAAAGCAGTTCAAGGCATTTCAAAATTAATCCAAAACATCCAAACAGAAGTGAAAAATGTCGTTACACAAATTTCTACGCAAGTGAAAACAGCTAACGCAGAAGCGGAAAAAGGCACTGCAACAAATGAAGTAATTGCCGAAATGACAGAATCGGTTCTCCAAGTGGCAGATTCGGTTAAACAAATTGCTGTGTTAGTGGATCAACAGATGGAAACAATAGGGATTACTTCTCGTCAATCGCAAGAAGTAGCGGCAATTGCCGAAGAAACTTCTGCTGGAGCGGAAGAAGTAACAGCTGCAACACATGAACAAGCAGCATTAATTGCGAACGTTGAAGAAATTTCTCAAGAATTAGTGAAGCAAGCAAATAGTTTGAAAAAGAATATCTCGAAGTTCCGAGTGTAGGGACTACCATTAACAGGCGGCGAATAAACCTTTCGTCGCTTTTTTCTGAAGAAAAAGTGGAAACTCTTATGGCGCCGTTGGATTTTTTTTCAACAGGGGGGTAAGATGAAAATAGATCATTTAGTAAAGGGGAATGTGAGAATGAAAGTTGCGATTGCGTCCGATCATGGTGGGATTAATATTAGAGAAGAGATTAAAAGTTTACTTACAGAACTAAATATCGAGTTTGAAGATTTCGGTTGTGAATGTGAGACGTCGGTGGATTATCCGGATTATGCGCTTCCTGTGGCAGAAAAGGTTGCGAGTGGGGAATTTGATCGCGGAATCTTAATTTGTGGTACGGGAATTGGGATGAGTATTGCTGCGAATAAGGTAAAGGCGATTCGCTGTGCGCTTGTGCATGACATGTTTAGTGCAAAAGCAACGCGCGAGCATAACGACAGCAACGTGTTAGCGATGGGTGAGCGTGTAATTGGCCCTGGCCTTGCACGAGAAATTGCAAAAATATGGCTTACCACCGAATTCGAAGGCGGCCGTCACACAAACCGCGTAAACAAAATTCACCACATCGAACAACAATAGGTGCCAGGCACCACCCGAATTTTGTCGAATTGGGAGGAGGGAACGCTGATGCGAGAGTGGGTCGATGAGCTGAAACAAGCTCTAGCTGATTTACATGATCAAGCAAACCTGCAAAAAGGACAACTGCTAGTTATTGGTTGTAGTACGAGTGAAGTAATTGGCGAACGTATCGGAACGGCTGGAACGGATGACGTGGCCAAAATGATTTTTGATGTATTAGCGAAGTTTCGTGTGGAAACGGGTGTGGAACTTGCGTTTCAATGTTGCGAGCATTTGAATCGGGCGTTAGTTGTGGAGCGTTCGATTATGGTGGAAAAGGGATTCGAGCAAGTGACTGTTGTGCCAGTGCGTCAAGCTGGTGGGGCGATGGCGTCTTTCGCCTACCACCACCTAGAGGATGCGGTGATGGTCGAGCATATTCGGGCTGATGCTGGCATTGACATCGGTGATACGCTTATCGGCATGCATATTAAGCATGTGGCTGTTCCGGTGAGAAGCAAAATAAAGACAGTTGGCCACGCCCACGTAACGATGGCCAAAACCCGACCGAAACTAATCGGTGGGGCAAGAGCGGTTTATGAATGAGTAGCATGGAGATAACAAATCGCCATAGAAAAACGCAGAGGGTGCAAAAACCCCTGCGTTTTTCTAGTATTTTTTAATGACTTGTTCTTCAACTAACTTTATTATTTATCCCTAGAAAGTATAAGGCATCCTTAACAGTAGAAAAAGTAAGTAGGTTTTTTAAGTTAATGTCCTGTTTAACTGCTTCTAAAGCTAATTGAGGCCTTATCCCTGTTATAATACATTTTACTCCAAGTAAATTTAGTACACTGTTAATTTTAAAAAGGGAGTCAATAACTAAATTATCAATTTTATAAATACCTGAACAATCTATAATCAAACGGCTAACCTTTTGCTCTTGAACATTAGCTGGTACTAAATCTACGAGTTGTTCTGCCCTATCGTGATTTATTTCTCCTAATAAAGGAAGAACAGCAATACCTTCTAAAAGGGGAACGATTTTGGACGCCAATTCGTTTATTTGTATATTCATTTCATCTTGTACTTTTTCTTGTTGTTTTCTCTCCGTGATGTCTCTTACATAAGTTTGGATGGCTTTTGTTTCCCCTATCTTAATAGGGTGGCAATATAACTCAACATCAACTGGATTTCCATCCATTCTATATATAGTTTCCTCAATTACCTCTGCAGGTTTACTATAAGCTCCAGCTATTCTTTTTATAATTGCAGGTTTAGAGGTTTCTCTAAAGATATCTAAAGGACTGGCCCCAATTACCTCGTCCTTTGAACCACGGAAAAAAATTTCTGCTGCTTCATTTATGTATATTATCTTCAGTTGCGAATGGACAATTAGTGGATCCAGTGCATATTCTATCACTTCTTTATAATTAATACCTTCAATATTATCGCTCATTTATATTCACTCCTTGAATAAAGGGTAGTTTATTTTATCGTTATATACAAAGAGAAATTTTTCCATTTCCATATTCATTGGTTTTTAAAATTAAACTTCTTCAAAAAACCTGCACCGTTCGTATAAAACTAAAACTCCATTTTCCTCGCATTTAACAATTAACATTTGAAAATTGTTTTTACACATATATACGAGGGTGACCAATAGCTATTGTCAACTATTTAATACACTTGTTATTTTTTCTTCCTATAAACGATATACGCAGCTAATTTGGCAGTTCATTTTTTTGAGATAAAGTGTAACATTTTAATCATGCATTCGTTTATATATGGAGAGACGCAGAGGGGGAGCCAGTTTGAACAAAAAGCGGAGGGAGAGCTTAGATGAATTATATCGTTTGTATGCCGAGCAATTATATTATTATTTGCTGAAATTGTCTGGTTCTCCGACCGCTGCAGAGGACCTCGTCCAGGAAACGTTTGTCCGGGCGACGATTTCGCTTCATCAAGCGGAAGGAACATCCGCAAGAGCATGGCTATATAAAGTTGCGCGAAACGTTTATTTAGATGAATGGCGGCGAAAGAAGCGGTGGAGTTGGGTGTCTTTTTTTCATGATACGCAAATGATTAGCCCGTATGGTATTCCAGATATGGAGATGGACCGAGTAGAAGACAATAAGATGTTAGCGGAATTACTATATAGATTGCCAGAAAATTACCGATCAATTATTCATTTAAGAGAAATAGAAGAAATGAACTACGACGAGATTGCCGAGGCGTTAGACATGACAGAAGGCCAAGTGAAAGTAACATTGCATCGAGCGAGAAAAAAACTCCAGCAGCTTGGGGAGAATAGGAAAGGAGAATGGTAGAATGACAGATTGGAATGAGGAGAAGGAGCGGAAAGTGTTGCGGAAGTACCGTTTCACATTAACAAAACGTATTGTCGGTATCATGATTTTAGTGTTTTTTGCTTATCAATTGGCTGTTGGAGGGTTAAAGTTGTTAGTTGACAAAGTGAACGATCCGCTTGAATACAGATATTATATTAATACAATGATGAGTATGACGGACCCGACTTTAAGAACAGACTTTGGTCGCTTTTACCACCAGTATGAAAGCGTGGATAATCGGTTTACGTATAGGTTGGAGTATCCGGTTTATCGTTTAGTTGGAGAAGAGGAAATGCCAGTAGGGACTGTTTATTTGGAGAAAAAACTGTTCCAAAGGAAGCCAAATGTGGAAATTCGTCTTAACCAACAAGCGAAAGAAGAAACGTTTTTGTTTACGTATCCGGAGCATCCGCAAACAGGGGAGAAGCTAGACGGTGAAGATCATGAACGAAGATGGGAAGTGCTTGAGAAAGTGCACGAGGGGACAGTGGCTGATTTTGCTTTTTCGTTAGACCGCTTTATGGACATGGAAGATTTTCTTGGGATGTTAGAAGAGTATGATATTCATATTTTATGGATGCCGTTGCACGTGGGAGAAAAGGTTTATCATGAAATGAGTAGTGGTGGGCCAACTGGTATGAAAAGATTTGTTTATGGTGGCGGATTTGGTATTGGGGTTGTGGAAGAAGTGGTGAAAGTGACATATGAGCCTAGTATGAGGAGATGGCGCCATGATGCTTCAAATGCAGGCCTGGACGATAATGTCCAAGATTTATATTTAGAAAATTTAATGCGGGTTTATAACGAGAATAAAGTTAGAATGCTTGGGAAGGAATATGTAGAAAGTCAATTATTAGAGTATCATGATTTTCTAGTGGAGAACGGTTTTCAAGTTTACGGTGCGGTTGTAACTGGGCCTGTGAAAGAGTTGTTGAAGTTGCGTGAAATAGAAGGAATTACAACTGTACAGGTAGGGAAGATGACGTATTGGAACTGGCACTGATTTTTGGGGTGCTGGTTTTTTATTTTGTGGGGGGAATTGGGGAATTTTTGAGGTGTAGCATAAATCTGTTGTAGTGTAGCAAAAAAGTATAAAAATGAATAATGAAAACGTTATGGTGTAGCAAAACTCATCAAAGTGCAACAAAAGTTCCTGCATTCACCAAACCACCCTGATTAGATACTGAGCCCCAGCCTTTAGGTTAAGAATAAGCGGATTGATTCACAAAATATAGAAATTGAAACAAAAAGAAGAGAGATTGAAACAGAAATAGCCCAGATTGAAACACAACCACAGATAAGAAGTACAAGGCGTAAGGATTGAAACACAATATACAAAAATTGAAACACAAACAAAAAAGATTGAAACAGAAATAGCCCAGATTGAAACACAACCACAGATAAGAAGTACAAGGCGTAAGGATTGAAACACAATATACAAAAATTGAAACACAAACAAAAAAGATTGAAACAGAAATAGCCCGAATTGAAACACAAAACCGTTTTAGACGTTAAGAATTGACGGATTGAAACAGAAAGTATAGAAATTGAAACACAAACAGTAGAGATTGAAACAAAAATAGGACGGATTGAAACACAAGAAAAAGGAAGAAGATAAGTTGATATTTTTTGGAACAGAAAGTATAGAAAATGAAACACAAACAATAAAGATTGAAACAGAAGTAGCCCAGATTGAAACACAACCACTAATAAGAATCTACATTTGCCCCAACATTCACCAAACCCTCCCCAATCTATTACAGACCACACGACCTAACAACGACCCACACCTCCCAAATCCCCCACACCCCAACCAAACCAACAAAGAAAACGCTACCAATATCCATTTTCCTTTCTCATTTCCACCCTAACGTGATAAAATAGGATGGATATGACTTGAAAAAGCCAATAAACATTTTTACATAGGTTAAAGGGGGACTCGACGTGAAATTAGCACAACAGGATCAACAAGTATTTGCATCCATTCAAGACGAATTAGGAAGACAACGTACGAAAATCGAACTTATCGCTTCAGAAAACTTCGTAAGCCCAGCAGTAATGGAAGCTCAAGGTTCCGTACTTACAAACAAATATGCAGAAGGTTACCCAGGCCGTCGTTACTACGGTGGATGTGAGCATGTGGACGTAGTGGAAGACATCGCTCGTGACCGCGCAAAAGAAATTTTCGGCGCAGAACATGCGAACGTACAACCACACTCTGGTGCACAAGCAAACATGGCTGTTTATTTCACTATTTTACAACCAGGTGACACAGTTTTAGGAATGAACTTATCCCACGGAGGCCACTTAACACACGGTAGCCCAGTTAACTTCAGTGGAATTCAATATAACTTCGTAGAATACGGTGTGGACAAAGACTCACACACAATCAACTACGAAGATGTTTTAGAAAAAGCAAAAGAACATAAGCCAAAACTAATCGTTGCAGGTGCAAGTGCATACCCTCGTGCGATCGACTTCGCGAAATTCCGTGAAATTGCAGACGAAGTTGGCGCATACTTAATGGTAGACATGGCGCATATCGCTGGTTTAGTTGCTGCTGGATTGCACGAAAACCCAGTACCATACGCAGATTTTGTAACAACAACAACACACAAAACATTACGTGGCCCACGTGGCGGGATGATTCTTTGTAAAGAAGAATGGGCGAAAAAGATCGACAAGTCAATTTTCCCTGGCATCCAAGGTGGTCCATTAATGCACGTAATCGCTGCAAAAGCAGTAGCATTCGGTGAAGTATTACAACCTGAATTCAAAACATACGCACAAAACGTAATCGACAACGCCAAACGTCTGGCAGAAGCGTTAGAAAAAGAAGGCTTATCGATTGTTTCAGGCGGAACAGACAACCACCTTCTACTAGTAGACGTACGCGGCCTGAACATTACAGGTAAAATTGCTGAAAAAGTATTAGACGAAATCGGCATTACAGTAAACAAAAACACGATTCCATTCGACCCAGAAAGCCCATTCGTAACGAGCGGTGTCCGTATCGGTACAGCAGCAGTTACTAGTCGTGGCTTCGGTTTAGAAGATATGGACGAAATCGCGTCACTAATCGCTGCAACACTTAAAAACCACGAAAATGAAGAAAAGCTTGCAGAAATTGCTGAAAAAGTAGCTGCACTAACTTCAAAATTCGAATTATACAACCATTTAGTATAACAATGAGTAGAGGTCTAACATCAGACCTCTATTTTTTTCACCCTTCACCCTTGAACCTCACCACGAATTTCTGTAAAATCATTAGAAGTGTGTAAAAATAAGATAATACTAGTATGGTTTGTTGATTTTGAGAAGTATTGATGAATAATTCCTTTGAAATTCGCTAAAATTTGCGAGACTCCTTGAAAATGCATCCGCATTTTCTGCGTGCGATGTTCCGCTGTCGAAGCATCCCTTGTCCTGCGGAAAAACGAGCCAGCCGAGACCCCGCAGGAACGAACGAGGAGGCTCGGTGGTTCGTCCGCGGAAAGCGAGCGGATTTTAGCGAATTTCAACAGTCAGTATTGTATATAAAATGAACAATTCCAATAATAAAGGAGCGTTTTTCGAATGGCTAAAGTATACGTGTTTGATCATCCACTTATCCAACATAAACTAACGTACATACGCGACAAAAGCACAGGAACAAAAGAATTCCGTGAATTAGTAGATGAAGTAGCAAGTTTAATGGCATTCGAGATAACTCGCGATCTTCCCCTGCAAGAAGTAGACGTAGAAACACCCGTAGCAACAGCAAAATCAAATATACTTGCAGGTAAAAAACTAGGAATCATCCCCATCCTACGCGCAGGCCTAGGCATGGTAGACGGTATCCTAAAACTTATCCCAGCTGCAAAAGTTGGACACATCGGCTTATACCGTGACCCAGAAACACTTCAACCAGTAGAATACTACGCAAAACTTCCTTCTGATGTGGAAGAAAGAGACTTCATCGTAGTTGACCCTATGCTTGCAACTGGTGGTTCCGCTGTAGAAGCAATCAACTCACTAAAAAAACGCGGCGCAAAAAGCATCAAATTCATGTGCTTAATCGCATCTCCTGAAGGAGTAGAAGTAGTAAAAGAAGCACACCCAGACGTAGACATCTACATCGCTGCCCTTGATGAAAAGCTAAACGAAAAAGGCTACATCATTCCAGGCCTAGGCGACGCTGGCGACCGCCTATACGGCACAAAATAAACGATTAAAATGCAGGACAAGCTCTAAACGCTTGCCTGCTTTTTCTTTTTTCTTGGAGAAAACGCATCCCCACATGCCCCCCTTCGAAAGAAACTGTCACTCTGCCTAATATACAGCTTCGTCCTAACTCGCCCTACCCAATCTCAAAAACCATTTCACCTAGTCACCCGGCCCTATACATAAATTCCCACCAAAAGTAAAACATACTAACAAAGAGGTGATGGGGATGAAAAAGACAAACTGGATTCTACTAATCGCGACAATAACGATGTTAGCGAGCCCAGTAACAACAAACGCCAACCAACCGAAATATCCAGAAAGACCGCCAATACCGGTAACAAATCCATATCATGAGGAAGAAGAACAAACAATCATCCTCATGGTCGAAGAAGCAGAACACGCAAAAATGGCCGAACTTATCAAAACGAAATACCCAAACATCACATTAAGACGTACATACACCGCGGTTTTTTACGGGTTTTCCGTTCATGGCCCGCGTCTAGACATCGAAAAGCTTCTACAAGAAAAAGGAGTCATCGATGCCACACCGGTTTCTATTTATAAGCCGCACATAAATGAAAGTGTGCCGTTTATCGGTGGCGAGGAAATCCGAAGCATCCTCGATGAAAATGGCATCCGTCTTTCCGGAAAAGGAGTAAAGGTCGGAGTCATCGACACCGGTATTGATTACGAACATCCTGACCTTCGCAAAAACTACGGTGGCGGCTACGATTTTGTAGACGAGGACAAAGACCCGATGGAAACAAAGCGCGGACAAGGTATGCCAACCAACCACGGGACCCACGTTTCAGGCATCATAGCAGCAAACGGAAAAATCCGTGGAGTTGCCCCTGATGCCGAAATTATTGCCTACAGAGCACTCGGTCCAGGAGGTCATGGATCAAGCGAAAATGTTATCGCCGCAATCGAAAAGGCTATATACGACAAAGTCGATGTACTTAACCTGTCACTAGGCAACACGATAAACGGACCAGACTGGCCAACTAGTCTTGCGCTCGACAAAGCGGTAGAAAAAGGAGTAATTGCCGTCACTTCAAGTGGAAACGCTGGCCCAAATTTATGGACAGTTGGATCGCCTGGCACGTCAGCGAAAGCTATTTCCGTTGGTGCCTCAACTCCGCCACTTAACATCCCACACATTAAGCCAATTTTTTCTCGGAAAGAAATTGAAATGAACCCGCTTCAAGGCTCGGCGATGTGGGACTTTAATTTAAAACCAGTAAGCTTCACCTACGCCAATCTTGGCTACAGGGAAGACATGAAAGACGCAAAAGGTAAAATTGTGTTAGTGGAGCGCGGAAAGATTCCATTTGTCGAAAAAGCGGTGAATGCAAAAGAAGCAGGGGCGACTGCCCTTATTATATATAACAACATGGAGGGTAATTTTTTCGGTGGGTTAGACATGGACTTTGACTTGCCGGTTGTTTCCATTTCAAAAGAAGATGGTCAACACTTGCGTGAACAATGGGAGAAAAAACGCACGCTCCTTACAACTACTTATAAATGGCACAAAGACGACATTGCTTCGTTCAGTTCGCGCGGACCAGTCACGCATACGTGGGGAATCAAGCCAGATGTTGTCGCGCCAGGAGTGGCTATTGATAGTACCGTTCCTAATGGTTACATGGCAATGCAAGGAACAAGCATGGCAGCACCACATGTAGCAGGGGCTAGTGCGCTGTTAAAGCAAGCGCATCCTGAGTGGGGTCCGGAAGAAGTGAAAGCAGCACTTATGAATACATCCAAGTTGTTAACAAGGGAGGATGGCTCGCTCTATTCGGTATTGGAACAGGGGACGGGAAGGATTCAACTAAAGCAAGCGATAGAAACAAATTCACTTATATATCCTGGCTCGCTTCATTACGGCTTTTTTCAAAAAAAAGAGGCACGTTTGAAGAAAGAAGTAGAGGTGCAAGTGAAAAATGTGTCGGAGGAGCCGCTTCACTATTCGTTTGAAACGCCGCCGGATAAGAAGGAGTTAGACTGGGTGGTGCCGATGAAGTTCACGTTGCAACCGAACGAGGTGAAGACGGTTGCGATTTCGCTGGACATTCAGCCGAAGTTAGAGGATGTTGGGATGCATGAAGGGCACTTATTAGTGAATGCGAACAACCAGCAAATAAGGTTGCCGTACTTATATATTATCGAGGAGCCGAATTATCCGAGGATTCAAGGGTTTCAGTTTGGATATGGAGACAAAGAAGAGGCATATCAATATGAAGTGTATTTGCCAGAGGGTGCTGAAGAGATGGGGATTGCTTTGTATGAACAGGACACGTTGCATTTTATCAGTTATCTTGACTGGGAGCGCGATGTCCCGCGCGGTATGTTTAAAAAAGAGATCCCGAGTGAGCGTATACCGGTGAAAGGGCTCGTGAAGGCAGTGATTTTTGCGAAGAAGGGTGAGAAAGAGGATAGTATTTCGGTGGATTTGTATTTTGATTAGGGGTTAGTGGTCGGGTGGTTATGAATTCAAAAGGCTGATTTGCTGGTTTTTTAGTGTAAAGGGTCGTGGTGAAGGTAGCCAAGTCCGTTATACAGGGAAAAAGAGTCGGTAACGTTCTTGAGAGAGTCGATCAAGGCCGTTATACAAAGAAAAAGAGTGGGTAACGTACTTGAGAGAGTGGTTCAAGGCCGTTATACAAAGAAAAAGAGTGTAAAACGGTCATGAGAGAGTCGATCAAGGCCGTTATACAGGGAAAAAGAGTGGGTAACGTACTTGAGAGAGTGGTTCAAGGCCGTTATACAAAGAAAAAGAGTGTAAAACGGTCATGAGAGAGTCGATCAAGGCCGTTATACAGGGAAAAAGAGTGGGTAACGTTCTTGAGAGAGTGGTTCAAGGCCGTTATACAGGGAAAAAGAGTGGGTAACGTTCTTGGGGGAGTGGTTCAAGGCCGTTATACAGGGAAAAAGAGTCGGTAACGTTCTTGAGAGAGTCGATCAAGGCCGTTATGCAGGGAAAAAGAGTGGGTAACGGTCTTGAGAGAGTAGTTCAAGGCCGTTATACAGGGAAAAAGAGTGGGTAACGGTCTTGGGAGAGTAGTTCAAGGCCGTTATACAGGGAAAAAGAGTCGGTAACGGTCTTGAGAGAGTCGATCAAGGCCGTTATACAGGGAAAAAGAGTGGGTAACGTTCTTGAGAGAGTAGTTCAGGGCCGTTTTACAAAGAAAAATAGTAGAAAACGGTCTTGAGAAAGTCAGCCAAGCCCATTTTGCATATAAATAAGCAACAAAAACAGTCTAACTTTTCATAATCTTCTATTATAATAACATCACATTTCACTCAGGGTCATGCGACCTCCATCCTGACACAAAATGTTCACAATTTTGCAACCAAGATGTAAGATGTGTCATGGTAAAATGAAAAAGGCTCAAAAAAGTCGCACAATTTCATCAACATCTAATGAATGACAAAAGTGAAATGTTACCAAGAAAACTTTGTCGACTTTTTCTGCATAACACATTGACATTGACATATCGCTATTGTATGCTTACAAAGGGTATAAAATGATAAGGTTTTCATCGTACTCATGTCAACGTTTTGGTACATATTTTCATCATTTTTCATGCCTCATTTGAACAAGGCAAAACCTTAACCTAGAACAACACCGCAAACCTGTTCAGAGGTAGCCTCGACCACACATAATGGGGTGATCACATGCGTAACGATAAACGCCGCCCTTTCCAAGCAATGGCCCTTATGTCTGCAATTCTCTCATACTTAGTCGGTCCAACATTAGTAGGATTGTTTGGGGGAAAGTGGCTAGATGGATTTTTAGGAACTTCGCCGTTGTTTCTTGTTATCGGTCTACTACTCGGACTTGCAACTGGAATTCTAGGAGTCTTTTACCTAGTTCGACAATTTTCTTCAGGAGAGTAAACAACTATGCCTGATTCTAAAGTAATGCTAATACGCCATACGAGGTATTTTCTTTTTTTGTTAGCCTTGTATGTAGTAGGATGGGGTTTTACCTCATATCAAGATGTGTTTCTAGGACTGATTCTCGGAACGGCTCTTAGTTACTACAATCATTGGTTTTTGTATCGTAAAGTGAAGAAGTTAGGAGAAATCGCTGCAAACGGTGGCAGAATGATGGGAATCGGAACTGTTTCTCGGATGGCACTAGCAGTACTCGCAGTTATGATTGCGACAAAATATCCTGAATACTTACATCTTTACGCCGTAATCATTGGGATCGTGACATCTTATATTGTCATAATCATAGATTCATTTGTAAGAATTTTCACAACTAGTGGGGAAGAGAGGTGAGTACAGTTGGATCATGGAGCACCAATAAGATATTTTGAACAGTTGGGCGGATTAGGCATCAACTATTCTAACGTTATCATGACGATTATCGCAGCGACAGTTGTGTTCCTTATAGCAGTAATTGGAACACGTACTTTAGCGTTAAGACCAACTGGTATGCAAAACTTCCTGGAATGGCTAGTGGATTTTGTTAAGAACATAATTAGCAGTACGATGGACCTTAAAACAGGTGGAAGATTCATCACGTTGGCATTGACGTTATTAATGTTTGTCTTCGTGTCAAACATGTTAGGACTTCCATTTACTATCGTATATGACGCCGAATTGTGGTGGAAATCCCCTACTGCCGACCCAGTGATGACGTTAACATTGGCTGTAATGGTAATTGCATTAACGCACTATTACGGAGTTAAAATGAAAGGCTTTAAAGAATATGGTAAGGACTACTTCAGGCCGATGCCATTCTTATTCCCGTTAAAAGTAATCGAGGAGTTTGCAAACACACTAACTCTTGGACTACGTTTATACGGAAATATTTTCGCAGGAGAAATCTTGCTAGCTTTACTTGTTGGACTAGCAGTTAACGGTTACGACGTTGGGATATTCTCCGGACTTGTAGGAACTGTTTTAGCAGCAATTCCAATGATGATCTGGATTGCGTTCAAAATTTTCATCGGATCAATCCAAGCGTTCATCTTTGTTATGTTAACGATGGTTTATATGGCACACAAAGTGAGTCATGACCATTAATTTATAAATATTTACCAACGAAATCATTTTTTTAAACATAAGGAGGAAATTATCAATGGGAGCTTTAGCAGCAGCAATCGCAATTGGTTTAGCAGCACTAGGTGCAGGTTTTGGTAACGGTATGATCGTTAGTAAAACAGTAGAAGGGATCGCTCGTCAACCTGAGCTTAAATCCGCGTTACAAACTACAATGTTCATCGGGGTAGCACTAGTAGAGGCTGTTCCAATCATCGCAGTAGTAGTAGCATTCATGGTTATGGGAATGTAATTTTAGTAAAAAAATTAAATTCTACCAATTTGGTTCCATAAAGTGGCGAAGTCAGTCTCACACGAGAACCTTCGCCTTTCCTTTATAGGATGAAATTGGACAAACCTTTGAGCAAAAATCAACTTGGTTTTTTACCAAGTTTTTAGAAAAAAGCATGTGATACTTGGTACCTTACCAAGTTTTTGTTTGTCAAAAATAAGCCATACACCACAAAGGTAAGTTGGCGTTAACCGAATGAAACGTATTCCTTGAAGGGAGTGAAAGCAATGTTAAGCAACTATGATACTCTAGTCCTTGGTGCGGGCGGAGGTTTAACACTTCTTGATTCCGTTGTTCAATTAGTAGTATTCCTAACTTTACTATATTTACTTCGTAAGTTTGCTTGGGACAAACTAATGGACATGATGAAACAACGTGAAAACCATATCGCTGGCGAAATTGATGCAGCTGAACGCAGCAATCAAGAGGCGAAGAAACTTTTAGAACAGCAAACTGCTGCATTAAAAGAAGCACGTTTAGAAGCGCAAGGTTTAGTGGAAAACGCTAAGAAAATCGCTGAAGATCAAAAATCAGATATCGTTAAAGCAGCTCAAGAAGAAGCAAACCGCTTAAAAGAAGCTGCGAAGAAAGAAATCCAGCAAGAAAAAGAACAAGCTGTTGTTGCTTTACGTGAGCAGGTAGCTTCATTATCTGTTCTAATTGCATCTAAAGTTATCGAAAAAGAGTTAAACGAAAAAGACCAACAGAAATTAATCGACGACTACGTTAAACAGGTAGGCGAAGTACGATGAGCAAAAATGTTGGAGTAGCAAAGCGCTATGCACTCGCTCTTTTTCAATTAGCAAAAGAAAATAACTTGCTGATGGAGTTAGACACTCAATTAGTAGAAGTAAAAAAAGTATTCCAAACAAACAAAGACCTTCAATTGGTTTTAAGTAATCCTAAAATCACTAAAGATGTGAAAAAACAGTTGATTCGCGAAGCGTTCGCTGGACTATCCACACCTTTAGTAAACACGCTTCAATTATTAGTAGACCGCGGACGTACTGCTATCGTAGTTGATATGGTAAACGAGTACAAAGCTCTATCTAATGAAGCAAAAAATGTAGAAGATGCAATCGTATATTCTGTACGCAGCCTTTCCGAACAAGAAATGAATACTATTTCTACTGTGTTCGCTGCAAAGGTTGGCAAATCTGCATTAACAATCGAAAATATCGTAGATCCAACAATTATAGGCGGTCTTAAAATCCGTATCGGAAACCGCATATATGATGGAAGCGTTAGTGGTAAATTAGAACGTCTTGGACGTCAATTAACTTTTAACAGATAGTAGATAGGGGTGAATTTCATGAGCATCAAAGCTGAAGAAATCAGTGCACTGATTAAAAAGCAGATTGAAAACTATCAATCAGAAATCGAAGTTAGCGATGTAGGTACAGTTATCCAAGTTGGTGACGGTATCGCTCGTGCTCATGGCCTCGACAATGTCATGGCTGGAGAGCTAGTTGAATTTTCTAACGGAGTGATGGGTCTTGCTCAGAACTTAGAGGAAAACAACGTAGGTATCGTTATTTTAGGACCTTTCCGCGATATTCGCGAAGGTGACTCTGTTCGCCGTACAGGTCGTATCATGGAAGTACCAGTTGGAGAAGAACTAATCGGCCGTGTAGTAAATCCATTAGGACAACCTGTGGATGGTCTTGGCCCAATCGCAACAACAAAAACACGTCCAATCGAGAGCCCAGCTCCTGGTGTTATGGACCGTAAATCTGTTCATGAGCCACTTCAAACTGGTATCAAAGCGATCGATGCGCTAGTACCAATCGGACGTGGACAACGTGAATTAATTATCGGAGACCGTCAAACAGGTAAAACTGCAGTAGCGATCGACACAATTCTTAACCAAGCAGACCAAGATATGATTTGTATCTACGTTGCTATCGGACAAAAAGAATCTACTGTTCGTGGAGTAGTAGAAACTTTACGTAAGCACGGTGCATTAGATTACACAATCGTAGTAACAGCATCTGCTTCTCAACCATCTCCAATGTTATTCTTAGCACCTTACGCTGGGGTAACAATGGGTGAAGAGTTCATGTACAATGGCAAGCACGTTTTAGTTATCTATGATGACTTAACAAAACAAGCTTCTGCATACCGTGAGCTTTCCTTACTATTAAAACGTCCTCCAGGGCGTGAAGCATATCCTGGTGACGTATTCTACCTACACTCTCGTTTACTAGAGCGTGCAGCAAAACTTAGTGATGCAAAAGGCGCTGGATCTTTAACAGCTTTACCGTTCATTGAAACGCAAGCTGGTGACGTATCTGCCTACATCCCTACAAACGTAATTTCCATCACAGATGGACAGATATTCTTACAATCTGACCTATTCTTCTCAGGTGTACGTCCTGCAATCAACGCTGGTCTTTCTGTATCACGTGTTGGTGGATCTGCACAAACGAAAGCGATGAAAAAAGTATCTGGTACATTACGTCTTGACTTAGCATCTTACCGTGAGTTAGAAGCGTTCGCTCAGTTCGGTTCTGACCTTGATAAAGCGACTCAAGCAAAATTAAACCGTGGTGCTCGTACAGTTGAAGTATTAAAGCAAGGCTTACACAAGCCATTACGTATGGAAAAGCAAGTTGCGATTCTTTACGCTTTAACAAAAGGCTTCATCGACGATGTTCCGGTTGAAGATGTAACTCGTTTCGAAGAAGAATTATTAACATTCTTAGAGCACAACTATAAAGTAGTGCTTGAAGAAATGCGTACTTCTGGAGCACTTCCAAAAGACGAAGAAACATTAAAAGCAGCTATTCTTGCATTCAAAAAGACTTTTGTTGCAACAGAAAAGTAATATAACTCAGTGACGTTGCCATAGGTAGAAAAGATTCGTACGACTTTTTTCTACTATGGCACGTCGCCATGAAAAGGTACAAAAGGTGGTGAAAACCTTTGGCATCATTACGCGACATAAAATCGAGGATTACCTCGACTAAAAAGACAAGTCAAATTACGAAAGCCATGCAAATGGTTTCTGCATCGAAATTAAATCGTGCAGAAATGAACGCAAAAGCTTTTAATCCGTATATGAATAAAATTCAAGAAGTAGTAGCAAGCATCGCGCTTGGAAGTACGGACATTTCGCATCCAATGTTAGAAACACGTCCTGTGAAACGCACTGGATACATTGTTATTTCTTCCGACCGTGGACTAGCTGGTGCTTACAACAGTAATATTTTACGTACTGTGTACCAAAACATTCAACAACGTCACAAGTCTCAAGATGAATACGCGGTAATTGCCATCGGTCGAATTGGCCGTGACTTCTTCAGAAAACGCAACATTCCTGTCTACTCCGAAGTAACAGGACTTGGAGATCAAATCTCTTTTGCGGACATCAAAGATTTAGCAAACCAAGCTGTAGGCATGTTTGCAGACGGTACGTTTGATGAATTATACGTATACTACAATCACTTCTTAAGTGCGATCTCTCTAGAAGTAACGGAGCAAAAACTGTTACCTTTAACAGACTTAGCTACGACAGGCGCTAAAACGTCTTTAACTTCTTACGAGTTTGAGCCTTCTCAAGATGAGATTTTAGAAGTACTTTTACCACAGTATGCAGAAAGCTTAATTTACGGTGCATTACTTGACGCAAAAGCATCTGAACACGCAGCTCGTATGACAGCAATGCAAAGTGCAACTGATAACGCGAAAGAGCTTATCCGTGCTCTTACACTTTCATACAACCGTGCACGTCAGGCAGCGATTACGCAAGAAATCACAGAGATTACAGCTGGTGCATCTGCATTAGAATAGAACTTAGAACCGATTCGGTTTCATTTTTATAAAAAAAATCAGAGCCATTAGGCCAAGCTAGATTGCAAAAGCAAGATAGGAGGGAAAACGATGAAAGGACGCGTTACTCAAATCATGGGTCCAGTTATCGACGTAAAGTATGATAGTGGACATCTTCCTGAAATTTACAACGCTCTTCAGATTAATCATAAAGCACGTAGCGCTAACGAAGTAGATGTTAAGCTTACATTAGAAGTTGCCCTTCATTTAGGTGACAACACTGTTCGTACAATCGCTATGGCATCCACTGACGGTGTTGTTCGTGGATTAGAAGTAGTAGACACTGGTGCTCCTATTTCTGTACCAGTAGGTGACGTAACACTTGGTCGTGTATTCAACGTATTAGGAGAAAACATTGACTTAGCTGAACCTGTTGCAACGGATGCTCGTCGTGATCCAATTCACAGATTAGCTCCAACGTTCGAAAACTTATCTACTGACGTAGAAATTCTTGAAACTGGTATTAAAGTAGTAGACTTACTAGCTCCATACATCAAAGGCGGAAAAATCGGTCTTTTCGGTGGTGCGGGTGTAGGTAAAACTGTATTAATCCAGGAATTAATCAACAACATCGCACAAGAGCACGGTGGTATCTCTGTATTTGCTGGTGTTGGAGAACGTACTCGTGAAGGAAATGACCTTTTCCACGAAATGACGGACTCTGGCGTTATCCACAAAACAGCGATGGTATTCGGTCAAATGAACGAGCCACCTGGAGCACGTATGCGTGTTGCACTATCTGGTCTTACAATGGCGGAATTCTTCCGTGATGAGCAAGGTCAAGACGTATTATTCTTTATCGATAACATCTTCCGTTTCACTCAAGCAGGTTCAGAGGTTTCTGCCTTACTAGGTCGTATGCCATCTGCCGTTGGTTACCAACCAACACTTGCTACAGAAATGGGTCAATTACAAGAGCGTATCACGTCTACAGCAGTAGGTTCTGTAACATCGATCCAAGCGATCTATGTACCTGCCGATGACTATACGGATCCAGCTCCAGCAACAACTTTCGCTCACTTAGATGCAACAACTAACCTTGAGCGTAAGCTTTCTGAAATGGGTATTTACCCAGCGGTAGATCCTCTAGCTTCTACTTCTCGTGCATTATCACCAGAAGTTGTAGGCGAAGAGCACTACGCAATAGCGCGTGAAGTACAGGTTACTTTACAACGTTACAAAGAATTACAAGATATCATTGCTATCTTAGGTATGGATGAGTTAACGGACGAAGATAAATTAATCGTTCACCGTGCTCGTCGTATCCAATTCTTCTTATCTCAAAACTTCCACGTAGCTGAGCAGTTCACTGGACAAAAAGGTTCTTACGTTCCTGTTCAAGAAACTGTTAAAGGCTTCCGTGAAATTCTTGACGGTAAATACGACAAACTTCCAGAAGATGCTTTCCGCTTAGTTGGACGCATTGAAGAAGTTATTGAAAAAGCGAAGCAAATGGGTGTAGAAGTTTAATTAAAGGGACCTAGGAGGGAATGAAATGAAGACGTTAACTGTCAGTGTAGTTACTCCCGATGGCCCGGTTTATGAATCTGACGCAGAAATGGTAGTAGCAAAAGCTCAAAGTGGCGAGCTTGGTGTTTTACCTGGACATATACCGATGGTTGCTCCACTGCAAATAGGTGCCGTACGTATCAAAAATGGTACAACAACGGAACTAGTGGCTGTTACTGGAGGATTTTTAGAAGTACGTCCTGATAAAGTGACAATCTTAGCTCAGTCTGCGGAAGCAGCTGAAAAGATTGATGTTACTCGTGCGGAAGAAGCGAGAAAACGTGCAGAAGGTCGTATCCAGTCGAAACAAGACGATATTGACTTCCGTCGCGCAGAACTTGCACTTCAACGTGCAATCAACCGCTTAAACGTAGCCAAAAAACGATAATTAAATTGATTGATCATACTAACCCCGCTGGCCTGCACATGATGCAGATCGGCGGGGTTTTTGTATTTTAAAATTAAGTAATCCATAATATATGATATGGCTTAAAATATTTTGTTACAGAGGTCAACCCCCAACCCCCAACCCCCAACCCCTTAAAATTCGTATCAAATGTTTTGGAAAATGAAATTTAGGAAATATATAACATATGTTCTAATTATTCTAGCAAAAAAGAAATGGATATTGAGCTGGGATTATCTCTTACTATCTACTAAGAAGATGTACATTGTTTTTAAATTAAAATCCTAATCTTCCTAAAAAATCATATACATCAAAACATTCGCTGAAGTTGTACAAGTAGATTAATACAACGATACCCATTACACTTACATTAACCTAAGCAAAGTAACAATAACTTAAATCTCTTGAACTACTAAATTGGATGGCCAAACTAAACTTAGAGGAGAAGAATATGCCGAAAATAGAGCTTCCCTATCATACCCTTCCTTTCCCTGTATTTACTATAGATAATAACTTTAATGTACTCAAATCATCTGAAGTAGTCATACGAAATTTTCCAAGAGTAGAAAACTTCTTAGAAATAGTCGATAGGAAAAATCACTTAAAACTAAAAAATGCACTCATCAAAAATAAGAATAAAATTGAGCTAAACCTACTAGGGATTCACAACCAACCAATTTTGTATGATGTATATTTACAAAAAGCCAAATCAGAAATGACTTTTCTATATTGCATTAAAAAACAGCCGAGATCGCAGCATATTAATTCAGTTAAGAAGAGTAAGGAAAAACGTATGGAAAAAGAAATTTTGTCCATTCAAGAATCAATGGATGAACTTATATTTACTAATTGGAAAATGGAAAACGATTCACTATTACACAACGAAAGCGCAAGATCTAACAAATTTGCCAACTCAATTGCCGATGAATTACAAGGTTCACTTCTAAGCCTTCGAGGATATATGCAACTAGTAAAACCACAATTAGAAGGGTTCGATGAAATAAACGAGGTAAATGGTGCATTGCAAGAAATAAATAGAGCAAACAACTTAATAAACCAGTACATTTCTACAACAAATACAACCAAGCTGATAAAGGAACATGTGAACATACAGCATTTAATAAGTGAGTGTGTCGCTTCTTTTACCCCAGAAGCGGAAAAAATCAATTGCCAGATTCATTACATGAAAAAAGAAATTTTGCCCGCCATATATATAGATGCTAAACAAATAAAACAAGTAATCCTAAACATTTTGAGAAATGCTCTAGACTCCATTAAACAAAGTAAAACAATAGAAAACGGTCTTATAGAAATAACGACGAAAGTAGAGTCAAATTGTATCATTATCTCAATCGAAGAAAATGGCTCACAAATAAAAGAGGTTTTGGAAAAAAACACGATCAAAGCTTCCAACCCTCAAACTAAACAAAAAGTGAAAAGTTTATCTCTCTCTCTTAAAATTATGAAGCAACACGACGGAACAATTGACCAAGTAACCTCTGGCGAAAATGGATCTACTTTTTTATTAAAGCTTCCACTTAGCTAGTAAAGAGAGGTAGGAGTTAAATCAACACCCTAACAAACTTCACCACGACCAACCAAAACAACCTTCAATAACCTAAAGGAAATTTACGCCCGTCTTCGATTTTTTTAAAAAACCTGCTGGGATCAGACCCCAAGGCAGGTTTTTTTGCACTCTCACATGTGAAATAACAAACAAACCCTCTCCATCCGCTCAATCGAGTATGTTATTCTTTTGACGATATAATTAGAATTAATTTAATTTACACAAGCATCCCTTATCATGTCGACACAGATATTGGGATTTGGTATAATTGTTATCGGTTACATATTCAAATATTGAGAGCAGTCTGAAAAATATAATGGACTTCGGAGGGGGCGGACATGAATCTACTAAACTTATATCAAAATAGCTATATGATAGTATTCGTGTTTTTAACGTTAGGAGTATTACTTCCAGTCGTAGCGCTTGCAATAGGAAGAGTGTTACGTCCGCATGCACCGAGCACAGCAAAACAAACGACTTATGAGAGTGGTATCGATCCATTCCACGACTCACGCGTACAATTCAACGTACGTTACTACATTTTCGCATTACTATTTGTCATATTCGATGTAGAAACAGTATTTCTATATCCATGGGCAGTAGCATACGACCAACTAGGCATCTTCGCACTAATTGAAATGCTTATCTTCGTTGTCATGTTACTAATCGGACTTATTTATGCTTGGAAGAAGAAGGTGTTAAAATGGACCTAAAAGAGATGAACCTCGAAAATATCTCGCCAGAAGAAATGGAAGAACTGCGTCAAACAGTATTCCTAACAACATTAGAAGAAGTAAAAGCTTGGGCACGAAGCAACTCTTTATGGCCGATGACATTCGGTTTAGCTTGTTGTGCCATCGAAATGATGGGAGTAGGTTCTTCCCATTACGACTTGGATCGTTTCGGATCGTTTTTCCGTACTTCTCCAAGACAATCTGACTGTATGATTGTTTCAGGTACCGTTACGAAAAAAATGGCACCTGTCCTAAAACGTCTTTACGACCAAATGCCTGAGCCGAAATGGGTAATTGCAATGGGGTCCTGTGCAACAGCTGGCGGTCCGTACATTAAATCCTACGCAGTAGTGAAGGGTGTCGACCAAATAGTACCAGTTGATGTTTACATTCCAGGATGTCCACCAAACCCAGCGGCTCTTATTTATGGAATTAATAAATTACGCGAGAAAATTCGCTACGAAGCAAAGACTGGGAAGAAGGTGATCTAGTCCATGAGCGAAGAAAAAAGCTTAGAACAACAGAAAAAAGAAGCAGCAGAAAAAGCAAAAGCAGCAGCACTAGCTCGTAAACAAGCACGAGAAAACGCAGCAGCCAAAACTGAACAAACAACTGAGCAAGACGCACCGGCTGTTGAGACGGAAGCTAGCCAACCGGCCGAAAACGCGGACTTAGCAAAAAAGAAAGCTGCAGCAGCCGCAAAAGCAAAAGCCGCAGCAGCAGCGAAAGCGAAAGCTGCAGCACTAGCGAAGAAAAACGGTGAAGAAGTTCCAGCAACAGCTGAAGTCGATTCAAGCGACGCAGGCGACGACGAAAAAGCGAAGAAGATTGCAGCCGCAAAAGCAAAAGCAGCTGCAGCAGCGAAAGCAAAAGCCGCGGCACTAGCAAAGAAAAACGGCGACGCAGATACAGCTGTTTCATCCGATTCAGCAGAAGACGAAAAAGCGAAAAAAATCGCAGCAGCGAAAGCAAAAGCAGCAGCAGCTGCAAAAGCGAAAGCTGCAGCAAAAGCAAAACAAGAAGACGGAGCAGCCGCACCTGCAGGCGACTTAGCAGATGAAAAAGCAAAAGCAATTGCCGCTGCAAAAGCAAAGGCGAAAGCAGCCGCGGCCGCAAAAGCAAAAGCAGCTGCAGCAGCAAAAGGTGGAGCAACTTCGAGTGATGATGCACAAGCAGAAACAACACCATCGCCAAACCAAAAATATTTAGACAAGTATGTCAAAGTAATAACAGATCACCTTGGAGTAGATGTATTAGAAGATTCC
The DNA here is from genome assembly GCF_002797415.1 of Bacillus alkalisoli. Lineage (GTDB taxonomy): Bacteria > Bacillota > Bacilli > Bacillales > Bacillaceae_I > Bacillus_CD > Bacillus_CD alkalisoli. The sequence goes on from NZ_KZ454944.1 coordinate 312,699, forward strand.
TATATCAACAACCTTTCTAAAGACGTTCCAACATTAGTCGTGAAGTTAGATGCTTACTATAAAGTAGCGGAATACATACGTTACAACGAGCAACTAAGCTTTGATTACTTATCAGAACATCACGGATCAGACTTTGAAACACATATGGAAGTATACATGCACTTATATTCTTATAAAAACAATCAATCCGTAGCATTAAAAGTAAAGTTAGACCGCGACGAGCCGACCGTTCCTTCTGTTGTTCCTCTATGGGCAGGAGCAAACTGGCCAGAGCGTGAAAGTTTCGACTTACTTGGCATTAAGTTCACAGGTCATCCGAACTTAACGCGAATCATGATGCCGGACGATTGGGTAGGACATCCGTTGCGCAAAGATTATGAGCCGTTCGATGTGGAGGTGTAGCAAATGATTCGCACGGAAGAAATGCTATTAAACGTTGGACCACAGCATCCAAGTACGCACGGAGTTTTCCGACTAGTCGTTAAAATTGACGGGGAAACCATTACAGAAGCTACACCTGTAGTAGGGTACCTTCATCGTGGTACAGAAAAGCTAGCAGAAAACTTACAATACACTCAAATCATTCCTTACACAGATCGTATGGATTACTTATCTGCGATGACAAACAACTACGTACTTGTGCACGCAGTAGAAACAATGATGGGACTTGAAATTCCGGAAAAAGCGGAATACTTACGTGTTCTAGCGATGGAGCTTGGAAGAGTTGCTTCTCACCTTGTATGGTATGGCACCTACTTACTTGACATCGGAGCAGTAAGTCCATTCCTTTACGCTTTCCGTGAACGAGAAATGATTATCAACTTACTAAACGAACTTTCTGGAGCACGTCTAACGTTCAACTACATGCGTGTAGGTGGCGTAAAGTGGGATGCACCAGAAGGCTGGATTGAAAAAGTAGAAGAATTCATTCCATACATGCGCGATCAGCTAAAAGGATACCATGACTTAGTAACAGGAAACGAAATCTTCATGAACCGTGTAAAAGGCGTTGGCCGCTACACGAAAGAAGATGCGATTAACTACTCACTAAGTGGTGCAAACCTTCGTTGTACAGGCGTGAAGTGGGATCTTCGTAAAGATGAGCCATATTCGATTTACGATCGTTTCGACTTTGACGTTCCAACACAAGATGGTGGAGATGCATGGGCTCGTTACCACGTGCGCATGGCAGAAATCGAAGAATCATTAAAAATTATCGAGCAAGCGGTCGCTCAGTTCCCACATGATGGGGAAATTATGGCGAAAGTACCTCGTATCATTAAAGCTCCTAAAGGAGAGGCATACGTTCGTATCGAATCTCCGCGTGGAGAAATTGGATGTTATATTTCGTCTGATGGAAAAAAAGAGCCATACCGCCTGAAGTTCCGTCGACCATCATTCTATAACCTTCAAATTCTTCCGAAACTATTAGAGGGCGAAAACATGGCAAACTTAATAACTATTTTAGGTGCCATCGACATCGTTCTAGGGGAGGTTGACGGCTAATGATGGAACAACTTTTACACTCCTCACCGGGCTTGATGAACTTTCTCATCTTTTTCGGATTAGCAACAGCCTTACTACTTGCCGTTCTAGGTTTCGTTACATACGGAATTCTTGCAGAACGTAAAGTAATGGGATTCATGCAAAACCGTATGGGTCCTAACCAAGTTGGAGGACGCTTTGGTTTATTACAAACAGTTGCCGACGTTTTAAAACTTCTTTTAAAAGAAGATACGATTCCAAAACTTGCGGATCGTCCTTTATACATTTTAGCACCTGTTATCGCCTTTACACCGGCATTTATGGTATTAGCAGTTATTCCATTTACAGATAAGTTCCAATTTGCTGATATTGGCGTAGGATTACTTTACTATATCGCGATTTCTGGATTAACGACGGTTGGGGTTGTAACAGCTGGTTGGGCATCAAACAACAAGTATTCTTTACTTGGTGGGATGCGTGCGGCAGCTCAAATGATCTCGTATGAAGTACCGTTAGTTATGTCTGTTATCGGAGTTGTCCTTTTAACAGGTAGTTTGAACTTAAACGCTATCGTGGCACAGCAAGGTGAACTTGTATGGTACATCTTCTTACAGCCAATTGGCTTTGTTATTTTCTTAATCGCATCTGTTGCAGAGTTGAACCGTACGCCGTTTGACTTACCTGAAGCAGAATCGGAGCTAGTTGCAGGTTATCATGTTGAGTATTCTGGATTCCGTTGGGCATTTTTCATGCTGGCAGAGTACGTGTACTTATTCGCAATGGCATCCCTGACAACCGTTCTATTCTTAGGTGGTTGGTTACCTCCATTTGAATTCTTAGGATTCATTCCAGGAGCGGTTTGGTTCGCGTTAAAATTCAGTTTCATCGTGTTCCTATTAATCTGGTTCCGTGTAACGTTCCCACGTCTACGCGCAGACCAACTAATGGAGTTCGGCTGGAAAGTGTTACTACCAGTAGCACTGGCGAACATCTTTATCACAGCAATTATAAAAGAAATTTTCTTTAAATGATTAGTGGCTAGTGGATAGGAAACTGATTTCATAACCGTTTCTAAGTTGATTGGAGCGGTAGGCATGAGACTCCTGCGGGAGAAGCGTGTCGATTGAGACCCCGCAGGCGCAATGCGCTGAGGAGTAGGTTTTTTCACGGTAGTGAAAATAACCTTCCTTTTACCGCCCGCGGAAAGCGAATGCCTGCAGCGCAAATCAACGTATTCAGAGCTTAAATAAATTTTTGAAAGTAATAAGCTAATAGCTTACAGCTAACAAAGGGGTGAAAGCAAAATGCGCGGTCTTGCAAAAGGTTTGAAGTATACCCTAAAAAACTTAACGATGAAAAAAGTAACGTACGATTACCCAAATGAGCCGCTACCTTTACCGGACAGGTTCCGTGGGATCCAAAAGTTTTACCCAGAGAAATGTATCGTTTGTAACCAATGTGCGAACATTTGTCCAACCGACTGCATTCAGTTAACAGGGAAAAAACATCCTGACCCGACGAAAAAAGGGAAAATTATCGATACGTACGATATAAACTTTGAGATTTGTATTTTATGTGACCTTTGTACAGAGGTTTGTCCAACAGAAGCAATCATTATGACAAACAACTTTGAACTAGCGGAGTATAGTAGAGACCACCTGTTTAAAGACTTACAATGGTTAGATGAAAATGATACGAACATTAGGAAGGAGAATAAAGCATGAGTGTAAGCGGTGAATTTATCGCATTTTTCGGATTAGCTATTGCTGCGATTGCCGGCGGCGTGCTCATGCTTAACCTTTCGAAAGTCGTGCACATGGTCGTAGCCCTTGTGTTCACTTTCGTCAGTATCGCAGGTATTTACGTACTGCTTTCAGCGGAGTTCGTAGCAGCTGTTCAAATTTTAATTTATTCTGGTGCGATTACAATTGTTATGTTGTTTGGAATCATGTTAACTCGTCACAATGACACGAGCGAGACGACTGGTTGGTTCCGCAAACTAGCGGTACTACTAGGTGTTATCGGTTTTGCAGGCGTTGTGTACCTAGGTGTATACAACCTAGACTTAGGCGAGCAAGCAACAGAATTACATGTGAACAACACAGAGCAAATTGGTATATCCATCTATGCACATTACGTTATCCCATTCGAATTAACGTCCGTTTTACTATTAGTTGCCCTTGTTGGAGCAATTATTTTAGCAAAACGTGACGATGAAGAAGAAGAGGAGGCGAAGGAGAAATGAGTTCAGTACCATTATCCGCCTACCTTGTATTAGCACTTATCTTGTTCTGTATCGGTCTTTACGGTGCACTAACAAAACGAAATGTTATTATCGTGCTCATCTCGATTGAGCTTATGTTAAATGCAGTAAACATCAATTTAGTGGCGTTTAGTAAATTCGGGATAAATCCGGACATTACCGGGCAAGTTTTCGCCCTATTTGTCATCACCGTAGCAGCAGCGGAAGTAGCAGTAGGTATCGCGATCCTCATCGCCCTATACCGCAACCGCCGCACAGTCAACGTCGATGAAATGAACACATTAAAAAACTAATCGCGATTTAGTGATTAGTGGTTAGTGGTTAGTGATTAGGAAGAGCCTAACCAACTAACACCTAACCAACTAACCAACTAAAAAGAAGGGGATTTGATACGATGATGGAGAATGCTTGGATTATCCCGCTTTTTCCGCTGGTCTCCTTTATCCTATTACTTCTTGTCGGAAAAAGATTAAAAGAATCAAGTGCCTATATCGGAATCGCACTAACAGGCCTTGCACTTATTTTTTCCGTCATGGCGCTATGGGATCGGCTATCAGCACCAACATTTAAATCTACGTTTACTTGGCTTACCATTGGAGAAGTACAGCTAACAGCGGGGTATGAAGTTAACCAATTAAACGCGTTAATGCTTGTTGTAGTGTCACTTGTCAGCTTACTTGTACATATTTATTCGAAAGGCTACATGCACGGCGACCACCGAATCAACGTGTTTTATGCTTATCTAGGATTATTTACATTTGCAATGTTGGCACTTGTTCTATCACCAAACTTACTTCAACTCTATTTTTTCTGGGAGTTAGTAGGAGTAGGGTCATTCTTATTAATCGGGTTCTATTTTTTCAAAGAAGATGCAAAAGCAGCAGCGAAAAAAGCGTTCATTATGACGCGTATCGGGGACGTTGGTCTATTTATCGGGATTATCCTTTTATTCTGGCAAGTAGGAAGCTTCGAATACTCTGATATTTTCGCAGCCGTAACAGCTGGCGCGATTTCTTATGAAATGATTACCCTTATTGCGATATTAATTTTCATCGGGGCGATCGGAAAATCTGGTCAGTTCCCATTACACTCATGGTTACCAGATGCGATGGAAGGTCCAACACCAGTATCGGCACTTATCCACGCCGCAACGATGGTAGCAGCAGGGGTATACTTAGTAGCAACACTATTCCCGTTATTTGAAGCAAGCGAATTCGCGATGCTAACGGTAGCAATCGTCGGTGCGTTCACGGCAATTTTTGCTGCATCGATCGGTTTAGTGCAAAAAGACATTAAACGTGTGTTAGCATACTCCACTGTTTCTCAGTTAGGATTCATGATGCTTGCATTAGGTTCTGCTGGCTATGTGGCAGGAGTATTCCACTTAACAACACACGCATTCTTTAAAGCGTTACTGTTCTTAGCAGCAGGTAGCGTCATCCATGCCGCTCATACGCAAAACATCGAAGAGATGGGTGGACTTTGGAAAAAGCTACGTGTAACAGGGCTATTGTTTTTAATCGGAACACTAGCAATTAGTGGTGTACCGTTCTTCTCCGGGTTCTTTAGTAAAGAAGAAATTTTACTAGCAGCATGGGCCAATAACCCATTCTTGTTCGTGCTAGCATTAATCGCAGCATTTTTCACAGCGTTCTACATGTTCCGCTTATTCTTCATGGTATTTGGTGGAGAAGCTCGAGGCGATCAAAAAGGTGTACACGAGTCACCAAAAGTGATGCTTGTACCAATGATGGTACTTGGTGTTTTAGCGGTTATAGCTGGGTACATGAACACACCTTGGTTCGGCTTTTTCCTAGGTGATTGGTTAACAGAAGGCACAACAATGTACGGCCCATCGCACATTAGCGGTCCACTCTGGATTATGATTGTTGCGACACTTGTCTCATTTGCGGGTATCGCACTTGCTTACTTTATGTACAGCAAACGCTCGATTCCACGTGACTATTTTAGCTCTGGCGCACCAATGCTTTATAGCATTTTATACAACAAATACTTTGTTGATCAATTTTACAAAGGAACATTCGGTTATGGCACAAGAATGATCAGTTTGTTCTTAAAATACATCGACGAATTTTTAGTAAAAGGTTCGATGAAAGGTATCGCAGCAGCAACGATGACACTTGGAAAATTAGGGGCAAAAGCTCAAAATGGCCAAGTGCAAACATATAGTGCAGTGGCGTTTGTTGGCCTTGCGATTTTACTTGTTATCTTTGTTATTACAGGGGGGTATGTAGGATGAGCGGTTATTTTTTATCAGTCTTAATCTTCTCCCCTCTACTTGGAATGTTAGCACTACTTTTTATTCCTAAAACGGAAGAGAAAACGATTAAACTAGTAGGAGTTCTAGCAACAATTCCACCACTTGTATTGGCATTTATCGCTTACTTTCAGTACAGAGGTGGCGCAAGCTTAGAGAAATTTGCAGAAAAAAGAGATTGGATTCAGTTCGGTAATCCAGACATTATCGAAGCAGCATACGGCATGCTTGTTTACGGACCAATCTCCTATGAACTTGGTTTAAGTGGCTTTTCATTAGTCATGATTTTACTAACGGCAGTATTATCGACATTATCGGCGATTGCTGCGATTCATGTGAAAAAAGAATGGAAAGGTTACTTCCTACTATTCTTATTACTTGAAATCGGAATGCTAGGAGTTTTCGCATCAGAAAACTTACTATTATTCTTCGTATTCTTTGAAATTACGTTAATTCCTATGTTCTTCCTAATTGGAAAATGGGGTTATTTTGAAAAAGAAAAAGCAGCTTATCGTTTCTTAATTTACAACGGACTAGGTTCTGCCATTCTACTAATTGTGTTCATCATTCTTTTCGCAAAAACAGGAACGATGAACATTGCTGAGATTACAAACATTATGACAACTGCTGATGCAGCAACAGTTGGAGCTGTGTCGAACGACCTAAAGCTAGGTTTATTAATTGCCTTATTAGTAGCGTTCGGTATTAAACTTCCAATCGTACCGCTTCATAGCTGGATGTTAAAAGTTCACGTGCAAGCACCGCCATCGATCGTTATGCTGCACGCAGGGGTATTGTTGAAAATCGGAGCTTACGGTTTAATCCGCTTTGGTGTGAACATTTTCCCTGAGCAATTCCAACAACTAGCAGTAATACTGGCTATTTTAGGAGTGGTGAACTTATTGTATGGTGCTTTCTTAGCACTAATTCAAACAGATTTCAAAATGGTACTGGCATACTCTAGTATCTCGCATATGGGAATTGTGTTAATTGGACTTGCGGCAATGAACGAAGCAGGAGTTCAAGGGGCGATTTTCCAAGTAGTATCACACGGTTTCATCGCAGCTCTTTTATTCTTCCTAATCGGAATTATGTACGAGCGCGTTGGCACAACAGAAATAAGCAAACTTGGTGGACTAGCAAAAGTGATGCCAATTACAGCAGGATTTTTCCTAGTAGGGGCAATGGCTTCACTTGGACTTCCTGGTATGAGTGGATTCGTCAGCGAGTTCATGGCGTTTTTAGGATTATTTAGAGAAATGCCAGTTATCGCAGCAGTAGGTACGCTAGGTATTATTTTAACAGCGGCATACTTACTTCGCGCAGTACTTGGCATGACATTCGGTACACCAGCGGAGTATAGCGACAAAGTAGTCGACATTCGCGGTGTAGAGTGGGTACCAGTAGTCGTAATGGTATTTTTCATCGTACTAATCGGTGTGTTCCCAGACGTACTTGGAGCACCGTTACAAGCAACGATAGAAGCAATTATTTTAGGAATAGGGGGGTGAATAGGAGATGGATTTAGAAACGCTTCTCAGTTTTGAATGGGGTGTAATGGCACCAGAATTCATCATCCTTGGTGTAATAACCCTTCTAACACTCTTGGATTTATTTATGAAAAAGAGCTTCGACCGACGAATTCTCGGTTGGATCGGGTTTGCAGCAATTTTAATCGCACTTGGCTTTTTAGTGAACATGTACGACCGCGAAGGCGTGACAACGATATTGTATGAAACATATCGTTTAGACAGCTTTGCAATGGCGTTCAAAACACTTCTTTTAGTCGGTGCGGCACTAATCATGCTACTTGCAGTGAGCTACGAGCCGACAGAAGGGATAACGTATAAGGGTGAGTTTTACTACTTATTCTTAACGGCCCTTCTTGGTGCAATGATCATGTCATCTAGTGGTGACTTAATTACATTGTTCATAGGCTTAGAGGTACTTTCTCTATCGTCCTATGTGTTAGCTGGTATGAGAAAGAAAAACCAACTGTCAAACGAAGGCGCAATGAAGTACGTCATCAGCGGTGGTATCGCAACAGCTATTACACTATTCGGTATGAGTTACGTGTACGGCTTAACAGGTACAACGAACTTGTTAGAAATGGCATATATGCTTCGCTCGCTATACGCAACAGATTTACAACTATTATTAGTGATTGGTTTCATCATGATGTTCGTTGGACTTTCCTTCAAATTGGCGACAGTACCATTTCACATGTGGGCACCAGATGTTTACCAAGGAGCACCAACTCCTGTTGCAGCATTTTTAGGAGTTATTTCAAAAACTGCTGGATTTATCATCGTGTTACGCTTATTTATGACACTATTCCTTCAAACACCAGCTCAAGGTGGCGCGGAGCTATCAATGCTGTTCTCGCTGAAGGAATTAATTGCATTAATTGCTGGTGCATCGATGATTTTAGGAAACGTTGTAGCATTACGCCAACGTAACATTAAGCGTATGTTCGCGTACTCATCCATTGCGCACGCTGGTTACATTTTAGTTGCATTCGCAACGTTAAACCTTGTGTTCATGTTCGATGCTATCTGGTTCTACTTATTAGCGTATATGCTAATGAACATCGGAGCATTTGCCATTATTCAATTAGTCGCAACAAAATACGATAACGAAGACATTAGTGTTTTCGCAGGCCTTTACCAACGTTCGCCAATACTAGCAGTGTTAATGACTATATTCTTACTTTCTTTAGCGGGAATTCCAGGAACAGCCGGCTTTATCGCGAAAGTAAACATTTTCGTCGGAGCAATTGCCGAGCCAGTCAACGCGTACGTATTAGCTTCCATCTTAATCGCAACAACGGTTGTGTCTTATTTCTACTACTTCGGAATCATGACACAAATGTTCTTCCGCCCGTCAAGTGATGACGAGAAGGTCAAAGTACCAGTTGCGATGTGGATCGTGCTAGCGGTAACAGCAATAGGTACAATCGTACTAGGTATCGTACCAGGCATAGCATTAAACTTCTTCACGGATACATTTAATATCATCCACGACCTCTTTACGTTTGGTGGTCAGTGATTTTATAGGGAGTAGCGGGATACGGCCCGCTACAAACCCTTTGTTTGTAAGAAAAAGGGGCATATGTTTTAATAGTAAGAAGGAGTTGGGGGACTCCTTCTTTTTTATATTTTGGGAAAGTGACCGAAGCCGGAGCTAATTTGACCGAAAGCAATGCCGAAGTGACCGAAGCAAGGTGGGGTTTGACCGAAAGCAATGCCGAAGTGACCGAAGCCGAAGCCGAAGCCGAAGCCAATTTGACCGAAGCATACTGAATCCCAATCAAAAATTACCAAATAAACTATAAAATTCCTACCTATCTCAACAACAAACAAAAGCAGAAAGGAGCATTCAAAATGGTCGATTTTGGTGCACAAGCATTAATTAGTATTTTTTCGCATTTACTTTTCATTAGCATTACGTGGTGGGCACTCCAATGCCTCAACTACGAAAAATGGATGAAACCGAACAAAGTAGTCCAAATCAGACTTCTGCTGATCCTCGTCACAATTGCAATTGGCGCAACAGTAAGTAATTTCTTCCTAGACTATTTATTTTATGCACAGCGACTACATTTCCTTTGGTGACAAAAAACGCGGCGGTATGGCTATAGGTTTATTTTTTTCGAAAAAAGTAGCCCAGGCGAAAAAAGTAATCTTCCTGTTACATATACCGCCCTATTTCCACAACTACTCCCATCTCTCCGCACCAAGCGACACACTACGTAGAAATCTACATACTCCAAGGGTAAATCCAAAATATTTCTCCTTTTTTGACGAACTTTCCCATGTATGTTCCAACGCCAAAAGGTAAGAATGGATAGTAAGGCGAGAGGACGTTTAGGGGGAAAGTGAGAGATGAAAAACTGGATCGGTTTTATTTTTATTGTATTGTTATGTTTTACCGCTGTGATTGTTGGGAATGAAAGAAGTGGAGCTCAAGCAATTAATTCCATAACCAGTACTGAGTTAGAAGAAATTATTCGTGTGTATGAGCAAAATGAAATTTTCGTGAATGAATGGAAACTTTACGCTCGTGAAAACGTCTATACAATTAGGAATAAAGTATCTTTCCAAGACGAAGCAAATAGGTTAAAACAGAAGATGGGTCATTTTTTATGGGAAGAGGATCGAACAGAAGATTCTTGGAAGATGGTTGGCACTTATTTTAATGAAAATTCAAAGGAAAATGAAAAAATTACCCTACTGATGACGGACATAAAGGCAAATCCAACTACGAATGTATGGTATGAAGTCCATGCTATCGGTTGGGAAGAGGAAAAGTCCTTGAGTCAAGTGGAAAAATTTTACGAGACTGCTTCCATTATTTTTCACGAAGAACCTGAAATATTTTCTTGTGTAATCGGCGAAATCAGTGATATTATTGAAGTTAGTTTGAAAAACAGAGCGGACGAATTATTACGCAGTTTTTCGGCGAGTGAGATGGAATCGTTGACGGAAGATACATTCATCTCCATATCTGCATATAATGACCAGTGGGAACGTTTTTTACCCACACCTAATGGAAAAATGAACTTGCAACTTGGCCTAAGGAAAAACGGATTGGGCGATAAGATTACCGTCGTAATCGGCACGCCAATCATAACTATTGAATATTAATATATAGAACATAGGACGCGGAGGGGAAGACCTTGGAAAAAATCATCGTCCGCGGTGGAAACAGATTAACTGGTACTGTAAAAGTAGAAGGCGCAAAAAACGCAGTACTTCCTGTTATTGCCGCAACACTATTAGCTAGTAAAGGTAAATGTGAAATTTTAGATGTACCTGAGCTCTCTGATGTTTATACGATAAATGAAGTTTTACGCTATTTAAATGCTGAAGTTAGCTTTGATAATAATCGTATAACTGTCGATGCAACAAAAGAATTAAATACGGAAGCTCCTTTCGAATATGTACGAAAAATGCGTGCATCAGTGCTTGTAATGGGATCGTTACTTGCTAGAAACGGACGTGCAAAAATTGCTTTACCTGGTGGATGTGCAATCGGTTCAAGACCAATTGATCAACATTTAAAAGGTTTCGAAGCAATGGGTGCGAAGGTAAAAGTAGGAAACGGCTATATCGATGCAGTTGTTGACGGAAGACTTAAGGGAGCGAAAGTATATCTTGATTTCCCAAGTGTTGGAGCAACAGAGAATATCATGATGGCAGCAACGTTAGCAGACGGAACAACGATCTTAGAGAACGTAGCAAAAGAACCAGAAATCGTGGACTTAGCTAACTTCCTTAACTCAATGGGTGCAAAAATCCGTGGAGCAGGAACAGGTACAATCCGCATTGAAGGTGTAGAAGAATTAAACGGTACACGTCACCACATCATTCCAGACCGTATTGAAGCAGGAACATTCATGGTAGCTGCCGCAATTACTGGCGGTAATGTATTAGTTCAAGGTGCTGTATATGAACATTTAAGCTCTCTTATTGCAAAAATGCAAGAAATGGGCGTTCAAATTACGGAAGAGCCAACTGGTTTACGTGTTATCGGACCAGAGAAGTTAAAATCTATTGACATTAAAACAATGCCACATCCAGGATTCCCGACAGATATGCAATCCCAAATGATGTCCTTATTACTGGCAGCTGAAGGCACAAGTATGATCACGGAAACGGTATTTGAAAACCGCTTCATGCACGTGGAAGAATTCCGTCGCATGAATGGCGACATCAAAATCGAAGGCCGTTCTGTTATTATTTCTGGACCATCGAAGCTACAAGGTGCAGAAGTGGCAGCAACTGATTTACGTGCAGCAGCAGCATTAGTTTTAGCTGGTTTAATTGCTGATGGTTATACTCGTGTAACAGAACTGAAACACTTAGACCGCGGCTACGTAAACTTCCATGAGAAGTTAGCTGCTTTAGGTGCAGACGTAGAGCGTATTAATGATAAAGTTGATACAGCAGTTGAAATGTTAGAGCAAGCAAAAGAAGCGTAATGCTTATGTTTGATAAATAGTAGGGTTCAGGTCCATTTAGTTGGATCTGGGCCCTTTTTATTTATAAATATTCACCTTGTTTATGCCACATACCTAACTAGTGTGCCCAGAATGGTTACAATTATGTAACAAAATATGTCCAAGGAAATATTTGTTGGGGGAGTGGGGAGGATAGTGTGTGGTTAGGTATATAAGAGGTGAGTAGAAGGTATTGTTTGGAAGGATTGAAACAGAAGGATGTGAGAATATCTAATGTTGGAGAAGGATTGAAACACAAGCAAGTAAGATTGAAACACAAGTAGTTAGGATTGAAACAGAAAAGGTTGAATTTGAAACACAAATCTAATGGTGGAGAAGGATTGAAACAGAAGCATGTAAGATTGAAACACAAATAGTTAAGATTGAAACAGAAAAGGTTGAATTTGAAACACAAAACGATAGGATTGAAACACAAATAAAAATGCTAGTATCTACCCAATCCCCTTAGTTTCCCTACTAAAATGCAACTCTCCAAAATCCACACGTCTAAAACCTTCAACTTTCCGTTAATACTTGTCATAATTGCTTGTCCTCCTCCATAGAATTGGAAAGAGAACAAACTATTTACAAAACGGAGGGCCGAACACTTATGATTAATATTAAACCACTCATCGTACTCTTATCCCTACTATTCGTTATGATTCTTATGGTTCCGACATTGTTAGTGCTGCCGTTTGCTGACAAGGGAAGCGGCAAATTAACAGAGGAACTAGATGCAAAGCATTTACAACCGCTTAAAATTGGTCCTGATATGAACGTTGCCGTTTATCGCAGTGAATTAAAAGAAATCGTTGAAATACCAATAGAAGAATACGTGGTTGGAGTTGTTTCTGCTGAAATGGGGCCACAGTTTGAGTTAGAAGCATTGAAGGCACAAGCGCTCGCAGCTAGAACGTATGTCGTGAAGCAAATGCTTGCCGGTAAATCCATTAGTGCCCCAGAAGGCGCTCACGTGACAGATACGGTGTTAGATCAAGTATATAAAAGTAGAGAGCAACTAAGGGCAGGCTGGGGAGCTGAGTTTGCACCGCGCATTGCGAAAGTGGCGGAAGCGGTCGAAGCTACGGCCGGTAAAGTCATAACGTTCAACAACGAACCAATTGATGCGAGCTTTTTTTCCACAAGCAATGGGTTTACAGAGAACTCAGAGGAATACTGGCAAAATGAATATCCATACTTAAGAAGTGTCGAGAGCCCGTGGGATGAAGTCTCGCCGGCTTTTACAGATAAAAAAGTGGTCACCCTGGCCGAGTTTCAGCATGAATTAGGTGTAACTCTCCCAGCCGATGGTTCAGTTGGAAAAATCGTTTCTAGAACGACAGGGGACAGAGTTGGTGAAGTGGAAATAAACGGGAAAAAATTGAAAGGTCGCGAAGTGCGAGAAAAATTAGAGCTTCGTTCAAGCGACTTTACGTGGGAGCGCTCAGGTAATGAAATTATCATTACGACAAAAGGGTATGGACACGGTGTTGGGATGAGCCAATACGGCGCAAATGGGATGGCAAAGCTCGGAAGCACGCACGAGCAGATACTGACGCACTACTATCAAGGTGTCCAAATCGCCAGTGCCGATCAGTATATGAATAAGCTAACCGCGAAAAGTAACTAACGTATACAAATCCTTCTTACTCGTCTACGATGACAGTAGGAGGGATTTTTTATTTTTGAAAAAAATTTCAGGTGCCGGCATTTTGGTGCCAGGCACCTATGCCTTATTTTTGTCAAAGAAAAGTACAAAAAAGCAAAAATGAACATGGAGAGTGTTTTCACGTTCAATTTTGTTAAAGAAAAAAGCAAAAATGAACATGGAGAGTGGTCTCACGTTCATTTTCGTTAAAGAAAAAAGCAAAAATGAACATGGAGAGTGTATTCACGTTCAATTTTGTTAAAGAAAAAAGCAAAAATGAACATGGAGAGTGTATTCACGTTCATTTTCGTCGAAGAAAAAAGCAAAAATGAACATGGAGAGTGTATTCACGTTCAATTTTGTTAAAGAAAAAAGCAAAAATGAACATGGAGAGTGGTCTCACGTTCATTTTCGTCAAAGAAAAAAGCAAAAATGAACATGGAGAGTGGTCTCACGTTCATTTTCGTTAAAGAAAAAAGCAAAAATGAACATGGAGAGTGGTCTCACGTTCATTTTCGTCAAAGAAAAAAGCAAAAATGAACATGGAGTGGCCTCTCAAGTTCATTACCGCAAAGAAAAAAACCAGAAATGAACTTGATAAGAGCTCTCAAGTTCATTACCACCAAAGAAAAAACAAAAATTAACTTGAATAGGCCACTCTTAATAACTTTGTCCTATCCTCTTATATTACCTAAATTTCTCGTGTCTCTCCATAACAAATCGTGACTACTTCCACCGAGCTATCTTTCATTAATTATAAAACTTCCTCATCTTGCCCTACCGTTTTACTAGAAGGTATTATTTTACGAACAGAGAATGTATAGTAGTATAAGACGTTAAAGGCAGTAGTCCCACGTGATGGAGGACAAAATTAGTAACAGTGGAAATGTCGAGTGATGAAGAGGCAAAAGATAAGTAAGGAGGAATGTTAGGTGGAGGTACGTCGAGCGACAACAGGAGATTTGGCGGGAGTGGCTCAGCTTTTTAATAAATATAGAATGTTTTATGAGCAAAACTCTGATTTAGAAGGTGCGACTCAATACATAAAAGAAAGACTGGATAAGAATGAGTCGGTTATTTTTGTTGTAATTAATGGGGAAGAGTATGTCGGGTTTACGCAGCTTTATCCAACGTTTTCGTCCATTTCCATGATGAGAGCTTGGATTTTAAATGATTTGTATGTGGATGAAGTAGCTCGCAAGCAAGGTGTGGGGGAAATGCTATTAAGTATGGCGAAGGATTTCGGGTTAGAAACTGGAGCAAAAAGTATCGCACTCAGCACCGCCACAGACAATCTAGCAGCACAATCGCTATATGAAAAAAACGGCTATAAAAAAGACGAAACGTTTTATCAATATGAATTGATTTTATAAAAGGCTATGTTAAAAACTAATGTTGTTTAACAGGGCCTTAAAAAAAGCCTTGATGGTACTCCGGTAAAAACGGACATGCCATCAAGGCTTTTTTTAGTAGGATAAAAATTCCAGGTGCCAGGCACTGTTGGACGAGGGCAACTTTTTCCCTCACAAAAAAATTTATATTCTATGAATAATTCTTTCCTTTTTGTAAGAAAATAACTTTTTTAAAAATTTTTTAGTCTCGATGTATATTATTCTCTCTTTCTGTTCAGAATGGTTGTTGAGGTGATGAAAATGAGAGAGGAAGAAAAGAAACGGACTTCTCAAAATTCAAATTGGCAAAAACTTATGAAAAAACGTTGGGTATTCCCAGCAATCTATTTAGCTAGTGCTGCAATCATTTTAACAGGGGTATTAATGTTCCAAGCTGGTACTACACCAGAGGAGCCAGCAAATGAAACGGAAGGTAACGGTCCAACAACTTCACAAAACGGTGACCAACCTGCTGTTGAGGTAACAAGCCCTGTTGAAAACTTTGTAATGCCTGTAGTAGACGAAAGTGCCGCAGTTGTAGAAAAGTATTTCTGGGATCCTAATGCTTCAGAAGAAGAGCAAGAAAACTCATTCATTTATTACAATGGAATTTACCAACCAAACACTGGTATCGACATTGCAATGAGAAATGGTGAAGCATTTGATGTTGTAGCAAGTTTAAGTGGTAAAGTAGTTCGTGTAGATGACAAAGATACGTTATTAGGAAATGTAATCGAAATTGAGCATGAAGATGGCGTGAAAACAGTGTACACTTCTGTAACAAATATCGTAGTTAAAGAAGGCGACACAGTAGAACAAGGTCAAGTAATTGCTCAAGCTGGTACAAGCTTAATGAACAAAGAAGTAACGCACGTACACTTTGAAATTCGTAAAGACGAAATGGCTGTAAACCCATTATCTTTCTTCAAAAAGCCAGTAACTGCACTATTAGATGCAGGTAACGTTTCTGCAGAGCAAGACGAAGATGCTCCGCAAAACGATGGTGAAGAAGATGCTGAGCAACCTGAAGAAGGCCAGCCAGGCGAAGAAGACGGTAGCGACGATTCTGAGAACTAAGATGGATCAATAAGGAGGTTGGGCTAAAATAGCCTGACCTCTTTTATTAAAACCCTCTTGCTTAGGAATAATTCCAAAATCAAAAGGGTATATTAAAGTAAGCAGTATGAATTACTAACATTAGCAGCATAAAATCGGGTGAATGTCCCAGCCCCCTCTCCTATCCAACTGACCATATTGGATGGGGGAGGGGGTTTTTTTATTGCAAAAATTTCACAGGTGCCAGGCACCACCCGAAGTTTGTCGAATTGAAATTATTCTGAAAAGATATTATAATAAGAATAATTCGGTTATCGAAATATCAAAGGGGGAGACAGATTAATGGAGAACTTAAACATGGACTTTTTACATAACCCGTACCCGTCGCAACGTAACACAGTGTTGGCGAAAAACGGAATGGTCGCGACATCGCAGCCACTAGCAGCAGAGGCTGGACTGCAAATCCTAAGAAAAGGTGGAAACGCAATTGATGCTGCAATCGCAACAGCGGCAGCGCTAACAGTGTTAGAACCTACGTCAAACGGAATCGGTGGCGACGCGTTTGCACTTGTTTGGACAAAGGGGAAGTTACACGGACTTAACGCAAGTGGTCCAGCACCATCATCCATCAGCATCGATGCGGTAAAAGAGCTTGGACACAACGAAATGCCAAAACTAGGCCTCATCCCAGTTACAGTCCCTGGTGCACCTTCCGCATGGGCAGAGCTTTCCAACAAATTCGGGAAACTTCCTTTAATTGAAGTCCTAGAGCCAGCCATTCAATATGCAGAAGAAGGATACCCTGTGTCACCGACGCTCGGGAAGTATTGGAAGTCCGCTTACAATGCATACAAGAAAAACTGTACGACAGAGGAATTCCAGGGCTGGTTTGATACATTTGCGCCGGAGGGCCGCGCTCCAGAGATAGGGGAAGTGTGGAAATCTCCCGGTCATGCAGAAACATTGCGCCAGATTGGCCTAACAGGTGGAGAAACGTTTTACAGAGGCGACATTGCCGATAAAATAGCGGAATTCTCACAAGCGCACGGCGGTTTTTTACAAAAAGAAGATCTTGCAAACTATCAGCCTGAGTGGGTCGACCCGATTAAGGTGAATTATCGCGGCTATGATGTGTGGGAAATTCCGCCGAACGGGCAAGGGATTGCGGCGTTAATGGCGCTCAACATGCTGAAGGACGACGTGTTCCACGAGCGCGATTCGTTGGAGACGTACCATAAGCAAATCGAGGCGATGAAGCTCGCGTTTGTAGATACGAAGAAATATGTGTCCGATCCGAAGACGATGACGTACTCTTCAGAAGCCCTTTTATCGGAAAAATTCGCCAAACAGCGCAGAGCGGTAATAGGTGATATGGCATTGACGCCGGAACCAGGAACACCACCAAAAGGCGGTACCGTTTATTTAGCTACTGCCGATGGGGAAGGAAATATGGTATCCTTTATCCAAAGCAACTACATGGGCTTCGGTTCAGGCGTTGTGATACCGGGGACGGGGATTGGTTTGCAAAACCGCGGGCACGATTTTTCGCTGGATCCGGAGCACGAAAATGCACTTGCTCCTGGGAAAAAGACGTTTCACACGATTATTCCTGGTTTCTTGACGAAAGGCTCGGAGCCGGTTGGGCCGTTTGGTGTGATGGGTGGCTATATGCAGCCACAAGGACACATGCAGGTCGTGATGAACACGGTTGATTTCCATTTGAATCCGCAAGCGGCGTTGGATGCACCACGTTGGCAGTGGATGGAAGGAAAGAAAGTGCTTGTGGAACATCACTTCCCACTTCATTTAGCGCAGGCGCTAGCTCGAAAAGGCCATGAGATACAAATAACGTTAGATGGCGGCGCGTTCGGTCGCGGACAAATTATTTGGCGTGATCCAAAAACAGGTGTATTGTGTGGAGGAACAGAATCACGCACAGACGGACACGTAGCGGCGTTCTAATATTACAAAATATTACAGGTGCCTGGCACCCGTAACAGTTCTGTAACCATACAACCCGCTCAAACCTAGCGAGCACTAAAAATATATTACAGATGTGTAACGGGTGCCAGGCACCTGTTACACAATTGCAATCTACTAGAAAGAAAGAAGGCAACAAACTTATATGAAACACTATCATTTATTTCTAGCATTCTTCCGAGTTGGCATGCTTGGCTTTGGCGGCGGACCATCGAGCATCCCACTCGTACATAAAGAAGTAGTCGAAAAGTACAAATGGCTAAGTGACGATGATTTCTCAGACATCCTCGCCTTAAGCAACACGCTCCCTGGCCCTATCGCCACCAAAATGGCAGGCTACATCGGCTACAGAGTCGCAGGCACACTCGGCATGCTAAACGCAATCCTTTCATCTATCGTCCCAACCATCGTACTTATGATCGTCCTACTCACCACCTTGTCCAACTTCCGCGACCATCCCGGAGTACAAGGTATGACAAAAGCGATCGTGCCAGTGGTAGCTGTCATGCTTGCTAGCTTAACATGGGACTTTTTCGCTAAATCAAAACAAGGACTCGGCATCACGGCGGCGACCATTTTAATCATCGGAAGTTTAGTTACAATCGAATTGCTCGGCATTCATCCAGGCCTTATCATCGGCGCCCTCCTACTAGCAGCACTAATTAAAAAAGACAAACAACCTGAAGGAGGCAACGCAACATGATTATTTACTGGCACATTTTCCTTGCCTTCTTCATCCCAGGAATCGTCGGCTATGGTGGCGGTCCCGCGACCATTCCATTAGTAGAAAATGAAGTTGTCCACCGATATGAGTGGCTATCTGTTCAAGAATTCAGTGAAGTGCTCGCACTCGGCAACGCCCTACCAGGCCCAATCGCGACGAAAATGGCTGGCTACATCGGCTATGAACAGGCCGGAATCCTTGGAGCTGCAGTCGGCGTTTTCGCAACCGTCGCACCATCGCTCATCCTCATGATCGCACTCATGAGCTTGCTCTATAAATTCAAAGACTCGCCAAAAGTAAAGCGTATGTCGAATTACGTACGCCCAACTATCGCTCTACTACTTGGTGTGATGGCGTACCGCTTTTTCGCCCAATCATACGAAGGCGCTGGCCTCATCCATTCGGCGATCCTAGTTATCGCAAGCTTTCTCTTGCTCGAAAAATGGAAAGTCCACCCAGCCTACGTTATCGTTGGCGCACTCGTCTACGGCGCCGTGCTTTTATCTTAAGAAAATACATTCGAATTTCGTTTAGTCTTTCCGGAATAATGTTTTTATCACCTTATTCCGGGACTATCCGATTCTCTCGTCGCCACACCTACAAGCTCTAACGTTACAAGCCATCTAAGGAGGTACATTTCCGTGAAAAAACTATTACTAACAGGCTTTGTCCCATTTCTACAATTCCCGGTCAATCCAACTGAGGAAATCGCGAAAGCACTCGACGGAACGGTTATAGGAGAATACGAGATTCACAGTCGAGTTCTACCAGTAGATTTCGCCGAATCGGCACCACAACTACTAGCCTACTACGATGAACTACAACCAGACGCTGTCATCTCACTTGGCCTTGCAGCAGGAAGAGCCCACATCACACCAGAACGCATCGCCATTAACTGCAAAGACGGCGAACCAGACAACACCGGCAAAGCATGCGAAGACGAACTAATCGAGACGGATGGCCCAGACGGCTATTTCTCCACCTTACCAATTCGAGCAATGGTCAACACATTGAAAGAAAACGGCTACCCAGCCAAAATATCCAACTCAGCTGGCACGTACCTTTGCAATAACGTTATGTACGCCACGCTACATAAAATCGCGAGTTCATCGGATCGAAGCAACGTCCGCGCAGGCTTCATCCACATCCCAGCTTCACACGAATTAGCATTAAAACTAAACAACAGCCCTAGTTGGTCCCAACAAGACTTAACAAACGCAATCAAACTAGCCATTCAGACGTTGTAATGGCTGTTTTTAATTAAAACTATCAAAATATTCTTTATTTATTGTGTGGAAGTGGTAAAATTTAGTTCATATAGACTATTTATGCTGAAAATGAACAGAGCATGAGGGGGAAAACGTCTAACATAGATAGGAAGTGAGGTTATTGTAGGTTTTATCGGCGAAAATACGGAGTCAATCGGCGAAAATGCAGGTTTTATCGGCGAAAAAAAAGGGTCAATCGGCGAAAATGAGGATTTAACCGGCGATAAGGTGGTGCTTATCGGCGAAACACACGAAGTATCGGCGAAAGTGGCCATTTATCGGTGAAACAGCTACGTCTTATCTTATCAAAAAAAGCGAGCAGTTGGTTGTTAAACCAATGCTCGCCTTACCTTACGAAAAATGCTACAAGTTTGACCCAGCCGAACGTAGAGAGCCAAAGTGGCACACTTAACATCGTGCCCCAAAACATTCCTATTAATAACCGATTTTTTTCCATCGTATACCGCCTCCAAAAAGAATCATGTTCTATTTATTGGTCGAAACAAAATAAAATATACAAGCCGGAAATCTATTTGAGTAACTAAAAAATGTTGAACTACTAAACGAAAAACGAATGAAGACACGTTAATTGGAGTAAAGTCACCGTTTTGAGCTAATGCATCTTATGTGCAGGGTGACATCTTTTCGTTTTTCAGTAAACTCATCCTATTAAGATTTTAGTGCGTTTAAAAGACTATACCCCAATCTACAGAAAAATATAGGGGTAATGTGTCTGTATTCTAAAAAATATTATGACAAAGGGGAGCAAATTATGACATATTCTATCGTGGGTTATTGTCCGAAAGAAAAAGAGTGGGGAATTGCAGTTCAATCGAAGTTTCTTGGAGTGGGCTCTGTTGTGCCGTGGGCGAAAGCAGGAGTTGGAGCAGTTGCAACGCAATCGTATGCAAATACTTCGTATGGTCCAAACGGGCTCGAACTAATGGAACAGGGAAAAACAGCGGAAGAAGTAGTGCAACTATTAACAGAGGCAGACGAACATCGTGAATTTCGTCAGTTTGGGGTAATTGATGCACAAGGTAACGCGGCGAGCTATACTGGTTCAAAGTGCTATGACTGGGCAGGAGGCAAAATCGGAACGCATCATGCGGCTCAAGGCAACATCTTGGTGAGTGGAGAAACTGTTAGCGAGATGGCTCAAGTTTTTGAAAAAACAGAAGGGCCTTTGGCGGAGCGACTGTTGAAGGCGTTAGCGGCTGGACAAGAGGCGGGTGGCGACAGTCGGGGGCAGCAGTCGGCGTCGTTGTTAGTTGTGAAGGAGAAGGGCGGATACGGCGGGTATAATGATCGCTTTATCGACTTAAGGGTGGAGGACCATCCGCTACCGATTCAAGAGTTAACGCGAATTTACCAACTGCAACAGTTGTATTTTGCACCGACTAAACAAGAGAATGTGGTGGAAATCGAGGGAGAGACGGCACAAACGTTGCAAGCCGAGTTAGAAAGATTAGGATATTACAAGGGCGACTTGCAAGAGGCGTTGACGACGTATATTCATACAGAAAACTTCGAGGGGCGCGAGCAGGCGGTTGGGTTGATAGATAGTGAAGTACTGGATTATATGAAGAAGCAGTGATGCATTGAAGGGTCTGACCCCGCGGTGCACAAGCAATTGGGGGAGAGTAAATGTCATTTGAATTAGGTTTCATTATTCTTATTTTAATTTATGGGATGATGTTGTTAGAAAAGTGGCTGAATCGCAAGCTGCCGCACTATGAAGATGTGTCAGAGACAAAAGGAACGAACCTATTATATTGGGGTGGAATTTTGATTCTTTTGGCACTATTAGCGTTGGCTTATTTTGGCGACCTATCGAACATGACCTTTGTAAAGTGGGCGACGATAGCTGGTATTACGGTAATGTGGACCCTCAAAGCGGCTTTGGAGTGGAAGTATTTGGAGAGCAAGAAATATGTGAATACATTAATAGTAATGGGGCTCGGAGTGGTGCTAGTTTTTGGCGGGTTTTTCGTGTATGAGGGAAGAACGCAAACGACTTACGGGGAACTACTGAGTTCGGTAATTGGGGATAAGGAAATTGAAGAAATTTATATTTTATCGTGGGATGTAGATGAGGAACGATACAGACATAAAAAAGTGGCGATAACAGATAAGGATATGATCAACCGGTTTTTCGAGGACTCGATTGTCAATATGGAGCTTCAGAAAAGGAACGTTCTGCCTGGAATGGAATATCGGATGATGATCAAAACGAGCGGCCGACAAATTATTCATGTGGAGTTTTCTCCAGGGGAAAATTTAGTTCGCATTCAACATGAAAACTATGTGATCGATGGAGAGAATGAGATTTTGGAAGTATTGAACAGCATGGAGCTGGAATGGGAGAAATATTGAGTCGAGTGAGCCGAGGGTCTAGTCACACTGGCACCTCGGCTCCTTTTTTTTGTTAATCAGGTTAAAATGGCTCACTTTTTTTAAAAAATGGTCATTCTTATCATGATATAACACGTTTTGGTCATTTTATGAGGAATTCGTACATACACCTAGAGGTATATTTAGTCTTTTTTGAGCAATAATCGTGCGCCACGGGCCATTTTTTGTGCGGCAAAAGCCGAAAGTGGTGCACCTACTACCAATTTTTGTGCGTCTAGCAATCATATTCGTGCGCCAAACCTCGTTTTCGGTGCGCCAAGTATAAATATACCCCCAGTTCCATATACAGGTGCAATTGCACTTCAACATTCCGAACACGCTTTGTCCGGATGTGGCTACTTTTTGTCCGCAACTCGCACAAAATTGTCTGCAACTTGCCCAATCTTGTCTGCATCTCACTCTACTACCTATACATGTTACTACCACCATAACAATCATGCCCACCCGCAACCAAACAAAAAAGCGTCAATCCCTACACCACCAGGACCAACGCCACCCGCCTAACTTTAATTCTCCCTCTCCAACTCCTCTTCAATCGTCCCCAAAAAGTCCGTGCCCTTTACAACCTTATACAACTGCCCACCATGTTTACTAGAATTCAACCAAAGATATTCACCGCTCTTATGTAACTCCATCCCTAGCTGCTCGCCACTATCCGAATAAATCCTTACCGCATAATCTCCAACTGGTGGAGTCCCATTTTCCCGTTTTAACTCCATACCAGACAAGTCATTTACAATGCGATCAATAACCGCCTTATCTCGCACAGTCACGAGCGCATTATCCTCATACCGATTAATGACCATCTCGCGCATATTATCCACACTCACAACCGAAAATATCGCCTTTTGCGAAGTCACAATACTCATCTGCCCTTTCACCAAATACAAACCAACACCAACCACTAGCAAAAAAGCGCCAATCACGAAAAGCTTCTTCATCTCCATATCCTCCCAGCCCCCACAGGCATGTCTTTATTTACCAACTACTTCTCCTATTATAATATTACTCTCACAAAAAATGTAAAAATATTATAAAAATTACCTCAAACAGTTTCCCACACCAAAATAGGAAAAACCAAAAACCGCGACCTATCAACTAGTTTCGGCCTGTTAACTTTTCTCGTAGAAAAATTCACAAAACATTTCGGTTGACGAATGGAAATGATTGTACCATAATTTAGTTCATAGAATAATCACAAAATTCCAAAAACAAGAAAGGGGGCATCCTCCCAAGGGAACATATGATACTTATCTTCATGGCCATCATCGTCGGTGCAAGTATCTTTCTTGCCATAAAAAAACAAAAACCAATATTTCTATCCGTACCAGTCTTAGCCATCATCACATACGCCATAATCGAAATAGCACTAGTTCCTGCACCATTTCTAGACACAGTCAAATTCATTTTCAGCCTGCAATAACCGAGTGAGTTCTATAATGTATTCATTCAATACGAAATGGATTCAACAAATTAAAAGGAGGTAAATCATTTGAAAAAAATCGATAAAACAGTAGCAGACGCCTACTATCGCGAAAAAAACAAATACATCGCAGCCTACTTAATCATCTGGTTCATCGCATCATACGGAGTCGTCTTGTTCGCCGAAAGCCTACAATTCACCATCCCTGGACTAGCATTCCCATTCCACTACTACATGGGAGCCCAAGGAGCCATCCTAATCTTCATCGTCCTACTATTCGTTAACGCAAAAGTAAGCGACAAAATCGACCGAAAATACGGCATCGACGACAAAGTAAACGAAAGCTTAAGCGCCGGCAAAACATTCGACCACTAACTTGTAACCGTATTCACACACACTTCCAAGACCTTCACACACACTCTTTTTTTCAAAACTAACAGGTGCCAGGCACCACCCGAAAAATCTTGTTTCACAAAAATGTTTCACGCAGTATGACAAAAATATGACAGGTGCCAGGCACCAAACCAACTCTTTTAGGGGAAAAGAGTTTACATAGCCACACACACGCCAAAGGGGGAAAAACACATGGATTCACAGTTTCTCGTTTCACTAGCGTTAATTCTTGCAACCTTCGCACTATACATCGGAATAGCCATTTTTAATAAAGCAAAACAAACATCCGATTTCTACGTAGCTGGACGCGGCGTTCCACCAGTTTTTAACGGAATGGCAATCGGTGCCGACTGGATGAGTGCAGCTTCATTCATCGGAATGGCCGGCACGGTAATGTTACTCGGTTACGACGGACTAGCATACATAATGGGTTGGACAGGCGGATACTTACTATTAACGTTCCTGCTAGCCCCACAACTGCGAAAGTATGGCCGTTACACAGTGCCTGAGTTCATTGGGGACCGATTCGACAGCCATACAGCACGTGTTATCGCAGCAGTATGTACGATTATTATCAGTTTTACATATTCCATCGCACAGCTTTCAGGCTCAGGTGTAGTTATCGGACGCTTACTGGAAGTAGATGCGAAGGTTGGAACAATGATCGGGGTAGTGCTAATCGCTTTCTACGCAGCGTTCGGAGGGATGAAAGGGATCACGTGGACGCAAGTAGCGCAATACGTTATCTTAATCACCGCATACTTAATCCCAGTAATCTTCATGTCTCTACAACTAACAAGCAATCCATTACCATGGATTTCATACGGACAAATCGTACAAGAGCTAGGTGAGCTAGACCGCCAGCTTGGGGTGTCGGAATATTTTGCCCCGTTCACCAATGATACAAAATGGCAGTTCATGGCGTTAATGTTCACGCTAATGGCTGGTACAGCGGGACTTCCGCACGTTATCGTTCGTTTTTACACAGTTTCCACGATGAAAGCGGCTCGTTGGTCTGGAGCTTGGGCGCTACTTTTCATCGGTTTACTTTACATTTCCGCACCAGCTTATGCAGCATTCTCACGCTTCATCTTAATGAAAAATGTAGTTGGTAATCCAATCGATCAGCTTCCAGCATGGACGGAAACATGGATCAAAACAGACAAACTACGAATCGCCGATGCGAATGGCGATGGAATATTACAATGGAGTGAATTAATGATTTCCAACGATATCGTCGTAATGGCAACACCGGAAATCGCCAACCTTGGTATTTTCGTTATCGGATTAATGGCAGCCGGCGCAATGGCAGCCGCACTTTCAACAGCTGGTGGACTAATGATCTCCATCTCGTCTTCGTTCGCGCACGACATTTACTACCGAGTACTAAGACCGAACGCAACAGACAAAAACCGTCTACTTGTCGGCCGTATCACAATCGTAGCGGCAACGGTTTTTGCCGGATTAATCGCACTAAACCCGCCGGGAGCAATCACACAAATCGTAGCATGGGCATTCGCCTTAGCTTCGGCTACATTCTTCCCAGCCTTACTACTCGGAGTATGGTGGAAACGTGCAAATGCAAATGGTGTTATCTCAGGGATGTTAGTAGGACTATTCGTCACCATTGGCTACTTAATTGCAGCTAAGTTCTTCGGATTCTCGGTAGCTGGAATTATCGACACAGGTGCCGGCGTCTTCGGAGCAGCATCCGCGATCATCACAATCGTGGTCGTATCACTGATGACAAAAGCACCATCACAAAAAATCCAAGAAGAAGTCATGGACCTACGCTACCCAGAACAAATGACATACAAAGACGGCGACGTATGGATTAACAAATAACACCAGGTGCCAGGCACCACCCGAAAAATCTTGTTTCACAACCAATGTTTCACACAGTATTACAAAATTTTTACAGGTGCCAGGCACCACCCGAATTTTCTTGTTTCACAAAATGTTTCACAAGACAAAGAGATAACTAGCTAGAAGCTATATAGATAATAGGGGATAACAACAATAAAAACGGAGGAACGCTGTGGGAGTAGCGTTCCTCTTTATAAATAAAAAGGAGTCTCAAAAACTATGAACCATTTCATCTTCTCCAACCTCACACCAACACACCTACAACAATTCCTCACTGAATGTAGGGAAGAGGAAATAGCGTACGGCGGCGTTATCCTACAAAGAGACACACCGCGCAACGGCCTTTACTTACTACTTTCCGGAAAAGCCGAAATCTACATTCCAGGTGGCTTAACCGGCCACGACGAAGTACTCGACATTATAGAAGAAAACGAACTAATCGGCCTATCTCACATTCACGAGACACTCTTTTCTCATAGTGACACGAAGCCAACACAACTTCACCTAGAAGTACGAGCGATCAACGAAGCAAAAGTATTATTCATCCCAGATCATCTCATCCAGCAACAACTTCAACACGAAGAGGTCAAAGAAGCACTCCTAAAAGAAGTGTCTGCCCGCTTAAACGACGTCTACCATTCGCTTGCGGAACAAATGAAACTAGCAAACAAACTTGGCGAAGAAAAACCATATATTGTGAGAGTGCAAGATATCATGACAGCCGAAGTCAAAACAACAGCTCCAACGACAACAGCAACCGAAGCTGCGAAGCTTATGAGCAACTCCAAATCAACGGCCCTATTAATAGTAGAAGAGACCAAGCTAACAGGCATCTTAACCGAGCGCGACTTCGTAAACCGCCTAATCGCAACAGGCACGAACGCCACACATACACCAGTCGAAAAAATAATGACCGTCAACCCAGTCACCATCGACCATCGTGCCTTTTATTACGAAGCACTATCCAAAATGCTCATGAACGGGATTAACCACCTTCCCGTCACAGCAGACAAAAACGAGCTAGTCGGCATCGTTACACTGGCAAACCTTTTGCAATACAAAAAAGAAGGGCTTCTCCAAACGACCGAACGACTCAACAACTTAACGGTCCAAGACCTACCAACAATCAAAGAGCACCTTTACGCCGTCCTATCAACACTCATGCAACAAAACGTACCCATCTACCATACACTTCACGTCATGAACACACTGTACGACCAGCTCATCGAAACGTGTGTGCGGTTGGCTCAAGAGGCGATGGGGGAGGCACCACCGTGCTCGTATGCGTTTTATACGATGGGAAGCAGCGGCCGCAAAGAACAATTTCTCTTAACAGACCAAGATCATTTTCTCATTTATGAAAAAAATGGCCATGGTACACAACAGTATTTCGAAGCTTTCTCGCAAAAAATCGTCGACTTCCTTCAAAGCGCTGGCTACCAGAAGTGCAAAGGGCACATGATGAGTAACTACGAACAATGGCGTGGACCACTCGACCAATGGGAATCGCGGTTGAACCACTGGGTCCTGCATTCAACCCAAGAAAAATTACTGCTGGCTCAGAATTTTTTCTCATGCAGGTTTATTACGGGGGATGCTGAGTTGCATCAGTCATTTATTGCAATGGTTGAGTCTACATTTCACCGTAAAGCAAAGATCTTTTTATACCGGCTTTCCGAAAACGAGCGAAGCAACATGATTCCAGCGCTAGAACAACCGATTCGTTCGTTGTTCAGAAAACAACGAAAAGAAATAAACATTAAAAAGCATTTGCTATTTCCATATCATCATAGCTTGCAAATTTTATCGATTATGCACGGGATTGTGTACGGGACGCCGTTAGAAAAATTACAAAAGTTACACGAGCGCGGAGTTATTTCAGAGAACTTCCATAAAGATTTACAAGACTCAGCAGCGGCTGTCCTTGGGTTTTACGTACAAAAAGAGTGGAACGCCTACAAATCAGGAGACGAACTAGGCCAGCCACTCCAACTAACAAACCTAACCACCCGAGAAAAAGAACAATGGATGCTCAACGTCAACCTAATCAAACAACTCCAAACCTACATGCTCTCATACTACTAAAGGTGCCAGGCACCACCCGAAAAATCTTGTTTCACACTAAATGTTTCACACAGTATTACAACAATATTACAGGTGCCAGGCACCACCCGAATTTTCTTGTTTCACAAAAATGTTTCACAGGAAGGAGGCGGACGAAATGATGTTTCTAAGAAAAACCCTACCTACTAAACTAGTGGACGATATTCCGTTGTCCACTCCAATAGAGGAGCTAACCTTCACCGTCTTTGATACAGAAACAACTGGGTTCGACATCGCCAAAACAGATAGACTTATAGAAATCGGCGCCGTTCAAGTCAAAGGATACACTGTCCATGAACAGAAAACGTTCCAAACATACGTCAACCCATCTCGACAAATTTCTCGGGAAATAACGCAACTGACAGAAATAACAAACGAGCACGTTTTCGATGCGCCTACCGCCCAACAAGCTATCGAGCAACTGATGAACATGGCAACAGCGGAAAATTCAACATGCCTTGTTGGCCATTACGTCACCTTCGATTTATATGCATTTAAATACGAGCTCAAGCGCCAAAAGCTAAACTGGAAACAACCAAAAGCACTCGACACCCTCAACTTAATAGGTTACATCGCACCTTCCTACGACATGCGAGACTTAGAAAAATACGCCAGAGAGTTCGGCACGAGAATATATCGTCGCCACTCCGCACTCGGCGACGCCCTAACAACCGCCTACCTATTCACCGAACTACTAGAAATGTGCCGAGACCGAGGCAAAACAACATGGGGGGACTTACTACAAATCGGAAGCGTTGGGGCAGATACGATGAGTCGGTAGTAAATAAAAATAGAAGTGGAGTAGTTGGAAGTTTGTGGTGAAATCAACAAAAAGAAAGAATGCATGTTAAGGGGAGGGCTTATAATGAAATTGTTACCTGCTTTTATTGGTTGGGTATTTATTTTGGGGATTCAAGTTATTTGGCTAATGAACGATATTTCAGCTGGTGCTCACAATCAAGAGGTAATCTATGTATTTATCATTATTACTCTAGTTGTTGGGGCTACTGGACTTAACATATACAGTAAACATTTAAAGAAATGATGTAAAAAGAGGGACGGGGTTTGTTTCTCATTTAATGAGAAGCAAACCCCGTCCCCGTTTTAATTCAAATCCGCATAATTAATCATCACGTTCAAATTCGAATTACGTTCCCTAATCGCATCCATTACTTCTTTGTCCTTGACGCCTTCTTTCATCAACACTTCATACTCCAACTGAATCATTGTCCCAAGATTCGTCGTCTGCACACGATTCAATGCGTGATACGACGTATACTGCGCAAACACATCATCCAAAAGCCCATCATACTGCAAGTTTTCCGGCACCGTCACCTTCAACGTACGAGGCGACTCCTCACGTGCCCCGTAATTAAACCAAAACAACACATAAATCAACACACAAAGCGTCAACGTAAAAATAATCGCCAGCAAGTAAAACCCTAAACCACAAGCAATCCCGGCCGCCATCGCAAAAAAGATGAACGCAATATCTTTCGGATCACTCATCGCACTTCGGAAACGAATAATCGAAAACGCCCCAACAAGCCCGAACGCCACCGCCACGTTATTCCCAATCACAATCATAATCAACGAAACAACGACACCCATAATAATGACCGTATGTACATAAGACTGCGAATAACGAGGCCCCTTATACGTCATCTTATACACCTTCGTAATAATCAAAGCCAAAATAAAACTCAAAAACACAGCCAAAAAGCCATCCACAATCGTCATTCTAGTCGTCGTATCATGCTGCCTTAATACTTCTAGTAAGCTATCCATCCCAAATCTCCCTCTAAACTTTCTACTAACTCATCCTCTAACAAATCCACACTCGTACAAAACTTCGACACACTGCCCTTGCGACACCCTAACTCACCTAACAACCGCGAAAGCCAAAGCGGCACACTATGGTCGACCTTCACCTCTAAAACAACCAAATCCTCATTGACAAAAAAAATGCCATCCGCCCCATTTTCAATTCGTAAGTTATCTTTGCGACAACGCAAATTATAATCAAACGTCACGCGCAAATCCGGGTCATCCACTCCAACAAACGCTTGCCTGTCATAACTCACAATGTTTTCTGGCACAAGATTGTACAAACTCCGAAACGAATCAATTTCATTAAAGATCTGCTGATTTGATACTTCCAAAACTAGCCCGTCCATCGAGCCATGGGCCAAATAGTCATAAGCATGCGCTAACTTAATCCCGGTCCGCCGCTTGTTCACCCTGTTTTTATACTTCTTTTTAATTTCAAAATACGCGAAATCCTCCAAAGTAGCCGCATTATAAATACGCAAACGCAGCTTCTGGCGATACCGACTTTTATTACGAGTTTCATAGTAAATTTTTTTATCCAACGAATCAAAATACAAACTAATAATATTGTATTTTCCTTGGGCGTCACCGTACCGGTCATACACCATTCGTCGCTTCAAAATTTCCGCCATTTCTTCATAAACGTGAAAAGGAATCAAAAATTTCAACTCGTACCGACTAAACATTTCGCCAGCCATTCTCGCACCCCCGAATCGAGGGGACAGACCCGTTGAATCATTCGAATCCCGAATGGAATGATTCAACGGGTCTGTCCCTATGCATCTTCTTACCGTGTTCTGCCAAAATATACAATTATTATATAATAGAATGTTAATAGATTGTTAAAGTTATTTCATAATTGTAGTATTATTGTAAATAATATGAAAACTATTTTTAGTTAAGCACCGCTGTTGATTTCCGCACAAGCCTCCGCTTTCCGCGGGCGTGCCGGGAGCCTCCTCGCCGCAAGCGCCTGCGGGGTCTCCCGCTTCCCGCTTTTCCCGCAGGAGTCTGCGGCTTGCGCGGAAATCAACAGCTAGATAGGCTTTAAATTCAAATATAATCCTTAACTCAACCTTAAAAATTATCGGAGGCACCACATGACGAAGCAAAAACTGTTGTTACTACTTGTTTTTCCCATCCTTTTCATCGCCTGGTATATTACGTATGCTTTAGCATCAGGACCAATTATTAAAGATGAAAACTTAGAAAAAGCCATTCGCATCGCCATCAATTATGAAGTGGGGGAGATTCGTGCGGATCAATTAAAAGGCATTCAAGAACTTGTTCTAAGAGATAGCGAGATCGAAGACTTAGAAGGAATTCAACACTTAACAGCCCTTGTGTCCCTAGACCTGAGAGACAACAACATAAAAGATATCTCCAAACTTAGCACACTAACAAACTTGCATGAGCTAAACTTACGTGGCAACGAGATCACCAATATCGAAGCCATTGCCAACATGACTGCACTCCGCGAACTAAACATTCGCGACAATAAGATCTCAGATATCACACCGCTTCAAAACCTTGTGTTACTGAGAGACTTAAACTTACGGAACAACCGGATATCCAACATCAAACCGTTACAGTCGCTAGACAACTTAAGAGACCGCCTTTACTTAGAAGGCAACCTAATCAACGATTTCACACCAGTCATGCATTTTTATGAGCAAATTCAAGATACAGATTTTACGATCGAGAACGTTTCTAGCGCCGAAATGGCTCTCCCCATTTTTTCACAAAACGGGGGGTTCTTTTCTGAAGAGATGGTTTTAGAGATTACGAGTCCAGCGCCGGATGCGATCATTTACTACACGTTAGACGGGTCCGAACCAGATCCGGTTCATAATGAAAAAAACACCCTTCGATACGAGGGGCCAATTCCTATAAAAGACCGTACGCCAGAAGATAACGTATGGAGCATGATTCCGACAAACAATAACGTAGAAAGTCGATTCTGGAGTGCCCCGCAAACGAGCGTGCCAAAAGGAACCGTCGTGCGTGCGGCCAAATTTATCAATAACTGGAAAAGTGAAACGGTAACCCATACATACTTTATTCAACAAGATTACACCATTCCCGTTATTTCACTTTCCACCGATAGCGAAAATTTATTCAGTGACGAGAAGGGCATTTATGTACCGGGTATGCATCATGACCCAAACGCGGAAAAGCCAGACGAGACCGGAAACTATTATGAAAGTGGCACCGACTGGGAACGGCCCATTCATATCGAATACTTCGAAACGGACGGCAAGCGCGCTTTCGCTCAAAATGCCGGAGTTCGCATACACGGCGCGTTCACAAGGCGGCTGCCACAAAAAACGCTTCGCCTCTATTCCAGAAGTGACTACGGAACAAGTCGATTTAGTTACCAATTTTTCGATGAGAAACCTATCGACGACTTTAACCGGTTACTGCTAAGAAATTCCGGCAATGACTGGGGATCGACTATGTTCCGCGACGCAGCCATTCAAACCGTCATCCGTCATATGAACATGGAATCGCAATACTACAAACCAGCGATTGTGTTTATGAATGGGGAATACTGGGGCATCCACAATATACGCGACCGGATCGACCAACATTATTTTGAAACACACTACGGCCGCGACCGCAGCAACTTTACTATTTTAGACAGATATGGAAATTTAGAAGAAGGGGACGAACAAGGAGTAGAAGACTATGCCAACATGGTAGACTACGCCGTCACGAACAACCTGAACGAGCCAACCCATTTTGATCACATCGAAAAATCAATGGACATCGATAACTACATTGAATATTACGTTGCCCAAATTTATAACGCCAACACCGATTGGCCACAAAACAACATCAGCTTTTGGCGCTACGAAAACCGCACGAACGAATCCAACTTGCCAAAACAACTAGACGGCAGATGGCGCTGGTACGCCTACGACATGGACCGCTCACTCGGCTCAGTCGAAGCAGAACACGACACCATCGCTTGGGCAACAAGGGCAATACGAGAATCCACCCAACAAGACGAATGGTCCACCGCACTATTCCGTGCCTTGCTCGAAAGCGACGAATTCAAGCGGAAATTTATCAACACGTTCGCCGACCACCTAAACACAACATTCGCCCCAGAGCGAGTGATCGCCATCATCGAAGAACTACAAGCCAACATCGAACCAGAAATGGACCAACACATTAAGCGATGGAACGCACCAACTAGCATGAATATTTGGCGCAGCAACGTGATGCATATGAAAGGCTTTGTGAGAAAACGTCCAGCTCAAATTCGTAGTCACATCATGGCGCATTTCAACCTGTTAGACAAAGCTACGATCACCATTCTAACAGAGATAGAAGGTGGGACCGTACAAGTAAACTCAATTGAAATAAGGACCCCTGGGGTGGTAGACCCATCTAATTGGACCGGTCACTACTTCCAAGGCGTACCAATT
Organism: Bacillus alkalisoli; assembly: GCF_002797415.1. Classification (GTDB taxonomy): domain Bacteria; phylum Bacillota; class Bacilli; order Bacillales; family Bacillaceae_I; genus Bacillus_CD; species Bacillus_CD alkalisoli. The sequence continues at coordinate 346,257 of NZ_KZ454944.1, forward strand.
ACGATCACTGCCACACCAAAACCAGGCTACAAGTTCGTAGAATGGAAAGACCTAAACAACACCCAACAAACGATCGAACTAACACTAACAAACAACATTACGATACAACCGATTTTTGAAAAAGAGTAGCAGGGAGAAGATGAAAGAAGTTATCCAGAAAGTATTTTCTGAACAACTTCTTTTTCAAATAGTTTAGTGTTGATAGTAGAAACGGCTGTCAAGGCCGATTATCCCTCAGAAAAGGAGAGAACCGTCAATAGAAAGGGAAGTCAAGGCCGATTAGCCGTAAGAAAAGGAGAGAACCGTCAATAGAAAGGGAAGTCAAGACCGATTATCCCTCAGAAAAGGAGAGAACCGTCAATAGAAAGGGAAGCCAAGGCCGATTAGCCCTCAGAAAAGGAGAGAACCGACAATAGAAGAACATTAAGGCATTAAGGTGCCAGGCACCACCCGAAAAATCTTGTTTCACAAAAATGTTTCACAGCCAATACAAGGAGGCGACACAAATGGAAACAGCTATACTCTACTACAAAATCTACAACAACCAAGTCGTTGCTGCTGACTACATCCACTGGGCACTGCACCAACTAGAACAAGACCAATCTTCCACATCCTTAAATGTATTAGCTTCCTTACAAGAACCTCTCAATATTTTTGAAGTTGAAGATTATTTTCACAAAGCAATAAAAGAACTTAATATAGAAAAACCAACAATCTATACAGCAGTTCAACAATATATGAATCTATTACTAGAAAAAATAATCCAAAAAGAAGCATCGATAATCGACCTAGCTTATGATATATATAAAATAACGTGGGAACAGAGTGACGACGAAAAATTAGAAGCAGCTTGGTACGAAATTAGCGAACAAATCAATGATTACCGACATGGAGACAACATAAATAACCTTACAGAAGAAGAACTAAACAATCTCATTACAAAAGAAGCCAACCATTGGCTCGAAAAATCAAAGGGGACATCACAATGAAAAAAGAAGAAATTTGGAACGCAACTATAGCTATACTTGCAGAATCCGACTATCCATCAGACAACCCAGTCCTAAACGACGTATACCTAGCCTATCACTACTACTCAGAACTAGAGAGCGGAGGACACGAAGCCTTCCTAACCTGGTTCTCCGAACAAATCGAACAAATGGGACCAACCACTTTTCTACAAAAACTAATACAATCACTAACCAAAATAAACGCAAAACCATATGCGAAAATAGTCGACACATACGGCGAAGCCCTCTGGAAAGCGTACACAGCCCTAGAAAAAGAAGAAATAGAAGAAGACCAGTTTTACAACATAATAGAAAAAGCAGACAACGAATACTACCAACTAAACGGCGAACTAGAAAAACACCTAGAAAACTACTTTGTAACCATCCACACAAAACTAAAATAACAATGGTGCCAGTAACAATGGTGCCAGGCACCGCCCGAAAAATCTTGTTTCACAAAATGTTTCACAACCAACCAATACAAAAAAGGAAACTCCCTCTATCCTTTTATCAGATTCATACCTTTCCCATGCTTTCGATAATAGCAATTCAATTCCTCCTCTATTGTAAAACATATTTTTAAAGGAATTATTGCCCTTTTTATCGAAATGAAGATTTATTGAAGTAACGGCGCACTTTAATAGTAGAAAAGAATGTTTTTTAACAATATACGAGGAGGATATAAAATGAATCTAAAATCAGTATTTATATTGTTGCTTCTCTCGATGGTCATGACAGGTTGTCAAGCTGAACCAAAGACCTTTGACGCTGTTTGGCTTGATTCGTCAACAAGTTCTCAGGAAACAATTAATTCATCGACAAAGAGACTATCAGATGCCAATATTGATTTTATCATTGATGATAGTGGTAATATACTAATCGATAAGAATGATTTGAATAAAGCTATGATGTGTTGTTCCTAAACTAACGGAGGCGTTGATCCAAGAAGCTATTAACGTTTTATATTGAAGTGTTTTTATACTCTGTCAGAGCAGCATAGATGATTATGACTTTGTGAAGTATACGGTAAGATAACAGGGGGAAATTATGAAGAAAACTAAGATAGTATGTGTACTTATCTTTTTATTGGTTATTTTACTTGGATGTTCAAAGAAAGATGACCTTCCTTACGCTTTATCTGCTGAACAATATAGGATTATATATGTTGTTCCAGAGCAAGGAAATGTAGACCAATTACAATGGTTTCAAGAGTTTGAAGATAAGCATAAAGGTGTGATTTTAATTGCTTTTAGTCTAGAATTAACTCAAAAGGAATTTCCATCTTTAGATGCTACTGAAGTCCCTTATATTTATGTCTTAAGTCAAAATGCTATTGTTATTGAGGGCTCTGATATGGAGGAAGTTAAGAAATTTTTGATAGAAAATACTAATTAAGATTTTAATCGGATGCGATTGCTCAAGAAGAACAGTCGCTTTTTCAGAAAAAAGGAGTTGTCCACAAAGCTAACATGATGATGGTGTGTCGGAAGAGTTTAAAAAGAAAGTAGAAGAGCTTTGTGATAGGCTTGAACCAAAAAATAAAGAAAACAACTCGTTGTAGCAGCTAGTTAGTGAAATATGCAAGGACGATGTAAAGGATTAAATAAGCTAAGTTTAAATATCTTATGAAATATTATCTGTTGCGTAGTACAACCAAAACTGCAATAACAATTTCAGAAATTTGTGGGTATCCCCATTATGAAAATGTTGTTTCAAATGTATTAGCATTCTTTTTTGATCCAGGAAAAGGACATGGATTAGAAACGCTATGTATAGAAGCAATAATGCAAGTTCTTGAATCTAAAACATATGGTATAGATGGATTTTGGGAAGTGAAAGGGAAGTAAGAACAGAAAAAGGAAACTCCCAAAAAAATCGGAGTTTCCTCTTCACGCCAACCATCATTAAATCAAAACCTACACCGTAAACTCCAACCGCTCCCTAACTGTAGGCCAATCGCGATCAGCCAACCAAACCACAATCTTATAATTCCCTGGCTCTAACTTAGTCAACGGAATCTGAAAATCCAAACTATCCCCAGCTCCAACCAACAATTCTTCATAAATCATAATAAACATCTTATCTTCCGAAAACTGCTCCACACGCTGCCCATCACGATACAAAATATAATCATATCGCTGTCCACTCCGAAACGTCACCTTCTCCGGAGCATCCGAAGTATTCTTCACCTTAAAAAACAAGTCAACAGAATCCGCAGCCGTCTTTTCATATGTCAACACAGCCTCCAAACCCATCCAACCAACTCCTTCCAAAACCTCTTTATATAAGTATATTCCACAAAACCCATCCAATACCTTGATTACAGGACTATTACAAGTGCCTGGCACCTGTAATAATCCTGTAATAATATAGAAGGAATTTCCATGTTGAACGAAGAATATATAGTTATACGTTCAACCCGGAGGATACAACACAATGAAAAAACTATTCCCAATTCTATTTACCATACTATTCATCAGTACCATCATCGTCATAACGCTCGTCATCTTTGGTGCCCTAGACTCAGCAGGCCCAATCGCGTTTTACCTAATCATCGCATACGTCATATTCTTACTCGGCTACACCCTATTTGCCCTATTCATCGGCATCAAAAACATCATCCAAGCACCATGGGAAACCACACTCCCAATCATTCGTAACGCAGCCATCTACTTCATCGCATCAACAGCGCTCATTTACGGAAGCATCTATATATTCGGCTTCACCGAAGACAAAGGCCTACTAGGCAACCTATCCGTCCCACTCGGACTCGCAACCGGCTACCTCGTTGTCCAGTCCATATTCCTGAACAAAGATGATAAATAGGGACGGGGTTCGTTTCCCATTTCTGTCCCCTCCGACACATAAAGGAGCTACTTTGCATGAGAAAATGTCTATGCACCATCATCTTCCTACTAATCACAACTGGCTGTGCCCAACAACAGGGAACTAACAACCCACCCGACCCAAACAGCCTACCATACACAACCGGCCAACCGGCCAAGCTACAACCAGCCGCCGAAATAAAAAAAGTCACCATCACATGCCTATCCATATGCAGAGAAAGATACCCAAACCAGCCAATCTCTCAAACGTTCGAAGACCAAAACGATATCCAACTCTTCGTAGACGCCTTATCCAAAGCAATCGAAATAGCTGGAACATTAAACTACGCCGCCAATTACGAAATGACCTTCCTTTACGAAGGCAATCTACCAGAGTCATTTCACCTTAACCTCGATCATCACGACAAAACCAGTGACGGGCTACTAGTGAATCTATCAAACACCGAAACCGGCTACACCATCCCAGCCGAGCATGCTTCGAAACTAAGTAAACTAGTAATTAAATAATCTACTTTCACACCCCTTAGCCGGAATCGCGTGTGGTAAAATAAGGATTGAAACACAAAGGCCCTAGATTGAAACACAACTGAGTCAAATTGAAACACAAAGAGCAGAGATTGAAACACACAAAGTACAAATTGAAACACAAAAGGAAGAGATTGAAACACAACCGAATCAAGCAGAATACACAAACTAAGATTGAAACACACCAGCCCCAAATTGAAACACAAAAGCGAAAGATTGAAACAAATCACACCCAAATCGAAAAGCAACGAACAGGAGACAAAAAAATGCTACCAACAGAATTCTATCTATTAATGGCAATACTCTTCATCGGCCTAATCATACTCGGCATTTACGATGCAAAAAAGAAACACGAATTAAAACTAGAAGAAATTAAACTAGAAAGGGACAAAATCGCACTCGAAAACAAAAAACTAGAAATCAAACAATAGAAAAGTAGGGACGGGGTTCATGTCACATCTTCAAAATGTGAAATGAACCCCGTCCCCATTTTCCAATCCATGTAGTATAATCAATCATATACACAATCCAGGAGGCACGACCAAATGACACAAGACATCATCTCATTAAGAAAACAACACATCCTAACCTTTAACGCCATTTACTTAACATACATTGCGATCGTCATCGCCCTCGGTGTATGGACAAACATCGCGGCCAACCACTTCATGATGGCACTAGCAACACTCGTCTTAATCATGAGCATCATCCGTATCAAACGTACCGACAAAACAAAATCATTCATACCAATCTTTGAAAAAATAAAAAAACACGAGCATAGCCAACTCGGCGTAGCATGGGAACGCGACCACCTTTTCATCAACATCGGCCTAATCATCGTCTTTATATTCCTAATTCTACAATCATTCGCCGTTCATTCAGGTGGCATCTCATTCCAAGAAGACCCATCATTACTAACAATCTTCCTACTTCTCGGAATCATATTGAATGTCGTAAATTACACACGCCTGAAAAAAGTAGAAAAAAACGCCACACCAGAACAAATCAAACAAATCCAAAACGCACTCAAACTACCTATCGCAACAAGCATCATCATCTACACCCTAATCATAACAGCATTCACAATGTTAAATTAGGGACGGGTTTTGTTTCTCATTTTTCAAAACAAAACCTAAAAACGAGGGGCCAGCCACCTTGAAGCATTCGACCTACGAATGTTTCAAAGTGGCTGGCCCCTCGTTGCACTTAAAAAGGATTTAAGGAAATTATGTAGAATTCTAACAAAACAAAAATAGGAAAGAACCATGTGGAGGAACAATAAAAATGAAGAAACTTCTCATACCCATCATATTCCTTATCGGAACAAGTACCATATTCTCTGTGTATCTAATGAACCAAGAAAGAGACCTCTCCACGTTTGAAGGATACTTTCTTTTGGGGTACATCCTTTTCACACTGTTATTAATTCTCATCACTATAGTGACAGTACTTGTAGGCGCTGTGAAAGTAGCGAAAAACCTGAAGATAATTAGCCGACAAGCCAAAAAAAGAGCCATTATCTTCCTAGGAGGATATATCCCATCGCTTCTCATCATCAACATATTCTTTACCCCTCAAAACTTAAATATCTACTACTTTATTGGTCTCCCACTATTTGCACTTCTATTATTCTTTGCAATAGAAGCGATAGTAGCCAACAGAAATGCGAACTCGGGACGGGGGTAAATTTCACAATGGGAAAGTAGGGGCGGGGATAGATTTCACAATGAAAGCTCTTAAATGAGAAATGAACCCCGTCCCTCATTAACATTGAAACTTTACCTTGCAAAATACGTATTAAAGACATAAGTAAACTGAGAGGAGAAAAACGATGAAAAACTTTTTAAAGTATTTTGCTTGGACGATCGCCATTGGGGCCATTTTTTTCATAGGCTTAACATACCAAAAACATATCATCCAAACAGGAATGTACTCGTTCAACATGTACCCAGCTATCATCTACACGATAACCTTTCCAATAGTGATGGGCATGCTACTGCGCTTACCGAAATGGCTCACAGAATCCAAAAATAATGCCACTTGGAAGGTCAACTGGCCAAAACTCCTTGCAGTCGGAATTCCAACGCTATTCATCACGCTGGTTCCATTACTCTACTTCACAGAAAGCGCTGCTAAAATACCATTCATGGCTCATTTTATCCATCTAAACGACACCACCATACCCGGACTCATCCTCGGCTACATCATCTTAGATAGCATCAAAAAGGAAAATTAGCCCAGGTGCCAGGCACCACCCGAATTTTCTTGTTTCACAAAATGTTTCACGGGTGAGCATGAACCGAGGGGACAGACCACGAAACATTCGACTCACGAATGAATCAAAGTGTCTATCCCCCTGATGCATCTTAGCAATGGAGGAAAAAACATGATCCAATTTTTCAAAAAAAGCAAATTAATAAAAGACGACTTAAAAGGCAGAGCATCCTTAATGTTCAAGGATGTTTCAGAAGACCCATGGGACCAAGAAAATTTAACAATACGAAACCTAGATTTTTCCGTCGAAAGTATCCGCTACATTGATGTCTACGTGAACCGACTCCTGACAACTCAGACTGGTCAAGAATTGCTATCAAACCATTACGAGCACTTCGTTGTCCGTATCGGAGCCTACGTTGGTGAAGTAATTAAACAACGCATTACCGAAGATTTTCAATGGTATGAGGCGGATTCAATTTATCTCCACAGTCCTAAAGTGGAAAAACCTCCAATCGGAATTGATACCGAAACAATCCTATATTCAAAAGAGAATGACGAAGTGATTTCACCATTGCAAGAAGTAGCTCACACGCTAAAAGGAAAACCTACCTATCCAACCTTACTTCAATACGTGGAAGACAAAGTAAAAAGATGAACCGAGGGGACAGAAACCACGAAACATTCGACTCACGAATGAATCAAAGTGTCAGTCCCCTCAATGCACCCAACAACCTTGTAACTTATTCCACTCCCTAACGTCAAATCAAAAACAAGGGGGATTTTACCATGCAAAAAATTCTACTATTAATAAGCTTCATCCTTTTACTAACCGTTGGCTGTTCTCAGCAACAAAACAATACGGAGACACCCGAACACACGAAACAAATCACCAAAGTTCAAATCACCTGCATGGCAGAATGCAAAAGCATGTATCCCGACCAAGCAGAAGTTCAAACATTCAAAGACAAAGAAACAATCGAACTATTCGCAACTGCTATCCAAAACGCTGTTAGAATGCCAGGCGAAATGGACTACAGCATCCTCTACGAAATGCTTGTTACATACGACGACAACACAACAGATCTTTACTACTTAAACGTAGAAAAACAAAAAGAAAACATAGGCTTCCTAGTAAACACATCCGACACACACATCGGCTACTCGATCCCAAAAGAGTATAACGACAAACTAAGTGAGCTCTTATATAAATAATGAGAAACCGGGATGGGGTTCATTTCACATTCCATAACTATAAATGTGAAATCAACCCCCGTCCCCATTTCACCCTACCCATTCACATACCCATCCCAATCATAATCTTCTATCTTATAAAAATACCCATCCGTACCACGCTCATACGCACACAAAGCAGGCTCATCAAGAAACGCCAAAATGGAATCATCCATATTCAAAATGACCCCAATCGAAATGTACTGAAAATTAGCTGGATCGTTTAAATAATCATCCTCTTCATAGCCACTCATCACCGTCCAACCCGAATCATGCTCATCTTTCGGATTATCCCTTAACAAAAAATGAAACGACTGCTTATCCAACACATCACTACTCACAACAACTTTCGTGTCAAAATAAACATCTAAATTAGTAGCCTTTGGGTCCTCGTATTCCGTATCACAAATATTTACCGCGTGAAACGTAACTTCTTGTCCTAACTCCAGTACACCTTTCTCATACGGCTCATTTGCCAGCACTCCTTTAAAAGTGTCGCCATCACGCTCCAGAATCTCCACCCACATCCGTTCTCCTTCATACTCCACACCATGCTCATACATAAAAATAAGCTTCACTATATCTCCAATCTCTAATGAATCAATCACATCCTCACTCGGAACATAAAACGTATAAGGTGACTCTTTCCCACGCTCCCGTACATTATCTAAACACCAAGCCATTGCTCTCCATCTCCCAATCCAACTCAGACATACCTATAAAATACTCCCTGCAACGCTAAAATCCTTCTCGAGAAACCGGGACGGGGTTCATTTCACATTAAACAACTCAAAAATGAGAAATGAACCCCGTCCCCACTTCACATAATCCGAACATGATTAGGGAAAAATATTCCCATCCATAAGGAGGTGTTTTGTTTTGGAAAATCATAACATAATGTTAACATCCTCAGAAATATCGAACCTATGGGCAAACTACGCTAGCGACACTATGTCCATATGTGTGTTTAAGCACTTTTTAGCCCATATAGAAGATACAGAAATTAAACATATCCTCGAACATGCTATCGACTTGTCGAAACAACATGTTGCCATCATAGCCGATATTTTTAAAAACGAGGGAATTGCCGTTCCAATCGGCTTCACCGACGAGGATGTAAACCTTAAAGCGGATCGTTTATTCAGCGATACCTTTTACTTACACTATGTAAAAAACATGACAAAAGGTGGATTAGCAACATATGGAGCCATCCTACCAAATGTTTTCCGAAATGACATAAGAGAATATTATATGTCCTGTATATCTTCCACGATGGAACTGTTTAACGATACTTCGAAAACCTTAATATCAAAAGGACTAGAAGTCAGGGCTCCATACATACCATATCCAAAAGAAGTGGACTTCGTGGAAAAACAAAGCTTTTTAGCAGGTTGGTTTGGGGAGCAACGACCGTTAACTGGTATGGAAGTTACCCATCTGTATACAAATATCCAAACAAACAAATTAGGAGAATCACTCTGCTTAGGGCTAGCACAAGTGACAAAACAAAAAGAAGTAAAAAATTATTTATTAAGAGGAGTAGAAATAGCACAAAAACATATTGCACATTTTAGCAAATATCTACAATCCGACTTCCTACCCGTGCCAATGACGTGGAGCGAAAATGTTACCACATCAAAAGAAGCCCCATTTTCCGACAAACTAATCATGTTCCACATCGGAATAACAAGTAGTGTTGGCATGGGAAACTACGGAGTAGCGATGTCGTTATCACCAAGGCGCGACCTAACCACCATGTACGCCAAGCTTTTAGGGGAAGTCGGCCTTTACGCAGAAGATGGAGCAAACATAAACATCAAATATAAATGGATGGAAAGACCACCACAAGCCGCAGACCGAGACGAATTAACAAAAGGGTAACCAATACAAATGGTGCCCTTTTTTTATTGGTGCCTTATTGGTGCCAGGCACTTTCCAAACTTTCCCTTTTTAACAAGAAATTTGTCGTCAAAAAAAGGGTCCTGTCTGCAGGAATATGGCAAAACTTTCCTGAATACAGTATGAGTGGGAATGGAACACCATACGTTCCATTCCAAATATATAGAAAAGTTGGGAATAAAATGGGGATATGGAAATGGATCGCGTCATGCCTATTGGCTGCTAGTCTTTTCGGTTTAGTTGGGTGCGCCGACACCGCCACTGTGGAAACAAAAGAAAAAGAGCTTCAAGAAAAAATAGCACAACTAGAAAAAGAACTCGCCCTTTATAAAAAGCGAGAAGAAGAAAGACAAAAAGAAGAAAAAGCAAAAAAAGAGGAAGAAAAAGAACCAGAAATCCCAGTCGTCCAAATCATCCATCCACAAACAAATGAAGTCATCGAAGCACTCATCCCAATCGAAATGGGCTATAAAACAGAAGACGACCAATACAAAAAAGCACTAACCAACTGGGCAAAAGCACTAGCCAGAGGCACAGACTCTACCGCTGGATATGACCAAAGAATGATACTCGACAAAATCGGAGAGAACGGCGAAATCATCAAGGGAAGCCCACAAGTCATTTTAGATGAAGCAGAACTAGTAGAAGCAGTTCTCCAAGCTTCCGAAACAGGCGGAAAAGTCCAATTACCACTCTATGTAACAGAAAGTGGCTACTCTCCCGATGAAATACCAACCCTAGATGAAGTTGTAGTCGCATCCTATACCACATACTTTAACCCGAGCGTAGAAGGAAGAACAAAAAACATCGAGCTTTCCGCAAAAGCGATCCACAACGTCATACTTGGAGTAGGCGACGCGTTCTCCTTCAACACAACAGTCGGGCCAAGCGATGAAGCCCACGGCTATCAACCTGCCGAAGAAATCAACAACGGAAAAATAGTCATGGGAATTGGCGGCGGCATCTGCCAAACATCGTCCACCCTATACAACGCCATCGACATGCTAGACGTAACCTACGTAGAACTACACAACCACTCGCTGGAAGTAGCCTACGTCCCAAAAGGAAGAGATGCAACCGTCTCCTACGGCGGACTAGACTTCCGCTTCACTAACACAACCGGCGCCCCACTCCTCATCACCACCCACATGGAAAACGGCGCCCTAACAGTAGAAATACGCACATCCAAAAACAAAGAAAAACAAATATAAAAATAGAAGCCGTTAAACAAAACCCAACCTGGGTCAATGTTTAAGGCTTTAATTTTTTGGTGCCGAGAAAACAACAATAGTATAGTACAGTATTTTTATTATTGAAAACTAGTTGATGTTCGCTGCAGATGCGAGACTCCTGCGGGAGAAGCGGGAAACGGGAGACCCCACAGGCGCTCGCGCCGAGGAGGCTCCCGGCCCGCCCGCGGAAAGCGAGCATCTGCAGCGAACATCAACCATTAGTACCCTAATCAAACCATCCACAAAAAAACAACTCGTCCCCACACAAAACCATGTACTAAAAAAAGAATTTTCAAATAAAACCCTTGTCCCACTTGACTTTTTAGCATATTCCCTGCTTTAAGCTAATACACTGTTACTAACCAAACATACAAAGAGAGTGTTTGAGGTGAGGGATCGTCATTGTCTCGAAGGAATTATCGCAGTAGCCAATCAAGCTTTTTGACCGAGTGTAACTAGTCGCACTTCGTTACAACATAAAGCGGGTCTCATTTCACGCTTCTCAACATCCATTTTAGGGAGGGCGAGTGGTGTGCACGATTACATCAAAGAGAGAACTATCAAGATTGGAAAGTATATCGTGGAGACGAAAAAAACAGTTCGTGTCATAGCGAAAGAATTTGGAGTTTCCAAAAGTACTGTCCATAAAGACCTGACGGAAAGATTGCCGGAAATTAACCCAGATCTAGCAAACGAAGTAAAATCAATCCTCGATTATCATAAATCAATCCGACATTTACGCGGCGGTGAAGCAACAAAACTGAAATACAAAAAAGAAGAAGAAATCGTAAAGTAACAACAAAAATGGCGGTACTCCGCCGACCAAAACGCCTACATAAAAGCTAGCTCATAAGTTCATTGGTTGCTTATGAAGCTAGCTGATTATGTGGCGTTTTTCAGTATGTCAGGATAATAGAACTATCGCCGATAAACTCCGTCTTTACAGGTGCCAGGCACCACCCGAATTTTCTTGTTTCACAAAAATGTTTCACAGAATGTTAAAATAGGGAAGAAGTAGGAGGTACTATTAAACTGGTACACTTTTGATATTGTGAGTAATGTTATTTAAGAGGTCTTTTACAAAGTTAATGTGCCATTCTTTCTTTTGCATCGTGTAAAGGAAGAGAGCTTGCTCTAGTTGTTGGGAAATTATCTCTAGGTTTTCGTTTATTTTAATCATGCTTTGTCCGCTTTGTAAGTAAAGATTACCTAGCATTGAAATATCATCTAATTCAAGAGAAAGGCGAATCCCTTTTTGAGAGGTTTCAACTGATTGGGCATATTTTTCTTGATAAAAGTATAGCTTAGAAAGGTTGAAAAATACTTTAAGCTTCAATCGCTTGATTACCTCTAAGTCTGTGCTAATGGCTAGAATTTCTTTATAAATTTGTTCAGCATGATCATACTGTTTATTTTCCGCATACACATTAGCGATGACGTTTTTTATTTTCAGATCTTGAAAGTGTAGCTTATATTTACTTTTATATGTTATTAATCTTTTGAGTGCTACGATACATTCTTTCCAAGTAATAGTTCCCAAGTACTGCTTAGCGCGAATGTCGTGCCATTCAATAAATTGGTTAAATCGGATGCCTAAATCCCTTTTTTCCTTTTGTTTTTTCTCCATTGTAGTAATTTCTAATATTTCCTCATATTGTTTTTGTTTAATTAGGTATTCTACTCTTTCCATTGTAAGTTTAATATAGTATTGAGAATCTTGGTTGAATGTAGTGAAAAAGTAATCCATCGTAACATTTAGTCGTATCGATAAGAAATGTAAGATGTCAACACTTGGAAATGCTCGGCCTTTTTCAATACTGCTAATGGTCGTTTGACAACAAATACCGTTCGCTAAATCTTTTTGGGAAAATCCTAACTCTTTTCGCAATCTGCGAATTTCCTCTCCTAGCTCTTTGCAACTAATTTCCACAATTCTCACTCCTTAAAATATGACAAATGTCTTATATATTTTAAAATTAGAATAGAAACATAGTGATGCACCATAAAAAGCTGGTTAATAAGGCCTTATCAATATAATCCGAGTTTTCTAATAATAATAAAGTCTATTATACTAGGTTTAAGTAATAAATAACTACATTTAAACTCAGGAGGCTTACTTATGAAAAAGATTGTCAAAGCATTTGTGTTTGTATCTCTCATTACATTCGTATCTATCGCAACACCAGCATTTGCAGATGAAGTAAAAACTACAACGAATAATAGTGGAGAGGTATCTCCAAATTCTCATAAAGATCCAACGATTCCTTCCGAGGATTAATCTTTACAGAATAAAAATCCCTTTAATAAAATCCCATTTCAAATCATTGAAATGGGATTTTTGTTTTTTAGGAAACTTTGTAATTAACGATAAATTTGAACTAGTAATGTGTAGCTCCAGCCGCCCTCGAATTTCGCTTTTGTTCTGCTTGCCAGCTTATAAGAATAAAGAGTCTAAGTACCTAAAATAACAAGCCTACATTCGTGGCTAATACCATCGTCAAGCTCACGTTTTTCTTTTGCAATACCATAAAAATAAAAAATATCAATTTAAGACAAATGTCATAATTTATGTGCAAACAAAATATCTAAGATCCTAATAGGTTTTAGATGGGCAGTAAGGGCTTCTCATCGTAAACGCACGTGTTTTTTGCCTGTGTTATGATTCATTCAAGGCCGAAAGATATAGAATATTCTATAAAAAAACCAAAAATTTAGAGGAGGAACTAATCATGAAAAAAGATCAAGTATTAAACAATGTTGAATTAAAATTGGACGTAGAGGTTTATGAAGTATCTTCAGCAACAGTTCTTGAAACAATGGGTGCTTCTATCGGAAAGAACTCTTGTTCTGTCATAGTACAACAATAATTTAGGTGTAAAAAACCTAATTCATACAAGACAGAATGCTCAGTTCGGATTATCCGACTGAGCATTCAATCTATAACAAGAGCTTTTTAGAATGTAGCTAAAGGAGGTAGACCACATGAGAATTGACGATCGGTACATTATTCGTAGTCCTGTATTAACTAAGGATTATATAGACCAGATTTACAAGGAAGAGAACTTATCTACTATTCTAATAGAATTGTTGCATAACCCCATACTAATGGAAAGAATTTTAGTTGCAAGTCAAAGCCTCTACTATCAACTTCTCCAATACAAAGAGAAGAACACGTTACCGTTGGATAGCAAAGCTGCGAGCGCGCTTGTGAAATATATACTTCGTATGGCTTCGAGGTCCATGCCGTTTGGGCTATTTGCTGGTATTCAAGAAGCGTCATTTAGCGACATTGACCAACCAACTTCAAATACACACGCACAAGCACATAAACACGTAAAAGTATCTATTGAATGGTACAAAGAAGTCATAAAGAAAATAGAGCAAAAACAAGGCATTCATTCAACCTTAACAATCAAAATGAACCCTTTAATTGTAGAGAGAGAAAAATACATCGTTCTAGAAAGCTCTTCTCATAATCAATACAAAAAAATGAGAATAGACAAAGTCCCCTTTTTACAACTATTGCTCAATCTACTAAATTCCCCTATTAAAATGAAAAAGGTAATAGAAAGGATAAGTAACGATGATCCACAAAAACAACAAACGATATTACAAACGATAGAAGATTTACTACAAAAAGGATTTATTATATCGGAACTAAACCCGACTATTCCTAACACCAATCAATGTTTGTTAGAAGGATTATTAAATAAAAATGAACTATTATCACGAGAGGATGAAAACAAATTAAAGGAAATTCAGTTACTCCTTCAGCAATATAAAACATTGCCAGTAGGAGAAGGTATCGACGTATTCCTTCGACTAGTAGACAAGATGAAAAAATGGAGCGATACGAGTAGATGTTTAGTAGTAGACCTATTTCAGCAAAATGAAAGAGAACAGACCTTTACAAAACACGAGATTGCCAACGTAGCCCAAAAGCTATCTTTTATGTCCGTATTTACCGCTGTGAACTATGAACAGACTTGGAGCACCTACATTATGCGTTTTCTGGAAAGATACGGTTACTTCAATGAAGTCAAATTGCTAGACGCAATAGATGAAGATTTAGGAATAGGGATGCCAACAATGACAGATGACTGGAAAATTTCCAAGGAAAACAGACAATACAATCAGTTTCTTCTCAACAAAATAATGGAAACCAAAAAAGAAGCACAAGATGTGGTCTCTTTACAAGAGAAAGACATCGAACATATCCAGTCTATTTATAGCGAGCAATTAAAAAATAAACAAAAAAATGGCTATGATTTTAAGGTATCCATCTTAAAAGATAAAGGGGAAAGTCTTTTTTCCATCGGGACGAACAGCTTTGGTAATACAGCATGCTCTTTTACAGGAAGATTTTATACGAAGGAAAAAAGAACTGCTGCTCAATATTCTTTAGAAAATGATGAGTACATTAGTGCGGAAA
Organism: Bacillus alkalisoli; assembly: GCF_002797415.1. GTDB lineage: Bacteria > Bacillota > Bacilli > Bacillales > Bacillaceae_I > Bacillus_CD > Bacillus_CD alkalisoli. Next base: position 361,645 of record NZ_KZ454944.1, read on the forward strand.
TAAATGCAATTCCTCATCATTATGGAGACTTATCCGTTACCTATCAACAGCCAAACTATGTCATTAACATTAATACGATAACTAACATGGGGGATGCAGTCTCCTTTCCGGTAAACGAACTGTATGTTGGAGTAGATAAAGCAGGTTTGTACATTAGAAGTAAAAACTCCAACAAGAAAATACTGCCAGTTTGTACCCACATGCTCCACTATAACAACTTTATAGAAGACAAAGCACTTTTGTTTCTCTCTCTCTACGGTAAGTATAAAAGCAGGGCACCTATGGACTTCTATCTAGGACCGTTACGTACATTAAAACGAATTCCACGAATCCAGTATGGATGTATCATTCTTTCGCCCAAAAGATGGAATATCTCAAAGTCCAATATAAACGGTGAAAATGACAGAGAAAAAGCATTAAAAGAATTCGTAAAAGAAAACGAAGTAGATCAAGTTGTATACCTACTAAATGGAGACAAAACATTACCGCTAAAACTACAAACCGCGCTGGGAAGGTCATTACTGTTACAAGCACTTGCAGAAAAAAAGAATGAAGAAGAGTTCATTACATTAATAGAGGCACCAGAGTTAAATGAGCAGCAGGCAACTACAAGGAATAATGTAGATTACGTGTTTACCGTACTCCCTGATAACCAAAACAGTAAAGTGTCAGCACCACTTCTAACCAAAATACAAACGAACATTGTGAAAGAAGAATGGGATTGGGAGTACTTCAAAGTGTTCCCGAGCGTTGGGTATAACGAAAAGGCGCTTGACCTTTGTTTACAATTTTTCAAAAAAAACTCCGTGAAGAAATTCTTTTATGTCCAGTATGTGGAAGAAGGGAAGTTGGTTTTAAGAATTAGATTCCAATCAAAGTATAAACATGTGAAAGAAATATTTGCAGAATGGTTAAAAGAACTCTATGTTGCCCATATCATTTGTGACTACTCTAGTCATCTCTTCATCCCAGAGATTAATAGATACGGTGGTGAAATACTTTATGAAAAAGCGTATCACTATTTTTGTGAGGAATCAGCATTACTGCACAAGCTTAACCTAGAAAATCTAATTCCGTTCAACGAAAAGGTAGAAAAAGGAATGATATTCACTCTTTTCACAACGATTGACTTATTCGGAAATTACGCAGATGCAAAAGCGTTTTTAGAAAGTGTTGCAGGAGAAAAAAACAAAGACATATTAAAAAAATTTAAAGCAAACCGGCCCCATTACACACAAGTAGCCAACTATGCAATTGATTTGTACAAAAAATACCAAACGACACATATGGCAACCAAGCAGAAAGTTGGAAGAGAATATAGTGAACTTCTGTGGAAAGAGTTACATCCAGACCAAGCATTATATACGCTAAACAGTATTCTCCATATGACATTAAATCGCGTAATTGGTGTGGATCGAAAAGTAGAACAAGAAGTGTATGAACTCAGCAGCTATGCATTGTACAACTTAAAATACTTATTACAAATCAAGGGTGGATACGATGAATTATCACGAAATATACCTTTATATCAATGAAGAAGAAACTCCGATGGAAATACAAGATTATATAAAAAAAACAATCACCCTCATTCCAAACGTGAGCATCAAGCAAAGTTGGGAAAATGGCTATCACATATGTCTATTTGGAGAAATAGGAGATATAAAAGAAGAAATTACGAAAGACTTACAGCAACTGCTTGCTCGTTATCCTTCCAAACAATACGATGAGCAACAATTCCGTCAAAAATATAGTACAATCTCTCAATATTTTCAAAAAGAAAAAAGCTTAAATGAAATCTATCAAAACAAAGTAATGGTTCCGGAAAAACCAAACATCCAATTATTTCAAAATGAAGGTCAAGTTCACCTGTACTTAAAAATTCATCTTGCATTTGATCGTATATTTTTACCTAAATATTGGAGGAAGAACGATATAGAGGAGATTAGCCGAGAGATTTACCCTTTCTTCTCGAAATTACCCGACAAAACGTTATCGGAGGAATATAAACTGTATTCCAATGGCTTTGTCTCTCACTTATCTCACTACGTTGGATTTTTACATTCCATAAAGGAGGAAATGAGGGGGCCAATCAAACAAAGTTTTAAACAAAGGAAAGCGCAATTAGGAGAACTTCTAGTTGAAGAAAATGCACTCTTTCATGAATTGCAAGAAATATACAAACAAGTCAGTGCTGCGATAGAAAGGGAAGAAATGAACTTTATCTCGCCACAAAATGTGACAGATGTGAAAGATATAACGAAGGACGCATCTGACTACCACCAGGCATTCTTTCAAAATGAAGCATTGTTAGCTTTAGTGTTGCATGATGTCGTATTAACGACAAATAAATGGGTATTAAATGTACTGTATGAAAAGCTTATATTACTACAATTAAAGCCAATCGATAAATTCTTTATGAACTATGTTTTTAGTTCTACTAGATTTAAAGACGAATTCCAGGAGGTGTTTGAATGAACGGATATTTACATCCTACCTTTTATATCATTGACACGGAGAATGATTTTTATATGTGCACAAAAGACGTAAATTTGAAGATTGGATTAAACAAATTACAAAAAGAGAAAGTCTATCACTTAGTAGAAAAGTTAAAAAAACACTCGGATGGGGACGTAACGGAGCAGTTAGATCCATTTGAACTACAAATCTTTCAACTTTTAATAAAAAAGAAATTTTATATTTATCACGTAAAGCGGGAACGAGCATATATACCTGCCATACGCTCTATTACAGGTCCAACTTACTTCTTAGAAGTGGTAAAAAAAGAATGGGAAATGGAAGAAAGCTTGAGCGTGCTTACCGAAGACACTTTACATTTTACCCATCACGAAAGGGAAGAAAAACAGTTCGATTTAACCGTACATATATGCGAAAACACTATGTATATATATAAAAATGAGAACATCAAGGTAGAAAAGAGAAAAGAAACAATTAATAGACAACTATTAAGGTATGCTGCCTACGTTTTCGTAGAAAAGCTCGAATCTGACAATCTAAACATGGAAGATTTAGAAAGGAATCTGTTAAAGATTGATTTAAGTATGTATACGAACGAAGTGGAAAATGTACCATTTACATTCATTACGTATGAAAACTATCTTTCTAGCTATTGGGCAGACAAAAACCTTCGAAATGTTCAAGTAGAAATAAACGAAGAAGTAAATTTTCCTTTAACAACGGTTAACTATAAAGATCAAAATTGGAACAATACGTTAACGGTGTTAGGTTTTGACGTGAATGATGCGATAAATAATCTTCTTACTATCTTAATGAACGAACGAGAAGTACCGAAAGTATTCCATTATGGACAGTTTTCTAAAAAGCCGCTAGATGAAAATAATCTTCTCTTCTTTACAAAGTACATTGAAATAAAACTACGGAAGAAAATGGAGCTGCTTTCAAGTGAAAATAAAGTAGGATTGAATCTTGATTTAGACGTGAAGTGGGTCGAGAAGCGGGATGATTACAATGAATGGACACTGTTATTAACCTTGTATGAAAATAACATGCAGTTAAAGCAGGAGGTCATGGTTCATGCTAACTCGTAACAAAAACATTGAAGAAGCATTAAAAGAAGTGGTTGAGATAACAAACGGAAGTTTTTGTTACACCCAAGACGGTTATACGTTTTTACTCGAAGTGAAAAAGGTGGATGAGGCGGTACTCATAAAACGAAATTACAAAGTGGACGTTTCGGAAAATAAACCGTCGTTACGTGGCTATGCTCCGAGCAAATCAAGTATGAAGAAAATAGTAGCGTACTTTTTATATAACTTACATAAGTTTGAAGGGTTGCTACTAAACGAGGATGAATCTTTTTATCTGATCATTCAATCAATGGAAAAAAAGACAAATAAAAAACAGCATCATACGGATAAACGAGTAGCCTCGAGGTTTTCCATTGAAGAAGTGGTCGAGGCAATGCACTATGTTGCCGGTGGATATGTGGTGAAAGAGGACCGAGGTTCTGTATCGATTGCGAATCGAAAAAACTTTACTATTCAGGGGTTTGGCTTTGACTTAGACCGAAAGAATGCATGGAGAAAGGCAGCGCTAGAATATTTGGAGAGATACGCTAGCGCTCAAACGTTACCGCACACCATCATAGACACGTACCAACTTCTAAGCGAAAAAGCGAATGTCATCCACCCTAGAAAACTAGGCTTGTATGAGAAAGAACAATCCGACCGTCATCACCTCTCCCAATTTTCGGAAAAGGAACTTGTAGAATGGGTTAGGGGAAGGTCACTGCGGACGAATGAAGGAACATATGTTGCCAAACAATACGTCCAATATTTAAAAGAAGGATGGCTACACCATTTTGTCTATGATAATTCAAATGGTTGTGCCATTGGAAACACTTTGGAGGAGGCAAGTCTCTATTCCATCTTAGAGTGCTTGGAGCGAGATGTGTTTTTTCGCTGCTGGTTCGGTAATGAACCAAAGCGAAAGTTACACTTAACAGACGAACGATTTTTAAATATCACTATTCAAGCGGAAATCTTTAAAGAAAAAGGATATAAGCTAGAGTTTTATTTGTTAGATAACGCGGCAAACATACCAGTAATATGGGCATTATTACAAAATGAACAGAAAGAGCCAGCTATCTACTCCATCACCGGTTTAGGATGCCATTTACAACTAGAAGTTGCCATACAATCTGCCTTTTATGAATTGTTTAATGCATACCAAGGATTAACAACATTACACCCAGCAGAACTGGAAAAGAAAAAACGCACTGCGATTGAAGGAGAAAAGTTGAAGACAATTGATGACCACTTCTACTTCTTTGCATCAGAAACATCTAAAAGTTTTATTGAAGAAAAAATAGTAGGGACAAAAAGCATTCTATACGAACAAGTGAAGGAGATGTCTTTCTGTCATGAGTCCGTAACAACAGAGTTGAACTTCTTAGTAGAAAGGCTCCGGACTGTATACGAAGATGTAATCGTAGTCGAACAAACAAACACAGTATTACAAGCTCTATCACTCCATTGTACAAAAGCATTTCTCATTAATGCGATACCGGTTGATTTCACAACAGAACTCATTAGAAGGAATGGAACAAAGTACGACGATTGGAAAAAAGAAAAAAAGAATATTCATCCATTAGCGTAAATAAAGGAGAAGACAATGAATTATAGCTTAAACGAATTTTTAGGAGAACTATCCTATAATTGCGGTTTAATAGAAAAAGTGCAGCACTTAACATATTCCTTTGATGATTTTACTTTATCGGATAGTAATTATCAGTCTTTCAATGAAATGGAAAATATACTGCTAAGCGTCAACGACACGATCCGAGTCGAAAAGAATACAGCCTACAAAGTTCATAAAGGGTATCCGTCTCCAAGAAGTATTTATCCTATCCAAATGTTTATTGCAAAGTCAAAAAATTTCTTCCTCACGAAAAATGATCAACTAGAAACATTTGAGCTATATAAAAATAATCAATTGGAAGCAAAAGAAGGGGATCTAGTATTTGTTTATAAAAAAAGATACCCATCGTATTATCAATATATTAAAAAAACGTTATTTTTGTTAGAATTAGGCCATTTTCTCTATAACGTCATGACAGTTGCCCGCCACTTAAAAATTCAATTCACGTTAGAAATCAAAGACGGGTATTTGCTGTTGCGTAAAACAGAAAGAGAGGAATGGAATGAAAGCGAAGACATTCAAACTTTTCTACAAAAATGTCGATGGAGAAATAGTGGCCCTTACAAAGTACCAATAAATAGCTTCCATATAGTGGACCAGACAGCCGTGAATGCACAAGGAACAGAGGACGAGTTGCGTCAACTGCTGCCAACGCGCATAGATGGAAATTTCATTCAACCTGTTAGTTTCCATCAAGATGGCACAGGTTTATTTTACCGACAAGGGAAAACCTCTCTAGCAATTCCATATGAAAAGCTAAATGAAGCTTATCCATACATTAATTTCAGAGGCGTATCAACGGTTGTTATCTTCCTGTTATATCACCAGCTATTTAAAAACGAATCAAACCTTGCAGAATATTTAATCGCTACAGGATTTAAGGCCCAATTTTATTGTTTAGATTTTGCAAAAGAAGGACAATATTGTCGACCAATTAAAAGCTTTAATATTGGACAAATGGAAAATATCTTCAACATAGACAGTCGAGAATCCACCATCCTATATACATTAATCGCTGGATCCGCTGATTAGCAGAGAAGGGAGAGAAAAAAGATGGATACAAATTGGAAATCACTAATGAAATTTGCACTGCCAGTTACCCTTATTGGAATAGCAGACATAGCATTAATATTAATTGACTTATTCTGGATCAATTTTTTTATCGGAGAAGCAGAAGCGTTATCTGCAATACGACTTTCTACATCTGTGATCATATTAATCGAAGCAGTGATTATTGGTGTTATTTCCGCTATTTTAATTTATGTAAGTCAAAATTATGGTGGAAACAAAATGGATTCTGTTAAAAGAGGGGTGAAGACAGGTTTAGCATTCTCTTTTTATGCAGGATTGTTTGTAGGAGCAGTCGGATTACTTATTCATCCGCTATTTCAATGGATTTTCGGCGTGGACGAACAAACCATAGCCTACTTAAATCAATATTTAATCGTTCTTTTTATCGGCTATCTCTTTATGTCGCTCAACAACTTTTTATTATTGATTCCGAGATACTTCCAAAAGCTGAGAGCCATCTACTGGGGGCTAGGGATTGCAATCGTAGCAAATGCCGCGGTTACACCAGGCATTATGATGTTATTCAACCTATACGACTTACCATTAATGGCTGGTGCGGCAGTTGGGACAGTAGTGGCAAACATCCTATGCTTTATCTTCTTACTATATAAGCTCTACTTTAAAGATTATTTAAACATCCAACTTGAAAAGAGAGATATTTCATTCCGACTAGACTTTAAACTGTTAAAAGAAAATAAAGAATTCATCGGAAGTCAGTTGTTTACGGGAATAACCTTTAATTTGTCGATGTTTCTATATATCGTTATTCTATCGTTTTATCCAAATGATGCATTCAACGTTTATGCAGTCGGAACATACATCTTTATTCTATTCGGCGTTTTTTCACAAAACTTTGCCGCAAGTGCTATCCCACTCGTATCTTATAGTGTTGGTGAAGGGAAAATAGATAACGTCAAAGATATTGTAAAAAAAATGAGTTCTGTTCTACTTGTCTATAGTGGAACCATCGCGATTGCTATCATATTACTTCGCAGTGTAATTGCTCTTGTATTTACAAAGGATGCAACGCTCTTACCAAGGTTCGAAGAGTTTTTCTTATACTACAGTATTCCTTGGGTGTTAAATACAGTGTCCATGATCTTTATCTTTGCTGTGTCAGGGTCTGGAGACTATAAGGGCGGCCTATACTTAACCTTTACGAACATGTACGTAATTGTACTATTAATGCTATTCTTTGTGCCAAACTTATTTGGGGATGTTGTAACAGGAGTATTTATTACATTGAGTTTGATTAATGTAATAACCTTTGTTAACACTGTAGGTTATTACATGATAGGACGTTGGAAGAAGGCTTCTTTAGTAACAGAGGAACAGGTGTTAGAGGGAAGTGCTTAAAGGAAGTCAGTTAATAAAGAAGTCGCTCACTGTACCGCAAGGAGTCAGTGAGCGACTAGTAACTGGTAGTCACATACAAGCTACTCATAAGCTTGTCGGTTGATTATGTCCCGGCCCCGTAAGGCGTTTTTATATTACAAATATGTTTCAGGTGCCAGGCACTACCCGAATTTTCTTGTTTCACAAAAATGTTTCACAGCCTATGAACGCTGAAAAAATGACGTCTGACTGGAGCAAGAGGAGAAGTGACCGAAGACAGATCAAAAGTGACCGGAACAAGTAAAGAAGTGACCGAAGACAATGCGAGAATGACCGGAAGAAGTCCTAAAATGACCGAAACAAGAAGAAAAGTGCCGAAGCTACAGTCAAATCTCTTGCATCAGTTTGTTTACCCACTTGCCTGGTCATTAGGTTTCGCTGATAAACTCCCTGAAATCGCCGATAGAACCCCAATTTCGCCGATAACCGCACCAAATCGCCGATAAAATTTGCCCCCCGCCGATTAAAACGCCAATTTCGCCGATAGAACTCCGATTTTCGCCGATAAACTCCCAAAAATCGCCGATAAAACCTCAATTTTCGCCGATAAACTCCCCCAAAAATCACAATTCGAACCCAAACCTCCGCCGATCCCGCCCAAACCCCCCGCCACAAAAGCAAAAAAAGAGCCATTCCCCCGTTACACGCCCCGCATAACAAAGAAACCAGCTCCTCAGCCCATATCTAACCCCACTCTAACCCTCATCTAACACAAAAACTCACCCAAACGTCACCACATTCGTCTTCGGATCAACCTGATATATAACATCCTTCCGCTCAATCACAATCCGCGTCTTCTCACGCAACTCCTCCTGCTCCGAAATCGCAATCAACAACTCCTTCGCCGGATTAATCGCCACCGGATTCCCCACATGCTTAAACATCGTAATATCCCCATTCGTATCCCCATACGCGAAACTTTCGGACAAATCAATATCATGCTTCGCAACCATCGCCGCAATCGTCCGCTCCTTACTAACCGAATCCCACATTGGCTCAACCCGACCAGTAAAAAAACCATCCTCATCAATATGATAAGTCGACCCACAATAATCCGTCGCATGATACTTCTCCGCCATCTTCCCAACAAGAAAATCCGGACTACCAGAAATAAAAATCACCTTATGCCCCTCATCCAAATGCCACTGAATCTGCTGCCTCGTATAACGATACACCCGATCCGCCTTCAACCGAATAACCTGCTTCGCAATAAACTCAATATCCTCACTCGACACATTCGTCAAATGCTCCACATAAATACTACTCACATCCAACAGATAAGCATCATAATTCCCTTGCCTCTTATCCCAATCCTCAAACGTATGCTTCACCCGCTCATGCCAAGCACTCGGCGAAATAATCTCATACTTAATCATCCGCTTAAAATGCTCAATCAACAAAGAATCCCGATAAAACGTCCCATCAATATCAAAAAACGCAGCCTTACTTTTTGCCATCCAGCCCACTCCCCACCTATAATCACTACCTTTATTATACTCCATGGAGAAAAAAACCCCTAGCCATCGGGCCCAATTTTCATATAAATCAAACAAATTTCGACGAACTAACAAAAAATCCCCCAAAATCCCCACAAAAAAACCATAAAGCAATAGTTTATTTCACAAATTGTGATACAATATAAAATTAGAGACTACACGTAATCGGACAATAGTCAGCGAACTTTACATATAGGAGGAAACGCAAATGTTTGCTAGGGATATAGGTATAGATTTAGGAACGGCAAATGTACTCATTCACGTCAAAGGAAAAGGAATCGTTCTCAACGAACCATCCGTTGTCGCTCTAGATAACAACACAGGAAGAGTACTAGCAGTAGGGGAAGAAGCACGCCGCATGGTTGGACGTACACCAGGAAACATCATCGCGATCCGCCCACTAAAAGACGGAGTTATCGCAGACTTCGAAGTAACAGAAGCGATGTTAAAATACTTCATTAACAAACTAAACGTAAAAGGCTTCCTATCAAAGCCACGCATCTTAATTTGCTGCCCAACAAACATCACATCTGTCGAGCAAAAAGCCATTCGTGAAGCGGCAGAAAAAAGCGGCGGTAAGAAAATCTACCTAGAAGAAGAGCCAAAAGTTGCAGCAATCGGCGCGGGAATGGACATTTTCCAACCGAGCGGTAACATGGTTGTTGACATCGGTGGCGGTACAACAGACGTAGCCGTACTTTCTATGGGTGACATCGTAACAGCTCAATCCATCAAAATGGCCGGCGACAAATTTGACGCGGAAATTTTACAATACATTAAAAAGAAATACAAACTACTAATCGGTGAACGCACAGCCGAGCAAATCAAAATCGAAATCGCGACCGTATTCCCTGGCTCGCGCAACGAAACAATCGATATTCGCGGACGCGACATGGTAAGCGGCTTACCACAAACGATTACCGTAAGCTCTGCTGAAATCGAAGTAGCACTTCGTGAGTCTGTTTACGCAATCGTACAAGCAGCAAAAACAGTACTAGAAAAAACTCCACCAGAACTATCAGCGGACATTATCGACCGCGGCGTAATCTTAACAGGCGGTGGCGCACTACTACACGGAATCGACCAACTGCTAGCAGAAGAACTAAAAGTACCAGTCCTAATCGCAGAAAACCCAATGGACTGCGTAGCAATCGGCACAGGCATCATGCTAGACAACATGGACAAACTACCACGAAGCAAATTTGCGTAATATTCGGGACGGGGTTTGTTTCACATTCCACTGAATGTGAAACAAACCCCGTCCCAATTAAAAAAAGGGTATTCCTCACTCAGTGAGAATACCCTTTATCTTTGTCATCTAAACATATGAAATTGTACTCTCAAGGATGGTCATCTTACGAAGAATCTAACGAAGTTTCTATTGTTTGCTTAACTCAACTATTTCTTTTTCTACACGCGTCAACCGCTTATTAAAAGCTTCGATCATAAAAGTAGTGTCTTTATCTTTACGCTCAATCGTCTCTAAAATTTTGATAACATCCATCTCATGATTAGCCTCGAACCGCTCAAGCGACTCTTCGAGTCGATCCACTTTACTATCTACATGATCCACTTTCTTTTCCAGAATGTCAAATCTACCTTCCAAGTTGTCCACCTTACCATTTAACTTCTGCAACTCACCTAAAATCAAATTCAACGTTTGCTCCATCGTTCCTCTCACCTCCTAAATTGATATTATACCATCTACTAATTAAAAATCTCAATGAGAAAACAACCCCCGTCCCCAAAAACCCATCCAATTTCAAAAAAATACATATATCGACAACTGCCATTTTGTACTATAATAGAAATTAGAAAATTATGATTTAGTGATTAGTGGTTAGTTATTAGCTAAATCCAGGTTTTCCTAACCACTAATACCTAACCACTAACCACTAAAAACACGAGGTGAAAAAGATGCTTAGAGGTTTATATACAGCAACATCTGGTATGATGTCCCAGCAACGGAAGATGGAAACGTTATCGAATAATATGGCCAACGCCAACACACCAGGATTCAAAGCAGACCAAACCGCACTACGTTCTTTTCCAGAACTACTAATGAACAGAATGGGCCAACAAAACATTCCAACACAAAAGCCAATAAACCTAAACACATTAACACCAATCGGTGGATTGAACACAGGTGTGTATCTACAAGAAACATTACCAAGCTTCATCCAAGGGGACCCACAGCAAACAAGCGTGAACACAGACATGATGATTCTCCAACAAGCTGGTGAGCCTGGGGCAGTATTTTTCACCGTTGAACATCCAGACGGCACACCGCGTTATACAAGAAACGGTAACTTTGCCCTTGATGCACAAGGCTTCCTAACAACCAACAGCGGCCAATACGTGCTAGATACGAACAACAACCGAATCCAAGTGCCAACGAGAGAATTCACACTCCTACCGAACGGAACGATCCAAATAGAAGGAACACCAGTCGCAACACTTGGTCTTGCTTACGCGCAAAACCCTGCTGATTTAATAAAAGAAGGCAGCGGCGTTTTCCGTTTGCCAGCAGACGCAGCCATACAAGCCTTGCCAGCGGCTAACATCAACTTCCAAGTGCTACAAGGTCACCTAGAACGCTCCAACGTTGACACAGGCTTAACGATGTCTGACATGATGTCTGCATTCCGTGCCTTCGAAGCAAACCAAAAAATAATCCAAGCATATGACCAAACGATGCAAAAAGCAGCGAATGAAATCGGAAGAATTAATTAGTACTAGCAGCTAGGGTAGTTAACCAGCGGGACAGAGGGACTGGTACCGTGTCAACGAACAGTGGACATGGTACCTGTCCCTCCTGTCACGCCAATGTTAGAACCGAAAACATAAAAAGGGAGGCACCATCTTCATGAACCGAATCATGCTCAACGCAACCAACACGATGTCGCAATTACAAAAACAACTCGACACCATCAGCCATAACATGGCTAACGTCGATACAGTCGGATATAAAAACCGTCGCGCGTCTTTTCAAGAACTTCTAACACAACAGTTCAATAACCAATCGTTACACCAATACGAAGGTGGGCGTCAATCACCAATCGGCATTCGCCAAGGAACAGGTGCAAAGCTTGGACAAACACAACTGCAACTAACACAAGGTGCGCTTAAAACAACAGAACGCATGCTAGACTTTGCTTTCACAGCCGAAGACCAATTCCTAACGGTTCGAGTGTTAGAAAACGGCCAAGAACAAACTCGCTTCACTAGAAACGGCTCTCTATACTTATCGCCAATTAACAATAACGAAGTAATGCTCGTTACAAGCGAAGGGCATCCAGTATTAAATAGCAACGGGCAAGCAATTGTGCTTCCAGAAAACATTCAAGAAATTCAATTGCAACCTGGTGGTACACTAACGGCTATGATGAACAACGGCAATGCAATTGCACAAGAGCTCGGAATCACGCAAATCATCCGCCCGCAATTGTTACAAGGTGTCGGTGGCTCGCTTTTTGCGATGAATAATGGTGACACACCGGAGGCAGAAGTGTTAAACTTCTTATTAGGTGCAGCTCGTGGAGACATTAGCCTACAACAAGGCATGCTCGAGCAATCAAATGTGGATGTTGCGAAAGAAATGACAGACTTAACGATCACACAACGAACGTACCAATTCAACGCCAGGTCCATCCAAATGGCCGACCAAATGATGGGCCTTGTCAACGGCCTTAAACAATAAATAACAAACTAATGGTTGGACAGAGGGACCTGTGTCCCTTTGTCCAACCGACTAACCAATTAAAGGTGTGAACACAGATGGAAGAAAAACGACCATCCACACGCGAACAACTGCGTGCACAAAAAAAACAACAAAAAAAAGCTCAATCAGAAGAGCTACAATATAACCCAAACAAAAAATTCCGCCCACGTATGCGCGTGATCCCGATATGGATACGTCTTGTCTTACTACTAGCATTCCTAGCAGTCTCAACGATAGCAGGCGCAATGTTCGGCTACGCAATACTAGGAGACGGCGACCCAAGAGACGTCCTAAACAAAGAAACATGGCAGCATATTATAGACTTAGTAAAGAATTAGCTACTAGGCGTTAGGCGTTAGGTGATAGCCAAACCCAAATTACATACCTCAGGGGGCCTGGCCTCCTGCTTTGCAACGCGACCTTTCTTTACTTCAAGGTCGTTTTTATTTTCCCCCCACACCCCATCCTAACACCTAACACCTAACGCCTAACCCCTAAAAAAACTAGCTTTAAAACCCCACATAAAGTATAATTACTACTAACTATTAGTAGGAGGTAATAAACTATGCTAGACATTAATGAAATTAAAAAAATCATTCCACATCGATATCCTTTCCTGTTAGTGGACAAAATAATAGAAATAGAAGAAGGAAAACGTGCCATCGGTTTAAAAAATGTAACGGCGAACGAAGAATACTTTAACGGTCATTTTCCTGACTATCCAGTAATGCCTGGTGTTTTAATTGTAGAAGCATTAGCACAAGTTGGTGCTGTTGCGATGTTAAAACTAGAAGACAACCAAGGTCGCCTTGCGTTCTTCACAGGAATCGACAACTGCCGATTCAAAAAACAAGTCACACCTGGCGATCAACTTCGCCTTGAAGTAGAAATCATCCGCGTCAAAGGACCGATCGGCAAAGGCAAAGGCGTCGCAACAGTAAACGGCGAACTTGTGTGTGAAACGGAAATTATGTTTGCGTTAGGACCAAAGCAAAACTAACGAACAGGAACTTCGTTCCTCTCCGTGCTGTTTTCTAGTACTTACGAATTAATTTTAAAAACTCTGCAATATTCCGTTCCTTTTGGGGAATATAAAAAGAGACCAAGCAATAAGGTCTCGATAACGTATTCCATGGAAGGAGACAAACATAATGAATAAACTATTATTAAAACTTTCTGGTACAGCTATTGCGGCAATGTTAGTGACAGGATGTGGCGTAAACAACGGTGATGTTCCTCCTCCAGAAGAACAGCCTCCAATGGAACAACCAGGTGAAACACCTCCTGGAACAGAGAATAACAACATGTACGATGAGGACATGGATGAGAACATGGATGACATGGACGAAAACATGGATGACATGGACGACGAAACGAACACAGGTTCATAATAAATAATAAAGGGACAGCGTTGGCTGTCTCTTTATTATTTGTATTAAAAAAGCTGTTGATTGGAGCGAAATCCTTCGCTTTCCGCGGGGAGCGACGTGAGCCTCCTCGGCGTTCCGCCTGTGGGGTCTCACGCTTCGCTCTATTCCCGCAGGAGTCTTCGGATTTCGCTCCAATCAACAGCTGAATTTGTTAGTGAAATATATTAATCAGTCATTATTATTTAAACCAGTTCCTATTATAACCAAGCGGGACAGAGGGACTGGTGCCGTGTCAACGGGTAGTGGACATGGTACCTGTCCCTCCTGTCACGCCACTATTTGAAATCCCAGACAATCATCCATTTTCCTTCTTCTTTTACTACGTATACTTCTTGGATGAAGTAGAAGTGGCCGTATTTGCCGCGGTATTCTTTTTTTACTGTGAAGTGGTGGGCGTTATGTAGTACGTCTCCGTCTTTGACGGCGCGCCAGTTTTTATTTTTGCCGCTATTCTTTATATGGAAAGAATATGCTTCTGCACCGAAGTGGCCGAAGAAGACGTGGTTGCGGTCTTGAATAAAGCTTGTTTTGGGAAATTTATCTTGCACGATTGGATGTAATAATTCCCACGCTTGACTATGCTGTTGAAGCTGCTCGTGTTTATAAAATTCTTTCACCACATGCTCCGCTTTCCTGCCATCGGTTTGAAACAACTTCGCAAAAGAAAAAATTAACAGCACAACTGCTAAACCGATCAATATAAGTGGCAAAGGACTTTGCCGTCTTCCCAACCGTCGTCGTCTCCTCATAAGATGAAAACCTCTCCTCACCAAACATAATTACACCATTATATGAGTTTGTCTCCCCATCTATTACACCACCAGGGGCCTGACCTCCTTACGAAGAATTAGAATATAAACAAAAATACTTATACTAAGCAATCTTTAAAACAGGGGGTCTGGCCTCCCGCTTAGAAATCATAAAAAAACAATTACAAGGTCTCCTACCACCACATCCACAAACTTCGACACACATTCGACAAAAACCGATATATATGTCAAAACTTACAACCGTTTTCAACAAAAAATTTCCTTTTCTTACAAACAATTTACCTTTACACTATAGATATATGACAAAGTTTTCTTTATAATATTCTTTGTGTGTAAAAAAAGGAAAAAATCCTTAACTAATATAAAATCGAAAACTTAGAAGAAAGTACGGGGGTCGACATGGAAGAAACCATTAGTTTAAAAGAATTATTTCAAACGATACGAAAGCGCCTCAGTTTAATTATGTTAATTACGATCATCGCGACAACAGTAAGTGGAATGGTGAGTTTTTTCGTATTAACACCAATCTATCAATCTTCTACACAGATTCTAGTAAACCAATCAAAAAATGAGACTGGTCAGTATAGCTCAGCGGATATTCAATCAAACTTACAATTAATTAACACATATAACGAAATCATTAAAAGTCCAGCTATTCTTTCCATTGTAAGTGAACAAGTTGGTGGGGGAGAAACAGCTGTATCTTTAAACTCAAAGGTTACCGTTAGTAGTGCGAACAACTCTCAAGTTGTAAACATCAGAGTTGAACATGAAGACCCAGCAATGGCTGCATTAATTGCGAATGCAACGGCTACTGTATTCCAACGTGAAATTATTTCACTTATGAACGTAGATAACGTAAATATTTTATCGGAAGCAACAGCAAGCACGTCTCCGGTAAAACCGAACCCGAAACTTAACATGGCGATTGCGTTAGTTGTTGGATTAATGGCTGGTGTAGGTTTAGCGTTCTTATTGGAGTTCTTAGATAATACAGTTAAATCCGAACAAGATGTAGAAAATCAATTAGGTTTACCAGTCTTGGGTGTTATTACAGTTATTTCAGAAGATGAATTAGCAGAAGTGGCAAAAGAAGCTAGGAAATCAAGGTTAAGAGGTGAGAAGAGTGCTTAAGAGAAAGAAGAATATAACTAATAATTCTACAAGCCGTCATTTAATTTCTCATTTGTTACCTAAGTCACCAATTTCGGAACAATACCGTACAATCCGTACGAATATACAATTCTCATCTGTGGATAGCGACATGCACACAATCATGGTTACTTCTAGTGGCCCTGGTGAGGGGAAATCTACGACTGCTGGTAATTTGGCAGTCGTGTTCGCGCAACAGGGGAAAAAAGTACTATATATTGATGCGGACTTACGTAAACCTACAGCACACTACACGTTTCAAATAGACAACTTTAAAGGGTTAACGACTGTTTTAACAAAACAGTCTGTACTCATTCAAACAGTGGAAATGACGAAGGTGGAAAATCTAGATATTTTGACGAGTGGTCCAATCCCCCCTAACCCGGCTGAATTGTTAAGTTCAAGGGCAATGGATGAATTATTAAATGCTGCTAAAGATATTTATGATGTTATTGTTATTGATACTCCTCCGGTGTTGGCGGTTACCGATGCACAAATCTTAGCTAATAAATGTGATGGAACAATATTAGTAGTAGCAAGTAGTTCGACTGAAATAGAGTCTGCTACGAAATCTAAAGAATTATTAGAAGCAGCAAAAGCAAAGTTGCTAGGGGTTGTATTGAACAAAAAGAAAATGAAAGATAACTCTTATTACTATTACTACGGGGGGAAATAGGGTCCTTTAAACCCCTCCTATTTTTTAATACGAAAATAGGTAAAAGTACCTATGTCGAAATTAGTCGAATATTGCTAGACAGGTGTAAACTAGCTGTTAGCTGTTAGGAAAAGCAAAACCGTCTTGACCCTAACGAAATAGAGAACCAAAGTGAACAGAGGGACTGGCACCGTGTCAACGATAGTGGACTTGGTACCTGTCCCTCCTGTCCACGCTCGAAGAACGAAAAACAGGTAATGTCTCCTAACCTTTATCAACGGAGGCACTCGGTTGTCCCGATGGGTATTCATTTACCTTAGACACATTACGTTGTCATAGGGATGATGTGAGGTGGGGTTGAATGCCCTTTTTAGGTGATAGGCGTTAGCTATTAGGTGTTAGGTTAATAATTTAAAACCAAACCACCTAACAACTAACGCCTTACATCTATTAACTTAAAAGAAAAGATGTGATTATTAACGATCCCAACTTAGTAATTACATCTTTTCTTTTAAATCAAACAAGCGAAGTGGACAGAGGGACTGGTACGTTGTCAACGATAGTGGACAATGTTACCTGTCCCTCCTGTCCAGGAAGCGTTAGAACTACAACAAAGATAAATAGTTGGTTAGGTCTTGAAAACCTATACCTGATGTTGCCTTTCTAACCCCTAACAGCTAACGCCTAACACCATAAAAAAAGCATGAGGTGGCCCTTCGGTCCACGTCTCATTTTCATTACATATTCATAAATGGAAGAAAAGGAGGAATTGTGTTGACGTACAAAAAACGGCTATCATTTCTTATTATTATTGATTCATTAATTGTTATATCTGCTATATATATTGGATTTTGGTTGTTGAATCCACATTTTAATGTGTTTCAATCGAATACGTTATTAATGAGCTCTCTTACATTGTTAATTTGGCATCATTGTTTTGCTTATGGATACAAGCTATATAACAAGGCTTGGGAGTACGCGAGTGTTGGAGAGTTAATTTCGATTACGAAAGCCGTTACGTTTTCTGTATTAATTACAAGTGTCCTTCAGTTTATGTTTACTGGTGATATTTTCGTTCGAGTGTTAATAATTACTTGGATGTTGCACGTGTTATTAATAGGTGGATCACGTTTTTCGTGGCGTATGTATCGCGATACGTTTATACGTAGGCGTAAAGATAAGAAGCGCGTGTTGATTGTTGGAGCAGGAGCGGCTGGAACGATGGTTGCTCGTCAGTTGTTGCAAAATGCTGAAGCAGATATGGAGCCAGTTGTGTTTGTGGATGATGATGAAAGAAAGCATAGATTGCAAGTGCTTGGTGTGCCAGTAGTAGGCGGGAAAGATGCGATAGAATCGGCTGTAGTAGATTACGAGATTGATAGTATTATTATTGCGATTCCTTCTTTGAGTAAAAAGGAATTAAATGAGATTTTTGAAGAGTGTAGTAAGACGAAGATTAAGCCGCAAATACTGCCGATGATTGAGGACATATTAATAGGAAAGTTGTCGGTTAATAGTTTCCGCGAGATTCAAGTGGAAGACTTGTTAGGTCGTGAGCCGGTTGAGTTGGATATGGAGAGTATTTCGGAGTCGATTACTGGTAAGACGGTGTTGGTTACTGGTGCTGGTGGTTCGATTGGGTCGGAGATTTGTCGTCAAATAAGTAGTTTTAATCCAAAACGACTGGTGTTAGTTGGACATGGGGAGAATAGTATTTATTTGATTGATATGGAGTTAAGGAAGCAGTATGGTGAGATGATTGATATTGTTCCGGTGATTGGAGATATTCAGGATCGTGCCCGGATGTTTTCGGTGATGGAGCAGTTCCAACCGGATGTTGTGTATCATGCGGCGGCTCATAAGCATGTGCCACTTATGGAGTACAATCCAGTTGAAGCGGTGAAGAATAATGTGATTGGGACGAAGAATGTTGCGGAGGCGTGTGACACCTTCGGCGTCGATACTTTTGTTTTAGTTTCTTCGGATAAGGCTGTTAATCCTACGAATGTGATGGGGTCTACTAAGAGGATTGCGGAGATGGTTGTGCAGAATCTAGCTAAGGTTAGTAAGACGAAGTATGTGGCGGTTCGGTTTGGGAATGTGCTTGGTAGTCGTGGGAGTGTTATTCCGTTGTTTAAGAAGCAGATTCAAGCTGGTGGGCCTGTTACGGTTACGCATCCGGATATGACGAGGTATTTTATGACGATACCAGAAGCGTCGAGACTAGTAATACAAGCTGGTACACTTGCGCGTGGTGGAGAAATATTTGTGTTGGATATGGGTGAGCCTGTTAAGATAGTAGATTTAGCTAGGAATGTAATTAAGCTTTCTGGTTATTCAGTTGAAGAGATAGGGATTGAGTTTTCTGGGATTAGGCCTGGGGAGAAGATGTATGAAGAGTTGTTAGGCGAAGGTGAAGTACATGGGGATGCGATTTTCCCGAAAATATTTATTGGTAAGACAACTTTAATTCCGATGCATTTGGTGGATAATTTGGTTGATGGTTATTCGGAAATGAGTAGTGCGGAAGTTCAGGAGTATGTTTTGGGTCTAGCAAATAACAGATTCGAAATCAATGATAACAAACAACTTCAAGCCTAACAGCTAACAAATAACGAATAATACCTAAGTTTATAATTAATAGGTTTGATGGGGAAGAGGTTGAGGCTCTTCGAGCTTAGAAATGTTAGATGAGAGGTATTAACCCTTTCGGGTTAATAGTAACTATCGCCCTTTGGGCTACTCTTTAGGAATAGATGATTAACATTGGGGTGCTGATTATATGAAGAAAGTTCGTAAAGCGATAATTCCTGCTGCTGGTTTAGGGACGAGGTTTTTACCAGCAACGAAGGCGATGCCGAAAGAGATGTTGCCGATTGTAGATAAGCCTACGATTCAATATATAGTGGAAGAAGCTGTGGCTTCTGGGATTGAGGATATTATTATTGTTACTGGTAAGGGTAAGAGAGCGATTGAGGATCATTTTGATAATTCTTTTGAGCTTGAGAAAAATTTAATGGAAAAAGAGAAGTTTGATTTGTTGGAAAAGGTACAAGCTTCTTCTAAGGTAGAAATACATTACATTCGTCAAAAAGATCCAAGAGGGCTTGGGCATGCTGTGTGGTGTGCGCGTAAGTTTATTGGGGATGAGCCGTTTGCTGTGTTGTTAGGTGATGATATTGTACAAGCAGAAACTCCTTGTTTGAAGCAGTTGATGAATGAGTATGATAAGACGTTATCATCTGTAATTGGGGTGCAGACTGTGCTGGAGAGTGAAACACATAGGTATGGGATTATTGATCCTTCGGTTCAGAATGGTCGTAGTTATCAAGTGGATAATTTTGTAGAGAAGCCCGCCCAGGGTACGGCTCCCTCTAATCTTGCGATTATGGGGCGTTATATTTTAACACCAGAAATCTTTATGTTTTTAGAGAGACAGGAGGCTGGTGCTGGTGGAGAGATACAGTTGACGGATGCGATTCAGAAGTTGAATGAGATTCAGCGTGTGTTTGCTTATGATTTTGAGGGTAAGCGTTATGATGTTGGGGAGAAGATTGGGTTTGTGAAGACGACGTTGGAGTTTGCGATGAGGGATGAGAAGTTGAGGGAAGAGTTGTTGCCGTTTTTGGTGGAGATGGTGGAGAGTTCTAAAGTTTCTCTTAAGTAATTGCAACCCTTCGGGTTTGAAAAATATCTTGCTGCATCTTAGATCTGCATAAGGAAGTTATTTTCTTAGGGGGAGATCTAAGGTGTGGAAAAGTAAATTCAATTTTATTAGTAATTGTAGAGGATTAACTTTAATAGAACTTTTAGTCACGGTAGTGATATTGGCTATCATTTCAGCCATTGCTGTTCCAGCAGTTATAGGGTTGATTGAGAAGTCTAGGGAAGATGTTTGTGTTGCTAATAGGTTAGAGTTGAAGAGGTATTATGAGAGAGAGTTCGTGTTGAGTGGATTGGAACATAAACCTGAACTTTTTGAGCAGAGTATGATGGAGTTTGGGGAGGAAGTTTGTCCTGTTGGTGGAGTTATTACTTATGTCGATGGGAATGTTCTGTGTAGTGAGCATTCTGATGCGGGTGCTGGTGATGATGAGGACGATGATGGAGATGTTCCGTACTTTTAAGCTTTGGAGTGGTGGGAGTTAAGGTGGCTTCTGCCCTTCGGGCTGTTGGTTATTGAATGGTGGTAGGGAACTGACTATCGTGGTTAGATATAACGCTAAAAGCCTTGCGGGATAAGGGTTTAAGGGCATATTTAGTGAGGATTATAAATTGATTGAATGCTATATTTAATAGGAAGAAACTCGGTTTAGGGTGATTAATGCAAGAATATCTATTTCGTATTTGTTAGGTAGATTGAATAGATATTACGAGGTGGCTATCGGATATAGATGGGGTTTAGTAGGTTAGTAGTTGGTTGGAGTGAGTGCGTTCCAGTTAAGTCCTAACAAACTAATTAAACTTTCAAGGAGTGTAACGGAGATGTACATGAAAATAAAAAGGTTAATAGATATAGTTCTATCTTTAGTAGGGTTGATAGTGTTGTCCCCTATTTTTTTAATTCTTATTGTGGGAATTAAATTAGATTCAAAGGGTCCTATTCTGTTCAAACAAAAGCGTGTTGGAATTAACAAAACACATTTTAATATTTTAAAGTTTCGTACGATGAAGATTGATACACCTAAAGATACTCCAACACATTTATTAGATAATCCAGATCAGTATATTACAAAGATGGGGAAGTTTTTAAGAAAAACATCATTAGATGAGCTACCTCAGATTTTGAATATTTTCGTTGGACAGATGAGTATTATTGGCCCTAGACCAGCATTATGGAATCAGTACGATCTTATTGCTGAACGTGATAAATATGGTGCAAATGATGTACCACCGGGGTTAACGGGTTGGGCGCAGATTAATGGTAGGGATGAACTTCCTATTGAAGTGAAGGCCAAGCTAGATGGAGATTATGTAAATAAAATAGGATTTGGTATGGATGTAAAATGTTTCTTTGGAACGATTGTGAGTGTTGTTAGTAGTGATGGTGTTGTTGAAGGTGGGACGGGGACAACAGCAAAGAAAGAAGTAGCAGCGACAAAAGAGAAAAACTCAACAGGAAAATCATCAGAGTAATGGAGGGTGTGTAGGTATGTTATTAGTAACAGGGATTACAGGTCATACAGGAAGGTACTTTTTACAAGAACTTATTAACAACAAATATGAAGGTCCTATTCGTTGTATTGTTAGAGAAGAATCAGATACTTCAATGTTAGATAATAGTGGCTTAAACATAGAAAAGGTTGTAGGAGATATTAGAGATGAATCTTTTCTGGATAAATGTATGAATGATGTTAACTCTATAGTACATATTGTTAACGTCAGGCACACACTGCGAATTGTTAAGTTAGCCATCAAAAACAACATTCCGAGAGCAATATGTGTGCATACAACAGGGATTTATTCCAAATTTAAAGTTGCATCGGAGGAATATAAGTATATAGAAAGCGAGCTTCAGAAAGTACTTGCAGAAGCTAAAATAAAGGTAACTATATTGCGTCCAACTATGATTTTCGGTGATTTGTGCGATCGTAACATGAGTAGATTTATAAAAATGGTAGATAGATTTAGATTCTTTCCAGTAATAAATCACGGTAAAGGGTTAATACAACCTGTAAATGCTCGAGATCTTGGTAAAGCCTACTATAATGTACTAATGATGCCTATTGAAGATGCTAAAGCAGAGTATAATTTATCTGGGGAAAAGCCAATTGAAATGCAGGAAGCTTTTAGGCATATAAGTAATAATCTCGGAAAGAAAATTACTTTCATTAGCTTTCCGTTAGGGTTTGGGGTTTTTCTAGCTAGGTGCTTGAAGGTAGGGACAATTGGTAAGATTGACTATGTTGAAAAAGTCCAGCGAATGAGTGAGGATAGGTGCTTCTCACATGAAGAAGCTAAAAAAGATTTTGGGTTCTCTCCTGAACCATTCGAAGTTGGAATAGCTAGAGAGGTTAGGGAGTATCTAAAAAGATAGCAGGTGAATGTTAAGTGGGTAAGAGAGTATTAATATTATCAAATCATTTCATAACATTATATAACTTTAGAAAAGAGTTAATTAAGAAACTGATCGAGGATGGCCATGAGGTGTTTATCTCAATGCCAAGAGCTGATGAGAATAGTTTCTTTATTAATATGGGATGTCGGGTCATTGACACTCCAGTAGACAGAAGAGGTATAAATCCAATCAGTGATTTTGGTTTGATTTTAAAGTATATAAAAATAATGAAGGAATTAAAACCAGATATTATTTTCTCATATACAATTAAACCAAATATTTATGGTTGTATAGCATCGAATCTAACTAATTATAGACAGGTTAGTAATATAACGGGTACAGGTGGTACCTTTTTAGAGAAGAATGTTATTAGTGAGATCGTAAAGGTTTTATATAAAATGTCATTAAAAAAATCATATAAGATATTCTTTCAAAATACCGGTGACAAAGAGTATTTTATTGAAAATAAGATGGTTAAAAGCAATTACGCCATGCTTCCAGGTTCAGGTGTAAATTTAAAGCAATATGCTGTTAGTGACCTACCTACTAATGGGCATATAAATTTTATCTTTATTGGAAGAGTGATGAAGTTAAAAGGGATAGATCAGTATTTGGAGGCAGCTAGGTTCATAAAAAACAAGTATCCAAATACAAATTTTTATATTGCAGGTTTTATAGAAGAGAATAGTTATCAGAAAATAATCGATGACTACCATAAAAAAGGGTTTATTGACTATATTGGTTTTCAAAAAGATATTAAGTCATGGATAGAAAAATGTCATTGTACAATTTTACCATCTCATGGTGGAGAAGGAGTTCCAAATGTATTATTAGAAACTGCCGCTATGGGTAGGGTTTGTATTGCTTCAAGTATTAATGGTTCTAAGGATGTAGTTGAAGATAAATTGACTGGGTATTTATTTGAGGCTGGAAATGCTTGTAGTTTAGTTAAGGTTGTTGAAAGCTTTTTATCTTTAAGTGATGGATTAAAAAAAGAAATGGGATTAGCAGGTAGAAATAAGGTAGAAAAACAATTTGATAGAAATATAGTAATAGAGCAGTATTTGAAAGAAGTAAATAAAGTCTAGAGGTGAAATTTGATTGAATTATAAGAAGTTAATACCTAACCAAAAACTTAGATTAAAAATATTAAAATTAGCCGATTTTATACCGGATAAAACAATGATAAAGTTACAGTATAAAATTACTACAGGTAGAAAGTTAAATTTACAAAATCCAGTTAGATTCACTGAGAAACTACAGTGGTACAAGCTTTTTTACAGGGATTCTCTTATGACAAAATGCTCAGATAAATTTAGTGTAAGGGATTATGTTGCCTCAAAAGGGTATGATAATATTTTGGTGCCTTTGTATGGTGTTTATGAACGAGCAGAAGACATAAATTTTGATGAGTTACCAAACAGGTTTGTTTTGAAGACAACTAATGGCAGTCATACAAACGTTTTGTGTGAAGATAAGACTAAACTAGATATTGAACTTACGAGAAATACTTTAAATCAATGGCTAAATGATTGGGCAGGAAAAGTTGGAAGAGAATGGGCTTACCATGATATAAAACCAAGGATAATTTGTGAGGAATATCTAGAAAAAGATTCAAATAATGACTTAATTGATTATAAGTTCTTTTGTTTTAATGGGGAGCCATTTTCACTATATGTAATAGTGGAAAGGTTTTTGGAAGACGGTATAAAGCTAGGTATTTATGATACTGAGTTTAATAAACTTCCATATAACAGATCTGAAATTAGAGACTTGAAGCATAATGCCATAAAGCCAAAGAATTTTGATAAAATGGTTGAAATTGCAAGAGATTTATCAAAAGATTTCCCTCACGTAAGAGTCGATTTTTATAATATAGATGGAGTAATATATTTTGGAGAATTGACCTTTTATACTGCAGGTGGATACCAGAGTTATACACCGGATGAATTTGATTTTATTCTAGGAGAAAAGTTTATACTGCCTCATAAAATAAAGAATTAATTAACCTGGAGGATTTTAAAATGAGAAAGGCTTTTAAGAGATTAAGACGCTTTATAAATGAGGATAGTATTAATATATATTTGAAACTTTATTATAAATGGCAAATAAGATTTAAATTTCTAACAGATACTGATTCCATTGATTTTAACCTTGTTAAAGACATTAAAGAACACTGGAGAAAGTTTAACATAAAGGGAAGTACAAATTGGCACAAATGGTACTCATCTAGGAATGGGATAAAAGATGTAAGATATATACCCGAAGATATTTTTTATTGTAATATTGAGCCTTTTTATAACAGAGTGAATTTTATACAAGCCTATTCGGATAAAGCATTCCACAATGTTTGGTTTTCTAATATAAATCGTCCTGTGACAATAGCCAAAAATATTAGTGGTACGTGTTTTGATGATGAATTTAATGTATTATCTCAGAATGATGTAATTGATCGATGTTTAAATGAAGAAACTATAGTTATTAAACCTACAATTGAAAGTGGGGGAGGACGAGACATCTGCTTTATTAATCTTAATACAGTTACTAATAAGAGGAAAGAAGTTCTAAAAGTAATTAAGAATTTTAAGAAAGACTATATAATTCAGGGAGTAATTAAGCAACACAAAGATTTAAGCTCAATAAATCAAGAATCTGTAAATACAATTAGAACAATGTCTTTTTTATATCAGGGAAAGGTTCACATTTTATCATCAGTATTAAGAATGGGAGTCAATGGTGCTAAAGTTGATAATCAGGCAGCAGGTGGAATTTCATCCGGCATTTCCAATTCTGGAAAATTGTCGAGATATGCTTTTGATAAATATGGAAATTCCTTAGAGGAGCATCCACAAGGATTTGTATTTAATAATTTTATTGTACCTTCTTATAGTGATGTAATTGAAATAATCAAAAAGGAACATTTGAAATTAGGGCATTTCAAAATAATTTCTTGGGATTTTGCTATAGATAAGGATGGTATTCCAGTTTTAATTGAATATAATCTTAGATTTCAAGAAATGAATTTCCATCAAATTAACAACGGTCCGTTATTTGGGGAATTGACTAATGATGTACTTGAAGATGTTTTTGGAAGGAGATAGTAGCAAATGAAGTTACTTTTTTGTTATGATGGCCCTATTTCAATAGATAAAGACGGGAATGCCTACCCACAAACTTTTACTGAAGAGGTACTTTCACGATATTATGCTTTAGCTAACGAAATAACTATGTTTACACGTACAAGGATAATTGATCCAAAGGAAACAAAAATCCCAAAAGCAAATATGGAAAGACTAAGAATAGCTAGTTGCCCTAATCTGGCTACTGTAAAAGGTAAGGTACTGGGCAAGTATAAAGTTTCTGAAAAATTACACAAGGAAATACAAAAATGTGACTATTTAATCATTCGGTTGCCAAGTAATATAGGGAATATAGCATTAGATTTAGCAAATAAAATAGGTAAACCCTACCTTGTTGAAGTGGTTGCTTGCCGTTGGGATACACTTTGGTATCATAGTTTGAAAGGTCAACTGTTAGCTCCTTTTAGTTTTACTAATACAAAAAAAAGTATAAAAAGATCAGAAGCTGTTGTTTACATCACTGAGGAATTTTTACAAAAGCGCTATCCTACCAATGGAAAAAGATTTGTCTGTCCTAATGTATCGTTAAAGGAAGTTGATTCTGCAGTTTTAGAAAATAGAAAGAGTTTTATAGATAAAATGCAAGAAAGAAAAAAGATTTCCATTGCTTCAATAGGAGCAACAAATATGCGTTATAAAGGGCATGTTTATATGATTAAAGCTGTCGACCTACTGATAAAAAAAGGGTATGATGTTGAATATCATATTATTGGTGGTGGGGATAGTTCTTGGTTAGAAAAGTCTGCTGATGATTTAGGGATAAAAAACAAAATATTATTTCACGGAGTACTTCCTCACAATGAGATTTTTAATTTCTTAGATAACATTGATGTTTATGTTCAGCCAAGTTTAGCAGAAGCACAGGGAAGGTCTTTATTAGAGGCTATGAGCAGGGGGCTTCCATGTGTGTGTACAAATGTAGGTGGCATGCCAGAACTAATACAGGAACAGTTTATTGCAATAAAGAAAGATCCTGAAAGTATTGCTGATAAAGTAATAAAAATAATAAATTCTGATATGAAGGAAATCGCTAAACGTAATTTTGAGTTTGCTAAGAACTTTAATAATGAAGCAATAATGAAAAAACGTAAAGATATATATATGAGTGTCTTTAAAACAGACGTTTAAGACAAGGAGAATCTAAATAAATTCATGGAAAATACTGTAGTTGGTATTGTGATTTTAAATTATATCACATGGGATGACACTAAAAGGTGTATTACAAGTATCAGAGAAACAACTAAAGGAATATCTTATAAAATTTATGTGGTAGATAATGCTTCTCCAGTTTCCCCTAATGATAGTATGTTATCTTTTCTAAATGAAAATGACATTGAATATTTACCTTCAGATATTAATCGGGGTTATGCTGCAGGCAATAACATAGGCATAAAACGAGCATTGGATGATGGATGTAATTATATCCTGATTTCTAACAATGATATATTATATGAAGAACATAGTATAACTAGAATGGTTGAAGCTTTTTCGGAAGATGGAGAAGTTGGAATCATTGGTCCATTAGTTGTGAATCACGATGGCTCAATACAAAAAGGTACAAGGTATAATGAAGGGGGCCTCAAACAAAAATATTTAGCTGAGACCTTGTTACGAAAAGTATTTCCAAAATACAGGATTATGTACTTTGGATCCGATAGTGATTATGAAAACTCATCTTATGTGTATGCAGTTTCGGGGTGCTGCTTTATGCTTAGTAAAACTTGTGCGTCTTTGATTACACCTTTGGATGAAAATACTTTTTTATATGGAGAAGAAGCTATTATAGGAAACCGAATGCTAAAAAAAGGGTTGAAAACTTTTTATTATCCCAAAAGTAGAGTTATTCATAAGCATGCTGGCAGTACAAGCCATGTAAAGGCTTTTTCTTATATCTGTAAAGTTAAAAGTGAAATGTATTACTGCCATAAATATCTAAATTCGCGTGTAATCAATATTATTCCATTATATTGTTTCAGAACAATATCATTTATTGTACATTCTATTTTTAAAAAGGATTATAGAAAAGAGTTATCTCGTTATTTTAAAGAGACATGGATTTTAAATTCAAAATATAGATAGCCATTTATTTTATGGGCTAAGAGCAAAAGGTGGTTATCCATGGTTTTTTTTTTCTCGGGGATTTTAATTTATTTAAACTTCTTGTGTGTTTTGGGAAGAAAGCACATCAAGCTAATAGCATTTTTATTACTTATTTTTGCATGGGTTCTATACTGGGGTAACACTGATAATCCTGATTATGCAAACTACACCAGACTTTATACTTCAATTTTGAATGGTGAAGATATATTTATAGGGACAGATTTACAATATGGATTTAGATTACTAATTAAATTAGGTACTATTATGGGTATGAGTTTTGAAGTGTTTTTAGCAGTAACTACACTCTTATCTTTTCTGTTAATTCATAGTACGGTTAAAAGATTTAGCGGTAACTATAACTATATATATTTACTCTATTTTATCTTCCCTTTTTTTATAGACGTAGTGCAATTTAAAAATTTTATTGCTATGTCAATTTTCATTTATTCAATAAAATATTTATTAAATAGTTCATTTAAAAGTAAAATATTGTATTGTGCATTAATATTAATAGCTGGTACGATACACTACGCCGCATTATTTTATCTTCCTATGGTATTAATAAACATCAAAAAGAAAAATACTTTAATTCGATTTATTGCAGGTTTTTCAATAATAGGTAGTTTAATTATTTTAATAAATGGAAAACAAATTCCATTTATTAATGAACTTATTTCTATAATATTTGAAAGTGAAAAAATAGAATTTTGGTTAGACAGTAAAACTAATTTAGGGTTTATCTTGTTTTGGGCATTACAAATTTTTTCATTTGTCATGGCAAAGGTTTCAAGAGACATGTTTTTGAAGAATACAAAGAACCCAGAGAATGCACTTTATTGTTATAACAATAAGGACATAGTGGCTAAAAGATTAATGTTTGTTAATTTAGTATATTGGATAAATATCATGGCCTTTTTATATTTGCCTTTCTATTTACTTGCTTCAAGTTTTACTAGGT
Organism: Bacillus alkalisoli; assembly: GCF_002797415.1. GTDB lineage: Bacteria > Bacillota > Bacilli > Bacillales > Bacillaceae_I > Bacillus_CD > Bacillus_CD alkalisoli. The sequence continues at coordinate 390,769 of NZ_KZ454944.1, forward strand.
TAATGAGAAATATTATATTATTAAATTATATATCATTTTCTTTAACAAATAGTGTATTGAAAAATAAAAGTGATAAAATTACTTTTAATCTACTCGTATTTGGCTACGTTTTTATTTTTTTCATAGTACTATTGTACCCACACTATGAGGCTGTAATTGAAGCTGTATTAAAGAATAATATCTTTTTTACTCCATAAAACAACTTGAAAATTATACACTTTCTTTATGTAAAATGCTAAATAGAATTTCTCTATTTAGTGATGTTAGCAAACAAAAGAGAGTGTATTTTTTGTGATTATTAAATATCTTATAGTTTTTAATCGAATTAAAATGTACTATAGTACAGCAACAAAAGGAGAATTAATATGAGTTTATATGAAGAAATTTTAAGTCAAGAAGCTAAAGTTTCTGTGATAGGATTAGGATATGTAGGAATGCCTTTAGCTGTGGCATTTGCAAAAAAAGTAAACGTAATCGGATTTGATCTTAATAAAAGAAAAATAGATATGTATAAATCTGGTATAGATCCTACTAATGAAGTTGGTAATGAAATAATTAAGCAGTCTACTGTAGAATTTACGACAGAAGAGTCAAGGTTAAAAGAATCTAAATTTTTGATTGTTGCGGTACCTACTCCAATTAATACAGATAAGACTCCAGACCTTTCTCCAGTTGAAGGTGCTAGTGCAATAGTTGGGAAGAATTTGACTAGAGGTTCAATAGTAGTCTTTGAATCTACGGTTTATCCTGGTGTAACAGAAGATGTCTGTATCCCTATTTTAGAAAAAGAGTCAGGATTAAAATGTGGAGTTGATTTTAAAGTAGGTTATTCTCCGGAACGCATTAACCCTGGAGATAAAGTGCATACTCTTGAAAATATAATTAAAATTGTCTCGGGAATAGACAATGAAAGTGCGGAAGAAATATCCAAGGTATATGGATTAATAATAAAAGCAGGAATCCATAAAGCTAGTTCAATTAAAGTAGCTGAAGCTGCGAAGGTCGTAGAAAATAGTCAAAGAGATATTAACATTGCCTTTATGAATGAGCTTGCTATGGTATTTGATCGAATGGGGATTAATACTAACGAGGTAATAGAAGCGATGAATACAAAGTGGAATGCACTGAAATTTTACCCAGGTCTTGTAGGGGGGCATTGTATTGGTGTAGATCCTTATTACTTCTTATATGAAGCTGAAAGGCTAGGGTACCACAGTCAGATTATTCTATCAGGAAGGAAGATCAATGATGGGATGGGAGAATTCATTGCTTCATCAATAATAAAAAAACTTATTTTAGCTAATAAGAAAGTAAAGCAAGCAAAGGTATATATAATGGGCTTGACATTCAAAGAGAACTGTCCAGATATAAGAAATACTAAGGTTATCGATATAATTAGCTCACTTGAGGAGTATGGAATTAAGCCAATAGTAATAGATCCACAAGCTGATAAAGAAGAGGCAAAGCATGAATACGGTATTGAAGTTGCAAGCTTTGAAGATGTCAGTAACGCTGACTGTTTAGTTTTTGCAGTTGCTCATAAGGAGTTTAAAAGTCTGAGTTTGAATGAAATTGGTAACATGTTTGCCGATGTAAATAATAATGAAAAAGTTATAATTGATGTTAAGAGTGTACTTGACAGAGTGGAAGTTGAAACAAAGGGGTATAATTATTGGACTCTATAAAAATATACTAGTTGGTTATAAGTAACAACTACATTAACTATCTATAAATGCCGCTGTTTTTTAAAATTGTCCAACCTTTTGTTTCACAGATTTATTTAGAAATTATCGTAGTTGATTTTATTTTTCAAGAATAGTAAAAATATCACTGAAGCCCTCATTAAATTAATGTGGTAAATTCAAGGAGAGCAGAATAATTAATGATTAATAAAGTGGTAAGGAAAATAAAAAATAATGTGAAGTTATTAATGTTTAAAAAAAAATGGAGAAAAAAAAATAGTCATAATAACACTAATGTAAAAAAAATATTTCCAATTGATAAGGTTGTTGTTGGTGAGAAAACTTACGGATCAATAGATGTAAATACCTTTGGAAATCCTGAAGAAAAGTTAATTATTGGATCATATTGTTCAATCGCAGGAGATGTTAAATTTCTTTTAGGCGGAGAGCATCCATATCAATTTTTGTCTACATTCCCATTCAAAAAATATATATATGGTTCGAAGGAAAATACTCTAACAAAAGGGCCGATAGTTTTGAAAGATGACGTCTGGATTGGAGAAAGGTGTTTGATACTATCAGGGGTTACCATTGGTCAAGGGGCAATAATTGCAGCAGGCTCTGTAGTTGCTAAGGATGTCCCACCATATGCTATTTTTGCTGGTGGTAAGATTTTGAAGTATAGGTTTTCCGAAAATATCATTGAAAAATTACTTGAAATAGATTTCTCAAAATTAAGTGAGAAAGCCATCTGTGATAACATTGAACTGCTGTATAAAGATATTAATATAGATATGCTAGAGAATGATATATTTAAAAAAATAATGGAGTAACGGAGCGAAAGGATGAATAGTAAAGCAAGGAAATTTTTTAAAAACTTTTCATATGCTATAACTGCAAATATTACTTCATTAATAATATCTGTGTTAATTGTATTAATAGTACCTAAACTAATTGGAGTTGAAGATTACGGATATTGGCAATTGTATTTGTTTTATGTAGCATATGTAGGTTTCCTGCAATTTGGGTGGAATGATGGGATTTATCTAAGGTATGGGGGAATGGAATATAACAAATTAGAAAAAAAGGTGTTTTTTTCTCAGTTTTGGATGTTAACTATCTCTCAGCTTATCCTATCAATAATAATTATAGTGTTTTCTTCTATCTTTATTAATGAGGTAGAAAGAGAATTTATATTAATAATGGTTTCATTTTGCATGGTTTTAATGGGGGTTAGAGCCATGCCTATGTTTATTCTTCAGGCAACAAATAGAATAAAAGAATATTCTCAAATGATTATTATGGATAGATTACTATATTGTTGTTTGGTTATTGCCCTTTTAATTTTCGGGGTTAGAGAATACGAATTAATCATTGTTGCAGATTTAATTGGAAAATTTGTATCTTTGTTATATGCAGTTTATTCATGTAGAGATCTCATTTTCAATAAAGTAAATAATTTCTACTTAAGTTTTAATGAAACTATAGAAAATATTAGTGTTGGTATAAAACTAATGTTTGCTAATATAGCTAGCATGCTGATTATTGGTGTTGTAAGATTTGGTATAGAAAGATCTTGGGATATAGCAACTTTCGGAAAAGTATCTCTAACATTGAGTATTTCCAAACTTTTAATGCTATTCATAAATTCGGTTGGTATAATATTGTTTCCCATTTTAAGAAAAACTGAGATGGATAGGCTCCCTAATATATATAAATCTATGAGGGACTTATTAATGGTAATACTATTTGGAGTTCTCATTCTTTACTATCCTCTTAGTGTGATGTTGTCGTCTTGGTTACCTGATTATGCAGAAAGTGTTTTATATTTAGCTTTACTTTTTCCAATGTGTGTATATGAAGGTAAAACTGCTTTACTAATAAATACGTTTTTAAAAACATTAAGAAAAGAGAAATTAATGTTGAAGATTAATTTAATTTCACTGTTTTTAAGTGTAAATATAACTTTATTAACCACTATGTTAATAGAAAATTTAAATTTAGCAATACTTTCAATAGTTTTTATTCTGGCATTTAGATCAATCTTAGCTGAGATACTTATCTCGAAAATTTTGGGGGTATCTATATTCAAAGATATTCTTTTGGAATTATTATTATCCTCAAGTTTTATTTTAGCAGCTTGGTTTATTGATTCTTGGTTATTTACAGTTGTATATGGAGTAATTTACCTTTTGTATTTACTTTTAAAAAGAAATGATCTTATTTTTACAACTAAACAAATTCAATCACTAATTAAAGCATAGAAACCACTAGTGTAATAGAAATTTATGATTACCATAATATTATGGGGTCTTTAATTAAGATTGTTCTTTCACATACATGAAACTGACGTTTATAAATGTTAAATTATCATTCAGCATTTACATGGCTACAATAAGGAGGGCATATTATGAAAGGAATCATATTAGCAGGCGGTAGTGGAACAAGACTTTATCCATTAACAAAAACTATTTCAAAACAATTATTACCAATTTATGATAAACCAATGATCTACTATCCTCTATCTGTACTTATGTTGGCAGGTATTAGAGATATACTCATAATATCTACCCCACAAGATACACCAAGATTTGAACAGCTTCTAGGTGACGGAAGGGACATTGGAATAAACCTTAAATATTCCATACAAGAATCGCCTGATGGTTTAGCTCAGGCTTTTTTAATAGGTGAAGAATTTATTGGTGATGATAGTGTTGCTTTAATATTAGGCGATAATATTTTTTATGGTCATGGTTTTACAAAGTTACTCGAGAACGCAGCTTCTAGAGAAAAAGGAGCGACTGTCTTTGGATATAATGTAAAAGATCCAGAGCGTTTTGGTGTGGTTGAGTTCGACCAAGAGGGTAAGGCTATTTCGATCGAAGAAAAGCCAAAGCATCCAAAATCAACATATGCTGTGACTGGATTATATTTTTATGATAATAGGGTAGTTAACATAGCAAAAAAGATTAAGCCTTCAGAACGTGGTGAATTAGAAATTACAGATGTGAATAAAGCCTATTTAGAATTAGGGGAGCTTAATGTTGAACTATTAGGCCGTGGTTTTGCATGGCTCGACACTGGAACTCACGAATCTTTACTTGATGCATCGACATATATCGAAACTGTTGAAAAACGTCAAAGTTTAAAGGTAGCCTGTTTAGAGGAGATTGCATATAGAAAAGGGTATATATCGAAAGCCCAACTATTAGAGTTAGCAGCACCATTAAAGAAAAATGAGTATGGACAATATCTAGTTAGATTGGCTAACCAAAATAAAGATATATTGCAAAAAGAGGAGGTTCTAGCTTGAAGTATACAAAAACAAAATTAGATGGAGTAATTGTTATAGAACCGACAGTATTTGGAGATCATCGTGGCTGGTTTATGGAAACATATAGCTATAGTAAGTTTAAAGAAGCGGGGATTGATTTGAACTTTGTTCAAGACAATCACTCTTTTTCAGCTGCAAAAGGGACTTTAAGAGGTTTGCATTATCAATTAAACCCGAAGGCTCAATCAAAGCTAGTAAGATGTACAAGAGGCTCTATTTTTGATGTTGCAGTAGATATCAGAAATGGTAGCCCCACATATGGTCAATGGTTTGGCATAGAGCTCAGTGCAGAAAATAAAAAGCAATTATTAGTACCGAAGGGTTTTGCACATGCATTTATGACGTTAACCAATGATGTAGAGGTCCAATATAAAGTCGATGAACTTTACTCACCAGAAAACGATCGGGGTATTATTTGGAATGACCCTTCGATTAATATTCAGTGGCCTATAGATATTACACCAATACTTTCTGAAAAAGATGAAAAAGCACCGCTGTTAAAAGATGCAGATAATAACTTTTTTTATGGAGTGTAAACAATGAAGGTCTTAGTAACTGGATATAATGGCCAATTAGGCTATGATGTTGTCCGAGAAGGTTTGAAACATGGTTTTAATATGCACGGGATTGGTAGAAAAGATTTAGACCTTACAGTTGAGGAAGATGTTAAGAAATATATAAAAAACATAAAACCAGATGCTATTATTCATTGTGCTGCTTATACAGCAGTAGATAATGCAGAGGATGATAAAGAAACCTGTAGGAATGTAAATGTAAAGGCTACTAAATATATCGCTACTGCAGCAAAAGAAACAAAAGCAAAGTTCATGTATATTAGTACTGACTATGTATTTGATGGTGCCGGTGAAAGGCCTTTTGTTGAGACTGATAAACCTAGTCCGATAGGCTATTATGGGTTATCAAAGTATGAAGGGGAAAAGGTAGTAGAGCAGTTATTAGAAAATTGGTTTATTGTTCGTATATCCTGGGTTTTTGGAATTAACGGTAATAACTTTGTTAAAACGATGCTTCGTTTAGCTGAAAGTAGAAATGAATTAAGTGTTGTAGGGGATCAATTTGGTTCCCCAACTTATACATTTGATCTAGCTAGATTATTAATTGACATGATACAGACTGAAAAGTTTGGAACATATCATGCTACTAATGAGGGATATTGTAGTTGGGATGAATTTGCTAAAGAAATTTTTAAACAAGCTAATAAAAGAATTACTGTAAATTCAATTACAAGTGAGCAGTATCCAACACGAGCAATACGTCCGAAAAACTCGCGTTTGTCTAAGCAGAAATTAATTGATAATGGGTTTAAGCCATTACTGGAATGGCAAGATGCACTAAAACAATATTTAATTGAATTAACCCAAGAGGTGAAATAGATGTTACGAAAGAAAATTCTTGTTACCGGTGGAGCAGGTTTTATTGGAGGAAACTTTGTTCAATACATGGTTGATAAATATCCTGGATATGATATTTACAATTTAGATTTATTAACTTATGCCGGTGACTTAACGAAGCATAAACACATTGAGACTAAAGAAAATTATCATTTTATTAAAGCGGACATTGCAGATCGGAATACAATCATTCCCCTTTTCGAACAAGAGCAGTTTGATTACGTTGTTCATTTTGCAGCAGAAAGTCATGTTGACCGTTCTATTACAGATCCAGGGATCTTTGTGAAAACTAATGTGGTCGGTACCCAAGTATTATTAGACGCATCAAGAGCTGTTGATCTTAAGAAATTTATTCACGTATCAACGGATGAGGTATATGGTGAGTTAGACTTTGATCCAACGACATTCTTTACAGAGGAAACACCGCTACAGCCTAATAGCCCTTATAGCGCAAGTAAAGCATCATCTGATTTGTTGGTTCGAGCTTATCATGAAACGTATGGTTTACCAATGAATATCACCCGTTGCTCTAATAACTATGGACCATTTCATTTTCCAGAAAAATTAATTCCATTAACTATTTCGCGTGTTTTAAATGATGAAAAAGTACCGGTTTATGGTGACGGTAAAAACATTCGTGATTGGTTACATGTTATTGACCACTGCGCTGCAATAGACTTAGTGCTACACGAAGGTGTTAATGGTGAAGTTTATAACATAGGTGGCCATAATGAGCGTACTAACTTAGAAGTAGTAAAAACGATTATTCAAACATTAGGTAAATCTGATGACTTAATTGAATTTGTAAAAGACCGTTTGGGACACGATAAGCGATATGCAATTGACCCTACTAAACTAGAAAAATTAGGTTGGAAACCCACTTATACATTCGAAACGGGAATAGCTCAAACTATACAATGGTATCTAGATAACAAGGAATGGTGGGAGAAAATAATTAGTGGGGAATACCAAAGTTATTTTGAAAAGCAGTATACTATTTAACCCTAAAGTGGGAAAGGGGGCTTTAACGTGTATAAAATCGCAGTAGCAGGTACAGGTTATGTTGGCTTAGTAGCAGGTGTATGTTTTGCTGAAGTAGGCCATCAAGTAATGTGTGTTGACATTGATGAAGATAAAGTGAACCTAATGAAGTCTGGGACTTCTCCAATATATGAAGCAGGTTTAGAAGGGCTAATGCAAAAAAACTACGCTGTTGGAAGAATTGATTATACAACAGATTACAAATCGGCTTACCGAGATGCTGATGCAATCTTTATCGGGGTTGGGACCCCAGAACAACCAGACGGTTCTGCAAACCTTTCCTATATTGCAACGGTTGCTAGACAAATTGCTGAATCAATCGAAAAGGATTGCTTAGTTGTTGTTAAATCGACCGTTCCAGTTGGAACAAATGATAAAGTTGAACAGTTTATTCAAGACTTTTTAGTAAATGATGTAAAAGTTGAAGTAGCCTCGAACCCGGAGTTTTTAGCACAAGGTTCTGCTGTACATGATACACTTCATGCAGAAAGAATAATAATTGGAACGGAAAGCAAATGGGCTGAAGAAGTTTTAATGGAAATTTATGAACCCTTTAACTTACCGATCGTATCAGTTAATAGAAGATCTGCAGAGATGATCAAATATGCATCAAATGATTTCCTGGCTTTGAAAATTTCTTATATGAATGACATCGCTAACCTTTGTGAACTAGTAGGAGCGGATGTGCAAGATGTTGCAAAAGGAATGAGTTATGATGCTCGTATAGGAAGTAAGTTTTTAAACGCAGGTATCGGTTATGGCGGTTCATGTTTTCCTAAGGATACGAAAGCACTAGAGAATATTGCAAAGCAGCATGGATATGAACTACGAACCGTTAAGGCTGCAATTGACGTCAATACTGATCAAAAGACAATGTTATACAAAAAAGCTAGCAAGAGACTTATTACGTTTAGTGGTCTGAAGGTAGCTGTACTTGGTTTAACTTTTAAACCTGGGACAGATGATTTACGTGAAGCTGCATCTCTTGAGAATGTGCCATTATTACTAGAGCAAGGTGCAGATATTTATGCGTTTGACCCTATAGGTGCCGATAACTTTGCAAAAGTACATCCAGAAGGTAAGAGTGGCAAAGGTAATATTACTTATGTAAGTAATATTGAAGAAGCACTAGAAGGTGCAAATGTTTGCTTTATCTTTACTGAATGGGGAGAGATTAAAGCTGTTACTCCTGGAATGTATCAGGATTTAATGAGAACGCCGCTAGTATATGACGGAAGAAATATTTATAGTACTATGGAAATGCAGGAAGCAGGGGTGGAGTACCACTCTATTGGAAGAAAGGCTGTAGAGAGAGAAGTTGCAAAGGAGTCGAGAAATCTTGAGTTACAAGCCGCTAGATCCTAGTAAAACTTATCTTATTACTGGAGCAGCAGGTTTCATTGGGTATTATTTGTCTAAGAACCTATTAGAAAGTGGCTGCAAAGTAATAGGTGTTGATAATGTGAATGACTACTACGATGTGAATCTTAAAATGGATCGGCTGGAGCAACTACAACCTTTTAGTAAGTTTACTTTTATTAGGGGAGATATTTCAGACAAGGCTTTAATTACAGAAGTCTTTGAAAAGTACAAGCCTAATGTTGTGGTTAATTTAGCAGCCCAAGCGGGTGTACGTTATTCTATAGAAAATCCAGATGTATATATTCAGAGCAATATTATTGGATTCTATAATATCTTAGAAGCTTGTAGGTACAATCCAGTAGAACATCTAGTATATGCATCTTCAAGCTCTGTTTATGGTGCCAATAAAAAGGTACCATTTGAAGAAACAGACTTTGTAGATACTCCTGTATCACTCTATGCGTCAACGAAGAAATCAAATGAATTAATGGCTCATACGTATAGCCACTTGTATAAAATACCGGCTACTGGACTTCGCTTCTTTACCGTTTATGGCCCAATGGGAAGGCCAGATATGGCCTATTTTGGTTTTACAGATAAATACTTTGCAGGTGAACCAATTAAAATATTTAACAACGGTGATTTTGATAACGATCTTTATCGTGATTTCACTTATATCGATGATATAGTAGAAGGAATAGAGCGGCTTATCGGTAAACCATCAGTAGATGCCGTTCCTCACAAGGTGTTTAACATCGGTAACAACAATCCGGAAAAGTTGATGACGTTTATTAATACATTGGAGAAGACTTTAAGCAAAGCTTTAGGAAGAGAAGTGCAGTTTGAAAAGGTGTTTGAACCAATTAAGCCAGGAGATGTTCCTGCTACGTATGCTTCAACAGATTTATTGCAGGAAGCTGTTGGGTTTAAACCAGAAACATCGATTGAAGAGGGCTTACAGAAGTTCGCTAATTGGTATGTTGATTATTATAGTAAGAAGTAAGATTTGAAATTACTAAAACCTGCTGAGTAATGTAGCTCGGCGGGTTTATTTGTATTGAGTTAATTATTTTCTATCTAAGGTTATTTTCTAATCCCTTACATAGCAGCTACTGTAAAAATATTGAATGTTTTCAAATCTTACACAGTCGTGCAACGCTAGTGGGTCTGGCCCCAGTTCCCTATAACACTTCGTGCTAATATATATATTAGCACGTATTTAATCTATGGACACCGGGACAGGAACTGTTCTGACCCCCAAAAGTTAAAGTTTTTTATTATGCAGCTAATTGGCTGGTATGTGTACGGTATTGGACCGGGCTCATGCCAGCCAGTTTTTGCTTAATACGCTTATTATTATAGTAATCTATATATCTTTCTATTCTCTCACTTAATTCTTCAAACGAACATAATGCTTCACCATGATACATCTCTTGTTTAAGTATGCCAAAAAAGTTCTCGATCGGAGCGTTATCTAAACAGTTCGCTTTTCGAGACATGCTCTGAAATATTTTATTTGCCTTAAGTAATTTACTCCAATCTTTATGCTGATATTGCCATCCTTGATCAGAATGCATAGTTACCCTGTATTTTGAATCTTTAATTTTTTCAATTGCCTCCTGAAGAGGCTTTATCGCAATTGCTAGAGTTGGACTCATACCGATACCATAAGAAACTATCTCGCCATTAAATAAATCCATTATAGGACTAAAATACAGTTTTTCTCCGTTTGTACACTTAAATTCCGTGACATCGGTAGTTAACTTCTGACGGGGTACACTAGTGTAAAAGCGTCGATTAATACGGTTTTTCGCTAGCTTTCCAACTCTTCCCTTGTAAGAGTTATACTTCCTTGTTTTTCTTTTAAATTTACTTCCTTTAAGGCCGAGTTTGCTCATAATACGTTGTACAGTTTTATGATTAATTTTATATCCTTGATTTCTCATTTCTAGATGTACGCGACGGTAGCCATAATTTCCGTCATGTTCATTAAAAATTAAACGAATGCAATCTTCTAGAATGGACACCGGGACAGGAACATCGACCACTTTTTACATAATATTCTAAAAATCCAACTATTTTAATAAATCCATAAGGCATATACCACACGATTTCTCCGGAACAAAACACTTGACGCTTTCTCACACTTAAAATAAAATAAAAATAGAACAAATGTTCTTTTTTTCTTCCGCTTTTCTATTAAGCTTGAGTACCACACAACACCGTAATACTAATATTTGCAACGATGCTATCTACTATCATTAATTCCTATAAAAACAACTCTAATCCCCAAGGAGGAATGCAGTATGGCAGTTAAAGTAACAACAATTGGATTAAAAGGAATGGAAGGGTATCGTGTAACGGTTGAGGTGCAGTTGTTAGATGGACCAGAGTCAATCGTTGTAGTTGGCTTGCCCGATGCCTCTGTGAAAGAAGCGAAGGAACGAATAACAGCGGCGTTGCATAGTTACAAATGTGGAGAGTTAGAAGAGAGAGTGATTATTAATCTGTCACCAGCTGAGCAGAAGAAAAATGGTCCGATGTTTGATTTGCCTATGGCGATTGCTTTAATGAAAAGCTTAAAGGTTATAGACGCGAATATAGACGAGAACACAGGATTTATTGGTTCACTTTCCTTAGATGGAGGCATCAAGCCAGTAGAAGGGATGTTACCTGCTATACTTGCTGCAAAGAAGTTAGGATTAACCAAAATGTACTTACCATACGATGAAAAACTACCACCTATAGACTTTACTAATCTAGAACTTGTCTACGTTTCATCTCTTCAAGAGGTAATAGATTCCCTCCATGGACAACACGTATTACCATTTCACCAACCAGAAAAGACACCAGTTAACTTAGAGAGAGTTCATACAGTAACCTTCGAACAAATTATCGGACAAGAAGAAGCGAAACGAGCGCTAGAAATAGCGGCAGCAGGAGGACATCACCTATTTATGAGTGGACCGCCTGGATGTGGGAAAAGTATGCTGGCTGAAAGCTTTGCGTCCATCCTTCCAGACTTAACGAGTGAAGAACAGCTGGAAGTGTTAAGTTTGTACCATCTAAGTGGAGTATCTTATGAAGGTGGTTTGGCTCGTCCTTTTCGAAACCCTCACCATTCCGCTTCTAGCGTTTCCATTATCGGAGGAGGGCAATATCCGAAACCAGGAGAGATATCCCTTGCCCATCATGGGGTATTATTTTTAGACGAAATGGCCGAATTTCAAAAAAAGACTCTAGATATGTTACGGCAGCCAATTGAAACAGGCCATGTCACGATTAGCCGAGCGAACGCTACCGTTAACTATCCAGCCCTATTTAGTATGATTGGAGCAATGAACCCTTGTCCATGTGGTTACTTAGGATCTAACAACTTATACTGTACATGTACCCCGAAACAAGTAAAAGCCTATCAAAACCGTTTATCTGGACCAATCCGTGACCGATTTGATATTTTCCTATTTCTACAAACCGTCAACTTTAACACACACCACAAACAAAGGGAAACATCACAGCAAGTCCAAAGCAGAGTTGTCCAAGCAAGAAACAGCCAATATATGAGATATGGATGTACTATGTTAAACAGTAGAGTCTCTTTTGATACCTTACAGAGAACAAGCCCGTTACAATACTCCCAACAACAACTGCTTCGCCACTTATCTTCGAAAAACCAACTAAGCAATCGAGCACAAGTGAAAATACTGCGCTTAGCTAGAACCATCTCAGACCTTGCCGGATCCGAAACGATAACAGACCAAAGTATATGGGAAGCAGTGCAATTAAACATCCGTGCTAAAAGTGGACAATCCGTCCAACATATTAGTAAGTGAGGGAAAGCTATGCCAAGAGAAGCAAGAGAAAAAAGCAAAACTGGCATCTATCATATCATGTTAAGAGGTATCAACAGACAGACAATATTTGAAGACAACGAGGATAAAAAGAGATTCTTAACAACATTAGCAAAATACAGAGATGTTAGTAATTTTCAACTCTACGGATACTGCCTCATGGACAACCACGTACACTTACTAATGAAAGAAGTAGAAGAACCAATCGCTCTTACCATACAGCGGATTAGCGCAAGCTATGTGCTTTGGTACAACCACAAATATTGCCGTTGTGGACATCTTTTCCAGGAAAGATTCAAAAGCGAGAACGTCGAAGATAAAAAATATTTTCTAGTTGTTCTTCGTTACATACACCAAAATCCAATAAAGGCTGGTCTCGCTAGTAACGTAAAGGATTGCCACTGGACAAGTATCAAACAATATATGTCTCACCCAACATTTATTCACACAGACTTTGTACTAAAACTCTTCTCCTCCAACCCCCAAGAAGCACTCACTCTATTTATGCAGTACATGAGCAAACCGAACCAAGATCAACGTCTAGAATACGAAGAAATCATTAAGCTATCGGATGAAGAAGTAAGGCAGTGTCTTAGGGAGCTAGGTGCAGCAAGCAGCTCAGAGTTGCAAAGGATGGATAGGCCAAAACGTAATCGCATACTAGTAAGGATGAAGAAGATGAAAGGAGTTTCGTTAAGACAACTGGCAAGGGTGACTGGTATATCGAAGAGTCTGATTCAGAAGGTGAAGTGAGAGGGGGAAGATGGTTATGTTCAATATTAAAATGAGAAGGAGAGGGTTTTTGGGGAGACGTTGGGAGAGTACTGGTGCTTGATTTGAGGAATAATAAAATAGCTCTTACTATAGATGTCAGTTCTTTTGAACGGGTTTACTGTAGTAGGGGCTTTTTTATATTTTCGTTTATTGGGTGTGGACGATGTTCTAAATGAACAACATTTTTACTAACTACTTATTCATCGTAAATAACTTGTATTACTTTACCTGATTTTGCGTCAATACTCATATTAATCTTGCAATCTTCTTTGCAGATAGAGTTTTTATCATAATATGCTACAACCCAAATGTTACTTTGTTTTACAAGTTCAGCGCTAAACCCTGTAAAGTTATCTTTATTTTGATGGTATTCTCTAGCAATGTTAATAGCTTGTTCTTCCGTTTTAACTGTTTGGTTAGTAAAGTAGAAAAAGAGAATTATTAGTAATAGTAAAAAGGTTATAGCTATAATCATTTTTTTCATAGGAAATCTCCTAACGTTGATGGTTTTTTATTACTACTATTATGCAAGTCCCATGTAGTATTCATTCGAATAATTCTCTTTTAGTTAAAACAAACATACCTAATGAAAGCGCCAATTGATCTTTCCAAAGCAGTACCTATTGTAGGGGTTGCTATAAAATTTGATTTGATTTGTTATAGCACGTATAAATAGACACACAAGAAGTGAACAAAGCTGCCTAATAATATATAAACATGAAATATCTCATGAAACCCCCATTTTTTAAAGGAAAGAAACGAAGGTTTCACTGCATAAATAATTCCCCCAATTGTGTAAAAGAGACCACCTGCTACTAACAAGATTATTCCATTTGTCCCGATCGCAGAAGATAGTGGACTTGCTACGGTGATAATAAGCCATCCCATCGCAATATAGATAATGGTAGATAACCATCTAGGACAATTAAACCAAACTAATTTAAATAAAACTCCACATATAGCTAGGACAACAATGATAGAAAACATAATCCATCCAGATGTACCGTTTAAACTGATTAAACAAAACGGAGTATATGTTCCAGCTATCAGTACAAAAATCATGGAATGATCGATACGTCTTAAAAAGCCAATGACTTTCTCGTTACTTTGAACGAAATGATACGTGGTGGAGGCTGCATATAAAAGAATTAAACTAATTCCAAACATAATAACAGTAAAGAATTGTAACGCTGAACCGTTGTTGCTAGCTACTTTCATGACCATTGCCAATAATCCGACAAACGATAAAACAGCACCTGCTAGGTGAGTATACGTATTTATGGGCTCTCGAATGTGTATATTCAAATTTATCACTCCTATATGATGATACATAGTTTTAATAACTACATATAAATATAAACGATACCATGTAATGTCGTCAACTATTTACCTTCTACTTTTTTATGTTAAAATAGGGACAATTACTAATTGTAGAGGATAAAACAAATGGAAAATATGAAAACGTTTATTGAAGAGCTAAAGCTCGAAAAGAAAATAAAGTTAGAGGATATCCCCACGATTGATCTTTATATGGATCAAGTTATTCAACTGTTTGATCATTCTTTCTCGAATGGAAAGGATAAAACGTTAACAAAAACGATGATTAATAACTACGCAAAGGCGAAGCTATTTTTTCCAATACAAAATAAAAAATATACAAAAGAACATATTATCTTGATGAGCTTGATTTATCAGTTAAAAGGGACATTATCTATTAATGATATTAAGATAACGTTGCAAGGAATGAATGAAAAAATTGTAGAAGAAGCTTTTGACCTTGAACAATTTTATTCCACTTATTTAGGGCTAGTGGATTTAAATGTCGAGCGTTTTAAAAATGATGTCAAGGAGCGGGTGAAGGAAGTATCAGAAGTAATAGGAGAAGATACAGGGGAGTCCAAGCTTATCACTAACGCATTACTTATCGCCTCCCTATCGCACATGAGCACGTTATATAAAAGTGCTGCGGAAAAACTAGTAAGAGATTTGGAATGAAGAAAAAGGGACATGACTCAACCCACTTGGGCCAAGTCTGTCCCTATTGTTGCTTAAATTAAATTAAAACTGCTCAGCTCTTTGTTGGATTTCTCCTCTTCCTCCCATCCACCATAAAACTATAACTAATCTGCTGCTTCGTACAGAACAAAGAATAAATAACCGCAGCCTTCTGCATTTGTTGCTTCATCGTTTGATGGGACGCTTGCACTTCAATTTCCGTATAGTTTCGTAGCTTGATGATGCATCTATTCTTATCGGTTGGCACAAGTTGGCGTATTTGGTGATACATAATCCACGCACAATCCATGTGGTCAGGGGAGTGCGTTGGAATGGAAATGACCTTTTCCTCCTGCAATGTAAGGATCGGCGTTTTTTGCACATAATTCGTCATATAAATAACAGAATCTCTTCTCCCCTCATACGAAGCACCATACGTCAAACAACTTCGACGCAATATTTCCTCTGGCCTCTCCTCTGAATAATAGATTCCATCCTCATCGATAATTTTCGTCTGGTACTTCTCATGAAAATAAGGCAACAATGCATATGTACTGGTATCCATTAAATAATCATTCATTACTTCCATCATGATATTCTCCTTTTCTATCATCTTTTTGTTTTGATTAAAAATGAAAGAAAGATAGAGAGGAGGTGGTTTGTTCCATAGCCATTCCGGTGCGAGATCTTGGAAGGGTGGTTTGGTTCTATTATGGCGTAGTGTGTTTTGTTTGGGGACAGTTAAGTAATCTTGCCTTTGCTGTGGTTTCTTGAAGTAGAAGGTAGATTTTACAATGTTGGTTAACGAGGATGTTCTATTTATACTAACAGTCCCAGGAGAAGGACATACACCGGAAAGTGACGTGTATATCCTATCATTAGTTTGTTGATTCATCACTAATCTTTTTTCTCCTTATCCAAATCCATTCCCCTTTTCACCTAATTATGTAAGCAGGGGAAAAGAAGTAACACCGCACACTTGCAGTTTTCTGACAATAAATAGTAGAATTCTACAAAAAAATTTTGATCCAAGGGGACGGTTCTTATGGCTCATTCTGAGCTGGAGCATGGGGAGCGAGGTTTAACGAATGTATTGTGTTGAAAGATTACTAGAACAAGAAGCTTACATGTTGATTCAAGTGAAAAACGACACCGGTGGTGTCGCAATTCACTTGAAACTAGCTGAATAGGAGGTAGAGGTATTTGGTTTGTAAAGGTAGTGGTGGAGACAAGGCCAGGAACAATCATCTCCAGTTTTAAAAACGCTAAACTAGGCGCAACATTTTTTCCTAATTAAATAAAAAATTTCTACAAATAAGTGATACAAAATTCCCTATGTTGCGTTTTCATATTGTAACTTCCAATATTCTTTTTGACGATATGAACCTAGAAATGCATATTCAACAAGAAAATAAAGGTCTCGGTAATAAACTGTCGAATTAGTGTACTATTAATCTATATATGGTTTAGGCTATACAACAACACAACTCCTTAATGATTAACTTACTTTAGAGAAAAATGATAGTTGTTTGTCAAAGAGAAATTCAAAAATTCGAGGTGGATATAATGGAACCATTACAAAATTTAAATCCGAAAGAGGAAAAGAAGTTAGATAAAGTGATGAAGAAAATTGGAGTTAAAAGTCCTACCGAAATAATTAGTGAGGAACAATTAGATAAATTTATTGAAAATTTATCAAAGTTACCAAAAGAGTCGCTTGATACTATTGTAGCAAACATCCCAAACTTTAAAGAAATTACTATAAAATACATGGATAACCTTAACTTATCCTTTAACAAGGTAATGGATGATTTAATGGAAGAAAAGAAAGCCTTATACGCTTTACTAGATAAAGAGAATATAACGAAAGAAGAGAAAGTGTTTATCTTCAAAGAAATAAAAGATATTAGGAGAACAATTTTAGTAAAGGATACTATGTATAATGTAATGAATAATAAAGCATTTCAATTTAGTATGACTGTTGCAATTACTGTAGTCTCAGCAGTCGCAAGTAGTAAAATTAAAAAGTAACTGAAAATCCTGGGGCCAGTCCCCTGGTACGTTAATGTGCGATAGTGTTAGAGTGATTATTGAGGTCAGCTCTCTTGACTTACAATATGTCTAGAGGGATGGCCTTTTTATTATTTCCTCTTCACGGGTTTTCTGCCATTCATCATAAAGCTAATTCCAATCTTCTGTTCTGTACAGAAGATAGAGTAGATGATGGCTGCTTTTTTGACTTGGGTTGCATGGTTTGGGCTGAGATGTTTAGATTTATGTCGGTGAAGTAGTTGCACATAACTTTGCAAGTCTCTTGGTCTAGTGAGTTGATGTTTGCTATTTGGTGAAACATAATCCATGTGCAGTCTGGATAATCAGGTGAATGAGATGGTATTGCGACTAATCTTAAAGACTCGGAAATTAGTAAAGGTGTTTTTTGTTTGTAATTTGTATGATAGACTGCCGCATTTCTTCTCCCCGTGTAATCTGCTCCATTTTTATACAGCTTCTAGCAATCACATCAACCATACACTTCCGCCGTTTTCTTGAAGGTTTTTCCCTTGATGCTTCGAATCTTAATTGCTTGGTTTAGTTCTATAGATAAGCGTTGATAGCGCTCTACAAGAGTATTCTTTTCGACAAATTTCTTTCCTCAAGGGCAACCGTAACGCCTCCTCCTGTAAAAAAGGAGTGTATGTCTTTCAAATATCTTTAAATGTTTTATCTTTTGCATACGGTAATCGTGGATTTTTGTGTTCTAGTATTACAAGATGGACATGTGTGTTCTTCTACAGGTAACTCAACATGAATACAAAGGCTATCTCTACTTTCTCCATCTTCTTAATAATCACATCTTCAAAACCTGGCAAAATTATGTTAGAATTCATTATGCACGTATCTCCAATCTATACTTTTGTCTCGACAACTTAAGTATAAAAGATTGGATGATTACGTGCATTTTTTATGTCTTTAATTGTGTAAGAACCCCAACATTTATTATAGAACCTATAATAAAAACCCTGAAAGGGAACTCAGTAATAGAGTTTTCTTTCAGGGTTTATCTCTTGTGAAAAAGTATTATGTATTTATAAAAAGTTTGAAAAATGTAAAAACAGAAAAGTATATAATTGACATTACAGTACCTACATAAAATATGACCTAGCTGAATTAAATATTTAATAAGGATTTATTTAAGAGGAAAAACCCTATTAACATTAAAACTACTTAATAGTTCTCTTTGAACATTTTTTGATTTTAACTTTCTTTATATTTGAAAACCCCATATTATCACTCTCCTTAGTAAACTATTCTATATTTAAAATCATATTCCCTTCTAAATTTAATTAAAACTAAAAATAATTAATTTCTCCATTTTTATCTATTTAATAAATATCCATGGTAAAATTAAGGTAGATATTACCTGAAATATACCTAAAAAGATAAATATTATAAGGCGGTAAACAAATGTCTAGAATTGTTAAAATGGATTTTGCAATTAATGAAATAGCAAGAGCAGTAACACCAGAAGACACCATAAATCCTTTTTATTTTATTGTCGGAGCTGGTATTTCTTCTCCTGTCATTCCAACAGCCACTAAAATTATAAATGAATGCAAAACACTAACTAAAGATACTTATGATAATCGAAATGAGTTTATAGGATCAGAAGAATATTCTACATGGTTACAAAGAGCACTACCGCATTCAAAGTCTAGAAGGGAGTACTTTCGTAAACTTATAGAAAATAAGCCTATTACTAACGCTAATTTTAAACTTGCTCATCTTTTATCTAAAGGTGGTATTGGGAAAGTTGTAATTACTCCTAATTTTGATAACTTTCTTTCACGAGCACTAACCCTTTTTAATTCAAATCCAATGATTTGTGATCATCCAGGTACAGCTTTTAAAATTGATGCTGAATTAGATGAAATTCAACTAGTACATATTCATGGTAACTATTTATCCTATGATTGCTGCAACTTAACAATTGAAATATCAGACAGAACTGAAGCAACACAAATGTCATCTATGTTAGAACGTATAGGTGGCTCCCGGTCGCCTATTATCGTGGGATATAGCGGGTGGGAAGACGATATAATTATGAATTATTTAAAGAGAAGGCTAAATGAGCCTTCATTGCCATATAACCTTTACTGGTTTTGTTATAAAGAAGAGAGTATAAATTCAATGCCTGAATGGTTAAAGGCACATAATAATGTGGTATTTGTTGTTTCAAACGAGAGTTTGAAAAACATAGATGATGAATTAAAACCTCCAATAGAATCAAAGAACTTTCTCCCTGCCGAAGTCGTCTTTGAATCTATGATACAAAAATTAGAATTAACTGAACCAGAAATAACAAAGGACCCACTAAACTTTCTAACAAATTTAATTAAAGGAACAGAAGATGCGGAAGAAAATAATGATGTTTTCTTCTTAAGCCATGTTGTACATAGGTTGAAAGAGCTGCAGTTACTTGAAGATAGAGTTAACAGTAACAAGGTAGACTATAGCAAAGTTCAAACTTTAAGAAGCTTAGTTGTTAGTTCACAATATGAAACATCATTGAAGTTATTAGGCAGCTTACAGATTGATATAAATGAACTTGAAGAGTACCAAAAGGTAGAGCTTATTGAAGTGCTTGTAGCTTTAATAGTGAAATCAAGGCCCTCTGAAGAAATAATTATTGCTTCAGATTTAAACTACGAAGTGTATGAGTCGCTTTCAGATGAAAACTTTAAAGAAAAACTATGCTTAAAGGTGGCAACTTGTTTATTAAAGAAAGCATTTACTTTAGAAGAATTAGAACGGTACGAAGAGACTATTGATACCTTGAATGGTATCCTTGATAGTCTTAAGCAAAAAGATTCAACAAGTTTTAAGTTGTTATTCTTAGATAGCTTATCTTTAAAAGCTCAGGTGTTAGCCGAAATAGAACAAACCTATAAGGCTATAGACTGTCTTGAAGAGTCTATCTTAAGATATGAGAATGAGTCTAGTAGTGAATTTCAGAAAAGAATTGCATATTTATTAGTACAGAAGGCTAGATTGTTTGAACAAATTAAAGAAATTGATTTAGCTAAAAATGAAATTGATAGATTTCTACTTAAGTTCAATAATAGCCAGAATGAAGATATTCAAATTGTTACTTTGATTATATTAAATCAATATATATTTATAGGACTTCATAATGAAGAAGATGAGAAGAATATTTTAGTAATTTATAATAAGCTTTATGACCTTTACTCCATTTCTAAAAATCCAGTATTTAAAGCATACTTTATTCACTGTTCTTTTTATATCGGTAGAACATATTATTTTAATGATGAAGAAATAAAAGCTAAAAAGTACTTAGAGATGGTAATAAATAATGATCTAAAAACTGATTTTATAAATGAAGACATGCAAGGTGATGCTTATGCAATGTTAGGCTTGATTCTGTACCAAGAAAACGATATACAAGGATCATATAACATGTTTGAATTAGGCTATAGGAATAATAACTCACATTCAACAGTTAACCTTGGATATATGATTAGAAGAAAAGATGTCCATAAAGAAAGTCAAGAATATGACCTAGAGTCACTGTTTGATATTGGTATAGAGGATGGTATTGCCATTGCTTATGTTAATAAAGCCCTCTATCTAGTCAATGATAGCTGGAATTATGATAAATGGGTACAAGCTGATAAGTTAATTGAAAGCTTAAATAAATATCAACCAGATGAGCTAGATGGTATTATAAGTTGGTGGCATAAGCTGGCTTTAAATGGCGAAACTGAAGGTGATTTAGTTTTAGGATGGTTAGTTCGCCACAATTTGATAACAGATCCTGATGGATTTTCACTTAAAGACCGCTTTGACAATGCTAGTGCAAATGCAAGGTGGTATGTTCAGAACTTTCTATATGAAAAAGTTGCTAAAGTTAATGCTTAAAAGTATTTAGAATTGGAATACTCCCAGCTTAAATTTTACCTCT
Source organism: Bacillus alkalisoli (assembly GCF_002797415.1). Classification (GTDB taxonomy): domain Bacteria; phylum Bacillota; class Bacilli; order Bacillales; family Bacillaceae_I; genus Bacillus_CD; species Bacillus_CD alkalisoli. Next base: position 412,200 of record NZ_KZ454944.1, read on the forward strand.
AAAACATTAAAGTTTGGGGCCAGTCCCGGTACGTTAATGTGTAAAAATTATTAGTGTGATTATTAAGGCCAGCCCTATTGACTTACAATAAGTCTAGGGGGTTGGCCTTTTTCTTATTTCCTCTTCACCGGTCTTCTACCATTCACCATAAAGCTGAAGCCAACCTTCTGGTCTGTGCAGAAGATAGAGTAGATGACGGCTGCTTTTTGAATTTGTGTACGCATCGTTTGAGAAGAGATGTTGAGTTGTAAGTCAACGAAGTGATTGCACATCACATCGCTCGTATCTTCACCAGTGGATTCTACGCTAGCAATCTGGTGAAACATAATCCACATACAATGCATATGTTCTGGTGAATGGGTCGGAATAAGCACTAAACGTTGTGCACCAGATAAGAGTAAAGGTGTTTTTTGCTTGTAGTTTGTATGATAGACTGCCGCATTTCTTCGCCCGTTGTAATCGGCTCCGTATTTTAAGCAGCTACGCTCGATAATTTGAAGAGGGCGCTCCGTTGTAAAGAACGTTCCTTCTGCATCCAGTATTTTCGTCTGATACTCATGATGATAATGTGGGAGAATCGCAATAGTAGTCGGGCCTATATAATATTCATTATTGATACTAACTTCCATACACATACTCCTTTATATAGATTAATAATAACGCAAATGAAAAATTTTTATAGGGATGGGTTGTTTCGTAGATGAGAACGCTTCGATGAAAGTACTAAGTGAAAGGACTAAAATTATGTCACCTCCATTCAGAAATTAATAGGGGAAGAACATAGAAGGAGTGCCAAGGTGAGAATGTGTTGAATGAGAAGATTCAATGTGTAGGTGTTAAGGAATAATGTTAGGTATGCTCTTATCGAGAATTCATCTTCAATCGTAACGTTTCCAAAGGTAAGGGGCATTGCATAGACTGCCCCTACTTAAGTTTTTTATTAAGGTACAATTGATGTATGTGAAAAGTGTCTTTCATTAAAATATCAGGATTATTAATTTTAAGGCCTTGTGCAATTTTCAGTACCATCACATAAGAAGCTTGTACTTCTCCACGTTCCACTGATCCTAAGTACTTTTCACTAATATCTGCACCTTCTGCAACCTGATGCATCTTCATTCCTTTTTCTAACCGGATCTTTCGAATACGATTACCAAGCGCTACCGTTACATCCTCTTCAAAATCTTCTTCAAAATCCACATTAAGATCCCCTTTTTCCCCATTATCAAATAGGAAAAAAGAAGCTAAAACACGCTATAGGTTATATTCTTACAGTATATGTAAAATATCGAAAGTTTTTTTATATTTTTATATACCTATTATCTTAGCCACCAAAAAACAAGGCGACGGCACATGTGAGGTGTTGGAAAGAAAAATGTAACTTTTTGTAGGATTTTTTGTTTTTGAGCTTTTAGGGACAGGCACTTTGAGTCATGTCCCGAGGGGACATGCTAGCATAAAAAAATAGGGAAGGTGCTAAGTTTAGTAGGCGTTGGATGCAACATGTTTTGTAGGGGATTATGGGGCGGAGGTATTAGTAGCACTGTATTTAAGTCTGACTATTTACTGAATAAAGTTCCTAGTAAAGGATACGTATCCCTTTTTCCAAAAGGATTATTTTGAGATGTAGGTGAACAAATTTGGTAGGTTGTAAATAGTGGTTATTAGGTCAAATCAAGTAAATCGTATTGTGCTTCTATAAATGCCATACTAAGTTATGGGCAGATTCGTTATAACTAGCTTTTTTTCTTTCATTTAGAGTCGGTTATGAAAAGAAATATCAGTCTATTAAATGGAGAATATATGAAGTATAAAGGTATGAAAGTGAATGTTCATACTCTGAAAATACGAAAACATCTGAAAAGATGTGTCTAAGATAGAAGTTACTTTATATTAAACAAGCGGGTGATGTGCTCCAAAAAAAGTATTGTTAAAGACTAGAAATTTATGGATAATAGATTTTGTGGAATTAGGTAAGATCTGAACTGATAACTCATAAAGTATGGAAACAGTGACAGGCTACTTGTCTAAGCATATTTCAGAATATAACAGTCTGGCTGTCATAGTTAAAGTTGCATTTTTAGGTATACAATGCACCTTGATTCTTGCGTTACAAAGTAGTCAATATTATCAACTAAAAAAATAATAATGGAGGAATTTGCTTGGTTTATAGAATCTTAGTATCGCTTGCAATTCTTATTTTTATATTAGAACTATATATTTTCCCTAAATTTTTCAAATTTGAGACCGAGAATAGTGGAATATTTCTAGGATTGATACTAATTTGTATAGTTCTTTTCTATTTATTGGATAAAGTCCAAAATAAGGGAGATTAATAGAATGGACACGGGGATAGGTGCTGCCCAAACATATTATGGAAAATAAAAACCAGAGCGAATCCAAATAGTTATATATGTACAACCTACTTAAAGGATTTTTTTTACCCATGTGCATGGTCAGTTACTTTTTCTAAGTAGAAAAAGTTCTATTTAAAAGAAAATCATTTTTTATAAACTATTATTCTACTAAATCTCCGTAGTACTTGAAGAATGAATGAATTACTACTTTAAAGTTGTCGTAATTATTGGATATATATGCTGATATAATATGTAGATTTTGGAAAATGCACTTACATAACGCACTTAATAAGGAGGAATTGTTTTGAAGAAAATAGCAGGTTTTTCTTTTTTAGCTTTCATACTAATAATTTCCTTCGTGTTTATTTCAAATAAGAAGAGTTATTCTGATGTAACGGTTATCTATCATCTTTCAGAAAGTTTTGATGGTGGCTGTGTGTATTTACGATATAACGAAGACAATGAAAAACCGTTGGAAATAGTAAATAAAGAACTGATCATTGAAGTACCTGAAAACGGAAGAGTTATGACTTCCTCTTCTTCAGATGTTTTAACAAAATTAGGATGGCATAAAGTAAAGGCTTTTTATGTTAACGAAAATCGGGAACGCACAGAAGAAATTCCTCATGAGAAATTTTTGAATGGTCAACAAAGCAGTACAGATAACAATCCTTTATCTGAAACATACAGTATTTCATTTGATGGAAGGGATGGACACTGTAATTAGTCCTTTTTAGGAGTGCGAAGTCGGGACGGGGTTCCATTCACATTTTTCGTAATGTGAATAAACCCCGTCCCTGTTTTTAGTTCACTCAATACAATTGTTGTTCATAGTAGCCATTATTGGATTATGGGGCGGAGGTATTAGTAGCACAGTATTTAAGTCTGACTAATAACTGAATAAAGTTCCTAGTAAAGGATACGTATCCCTTTTTCCAAAAGGATTATTTTGAGATGTAGGTGAACAAATCTGGTAGGTTGTAAAAAATGATTATAAGGGGCAAATCAAGTAAGTCGGATTGTGCTTCTGTAAATGCCATACTAAGTTATGGGCGTTGCTGCAAGGTTTTATTTTAACCGAAGGGCAAGAAGCATGGAAGCGGTTGTGCAGTAACAAAGATTTTGATTATCGCATCCTTAGATAACTTTTTATTATCGAAGTTTAAAAGTGGACATGAGAATTTTTCAGTCGGTAACATCTACAAGCATTGACTTAATACTATTTTGAGATACCACATTCATAAGTTTTGGTACTCCTCTGTAGAAGTTTGTTTTCGGGAACATACATTTAACATTTCAACAATAGGAGCATTTTTTATTTTTGTCTACGAATTTTCTACGAAAAATTATCTTCACAGTAAACTACTTACAATATTTGTATGATGTGCAATACTAGCGTACATGTCCCTTTGTTCACTATTTTTAGAAAATTCTAAATTTAGTATTGACAAAACCGCAAATGGTAAATATTATATAGTTAGGTTGGTTAGGAAAGTTTACAAACTAACGTAGTTTAATGTCGGATTTTTTTGAGGGGCACAGTAGATATGAAACAAACTAGAAGTAACACACCTAACTATTTGAAGTACTTAAATTCAAAGAAAATATTGCAGTTTATTCGGGATAATGAACAAACCTCGAGAGCGGATATCGCTGCTATGCTGGCAATTAGTAAGCCGACAGTCTCCTCCATCGTGGATGAATTAATTTCTGAGGAGTGGGTCCTAGAGAAAGAAGGATCAGAATCAAGTGTACTCGGGGGCAGAAAGCCGGTATTGCTCACATTCAACCAAAATGCCCGCCTGATAGTAGGTGTCGATATTGGTGGCACCAATATCGAGGTCGGAATCGTAAATGCCTACGGGACCATCATCGGTCGCAAAGTATTAAGCACTCAATATGCGCTAAAAAAAGACCTTGTGTATGAAGCGTTCCTCGCCATTCAGAGTTTAGTGCAAACATATAACATCGATAAAAATAAAATCATGGCGGTTGGAGTAGGAGCACCAGGTATCACTGATTCAGATAACGGAGTCGTGTTAGATGCACCAAGCTTAGGTTGGAAAAACTTCGAGCTGAAAAAAGAGCTTCAACAATTACTAGAACTTCCTGTTTATGTTGAAAATGACGTCAATGTTGCGGTATTAGGCGAACAATGGAAAGGCAAGGCGAAAAATGCGGATCATTTAATCCTTATAACGTTAGGTACTGGTGTTGGCTGCGGCATTATTGTAAATGGCCAACTGTACAGAGGCGCTTCTTTTGCAGCTGGAGAAATTGGCTACATGGTAACAGATAAAAACGAAGCACTAGAAGATTATGACCATATTTTTCAAGGCTTCGGATTTTTAGACAGCCATGTTGGTGGACCTTCTATCGTAAAAAGAATGGAACAAAAGCTAGCTACGCTTACGGACTCGCATCCCCTAAAAAACAAAGAATTATCAGCAAAGCTAATTTTTGAACATGCAATCACCCATGACCCAATCGCAACAGAAGTCATTGAAGAAACACTGGAACATATAGCGTTTGCGCTTGTAAATGTTATCTGTATTTTCAATCCACAATGCGTCATTCTTGGCGGTGGTTTATCAAAGTCAGGACAGTGGTTTTTGCCAAAAGTGAAAGCCGTTATCGAAAAGCATCTTCCTATGAACACGGATATATATATATCAGAAATCGACGGCTTATCCTTACTAGGTGCTGGGGCATTAGTTTTACGAGAACACGAATCGTTACTAAATAATCGAGGGGGAAACTAAATTGGCAAAACGCTCAAAGCGATATATTGATATACAGCTAGAGCCAACGTACCGACATACACGAGATCATTTTTATCAACACATTATGGAAATCAATTTAGCGCACGTATTAATGCTACGAGATCAAGCGATTTTAGACAGTGACGATGCAAGAGAAATTTTAGATGCTACATATAAATTGTATAAACAAAGCTACACAAAAGAGTACGATGACCGTTATGAAGATTTATTTTTCATGCTAGAAGCAGACCTTACAGAAATAATAGGTCCGATGTTAGTTGGAAACATGCATATCGCGTTCAGTCGAAACGATATGGACACGACGATGTTTCGCATGTTTTGGAGAGAAAAAATTACCACCTGGCTAGACAAAGTAAATGCTCTACGACGAACCATTTTAGCTCTTGTTAAGGAACATAAACATACAATCATGACCGCCCACACACATAATCAGCAAGCACAACCTACGACTCTCGCACACTACTTATTAGCTGTAGAAAATAACCTCCAACGTGATACAAAAAGAGGGCTGGAGCTTTATAAACGAATCAATGTCTCGCCAATGGGAGCGGCAGCCCTATCGACAACAGGATTTAATATAGACCGCCATCATATAGGTACCCAGCTAGGCTTTGATTCCCCAATGGCCAATTCTTATGACGCCATTTCGGCATCCGATTTTATGATGGAAATTAGTAGTGTACTTTCTATTTCGCTATCCTCTATTTCTAGATTCGTATACGATTTAATTTTTATGACGACGAACGAAGTGAACACGCTTCGTTTACATGACCAGCATGTTCAAACATCCAGTATCATGCCACAAAAAAGAAACCCATCTGCACTCGAACATACGAGAGCTTCCATTAGTAAAGCGATGGGCGAGCTTCAAGGAACCATGTTTTTAACACATAATGTGCCACTCGGAGACATAGTCGACATTGGCGATGATATTCAAATGCCACTATACTCCGGCTACTCACAAACAATCAATATATTAGACATTTTAACGGAAATTTTAGAGCACGGTACATTCCATAAAGAGCGCTTACTTTACCACGCGCAAAATGGTTTCTCGACTGTAACCGAACTGGCAGACGTTTTAGTACGAAACTATGAAGTGCCATTTCGAATCTCACATGGAATTGTAAGTAAGTTTGTAAAAGAGCTTTTAGCAGAAGGAAATGACCTTACAAATGGAAGCGCTAACAAGGTAAATAAAATTGCTCAACATGAGTTTCAATTATTGTTAAACGTTTCAGAAGAAGATTATCGGAAAGCGGTTTGTCCGAAAAACTTTATTAACGTTCGCGACATACTCGGTGGACCAGCGGCAACAGAAGTCGAAAACCAATATGTGACTTGCCTTGAAACGTTAACGTATGACGAAAGCTGGGTAAAGGCAACGTTTGAAAAACTAGATAACTATATTCTGAGGCTTCATGAAACGGTAGAAATGAGTATTAAACGATAGTAACACGGAGTTGAGGTTACACTTTAACTCCTATTATAAAAAGCAATCGAGGGGGATAAAAATGAGAAAATCGTTAGTGCTGTTATTAGTTTTGTTGCTTGGTGTATTTGCTGCAGCTTGTAGTAGTGACGAAAAAACGACAAGTGGAACGGATGGAGACATCATTGAAATTGAGTATTGGCAATACCATTTCGAGTCAAAAGTGAGCTTAGTTGACGAGTTAATTAAAGAGTTTGAAGATGCGAACCCTGGAATCAAAGTAAAACATACGACATTTCCTTATGATCAATTTAATGAGAGGGTAGCGGCACAAGTACCTGCAGGACGTGGTCCAGATGTGATCAACTTATTTTACGGATGGGTTCCTAGATACGTAGATTCTGGCTACTTACAGCCACTGCCGCAAGACGCATTCCCGCACGATATGATAGAATCTGAGTTTTTCCCGATGGTGGAATCTGTCAAGCTAGACGGGGAATATTGGACGATACCAACTGCTGTAAGAACCATTGCGTTATTTTATAATAAAGACCTTTTCGAAGAAGCTGGCTTAGATCCAAATAGCCCTCCGACAACATGGGATGAATTAGTAGACTATTCGGTGAAGCTAACAAAGCGCGACAACAACGGAAGAATACAACAAGCTGGTCTAGCTTGGGAGCCAAGTCAACAAGGGCACCACTGGTTTAGAGATGCGTTATTGTATCAAGCTGGCGGCCAGGGTTTAAGTGAAGACCGTAAAAAAATCTTATGGGCACAATCACCTGCTGGTTTAGAAGCATTCAGATACTGGTTAGATTTTGCAACAGAGCACAAGGTAGGAGAGCGTAACTTCTACACAGATGATGTAACGGCGTTTAAAACAGGAAACGCAGCAATGAACATTGATGGATCCTTCCGTATCGGTACATTACAAAATGATACACCAGACTTAAACTACGGAATTGCGCCACTTCCTGCGAAAAATGGCATGAAAGCAACACAATCTTCTTTCTGGAGTAACGGCATCACTTCTAAAGTAGAAGGAGAAAAGTTAGAAGCATCGGTGAAATTCCTTCAGTTCTTAACAAGTGAAGAAGTAATGGAAAGATGGTTAGACAAAATCGGAGAGCTTCCTGCAAGAGAAAAAGTAGCATTCCAAGACAAATATTTAAACCATGAACTATACGGTGCGTTCATCGAGCAGCTACCGTATGCAAATGCCCATTTCTTCGTGGATGAAAGTAGAGAAAGAGATTTAGTCATTCAAGCGGTAGACCGAGTTCTATTACAAGGTGTATCCCCAGAAGATGCTTATAAAGAGCTAGTAGACGGTACACAAAGTCTGTTTGATGAGTATTGGTCTAAGAAAGATTAAGTAGTTTGAGAGAAGAGGGACGATGAATATCGTCCTTCTTTTAAAAATAGATACATAGTTTTCTGCAAACCAAAAAGTAATGTTCATTGTGTAACATGAGCGGATTCTGGCCATGAACACAACCACTGTTTTCATAGGAGGTAATAGTAATGGCTGAGCCATCTTATCAACCGAGTACACCTACTAAACCTAAACCGAAGAAGAAAAGATTTACGAAACCGAACTTAACATTAAAACAAAGCCAATATTTATTCGTCTATGTCTGCCTCTTACTACCATTAATTTTTTATCTAGGAATTCGAATCGCACCAACCTTATATACATTTAATATTGGATTTAGAGAATGGAACATTTTATCGCCAGAAAAACCGTTCGTTGGATTGGATAACTACAAAACACTAATGGCAGATCCTATTTTCAAAAAGTCGTTATGGAACACGTTAATTTTTATCGTTCTTGGGGTTGCTGGCCAAGTAATCATCGGGCTTGCGATCGCTTTATTGTTACAACGAATTAATACGTTCGTTGGGATATTTCGTGTTATTTATTTTATTCCGTACGTCACAAGTATTGTAGCAATAAGCTGGGTATTCAAATGGCTATTTATGAACAACGGAATTATCAATGAACTTTTAGTAACGATTGGAATACCTCCGCAGTTATTTTTAAATTCTCCAGACCAAGCAATTTATATCATTATTGGAACGATGATTTGGCAAGGACTAGGTTTTCAAATGATTATTTTCTTAGCCGGTTTAGAAAATATCCCGAAAATGTTTTACGAGGCAGCAGAAGTGGACGGAGCGAACAGTTGGCAAAAGTTTAAAGACATCACCATCCCGCTGTTAAATCCAACGCTCGTCTTCTCGGTCGTTATCGGAAGTATCACCTTTATTCAAGTGTCCTTCACACAAGTAGTCAATATGAGTGTGGATAGCGCAGGTGGACCGTTACACTCCACGATTTCTGTTGTTGTCTATATTTATCAGTTGGCGTTTAGACAATATAGCATGGGGTTAGCTTCAGCAGCTACGGTCATCTTGTTCTTATTTATTCTGGCGTTAACGATTTTCCAAATGAAAGTACTATCTAAGAAGTTTGATTATTAATAAGGAGGGAAAAATCATGGAAAAACAGAAAAAATCAATCATCGTATATGCATTACTAATCTTAGGTTCCATTATAATGATTTTCCCATTCATCTGGATGGTGTCCACTTCCTTAAAATCAGCCTTAGATGTATATACACTTAGTATCATCCCGGAAAATCCAACATTCGAAAACTACCGCCGAATTTTTCAAGATTCCTTATTTCCGCGCTGGTTTATAAACAGTATTATTGTAGCGGTTGTTACAACCATTAGTGTTGTCTTTTTCGATTCATTAGTCGGCTACATTATTGCTAAGTTTAAGTTTATTGGCAAGAGCATTATTTTTATTGCGATATTAAGTACGTTAATGGTTCCGACAGAAATGCTTATTATCCCTTGGTATATTATGAGTTCTGAGTTTGGGTGGACGAATAGTTATTGGGGGCTCATTTTCCCAGGTTTAATGACTGGCTTTGGTGTATTTTTAATGAAGCAATTCATGGAAGGTATTCCGGACGACTTGCTAGATGCAGCAAGAATTGATGGCTTAGGCGAGTTTCAAATCTTCTGGAGAGTAGCCATTCCTCAAGTATGGCCAGCGATTTCCGCACTATTCATTTTCTCGTTCTTAAGTAACTGGAATGCGTTCTTATGGCCGTTAATTGTAACAGATTCTTCCGAACTATACACGTTACCAGTCGGTTTATCGTATTTCGCATCAGGTGAGTTTGAATCAAGATGGGAGCTCATTATGGCAGGCGCAACAATCACAGCCCTACCTTTAATACTAGTATTTTTCTTATTACAAAAGCACATCATAAAAGGAATTACTTTAACGGGTATGAAGTGATTTGGGAAGCCATGTAGAGATTGTATTACATGGCTTTCTTTTTATGTAAGGAGGACAAAAGTTATGAGAGTAGATGTTCAGACGGAAGTTGGGAATAACATGAGGATCGTGAAAGTGAATAGTTATGAAGAAATGAGCGTTATGGCAGCTGAGCTGTTGATGAAACGAGTCCAACAAAATCCTTTTTTGACAGTAGGATTAGCAACTGGTGGGACTCCGAAGCGAATGTATGAAATTTTAGTAGAAAAGTTTAGGGCAACTGGTGCGCCTTCTTATGAGAATGTAAAAACATTTAATTTGGACGAATATATTGGGCTGCAGAAAACGCACGAGAATAGCTACTATTATTATATGAATAAACATTTGTTTAGCGGAATTAATGTGAAAAAAGAAAACACAAACATTCCGAATGGGATTTCCAATAATCATGAGGAAGAATGTCAGCGCTATGAGCGATTGATTGAAAATGCAGGAGGGATAGATCTGCAAATTCTTGGGATTGGGAAAAATGGTCATATCGGGTTTAATGAACCTGGAACTTCCTTCACTTCCAAAACACATATCGTGACTTTAACAAGCTCCACCCGAAAAGCAAATGAAAGATACTTTTCAAGCTTAAACGAAGTTCCAACGCAAGCTATCACCATGGGCATCCAAACAATCATGAAAAGCAAAGAAATCATCCTCCTAGCCTCAGGGAAATCCAAATCCCAAGCAATCGAACAACTACTAAAAGGCAACCTAACCGAACAATTCCCAGCCTCTATCTTAAACACCCACTCCAACACCACCTTGTTGTGGACATAGGGTAGGCTGAGACTGCTGGAAGAGGACACGGGGACAGTTTGAGGCCGCTGAAAAAGTCCAACTTTTAAAAAGTAAAAATAATGTGCAAGAAAATGACGCTCTAGATTCGCTTCTAAGCGACGTTTCTGTGATAGGTAGACATTTTTGACCCCCTAAAAAACATTGTTTTTTTAAAAAGGCGACTTTTTCAGTGGCCTCGGACAGTTTCTGTGTTAACAAATATTAGGAATTACTAATAAAACCACAAAAATGCTCTTTTCTAAGCAGTTGAATAAGCTTAATGGGATTTTCGAATTATCCAACACTTTAAAATAAACTCTTAAGAACATTATTTCAGCATTTAGTTCCCTGCTAGAGTGGGTAGTATTACGCCTTAAGATGTTGAGTAACACTCATTCATAACAGATTGTATAATGGGGGCGTTGGATGCTTCTGCTTGGGGAGTTGTGTCTTGGAGCGGAGGGTTAGTTCTACAAGTGATGCGCACGAGGAAGTTATCATTATACTAGTAAATCTAGTAGACGGACATTTATAAAAAGATAAAAAGGCTCGGTGGCAAGTTGCATTTCAAATAAATAGTAGAAGTGTAAATAAAATTACAAAACAACCCGTTGGTAACGGAATAGTTTTATCCTCTTATGCATTTTGATATTACAAAGTAGAAACATCTATGTAGTCAAAGGGAAAACCGCTTTATGTTGCTTGCAATTAAAGAAGCAATCAAACCTGTAAAAGTTGATTGCTTCAAAGATAATTGTTTTATGTATAGTTTATTTAAAAGGGAAAAGGAAGAAGAAGGTTACATCCTTTTCCCAAATATTTTATTTTCAGGCTGTGGCTACATTCGACAGAGATAAAACTTAGTTAGTAAATGTTACTAACAAATTTAATTAATCTTTTAAACCAGTAATTTATGTAGTACTTAAGCAATATACCATCCTCCCTGCATAGAGGGAAGAAAGAATGTATCCTTCATTTATAATGTATGAACAAGAAAAGATATTATGACCGGAAAGTGGAATTGGGGAAAGGTTTACTGAAGTTTTGTAACTTTTTATAAGTGAACGTGGGATGAAGAAAAGTATTCAAAAAAGATATCTTGATCCCCGTTCTTCCGTTACTTAATGCCATTGTTGTTCATCTTGGCTATTATTTGGTTGGAATATTGGTGTTCTTTTATAAATACTGTCTTCCCAATATTCGAGAAAAGCAGCTTTTCTATTTACAATATAATCTATATCTCTAACAGTAAGATTGTCTACTCTGTAACCTACCTCAATAAAAAACTTGAAATTACGTAATTCCTCCACAGTTAATGGTCTTGTTTCTCTTAATGCATGACGGCATAGAGGTATCTTGTTTTCATTTGGGATCTTTTTATCATTCAATATTTTATTTATAAACGGAATTTTTCCTTTTTGTTCAGCAAGTGCTCTTACTCGAGGGAGGATCCTAGAGTCGTTTAAGATTAGTGATTCTAGCTTATCTTTCTTTATGCCTGTTAACTCATGGATAGATTGCACGGATAAATGGTAAATTTCTAGTAATATTTCACAATATTCATCCATGATTTTAAAATAATTGTTTTCCATTTTTGCGTTTCTAGTAGCCTCAAGTACTATATCTAATTCATCGTCTAAATCTACCTTGATAATTACCATGACAATATCATTTGGTCTAAATACCTTTATAGCACTAAATACGCTTAATCCTTTTATCACGGTCAAAGAACCGTCTTTGGATTTATTCACTACCATCTGTATCGTGTTTGTAGTGGAGTAGGTATCGTAAATAGCCTTTGCTGTTTCAATGCCAGGCCTATAGCTATGCAATGCCTTAATCTCACTGATAGGTATTGATGCAATCATGACCATTTCATCATCCCCTTCTTAGTTGTATATATAAGATTATGAGATTAATAGGTTGTCAGATACATAGAATTATGTAGAGATCATCGTGCTGGTACCCAGTGGCGTTGTATCATATTACAGCGAGGGGAAAAAGAGATCTGTTTTTTTTCATGAGTTAGAATTCATCAACTATTTCTACATCGAAGAAGTCCGCGCAATGTATCCATTTATAATACTTTTCTACTGTATTAAGTCCAAACATATACATCTTCAGTTACAAACCATCGACCATTCCATTCGCGTAATTATGAAGCAATTACATTCTTGCTACGCTTATATACTTTAATAAACCTAACGAAATTCAGGACACGTTTTCCAAGGAAGTTGGTTACATTTGGTGCTCTCGGTTCAGGAGTATGTTATATTTTAGGAGAGAGGGGTGATCCAAATTATTAGCATTTCCTATAATATCTCTAAAGGAATTAGTAAAAAGTTTAACCATGAGTTGAAAGAAATAATTACATTCTTTATTGAACTGGGAGAAGATAGTGGAGATTTCGATCACATGTTAGATTATGTTTTTCCGACGTTTATGGCTAGGAATGAGATTGAGAAATGCAAGAAAACCTTATATGAATTACAAGAATATACAACAGACAGTTTTCCACATAACCTTACTCCACTTCAAGAATATACTCTCTATTTTTTAATAGAGTGGTTTAACGATGTTAATGTAGAAGATAACAATAAAGCTACTGACATTACTAGTATAAATCCTATTACTAAAGACGATGAATACATACTTGATAAAATAGATGATCTAGAATCATATCCTTATTTTTTATTTGATGACTGGGACTTTTTGGACGTTGATGCATTCGTACATTTGTTTTTTAATTCTAAAAACACACTGGAATTTTTTAATGTCGATCTTGATCAATATATTGAGTTAATGCCTTATGATATTAGAGAAAGATATCTTCAACAACGAAACAGTAATCCATCACAGGAAAGTGAAAATATTGAAGAATTAATTGTACGATTAATTTACTCAGCGATAAAGCAAAAGGAAATGGACCCTAGACGTTTAATGGAAACAAAAGAAACTCAGTTAAGCGACGATATTGCTCATGTTTTACAAACATCATTATCAGATAAAGGTATCATTGTAGCTAGGGAACAGCCTGGTGGATTCGCTAGAAAAAATACAGGAGAAATAGACTTTTTTATCTATACCCAGACTAAGCATACATTTAAGCCAATTGCTATTGGAGAAAACAAAGAATGGGGTAACTTTAAGAAGCAATTTAAACAGTTAATTGGTTACATGAACGAGGACATTCCGTTTGGTTTTACTATCCTCTTTAATAAAACAACTAATCTCCATACTGTCCTGAGAAGAAGGGAAGAAATGTTAAAAGGTTTCTTTTTAGATATAGAAGGCAAGAAATACTTTGAAACAGTAGAGTTAACCATGGGCTTAGATGAAATAGAGAACGTTATTATTTCAACACATAAAAATCCCGAAAATCAATCCTGCTTTAAGATATATCATTTTATTGTAAATGCATATAGACCAGAGCGAGAAGAAGCAGCAAAACAAGCTAGAGGTTAGGCATTAACTCATAAAAATTATTTTTCCTTTAATTACACAGAACCATGAATAAAGAGTATGGGGACAGGTAATGTCCAATTATTTATTTGAAAATATGAATAATTTTTAAAGCTAAACTCTATCATTGATTGCCATGTCTATCAACATATTAATAGGGCTTTTCGATTGTAATTGATTGAATTCTTCATTTACCTGGTTCACCTTACTATTCTATATGAGGTTACAATTAATTTAATATAAATTTCAAATTTCGTTTAAATAGCGTATGAATTACATATTATTAATTTTAATTAGCGTGTAAATAGCGTATATATAACGTACTAAAAAGTGCATTTAGTATATAAATAGCGTACAAATTATAAACTACAAATTTTAATTAGCGTATGAATAGCGTATAATTAACGTATCAATTGAGTTAAAAGGATGGTGAAATGATTTGTACATGCCTAAATTTAGTTATTCCCAACCAATCGTAAAAGACTTAATGTCAATTGAACGTTCTAGAGCAATTGTTGAATTGATGCCTATACCTGCACATATTGAAAGTGACCTAAAAGAACAAGCAAAATTAAAGGCAACACATTATTCTACACGTATAGAAGGAAATACACTTGATTTAGAACAAGTTGCTCGTGTAGTTAAACAAAAACAAAATGATTTTAGAATTCCTGTCGAAGAAGAAGTAAGAAATTATTGGGAAGCTCTTTCTTTCTTATCCCAAGAAAAACAAAACAAAACTCCTATTACAGAAGATTTTATAAAACAACTCCACTCTATTATTGTAAAACATGGTGCTGGCAGAAAGTCTACAAAAAGTAACTATCGTGGCGCAATGCCACCTGGTGTATTATTTGCTGTATATGATAATCAAACAAAACAAGCAGAATATATACCTCCCGAACATTTAGATGTGCCACTATTAATGGAAGCACTGGTGAAATGGATTAACTCAGAAAAAGAAATTCCTGTTCCCATTAAAGCAGCTATTGCTACATATCAGCTACTTACAATTCACCCATTTGAAGATGGTAATGGTCGAACAGCGAGAGCCCTAGCATCATACATTTTGTCAATTGAGAATTACGATGTTAAAGGATTTCATTCAATGGAAGAATACTATGTGGAAGATTTAAAAGGGTATTATAAGCATTTACAAATGGGACTGCCTGCTCTTTATTATGAAGGGCGTGAAAATCCTGAAGATTTAGCCCCTTGGATTGAATATTTTTTAAGAATCATGGCTCTAGCATATGAAAAGGTTGCTAATCTTTCAATTAAATTTGCCACTACACCTTCAGACCCAAGAATCCTTTCTTTAGAGCCAAAAGAAAAAACATTGTTACGATTTCTTATAGAACGTAATAGACCCACTAAACCTAAGGAAATTGCAGAATTATTTAAAGTAAAGCCCATTACTGTTACTAAATGGGCAATAACTTGGCTAGATAGAGGTATTATCAAGGGAGCAAGTGGTAAGGAAAGAATTACTTCGTATCGAATTGGCGAAGCATACCAAGATTTAACTTTAAATGATTTAGGATATAGAGAAGACTAACGAGAAAAAAGTAAATGCAAGTATATTTCTAGTTATTCAAAAAAATCTACTTGCATTATACGTAAAAACTCATTTACTTTTGCAGGTACCCGTTAAGAAGGCTGACCATCTTAATTTAAGTAATCTTTATACAGGTAATATGTTCTGCCTTTTAGAGGGACTAAGATTTCATCTGGGAAAAATCCGTACGAAACGAACGAGATATTATAGTAATAATGAACAGAGATAAATAGGACTCTGACAAACATACAATTTGTCGCGGATGCCTTTTCGTTGTGCTTTTGTTCTAATAAGCATAATGTATCTATAAACTATGCCTATTCTCCATAATTCATTTGATACTTTATTTATACAAAAAAAGGCTGTCGACAAACCCGAATTATTTCGAATTTGTCGACAGTCTGAAACGAACAAAGTTAGTCATTTTACAATAAGTTACTATAAAATATGATGTTTATGATGGGATTATTTTTAACCCTCTTTCAATTAATTCAAACAACTCTTGATCTAATGCTTTAAGCTTTTCCAGCTCATTTAATAAAACAAGTTGTTCTTCATGAAGAATGTTCTTCTGCTTTAAAAGTTCCAACACTTCAACTCTTAATAACCAGTCATTTGGATGATGTAGAGTTAATTTTGTCATCACTTCAGAAAGTTTGTTTTCAATGGTATTTTTGTTTGTATTGTCTTGACGGATTTCTCTTACAACTCCGTATAACTTTTCTAATTCAGTTAGTTCTCTCGGAACAAACTCTTTCTGGGTAACAGTTTCTAAATCAGCGAAAAATGCTTCAGAATCAGCTGCACCTGCAAATACAGAAGTTATTGTTGCTCCAACAGCCATATCAAACTCGTTAAACTGTTGTGTAAGATTCTGTCTAGTAACCAAACAGTCTTTAAAAGTAATTAAAATTATTTTTTGATTTTTCCTTAAAATGCTGGTGACAGTGCCAATTATGCTTACTCCCTCTTCAAATAGTAGTTTAGTATGGACACCCACTTCTATTCCTTGAGAAGATAATTCCATATCTGTCCAATCTTCTAGCGGTTTTTCATGATTTACAAGTTTTCCAATTGGTGAGCTAAATCCTTCTGTGTGTCTTTCTTTAACATGACCAACTAACTGTTGTTTATCAAAGGCTAAAGCTGAAGGACCAGAGAACTGAATATAATTAGCTTCTCCGCTGGCATCTTTTGATATATTAGTCAACGTTCCCGTCACTTGAAGTCCAGAACTATATACAATCGTTGCAGTATGGTTTGACTTTAAAGCTTTTTCTAAACTTTCAGTCCCTCCAACTTTAAATGCCATTGTATTTGCAAATTCTTTTACAGCTTCTATTAGTTGTTCAAAACTATTACAGACGAACAATTGTGGTTGTGGTTTCGTAATATCAAATCCCGTTTGTGTCACTTTCTCTAAATCAAATTCCCATTTTTCAACATTGGATGTAATACTATTTCTTCCTTCCGATACAGAAGAAAGTAAACCTGCTCCATAAATCTTTGGATCGTCAACAGTTCCTATTAGTCCATACTCTACAGTCCACCAATACAATCTTGAGATTTGCTCTGCTTCTGAAAGTTCTGTGACAGCCATTTGCTTTTCTTCAAAGTTTTGTTTCGCTTTTTCAATTTGTTCATCTGTTCCAGTTCCATTTTCTAAAAGATTTGAGTATTGACGAATCGCTTCAAATAAATCATGCTCTTCTTTCGTAGCTATGGCGTTTGCACCTATTGAACCAAACAATTTTACGTACTCAGAAAATTTTTCGTCCAATAAAATGGGGGCGTGACCAGCTGCTTCATGAATAATATCGGGTGCAGGTGTATATTGGATATTTTCTAGTTTTCTAATATCTGATGCAATAGGCAATAATCCATGTGCCTGAAATTCAAAAAAGACAACCCCAGGAATAAACCCGTCAATATTTACAGCTCCCCATCCTACAGGTGCGAGAGACTCATTCATCTCATCTACATTTGGTATACTATTAATTTTTATCCCAGAAGCTTTTAATCCATCCACATATGCTTCATGAGATGTGTCTTTTAAAAAGTGATGGTTTTGTCTCATCACATAACGCCATACTGCATGATCAATCGGTGTATATTTATCATATTGTTGATCCACAACAAATTTCTGTAAGTGTTTTGGTATTTTCCTTGCTTTCATCTCAGTTAACATGTTAAATCCCCCTTATAAAATAAAAAGAGTCACTTATCCCTAGAAAAGGGACGAAGTGACTCTCCGCGGTACCACCCTAATTGACGGGCAATTACCCATCCACTTAGAAAAACCAGCCCTATGTAACCGCAAGTGTAATTCACATTTCATAACACCTGGATTTTCACCAACCATCCAGTCTCTAATTACTGTCATTATGAATGCTACTAGTTTGCTAGGCTTAAAACATTATTTTCACTTATACACTTTAACGCACACACGCTTTTAATCGCTAAAGTAATTATGTAAAAAAATATACAATCAATTCTATTTATTGTCAACCTCTTTTTTAAAGTTTTCATAAAATTGATCAAAGACTCTAGCTAACTCAAAGTCTAAATCGGTTAGCCCTTTTGCTTGCCATGATGATAATTTTAAAGTAACAAGCTTATAGTCTATTGAAATAAAAGGATGATGATTAACCTCTTCAGACAATTCTCCAACCTTTTTGACAAACTCGATACCTGTTAAATAATGTTTAAATCGATATTTCTTTTCGATCCATACTTCATTTACTATCTTCCAGTTGTCGATTGTATGCAACAATTTTAGTACATGCTCTTCAGTAAGTTTTTCCATATATTATTCTTCCTTCCTAACTGTTTAACTAAGTTTTACCCCTTCTTCGTAAAAAGTCAAGAATAATTGGGGACGGGGTTACATTTCTCATTCTTGGAATGTGAAATGAACCCCGTCCCCGTATTATCTCTAATCGATTCGCTAACTCGTTGTACAGCTGTTCCCACTTTCCACTACCTGTGCTTCTCTTTAATACAACTTCCCCTGCCTATAAAGTACGGTCGACAGTTTCATAACCGACTGAATATAACAGTTTTGGCGTAATGGGAATGGATCTCCAAAGAAGGAAGGCAGGACATTGTCTAAGGTAGCCTGCATCTTTTCCGTTAGAAGCTTGAATACTTCCACTTGGCTGTAAAACTGTGTTTCGCGTCCTTGTAGCCATTCAAAGTAGGATACAATAACACCACCTGCGTTAGCTAAAATGTCAGGAATAATAATCGTTCCATTTTTATTTAAATATTCATCTGCCTCACTTGTAACTGGAGCATTTGCGCCTTCTACAATGACTTTTGCTTGAATTTTATCTACATTATCTTTATGAACTTGATCCTCTAATGCAGCTAAAAATAGGACGTCGACTCCCAAGTATAAAACATCTTCTCTTCCGCGAATCTCTGCTTTTACTCCAATTTTTTCTAGTTCTTCCTCACTTATTGGAAGGTCGCCTTTATTTTCTTGAGTGAAACGTACTAAGGCAGGAATGTCTAGTCCATCTTCGTTATATAGCGTTACGTTTCGGTCACTCACTGCTACTACTTTATTTTGTAAGTGCGTACAATGATACGCCTCAAGTGCAGCGACAGAACCAACGTTACCAAACCCTTGGACGGCAATAGTAAGTGCTTTGTTTTCAAGCTCTAAAGCTGTTTTCGCGAAGAGGTTTTCTGTTTTTGTAAGAAATTGCTTTTGTTCTTTTACGAAGTTATACAACATGTATCGGAAGGTAAAATATACACCTTTTCCAGTAGCCTCTCGTCTTCCTAGTGATCCGCCGTTAACGACGCTTTTCCCTGTAAAGCTACCAAGGTAAGGCTGACCAGGACGAATACTTTTATATTCCGCCATCATCCAATCCATTTCTCTTTCACTTGAGCCAACATCTGGTGCAGGGATATCTTTATCTGGACCGATAATATCACTAAAGTATTGAACATACTTTGTGCAAATTAAATGTAGCTCCTTAACGGAGTAGGATCTCGGATTAATAATCACGCCACCTTTTCCTCCACCGTAGGGAACGTCATGAAGAGCGGTTTTCAACGTCATTAAGGAGGCTAAATTGATTACTTCGTCTTCATTCACCGATTCATGAAAACGGATCCCGCCTTTGTAAGGGCCAAGTGCGTTATTATGCTGAACACGAAATGCAGGTATTCGAACAACATTTCCATCCTCTAATGGAATTCTTAAAAATGCCTTATGCACATGATTTGGTGTAGAAAGAATAGCTCCTAGTGAAGTAAAAGCTTGCTCTCGCGCTTCCCCTTGTAAATCAGGCAAAAAGCGGTCTTCTTTTAATAATGCATCTAATGAATGTTGAACAATCATTCTAGTTTGACTAGCCATTGTAACCCTCCAATTATTGGATTTTCTTTAGTGTAACATATAAAGGATTATGGGACACGTGAGGGTATGGAGCAACTCCAACTTTTATTAAAAATTAGCTGTAGTTGAACTTCATAAGGCCGATGAAGTTCATCTGGATCTCCTGAATGGACACGGGGACAGGTTCCTTGTCCAAGCAAAAACTGGAAAATTGATTTTAATTTGGGAGAGGGACTGACTCGGAAAAGGCTCTTTCCTCAAACATATTGCGGGATAGTATTAGAGTCCACTAAGATTATTTCCTATAAATAAAACCCTCGAATTTGAGCTGATTTGCTCAAATTCGAGGGTTGATATTTTCATTAACTTCCTAGAGTTTGCTTCTGCTTTATAACTCTAATCTGTATAAAAATCTAAAATACCTTCGTCGATTTCGATAGTTTCAGAATCTAACTTAATATATTCTGTAAAAACTTCTTTATCATCGTTCTCCCAGGTTATTTTTACACGAATATCTCTTAATATATCTAAAAACACTTCTTTATTAAATTCTTTGTACTTATAAGGGTGATCATCAGGAATAATTTCAAAAGCTTTACCAATAGTTAATCCTAAATTATCACTTTCTTTTTTAATTTCAGGGGTAATAGTTGGTTTATCTCCCCAAATATTAGAATTATATGGTCGTGGTGTATGAAGATACGTAAGAATATTATCATTTAATGCAAATGTAGCACCTAGATTATTCATTGTTTCTACAGGTTTATTAATAATTACCTCGATAGTGATTAAATCTCTTTCCTCATATTCAGAAGGGAATATATTTCCTTTAATTTCAAAAAAGTCAGAATTAGTCCTAAAATCACTTGTTGATTTACTCATTATTTCATGTACTTCTTTTTCAATTAACTTTTCACTTTCTTCAATATCAATTGTTGTTGTACTTGGAGTATCCATTGTTAACTCATTGGAACAACCCGTTAATATAATGATAAATAATGTGAGATTAACAATTATTTTGTAGCCCAATTTTCTGCACCTTTCGGAAGATTATAGGTCCATCTTCTATAAGCTTCGTTAGCAATATAGGTATTGTTACTATAATTAGGAGAATATTCTCTTTTTACAGGAGAATGACCATTTCTCGTAGTATAGTCGTATACATATTGTCTTGCTTGGCCATTTCTATCTTGCCATATACCATAATAATGTTTCCAAGTGTATCTTGATCTAGCATCATATTTTGAAGTCCAAGTTTTATTTGAGTTATAAATTTGTCCTTCTTTACCAGGATAAGTTAATGAATAGGATATTGTAGATGTAACTGAAGATTTAGTATTAACATCAGTAGATATTATCCCAGCTAAATCCAATATAACATTACCAGCTGTTGTTACAAAAGTTTTTACACCACTTACTACGACATACATTGCTATATTTTTGATTGAATCGAAAATACCTTTTTCTTGTTGGGCGAAGTTAGTCCCCGATGCGCCTATTAGGTAACCATTTACCCTAACAGCACCTGGACCTGGATCCAAACTATTCATTGGAGTAAATTCAGAAGTAGAATGAATTTCTAAACTCCTAATCATATTAGGATCTGTAACTAATTCTAATTCACCACTTTTATTTGGCATATAATATTCAGTAAATGTTATCACTTTTTCTTCTTTAGGATTTAGCTCTAATGAACTAGAAGGCAAATTAGAATGTAGATTTAAAGCTTCAACTTCAGAATTACTTAAAGAATTTTTTGCATTAGCATAATTTGTAATTAAACCTATTTGTAAAAACATAATCAATGCAATAGAACTTATAATTATTTTCTTTATCATAATAATCTCCTTTTTGTATGTTTAGAGCGCTCTATAAATATAATACTATGCATCTAGTCTCGATGGAGTATTCTTATAGGAATATAGTACCTTTTTCTACTTGGGTCATTAAAAGCAACTACTAATATGACAGATTCACCGTTTTCCAAACCTTGTCTAGATTTGGATGGACACGGGATGGACACGGGGACAGGTTCCTTGTCCAAACATATTCTGGAAATTACAATTAGAACTTTAACTAACCCTTTAAGTAGTTTGTAAGATTACAACCTACTTAAAGGTGCTAATATACCCCCATAACTTCTTAGCTATTAAAAATTGATCAACGATAAAATCTTCCTTACCTCCCATACAAAACAATTGACTATTACCACAAAATTAAATAAAATAAAAATAGAACAAACGTTCTATTTTGACGCTAACTACTTTCTAATGAAAACACCCCCCAGTAATCACACACCATATAAACGACAGAATTTTCCTATCAATTTACAAAAGGAGGACAAAGCATGGCAGTGAAAGTTACTACAATCGGATTAAAAGGAATGGAAGGATATCGTGTGACAGTGGAAATCCAACAA
The DNA here is from genome assembly GCF_002797415.1 of Bacillus alkalisoli. Lineage (GTDB taxonomy): Bacteria > Bacillota > Bacilli > Bacillales > Bacillaceae_I > Bacillus_CD > Bacillus_CD alkalisoli. Next base: position 434,691 of record NZ_KZ454944.1, read on the forward strand.
ATAGAAGGTCCTGATTCTATCGTTATTGTTGGATTACCAGATGCATCTGTGAAAGAAGCGAAAGAAAGGATTACTGCTGCACTACACACATTTAAACACGGATTAGAAGAAAAAATTGTGATCAATCTCTCTCCAGCTGAACAAAGGAAAAACGGACCAATGTTTGATTTACCGATGGCAATCGGCTTGCTTTGCATAATGAATACGATACACAGTCCAATCGATGAACATACTGGATTCATCGGCTCGCTTTCTTTAGATGGAAGTATCCTACCTGTTGAAGGGATGTTACCAGCCATACTTGCAGCTAAAAAGCTAGGATTAAAACGTTTATATTTACCTTTTGATGAAAAACTCCCTCCAATCGAATTCTCTAATTTACAATTAATCTACGTTTCTACCATACAAGATGTAATCGACCATCTAGCCGGACAAAACATACTTACACTAAACAGCCAATCACCAAAAAAGTTAGAACCTAAAACACATACAGTCACGTTTGAACAAATAGTTGGTCACGAAGAAGCGAAGAGAGCACTTGAAATTGCTGCAGCAGGAGGACACCATTTATTTATGTCAGGTCCACCAGGTTGCGGAAAAAGTTTATTAGCAGAAAGTTTTGCATCTATTTTGCCATACTTATCAAGCGAGGAAATGTTGGAAGTGCTTAGTTTGTATCATTTAAGTGGCGTTTCACTCGAAAACCGAACAAGTCGTCCATACCGAAGTCCTCATCATTCAGCCTCTAGTGTATCTATTATAGGAGGTGGGCAATTTCCTAAACCAGGAGAAATCTCCCTTGCGCACAATGGCGTTCTTTTTTTAGATGAAATGGCTGAATTTAGTAAGAAGACATTAGATATGCTGAGACAACCTATTGAAACAGGAAATGTCACCATAAGTCGTGCGAATGCTACCGTTACCTATCCGGCACTTTTTAACATGATCGGGGCAATGAACCCTTGTCCTTGTGGATATTTAGGATCAAATAAACACTATTGTTCCTGTACGCCGAAGCAAATCACAGCATACCAAAATCGCCTATCAGGTCCAATACGAGACCGCTTTGATATTTTCCTTTCTCTCCAAGCGGTTAACTTCAACACGTACCATACACCAAGCGATACCTCCGCAACTGTTCAACAACGAGTAGAGAAGGCAAGGCTGATTCAATACGAACGCTACAGTCAAACAATCCTTAATAGCAGAGTTTCCTACGACACAATACTAAAGACCAGTCCTCTACAACCGTCGCAACAACAGCTGCTACGTCATCTAGCCGCAAAACAACAATTAAGCAGTCGCGCTCAAATAAAAATCATTCGCCTAGCCAGAACGATATCCGATCTAGCTGAATCCATCTCCATAACAGACCAAAGCATCTGGGAAGCGGTGAAACTAAACAGTCGCGAACAGAGCAATAAACTAGTGAAAGCAGTAACAACATAATATCTAGGTGATTTATATGCCAAGAAAAGCAAGAGAAAGAAGTAGAAGTGGAATCTATCACATTATGTTAAGAGGAATTAACCAACAAACTATTTTCGAGGACAAGGAAGACAAAAGAAGGTTTATACAAACGTTAGCAAAATATAAAAAAGTAAGCCAATATGAATTATATGGCTACTGTATAATGGATAACCACGTACATCTACTATTGAAAGAAACAGAAGAAACAATTTCCTTAACGATTAAAAGAATCAGCTCCAGTTACGTCTACTGGTACAATGACAAATATGCCCGTTGCGGCCACCTTTTCCAAGAAAGATTTAAAAGTGAAAGAGTAGAGGACAGTAAATACTTCTTAATCGCTCTCCGGTATATCCATCAAAACCCAGTAAAAGCTGGACTAGCCAAAAATATCTTCGAATGTAAATGGACAAGTATAAAAGAATACACACATAAGCGGAAAATAATAAACACGAAAGAAGCACTAAAACGATTTAATACAAACGGAAAATCCTCTGAAAAAGACTTATTTCTGACATTCATGAACCAATCAAACAACGATCAATGCTTAGACCACACCACAGCAACAAAAATATCTGATGATGAAATAAGAATCTACCTAAAACAATTAGGAGTCGCTAACAGTTCAAAGCTACAAAGAATGGAAACCCAAAAAAGAAACGAAATTATTACGAAGCTCAAAAGACTAGAAGGCATTTCCCTAAGGCAGCTTTCAAGAGTAACTGGGATATCTAAGAGTTTGATACATTTAATAAAGGGTGAAGGTTAGTGTTAGATTAAAGAAAAGTAACTATTTTTAGAGAAATCAACTAGGAAACTATACTAATCTATAAAGCTTAAACACATAATGATTGAACGGGAGGAGTCGACTGCCCTTATTCTTTTTCGGATGTGGACAAGGAATGTCTCGTTGTTCACAAGTTTTTCCCATATCCTTCATTCCAACCTATTAGTTCGTTCAAGTTTATACGAATAATGAACAAAGATAATTAGGACTCAGACAAACATACAATTGTCGCGGAGTCCTTTTCTTTTTGAATGAAATAGAGGCTGTCCGTGCCAGATGAATCAAAACATGTTTGAAATACTTTATCCCTGGTCTAGAACCATCCCTACGACCAAAATTTATACTATATTTTTGATTTGCCTACTACATTAAAGGTAAAACGTTGCATATTCCCTAGAGAAAACGTTACGTTTCCATTAGCTGCTCACCCTCAAACTCTTCATTTACTCTTTTTTCATCCAAACGCTACTTTTATAAAATAGACTTGGTAAGCCAAGGCGAGAAATTTCTCATACCAACCAATTGCAAATGCATACATAGATGTCCGAACGGTGACACGTCCTCGAAACAAGTCGAAAGTATCTTTTGAAAGTAAATGCATCCTGTCAAAGAACAGACAGGTGAACCTAGTCAATAATCGTTTTTTTTTCACCAGAGATGACTACCCACGATGACAGGGTAGATGACCACCCTATTAAACTATAAAGAAACTATATTCACTCTGTGAGAATAAAACCTTATTACGAATAAAAGGAAGGATGGAATTATTCCCAATTTCACAGTGTTGTTTGTTTTATTAAGAGAGAAACGGGGACGGGGTTACATTTCTCCTTTTTCAAATGATAAATTTAACCCCGTTCCTGTTTATCATTTGAAAATATTACTCTAGCAAATGGAAAATATATCAATTCAAAAGGTATAATAGTCATATATACTTTTTTTTCTGTAGAGAGCTGGTGAAATGAATGGACTCGTCACACTTACATAGTTCTGTTTTTAATATTGACATGAAAAGAAAAGAGTTAGAGCGACAAGAGATGGTTCGTTTAGAGGTTATAGGTTGGTACTAGTAGACTTGTTTTAATAGAGATAGGAGAGTCAAGCATGAAATGTTATAAATGTAATGGTTCAGACAGTATGTTAAAAATAGTTTACTTAGATAAAAACAATAAAAAGCTAAGTGACAGGGAATTTTCTGCATATAGGATAATGCATCCTGAGTTAAAAGAGAGTTTTCAACAAGTTGCGATGTGTGGAATTTGTATGGACTCGGATGGAAATGGGAATCAAGTGCAATATAGTACCTTAGCTAGTAAACTAAATAAGAGAAAGAAAGTAAAAAAACATGAAAATTACTACGTATGTCCATTTTGTGATACGGCAAATGAACCGTTGAGAAATACGTGTAAGCAGTGTGACAGAATATTATTTAGTACCCAATATGAAACAAAGAGAATTAACGGTGTATCTGCTTTGAAAAGAAAGAAAGGTAGAAAGCTGTGGTATGTTTTTTCTCTACTCTTTGTTGCTACTGTATTGTATTATTTTTTACCTATGGGCGCTGACAAGCCGATGTTTTTACAGACTGATTTCTCTGAGAAAGTTTCAAGCAATGTAACCAAATTGACGGAAAGTAAATATACTTGGGCAGATGGCTCGAAATATGTTGGAAAATCGTTAAATGGAAAGCCGCATGGTGAAGGAAAGCTAGAGTGGGCAAACGGAGACGTTTATACAGGAGAGTTTTCATACGGAGAGATAACTGGCTATGGCACATACAAATCTGCAAATGGATCGATTCATGTAGGAAGCCGCGTAAATGGGAAGCCTAATGGAGAAGGAGAAATGAAATGGTCAAATGGAAATGAATATACCGGTGAATTTACAAATGGCGACATTACAGGTTATGGAACGTTCCGTTACTCAAACGGTAACACATATATTGGTACCCTTCATAAAGGTACACCACACGGAAACGGCATCCTCTATCAAGCAGATGGTGCGACGTTTGAAGGACAATGGGTGGATGGGAGGTTACAATAGGGAGTGATCGGGGGCCAGATTCCCGGTTCGAATACATAGGAATAAAGTCATGGTTGTAGAATATATGAGAGTCTTCTTTTCTGTTGGTGAATGAAATTAATTTATCAGAGTTAACGTTAAATTTTACATGAAAGGATGATTAGTTTTGCATATTTTAACGGAAAGAGAGATGGAAGATGTACTAGCATTGCATCCAGAGTTAATAGAAAAAGGGCTAACATTAATTAGTCGGCAAGCACAATTAGAAACTAGAAGGACGGATTTAACGTTTTCCGATAAAGAAGGGAAGCTTTTGTTAATTGAATTGAAAAAAAGGTGTTGTAAACAAGGACAATATTATTCAAATAAAAGACTATTTGAATCGTTTAACGTTGACCTTGGACAAAGATGTCAGAGGAATGCTGATAGGTCAGTATGTTCCTAGTGAGATAAAAGAATTATGTGAAAAGGAAACAATAGAGTGGAAGGAAGTAAATACGGAAGAAATATATAGTTTCTTGCAAAAAGAAAACAGAGGTTTATTTCAAGCGTTGTTTTTGGATGGGAAGTTATATAAACAAGCAGATTTAGTCCCAAAGTTAAGTTTTCAACAGTACTTAAATGAAACGTCCCCCTTTGGAGTGCCGTATACGTCCTACCAATTTTTTAAGCCTATAGATGCCAGTCCAGAGTTAAGTAATAACAAAGAAGATAATCAATTCGTTGCAGATTCCTTTATTCAACACATCAAGGACACACACGTCGATAGAGAATTATTTCATCGCAATATAACTATTGTTAGAGAAAAAGGCAAATCGCCGGAATGGAGAGTAAAGGGGAAAGGCAATGCGTGGCAAGGTTATGTCATAAGTTACCTACTTTCATATGAAAACATGAAAATTCCATGTGAAGTCTATTTAGGAACAATTGGGTATCGTGGTAACAGTAAGAGTACCTATGCAGACGAGCAATCTAGGTTTATCGAGGTTAGAGTTGGAACAGGAACAAAACAAGTGAAAACTCAATATGGTTTTCATAAATATTTAAGAACGAGCAAAAGGGGATTATATCCATTTTACGAGCTGAAATTTAACGCAGTTGGCACACCTAAAAAGCACTGGGAAGATATCTACCACACTCTCAATAAGTTTGGATATTACGTCCAGGATTCATTAGAAAAAAAGCCTTCTAAAATTTTATGGCTAGGAGAGATAAGCTTAAACGATAGTTTAATAGAGAAGAAAATAGGAGAACTTATTGAAGGTCTTTTCGCAGTAACAATTGTAAAAGCGCATTATAAAGGAGCGGAAAAGGGGATTGAGTTTAATTTCTTTGATTTGGAGTGTTAAATGAATTTTAGGTGCATTCAGCTTGTATCATGAAGTTAAACGGGGACGGGGTTCATTTCACATTTTGGAATGTGAAATGAACCCCGTCCCAATTTATCCCTAAATTCTTCAAATTTGAGACGGGAATAGTGGATTGTTTTTAGGATTGATACTAATTTGTATAGTCCTTATCTATTTATTGGATCAGATTCAATATAAGGAGATTAATAGAATGGACAAGGGGACAGCGTCCAAACATATTCGAGAAAATGCCAAAAACTTCAACTAATTCGCTTTAGTAGTTAATAATCTACATTCTTAAAAACCAATAATCTTTCAGAATAATGATTTTTAAGAAAACACAAATAATCCCATCTCAATATTTGAGATGGGATTATTCATAATTACATACTTTAGAAAGGTCTACTAAGTGATATTAAGCTATTTTTTTTCACAAGCAAAGTTATCTTTATCTCTATCCAATTTGGGCTGATAGGCTGGATGATCAGAAGATACCCCATTTGGATATTTTTTTCTTAGTTCAGTACAATTAGCAAAGAACTCTTTTTCTCCACTTGAAGTTGCAGCTGCTTTAGCCTCCGCGTCAGCCTTAGCTTTAGCCTCCGCGTCAGCCTTAGCTTTAGCTTCCGCGTCAGCCTTAGCTTTAGCTTCTGCATCAGCCTTAGCTTTAGCTTCTGCATCAGCCTTTGCTTTAGCCTCCGCGTCAGCCTTCGCTTTAGCTTCTGCATCAGCCTTTGCTTTAGCCTCCGCGTCAGCCTTCGCTTTAGCTTCTGCATCAGCCTTCGCTTTAGCTTCCGCGTCAGCCTTTGCTTTAGCTTCCGCATCGGCCTTTGCTTTAGCCTCAGCATCAACTTTTGCTTTGTCTTCCGCGTCAGTCTTCTCTTTAGCCTCGGAACTCTTTTCCTCAATCTTCTCCTCTGCTTTTGAGGTATTCGAACTTTCAGATGAACAAGCAACTAAACTAAAAATGAAAAATATAGCAAAAAAACCTACTATATACTTTTTCAATATAAAAACCCCCATTAAATTTTTCTATTATTTTATAACAATATCATATATTGTTAAATTTTTACTTATTTTAGAAAAATTTTTATATGGACACGGGGATAGGTTAAGTTTCAAAACATAAATAAGAAAATTCGAATGTATTAATAGTCGGCCCTATCATTAGATTGCCATGTCTATCAATCTAGTAATAGAGCAGTTTGAAAGCCACCGTAAAGACGAACTGTTTATTCTTATTTGTGAAATGTAAACTGTTGATTCTTCTAGTTCCATTCACTATCACTGATCTAGAACTGTCCCTACGACCAAAATTTATCCTATATTTTTGATTTGTATACTACATTACAGGGATGTGAAACAGGGACGGGGTTCATTTCTCATTCTTGGAATGTGAAATGAACCCCGTCCCCGTTTTACATGCATCAACAAGAAAGATATTTTTCCTATTACATTCCACTTAATAGGAATTTATAGTAAAATTAAACTATTAATTTGTCTAATAGGGAAAACGGGGACGGGGTTCGCTTTACATTTGTGCGAAATGTGAAGTGAACCCCGTCCCTATTTATCGTGCGATGGAAAATAACCGTGCAGCTGGATGAAAATCTTTTGTGATCAAGTCTTTGATGATGGTTGCACCTAGCATGCTGTAGACTGTTCCGTTTCCGCCGAAGCCTAGGCAATAATATTCGCCAAGGCGGTTTGGGTGTTCCCCGATATATGGGAAGCCATCGTGTGATTCTCCGAATGTGGCGCACCATGCATGCGAAAGTTTTGGTGAGAGTTCAGGAAAGTGCTCTTTGATTTTGTGAAGAATGCGCTCTCCTCTTTCCTCAATAATCCCCTCATTTAACGGTGCTTCAGCTTTATCTTCATCCAAGCCACCAGCCATGATTCTTCCGTCTTTTGTCGTTCTCATATAAAGATAAGGACGTCTTGTTTCCCAGATCATCCACTCTTTATACCACGTTTTTAAGGAAGGCAGCGGTTCAGTGACCATGGCATACGAACGGTTTAAGTCTGCTCCGAGCTGATGAGCGAGAAAGTCATTTTCATAACCGGTCGCAAAAATAATATAACGCGCTTCAATGGTGCCTTTTTCCGATTCGCATGTAAACCCATGAACGGTTTTGGTTTTATGGATAAGCGGGGTGTGTGCATATATTCTAACCCCTGCACTTGCCGCGTCTTTTAACAAAATCTGAACAAACTTATATGGATTCACATCTGCATCTCCACTTGTTACGAGAGCAGCTGGTTTGGAAAAAGGAAACCTTGAAGAGATATCGGATGCTTGTAGAAATTCAACAGGAAAATCATGCTTTTTTAATGCATCATATTCACGAACAAGTTTTGGGACGTCCCCACTTGAGCTGGCATAGTACAGGCTTTCTTTAGGTCGGAATTCCGCATCTTCTGAAAGCCCAGATGCGATCTTGCTTAAATCTTTCATCGCTTGCTGACAAAGTTGATAAAAATAAACGGCATCTTGTGTTCCTTTTTCTTCAATCAGTTCGTGAAGCATTTTGTCACTGGAAAATTGCAAAAGCCCTGTGTTAGCGGAAGTACTGCCTGACCCAGGATGTCTTCTATCCATTAACACAACATCTAAATCTGTTTCTTTGCTCAATACGTGAGCACATAGTGCACCAGCCATGCCACCGCCAACAATCAATACATCACAAGAAATATTCCCTTCCAATTCTGGATACTGAGTAATATTTGTATAAGTTTCAGGCCAGTATAACTGCCCATTATGTAATTTCATCTTTACTCCTCCTCGTCTTCCATTCATTCCCCTGAAATTCGTGAAAAAAACGCGTGTAAGGAATTAATTTTGAAGATGAAGTTAGTTAGGTGAGTTGAGGGGACAGACACTTTGGTGCATTAGTGAGTCGTGGGGTCTGTCCCCTTTACTCATGGGGTCTAAATCCTAAAGTGAATAATCTCTTTTTCATTTTTTCTTGTTCTGCAGGGGGGATTTTTAGTAGTGGTGCTAGTTCGAGTTTCTCCATTAATATTTCTGCTTCAAAGGCTTGGGCTTGCTTGTTTAGTTGTGCTAAGTTTTGAACTGCTTCACGCGTATTTTCTTTTTGCAGGTTGTTTCTTTCAGTGAGTAGTATTCTTGTTATTGTCTCAAAGTAATATTTTTCAATGCGTGATTTTTCTTCCATTATTTTAGTGATTTTAACTTGTTCAACATTTGATTGGATAATTAATTGTTTAAATTCTCTAAGTATATTGCCAAGCGCCATTTTTCTTTCTTTTCTTAGTTGGATGATTTTGTTCAGCATAAACACCAATTCCCTTCCAATTCATGTGTCATTTTACCTAAATGAACTCTAGACTTTTAGTTTATTTTTTTAAATTTACGTTATTTTTACAAAATTCTGCTAGATTCTACAATTCTTATTTAATACTCTTTAATTGTACCGAAATTTAAGGAGGTAAAACAAATGTTAAAAAGAAAAACGTTTTCCGTATTACTATCTATTTTTTTGTTAGTTTCAGTAATATTTCCAGCATATAGCTTTGAAGCTAATGCAAACGAGGGGCAGACCCTACTTATTACAGAAGTGTATTACGATACACACTTACCTTTTGAGCCAGAAGAATATGTGGCCATTACGAATACAGCATCAACGAGTATTGATTTGACTGGATGGCGTATTGGTGATGGGAATCACTTTGTTACGTTCCCAAATGGAACCATCATTCAAGCTGGTGAAACTTATTATATAGTTAGAGATGCTGATGCATTTATGGAACAAATGGTTGTGGATGTCATTCCTAATTTTGAGTATGGTGAAGATACAGTTTCTTCTATTCCACAAATGATTGGTACTGTTAGCCCACGATTTGCGAATAATGGAGATGAAGTTTTCCTATTTAATGGCGATGTATTAATCGATGTTGTTGTATATGGTAGTTCCTCCTACATAGGCGATGGGTGGAATAGTTCTCCTGTACCAGGTGTACGAGAAGGTGAAATACTTGTTAGAAATCAAGATGAAGTTACAGGTAAGTGGATAGACACGAACAGCGCTAGCGATTTTATTTCTTATAGAAGTTATAAAGCTGGGCAATCACGATTTGAAACACCAACTTTTGAATTTGAAGGAAGCGTTACGCCATATACCTCCCCAGATTCTAGTTTTGAAGTTTTATCCGAACTTCTTGATACTGCGGAATATACGATAGATCTGAATTTATACGAGTTTCATAGCCCTTATTTACTTGATAGAATAATAGATGCGATAGAGCGTGGAGTTGAAGTACGTGCTTTTTTTGAAGGTTCACCAGTAGGCGGACTTCAGGATGGATCTAAATATGTTTCCCAACAAATTGTACAAGCTGGTGGAGAAGTTCGGTATATTATTTTAGACCGAGATGATCAACGTTATAAGCGTTATCGTTGGAACCATGCAAAATACGCAGTAGTGGATCATAAAAAAATATTCGTTCAAAGTGAGAACTGGAAGAAGACAGGAGTCCCTGTAAATAATACATTTGGAAACCGTGGATGGGGTATCATTATTGAAAACCCTGATGTTACGGCACATTTCTTAACGGCATTTAACACAGATTGGAATTATCTGTATCGTGATAGCTTCCCATATACTCCAGGCCATGAGCGATATGGAGAACCTTCACCAGGATTTGTACCAGATATGGATATCCCAACAGGTAATTATCCAGCATTGTTCCCAAGGAAAGAAATTACAGGTTCTTTTAAAGTTACACCAATATTAGCACCTGACTCCACTTTCTTAATGGAAACTTCTATTATTGGGATGATTCGTTCAGCAAAAGATGTTTTATATGTTGACCAAATGTACTCACACAAGTATTGGGGAGATATGTATGGTTCGCCTGAAACTGATCCTAATGTGTATTTAGAGGAAGTAATTGATGCAGCTAGAAGAGGAGTTACTGTTAGAGTGTCGTTAGGTTCTTCTTGGTTAGATCCTTCTAATCCACGTGATAACATTCATACAGTGGAGTATATTAACACTATTGCAGCTTCCGAAGGGTTAGATATGGAGGCGAAATTATTAGATACTACAAGAACTGGCCTTGATAAAACACATAACAAAGGTGTTATTGCTGATAATAAAGTATTAATTTCAAGTATTAACTGGTCAGGAAACAGCCCTATGAATAACCGGGAAGCTGGTATTATTATAGAAAATGTAGAAGTTGCGCAATTCTATAAAGATGTCTTCCTATGGGACTATGAAGGCTCACTTTCTGGAAATGAAGAAATTATGAAAGAAAATTTCGAGACAGGTAGTAAAACTGCTTATGCAAAGGGCAACGTTCAACTTGGAAGTGGTGTTTGGGAGTTTGATAATGCAATCTTAGGTTCGTTAGATAGTGATAAAAAAGAAGGTGTTCGTGCAGCACGTATTCGTTCTGTAGGCTCCATTACTATGCTATACGATATTATCGGCGCTAAGTCTGTTTCCTTTTTACACGCAAACTTTGGATCAGACTCTGGAGCGGTATGGCAATTACAGAAATCTACAGATTTCGGTGATACATGGGTTAACGTTGGCGAACAAATGGAGAGTACAGCTACACTAGAATCTTACTCTGTCATAGTTGACGAAAATAAACCTGTTCGCTTCCGCATTACCGTGAATGGAAAAAGTGGCTCTCGAATCAATATTGATAATTTTAAAGTAAACTATTAAATTGGATATCATAAAATAATTGGGGACGGGGTTCATTTCTCATTTTTAGAATGCGTCGAGGGGCGTTGGATGCTTTTGCTTTGGGAGTTGTGGCTTGGAGCGGTAGGTTAGTTCTACAGGTAGGGCGCACGAGGGATTTATGATTGTATTCGCACCTCTGGGAGACGGACATTTACGAAAAAGTGTACTTTGACAGGTAATAGGAGATAGTGGTTAGCGGATAAATAGTTGATACAATAACTAACCGCTAACCACTTTTTTTATTTAATTTGCCTTTTCTGCATCACATCTAAAGAATTGGGTACGGATTGTTGGTGTTGTAGGGTAAAGATTATTTTGTCCAGTTTTTGTTCCATTCTCATTAGTAGGTAGAATGTGACCGCAACAGGAAATCCAACATCACTTATCCACGTCAACCATGGATCCATTGTGAGTTCCTCCTTTCTAGAAGATTAAATGTACGTTTGAAAAAAAGGCCTACAAAGTTGTAGACCTTTTCCTTGAAACAAGATTAAGAGATTGCTATAGTTTGTACGTTTCTCTCGACGATTCGAGCACTATGCTTGTCCACGAAGTCTCCACCAGTAGAAGAAAATACTCCGGCTTGGACGATGGCATCCATGGCAGTGGATAGTTCACCAGCTGTCATGTTTTCTCTCGGCTCATCAATCGTTAAGCGCGCGAGTTTCCCATCCTCGTTAACAAAAAACAATTCTAATACTTTCATTTTACATCCTCCTTAGATTATAGATTAATAAGTTGACTTGAATCATTGCGGACTATTTTGTCTAGTGAGTGAACTTGTAAGCCAATAATTGCTTGTGCAGCTTCATAAAGGCCACTGTGCTCCGCTTCCAATTTAATATTGTTGTAGTTTTTTGTTTTGTACAGCGGGTTCCCGTCAAAATCTACTCCAGTAAAATACACGATACGTAATTGAGAGTTTTCTTTGAATGCTTGCGTCATCTTTATCACCTCCTTTCACCATTATTGTAAAAAGAAAGGCGGAAAAAGTAGCATGGAAGTGCAAATTTTTTAAAAGTGTGAAGTGGGGACGGGGTTGGTTTCTCATTTTGAAGAAGCTAGTATCACTGTTTTACCACTTTATCATTAACTTTTCCGCTTTCAGACGATGATTATGGAGGAAGAAGGTACGGACTATGCTTAATAGTGTCTGTAGGATGTGTTTTCGGAGGAGGTATTTTTCTTTTATCGGCGGAAATCGGGTTGTAATCGGCGAAAATCAGGGATTTACCGGCGAAAATGGAAGATTAATCAGCGCAAATTCGGTATCAATCGGCGACAGAAATTTTTTATCGGCGAAAATAGTAAGTTATCGGCGAAATAGTAAGTTTATCAGCGAAGCTAAAAAACACCGAGGGGAAAGACCCGCGGTTCATAGCGGCGAATTCATTTTACTAAAATCAACAACAACAAAGATACGAAATTTGGTAGGTATCGTGGTCCTTGCACCCCGCAACCCGCAATAACCGAACGATTTTTATTAATTTTTTATTGAATGTTTGTAAATTTAGACAAAAAAGTACAAAATACTCAAAAATATGGTAAAATCATTAAGTATTTACGTAAAACACATTGACGTAAATTGATATTTACATATAAGGGAGGAAATGAAGTGTCTTTTTTTGAAGGATGTAAGAATAGGTTTATAGCAATTTTCTTATCTATTATTCTAGTATTTTCGCATTTTGGTACGATTGTTTCACCAATTTCGGTTTCTGCTGAGCAAACGGAATTAACAACGGTTGTTGAGTGGAATTTTAACCATGATCAGCCTATTGCAACAGGTGGAACGGAAAGCAATGCCACTCAAGAAATTACCTCGGCTGGTTCGACTATAACAGGATATGTTGTCGGCCATGGCAGTAATTCAAGAGCTATTAATTCTAATCGTTGGCATGTAGGAGAAGAAAAATACTGGATGATTAAGTTTAATACAGTTGGATATGAAAACTTAAGTCTTTCATCCAAGCAATATGGCTCCTCAACTGGACCAAGAGATTTTCAAGTTCAGTATAGTTTAGATGGTCAAGCATGGCAGAATATATCTGGTGGAGACCTTGAAATTGTAGGGGTTAACACTTGGAACTCAATAGACAACCTTTCATTACCTCAAGAAGCTAATAATCAAGAAACAGTTTATGTTAGATGGCTAAATACAAGCAATGTCTCTATTGGTGGTAACACTGTAGGTTCGACTGGAACGAACCGTATGGACGATATTGTTGTGACAAGTAGTACAGCACCTATTGAAGTACCTGGTGATGATGAAGATACAGAACCTAAAGTCCTGTCTATTTCTGAAGCTCGTGGAATGGGTGGACAAGAAGTAACGGTTACAGGAGTAGCTAATATAAGCCAAGGCTTATTAAATTCTTCTCAATTCTCTTTATATATCCAAGATGGCGATGCGGGCATACAGCTATTCAACTTTAATGCTCAAAATTTCCCAACTGTTGAAGAGGGAGACTTCGTTCAAGTTACTGGAAAAGTTGGAGAATTTAATAATGTCACTCAGATAGAAGTTTCTACAATAGAAATTCTGGAAAGCAATCATGCTGTTGTAGCAAAAAACATTGATCTTTCTGTTTATGCAGATGCAGCGTTAGCAGAATCTTATGAAGGCCAATTAGTAACGTTTGAAGGGTACATCAGAAATATTAATGATTATTTTAATGGTGGCTCTAGTATTTCTATTATTAATAATGACTTTGAATCGGTGGATATCCGCGTTTGGGAAAGCACGGGCATCGATCTTTCTAAATTAGAGAAAAATGCTTGGTATGAAATTACTGCTATTTCTAGCCAGTATGGAAATACCTATCAAGTACTACCAAGAAGTAGTGCGGATATCGTGAAATTAGCGGAACAAAAAGACGCACCAACTACTGCATATAGAGAGTTTGTAGCAAAAGTAGCTGCGGTGGTAGATGGAGATACGATTCGATTAACTACTCCAATTTTAGGTGCAACGAATGTGCGCTTTTTAAATATGGATACTGCAGAAACATACCATGCTATTCGTAACGAACTAGACCAGCACCAAATGGATCATGGAAAAAGAGCTGGTGAACACTTAAGAACGATGATTCAAGATGGCGATACGGTGACATTACGACTTGGAAGTGAGCCATTAGATGGTTATGGTCGTTTACTTGCAGAGGTTATTACAGAGGACGGGCTAAATACGAATCTACAAATGGTTCGAGATGGATTTGCACCTACTTATTTTATTTATCCGTTTGAAAATGATACCGTGGCAGAATATGCAGCGGCGTTAAAGTATGCAAGAGAAAACGAACTTGGTATTTGGAATCCAGAAGATCCACTTTTAGAAATGCCGTTCGTTTTCCGTGCGAGAGAACGTGGTAGTCAATTATCTCGTTTTGTTGGAAACTTTGAAACGAAAGAGTATGTAGCACCAGATCATTATGAGATTATTCCGCCTGAATATCGCGTGTTTTTTACGAAATCGCAAGCCAATAGTTTAGGCTATCAACCTCTTCAACTATCAGATGAAGAATCAATTGATATGGATAAAAATGCACTTGGTGTAGAATTCCAAGGAACAGATAACGCGGAGAATGTACTACAAGACGTAACCTTAATTACAACTGGTGCTTATGGATCTTCTATTTCATGGGAATCAAGTAATGTAGAAGTGATTTCTACTACAGGTATAGTCACGAACCCTAAATATGAGAGTGTAGAAGTTACCTTAACAGCTACCTTACAAAAAGGTGCTTTACAAGAGACGAAGAGCTTTACTGTTATTGTTAAACCAGCCATCTTTGAACTAGTAAGTTGGCATTTTAATGGTGAGAGCCCAGTAGCTACTGGTGGAATCGAAAGTAATGCTAGTCAAGAGATTCGTATAGTAGGTGCAACAGGAACTGGATATGTTGCAGGCCATGGAAGCTCATCAAGAGCAATCAACTCTAATGGTTGGCATAATACTGGTGAAGAGAAGTACTGGTTCATTGAATTTAGTACATTAGGGTATAAAAATGTAACACTTTCGTCCAAACAGTTTGGATCGAACACGGGTCCAAGAGATTTCGTCGTTCAATATAGCCTTGATGGGACAAATTGGACAGAAGTTGCAAATACAAATGTTACGGTTGGGAACAATTGGACATCTGGAGTGTTAAATAATATTTCTTTACCACAAGAAGTAGAAAATCAAGAAAACGTTTATGTTAGATGGTTAAACACATCGAATGTATCAATCAATTCAGGCATAGTTGGTTCTGGCGGAACAAACAGGATGGAAGATGTTGTTATTAGTGGGAATGAAGGATTATTTAATGGTGAACCAGTCGATGGTGAGGATCCGGTAGATGAACCAGTCGATACGCCAGAAGATCCGATAGTTGATAATGGCACTATTACAGTTAACCCAAATGTTAGTGAATTCGAAAACGGTGCTACCGTTGAAGTAAAGCTTAGCGATGGAGACATTACTTATGAGACTGTTAAAGTAACAGGAAGTACAATTAGGCAGCTTATCGAAAAAAATGCTCAATTAAACCTTGTAACAAATCATGTGAATGTAACTATTCCATTAACTATTTTTACTTCTCATCTAGATGAAGATGTAGAAATTACTGTTGAAGAATCAGAGGTAGAAGTACCTAACAAAGAGAATGCATTAAGTAAGGTGTATAGCTTTACGATTATGCAAGGCGACCAACGAATTTCAGAATTCGAAGAAGCGATCACTCTTTCATTTATTGTTACAGACATCAACCAAGTAACGAACACTTCTAATTTAGAAGTATATTATCTTAATGGACAAGTTTGGGAGTCTATTGGTGGAGAGTATTTAGAAGATAATGGTGTGCATTATGTTATTGCGCAAACAAAACATTTTAGTACATTCGCTATTTTTGAAACAGATGAAGAACAACCGATCGATGGAGAAGAACCTCCTGTCGGTGGAGAAGGTCCAGTCGATGGAGAAGAACCACCAGTTGACGGAGAAGAACCTTCAGTCGGTGGAGAAGAACCTTCAGTTGATGGAGAAGAACCAACTGTCGGTGGAGAAGAATCTTCAGTCGATGGAGGGGAAGAGCCAAATACTGAAGAAAGTACTGTCAACGAACAAGATACCAATTCAACAAACACAAAAGATAAAAATCAAGGTGAAAAACTACCAAACACTGCAACTACTTTGTATAACTTCCTATTGCTAGGAGCTGTACTACTACTAGTTGGTGGAGCAATGTTTCTTATATCGGCCAACAGACGAATGAATAACTAAAGAGTGCGTCGAGGGGATGATCCTTCGACGCATTTTCTGCATTTCGTGGTCTGTTTCATCAAAAATTGTCGCTTATCATTATCGATTTCCGCTTTCAGCCGAAGATTATTGGTGCGGAAGGTACATATTATGCGAAAAAGTGCCCGTTGGATGTGTTTAAGGGAGAAGTATTTTCCTTCTATCGGCGAAAATCGCCATTTAATCGGCGAAAATCCGGATTTTATCGGCGAAAATGGAGGGTTAATCGGCGAAAATGTGAATCCAATCGGCGGCAAAAGTTTTTTATCGGCGAAAATAGTAAGTTATCGGCGAAATAGTAAGTTTATCAGCGAAATGCGTCGAGGTGTTAGCCCCCTCGACTCATTCTTATTTTATCTCTAATATCCCTTCCCTTTTATAGTGTTCAAATAGTTCATTAAGGTGGTCATTCATTTTTTGATCCCAAGATTCTGTATCTTCTACATCTTCTGGTTCGCCGAACTTCTCGAAAATATATTGTTCTATGTAGCTGCAGCGGTATACGTTTTGTTTTCCCAAACTTCATATTATGCTTCAGGTGCTACACCTAATATGGATGCTTGAGTTTTATAGAACTCTTTGGGTTCAAGCTGTTCATATCGTTCTCTAGCGGTGGATTCTGGGTAAATAGCTTGCTTACTTTCTTCGATTGCATCTTCACTAATCGTGATTCCAGTATTTTTTGCTACTTGAATAAGAACTTTGTTTCAAATATCCAGTAATTTTATCTTCTGCGTTGCCTTCGAGCGAATATAACCAAAGTATGTCTTCTACTTTAATCTCTCTTCCATCAAGAACTGCAACTGTATCTTCTTTGTTATACATTTGATTTGTGCAAGCGATTAAAAAAACAATTTAGGTTCCTTTCCTATTACTATATTCGTAATGAAATATTCAACTGTTGACGGTTTTACGTTTTTAAGGAGCAAGCAAGGTCTGTCCCTGTTGCTACTTTGTTTAGGTAAAAAACAATTATTCTTAGTTGCAGTACATAGTATAGTAGAAATAAAGCTGTTAAAGTTACTACTTCCCAAGGAGGGATAACAACACTTGAAAATATTTTTACTGATATCTCAAATTATATATGCATTATGCTTATTTCCGTGGCTAATGGTATGGGGTATGTCTTTTATGGTATTTGATATGGGATTTCATTTCTGGAATTCGCTTTTCTTTTTGTTGATTAGTTTATTCCCAGTTTTGGTCGTCTTGTGCACCATCTTATCTTGGATCCTTCGCTCTAGCAGAAAAAGAACGGCCATCGCTATTAATTTGATTCCTTTCATTTGGATTTTGGGATTCATGACTTTTATGTTGGTTGTGTGAGCAGGAGGGTCTACCCTGAAAATAAATTCCGATAGAAAGCCATACTAAAGAAGAGGTCTTAAATCCTTTTTTTAAAAAAGGATGACCTTTAAATTAAAGTATAATATTAAAACCGAAATTAGGCTGGTAGTTCTGATATTTCTACAGAATAACCCAGCTTTTCAATTCTTTTAATGGCACGTTTGACTTCTTGATCTTTCTTGCGATTTAAATGGTAGTCTTCACCAAGATCTTGAAATGGCTTTTTAGTTATCAGAATATGATAAACAGCTATTAAAATACAGCGTCCTATAGCTACTGAAGCAATATTTCCGCCTCTACGAGCCTTAATCCTCCTGTACTTAGCTCCAAAAAAGTTTTTAGAACGACCAACAGTTTTAGCTGCTTCTACTAAAGCACTCCTTAGGTACTTATTTCCCTTACGTGTGCGCGCGCTTTTTTTTTTACCAGCACTTTCGTTTTCTCCAGGAACCATTCCAGCCCAGGAAGCTAAATGATTATCACTATTAAAGCGACTCATGTCCGTTCCAACTTCAGCTAGAATCTGTTCTGCAGTTCTCTTACCGATACCCGGAATTGACATAACCAAATTAATCTCTTCTGATGAAGGGCTAAGTCTTTCAGCCAATTCTTTATCGATAAACTCGATCTGTTTCTCCAAGTATTCGACATGGTCAAGTTGTCTAGCTAATAAAAATTGTTGATGAGTTCCAACTAGCCCCTTTAAAGCTTTTTGTAAAGCAGGAATCTTCTTTCTAAGTGCACCTAAAGACATTTCTGCCAATATTTCTGGATTCAAATTCCCTTCTATTAAAGCACGTAACATCTTTCTTCCAGAGACACCAAGAACATTTGAAGCAACAGACCCAAGCTTAATATTAGCACCTTCTAATACTTTTTGGATTCTATTAGATTCACGAGCAGTTTCTTCTATTAAACTTCTACGATATCTAACAAGCTCTCTTAATTCGCGCTGTTCTCTGTTAGGAATAAAACTACCATTAATCAGTCCATGTTGAAGTAATTGAGCAATCCATTGTGCATCACGAACATCGGACTTTCTTCCAGGTACATTCTTAATATGTTGAGCGTTAACAACTAGTGCTTCAATGTCTGAGACTTCGAGTAGGTTGTATATGGGCTTCCAATAAACTCCGGTGCTTTCCATCGCAACAATTGGACACTGGTTCTCTTGTATCCAATCAAGTAATTCTAAAAGATCATCTGTCATTGTACCAAAGGTACGAATCTCTTTCTTGCGCTTGATAATAATACAAGCTGTAATACTATTCTTGTGAACATCAAGTCCACATACACGGGGATGAATGACTTCCATAATAAATGCCTCCTTCGGCAATAAGTAGTGGTAGCCGAGCTTCAAGACTGTTCGTGCAATCTACCCTGCGTGCTCATGGCAACAATCCGTGGTGCACTAAGTCTATAAGACCCGTCTGTCCCTCGAGCTATTAGCATCACTGACACCCGGCCTTAACACTCGGCTATCTCTATCATCGCCACAAAGGAAACAAGGCAAATCAACCATTTTCATTTTGAGTGGTGAATTTTAAATTCATGTTGGTCTGTCCCTTTGACTCACCTTTGACTCACTCTCCAGTGCAAAAACAAGGATATTACAAGAAAACATCCAATATATATAATAATAGTTTTTCTGTAACACGGATTGCTCAAGACCCCTGCAATTCAGGCAGTATTGGAGGAGAGATAGTGATGGAGAAGAATGAGGTAAAGTTGGTAGGAAAGAAAGGCGAAGCAAAAGTTTTTACCCGGAATATGGATGAGGCAACGATGAACCAAATTTCAACTGTGCTGGATCAAGATTTTGCTGAAGGTGCAAATGTTCGAATTATGCCTGACTGTCACGCTGGGAAAGGTGCAGTAATTGGAACAACCATGAAGGTGAAGGATAAAGTCGTTCCGAACCTTGTAGGGGTAGATATAGGGTGCGGTATGCTATGCGTGGAAATGAAAGAAACCGAAATAGATTTTCATAAACTAGATCGCTCAATCCAAAACTTTGTACCTTCAGGAATCTATATGCGAGAAACGCCTCACGAATATACAAAGTTCTTAGACTTAGAGAATGTAATAGCGAATTTTTCACTAGACAAGGCGCTTCTGTCTCTTGGTTCGTTAGGTGGAGGCAATCATTTTATTGAAATTAATAAATCAGATGATGGCAAGTTGTATCTTGTCATTCATTCTGGCAGCCGTCATTTAGGGGTGAGAGTAGCAAACTATCATCAAAAGAAAGCCATTGAACAATTAAATAGTGGGAAAGACAAATTAAAAGAGCTCATTGATCGCCTAAAAGAACAAGGGAGACATCGAGAAATACAAGCGGTGATTCAAAACTTTAAGGCAGATGAACCTACTGTTCCAAATGAGTTGGCTTACGTAACGGGTGAAGCAATGGAGAACTACTTACATGACCTTAAGATTGCACAAGATTTTGCAAAATGGAACCGTGCAGCCATGGCTCAAGTTTTGATAGAAAAGATGGGGTTTGTAGAAGTGGGAAGAATTGATACCGTTCATAATTATATTGATTTAGAAAATATGATTCTTCGAAAAGGTGCGATTTCTGCACAAAAAGAGGAGCTAGTGCTAATTCCTATCAATATGCGTGATGGCTCTATTTTAGCAAAAGGAAAAGGAAATCCGGACTGGAACTATTCTGGGCCACACGGAGCAGGTAGAATATTATCGAGAACGAAGGCAAAACAAATATTATCTATACATGATTTTCACGATACGATGAAGGACGTCTATACTACTAGCGTGAGTGAAGACACGATTGACGAATCTCCGTTTGCTTACAAATCGATGGAGGAGATTATCGAAAATACGAAAGACACGATGGAGATTGTATCTATCCTTAAGCCTTTATATAACTTCAAAGCAGCGGAGTTTGTAGGGTGGAATAAGAAGTGATGCATCGAAGGGGAAGTCACCACCGATGCATAAGTGAATTGCGATGTCTGTCCCCGCGGTGCATGCGATAATATATTGTAGAAGACTAATAGTAGTTCTAGAATAGAAATAATAATAGATAAGCCTTAGTAATCTGAAGTGGGGACGGGGTTACATTTCTCATCATGAGGTGAGAATATAACCCTGTCCCTGTTTTTTCCCCTCGGTACACGCTCCCTCCATCATGCAAATGAGAAACAAACCCCGCCCCCACTTCACTTATTGATTTAGTTCTATGTTACTAGTAAAATGGAATTGTATGACAAGTGGGTCGGTATTGTTTTCGTTAAACCGCATATGGAGGTGAAAGTATGCAAAAGAAATATATTAGTAGTTTAGGAAAGTTCTCAGGGAAAGTATTAGGGGGCACGCTTGGCGGTGGAATTAAACTTGCTGGTAAAGCAGTGAGAAGTAGTTACATAGAAGAAGTAGGAGATAGTGTTGGAAGGACGACGAATTTCACCTGTCGGACAGTGGGCGACTTAGGTCAAGGTGCAGTGGATACAGTAAGTGGTGTAGTAAGGAGGGATAAGGAAGAGATAAATGAAGGTCTTTCCGAAATTGGTGCAACCACGTGGGGAGCAACGAAAGCAGTTGGAAAAGGGCTCGCCTATACGGTGAATAGTTCCTTTGATGTTGCTGCAGGACTTGCTAGTAAAGATTCAGAACGAACAAAAGAAGGATTAAAGAACTTAGGAAAAGTGGCGGCTGTTAGTACGATAGCTATCGGTTTAGTGGACGTTGTAGATGGGACAGGAGAAGCAGCAGAGCCAGTAGATATTCAAAGTATGAACACGATTAATGCAGAACTTGCTGGCAGCACTCATCCTGTCAGCGGAATACCGTACGAAGTGCAAACGGTAGAAACACCAGATGGGAACTATGTACAAGGAGTGTTCCCAATCTTTGACTCTATGTATGATGCTACCATTCCGCCCGAGCATTATGAATCTAGTGACTATACTCATGCTAGACTGGCAAACGATCAGCTCGCACAGGCTGTAGAAATGGACCCAAGTTTACAGTCACAGTTTTCTAGTATGCAATTAGAGCAAATTCAAGATGGGGAAACACCGGACGGCTATACATGGCACCATCATGAAGAAATGGGTAAAATACAATTAGTAGAAACAGAGCCACACGATCAATCTGGGCATACTGGTGGTCGTAGCATTTGGGGTGGCGGAAGTGAAAATAGGTAGGTGAATAGTGTGAGTAAATTAGAATGGCGTTACAGCAAAGGAGAAGTCAGTGAAGGAACTCTATCCGAAGTGGAAAGGGTTTTGAATATTACTTTTCCAAAATTCTATAGAAACGTGATTCGTTCGTTTAACGGCGCAAGACCAAAGCCGCCGCTTATGGTTCAGTTAGACAAGCAAGTGATTACGATTCGATCTTTTCTGGCTGTCGGGAAAGTGTACCCGGATAACATCATTTCTGTAAACAAACGATTAGAGGATCTTCTCCCTAATAAAGTGGTGGCCTTTGCCAACGATGACTTTGGGAATTACTTTTGCTTTGATTTCCGCAATAGCCGGGAAGGAAAAGTTGTTTTTTGGAATCATGAGAATAGGGATTTAGTTGATGTGGATGAGGCCTTTAGGGATTACATATTGCAATAAAGGTGAGTGAGTCGAGGGGACAGACACTTTGGTGCATTGCATGCATCGCGGTGTCTGTCCCCTCAGTGCATTTTTCACACTTCACCGTGTCTATAGTCCTATCTTTTATTCTTGAAAGAATAAGTATAGTAATCAGTTGTTTTGTCGTGGTATTTTATTCACAGAAGCGCTTCTAAAATTTGTAAGTAGTAACTTTTTTTGTAATTAACTCAACTTCTTATTAACTTTAACTGACTAGTAAAACATTTATTCATTTTCGTAATCTTATGGCAATGGGAGTGTAGCTAGGTGATAGATAAATTTAATGGAAGAAAGTAGTTCAGCAGAGAACTAAATAAATAGTGAAGCGGAGGATGTTTTATATGATAGGAAAGATTAAACTCGTCATTTCGATGGCAATTATTTTTTGCTTAACCTTAACATTGTTACCTACTTCTTCTGATGCATACTCAAGATATAATAGCTACACCTACACACACTGGTTTACTAAATATGAAGCAACTGTTTATAGAGATAGCAGTTGGTTTAGAGTATTCCATGGCTCGCCAAGTTTAAGTACTGGCTTTGAATATAAGAACAACACAAATGTTGTTTTAACTCAAACTAGTAGCTTCTCTGTTAGCCAACAAACGAAAAATACATTAAGTGCAGGAGTAGATTTTTCAGGATATGGTGTTCCTGTAAATGTAGGAGGATCTATTGAAACATCAAGTTCTGCAACTTGGGGAGTATCCAACACTACTTCAAGAACGATACCTGCTTCAGCACCTAAAGGATACTATAGTTACAACGTGCTTTTAAATACGTACAAAATAAAAATTAATAGAAAAAAAGTAAGTGACGGAAGTGCAGCAGGGTCTATCGAATTTTTCGCACCAAGAAGTCAACCATACCGATCCATTGTTTTCAATTCGAGAAACGCAAGTTATTCAGGTGTAAGTAGATACTAGTAGTTTACTTACATTAGCTCTATAGTTCCTTTACGTGGAAAAATATTGCACGATTAAGAAGATATGGTGAGATATTCTCTTAATAAAATCAATAAATCGCAAACTCAAAGTTCCACGTAAAGGAATTAACAACATTGTAACATCTTTTGTTCCGCATCACCTATTATATGAATATTTGGAGGAAATTTTGTGCGCAAACTACTTTATGCATTCTTACTTATCATATTGATTATCCCATTGGCATGCTCTAATCCGAGCAGCGGAAAAATGGAGTTCTACTCCAATGCGGACAAAGTGTTCGTTTCTAGTGAAAGCGAAAGTGTACTATCTTTTGAAGTAACGTTATTCACAAAATATAAAGTCACAAATATGGAATTTGATGGGTTCGAAGGAACGAATGTGGAGAATGTTAGTGCAGAATTAATAAACAATACAGTCGAACAAATTAAAAACTATAAACATAAAGATTACTTTACTTCAATCGTCATGGTGAATGTGATGCCAGAGGCGGGCCAACATGATATAGAAATAAGTAAAATGGTCCTTCTATTAAATGGAAAGCCAAACAAAATACATTTTACTAATCCTATTAAACATACATTTACAGGCGGAAACGTTTTTACAAATGATTTTGTTCCTAACATATTACCAAATGAATTTTCCACACAAGCAATAAATAATGAAAATGATACATTTATCTATCAATTCGAAGCGAAAGAAGATATTGAATTACAAAACATTTATACGTTAGACCATATTAAGCCAGTTATTTCTGAAATAAAAATAAATGGACAACTTGTAGAAAAGGATGAATTTTTACCGTTAAGCATTTCCGCAGACTCTGTGGTAGAAATCTACCTAACGTTTGAAGGGAAAACAAATGAATTAGATATGTATCATTTTGTTTCTACTAATCTTTATTTCGAATTTTTAAACGCGAAAACATTAGAAAAGCAAGCAAATGTGGTTGCTTTATTCTTTAATCCTATATATCCAATAGAAGACTCAATGGACCATATTAATCGTTACATCGATCATGTTATTTACAAATAATCCATAACATTGCTATTCCTTACAATTGCACAGTTAATAAAAAGGAAGGGAGCTCGTCAGATGACGGGCTCTTCCTTAATCAAATTCATTATAGGGACTGAAGAAAAATGAAAGGGAAACTAATATTATCTACTTTTATCTTAATCGTTCTATCTGGATGTATTTACGGCTTGTTTTACTTCAGTAGTCAAAGCACTTATCAAACGGTAAGGGATGTAACGACCGAAACAAAGAACACGGTGCACCTACGAGCAGAAGTATATTCAGGTACTTTAGAAAATGTTTTCCGACAAGATGGTAAGGTCGTTCTTCTCCCTGAAGAGATTTACATGGATCAAGTAGAAATTAGTTGGAATCGCAATGATAAAGTCACACTCCATGTAAACTTAGGCGATGACTTACAAGCAGGAGACGAACTTTATACCGTTAATAAAAAAACGTATTATGCCGAAAGCGATGTAAAAGTAGTAAATGTTTCAACAGATGAAAAAAATAGAATGACAGTTATTAACTTATTAAACTATGACAAGCTTTATATAGAAACTTCTTTTCCTTACGAAAGGATAGATTCCTTACATTATGAGACAGACGTAAAAGTAGCACTATTTAAAGAAAATGTAACAGATGCTGATTTTTTCAACGGTACTATTCATCGCATCGGCTATCAAGTGGAAGAGGGGAATACGTTAAACGTATTAGTGAAAACGGATAAAAAGCTACTTCCAGGCGTTAAAGTAATCATTAAAATGGAATTACCGAAAAAAGAGTATGCCTTGTACACGTTAAAGCAGATGGTAAAGAAAAATGGAGATGATTACTACGTAGAAGTCGAAACGCATAATGGTACGGTAGAAAAGCGTGTTGTGGAGATTGGCGAATTTTTCTCATTAGAAAACGAGACAGGTGTAATGGAATATGTAGAACTACTAAGTGGAGTTGTAGAGGGTGAAAAGCTTGTTACAGAAACAATTAACGACAACTAAATTTGTGCAAGAAGAAAAATCTATCCTATCCTTACAACATATTGTGAAAACATTTGATGGAAAAAGAAGTGTTTTAGACAATATTCAGTTTTCTGTCCAACATGGAGAATTTGCCTTAATCGAAGGGAAATCAGGTTCTGGGAAAAGTACCTTTCTTAATATAGTTGGCCTTTTAGATACACCAACAAAAGGTGACTATTTTTTAGATGGAAAACGTTTAAACACAAAAAGAATCCATTCCTTTTCACGAATCCGTTCCGAACGAATTGGCTTTATTTTTCAATCATACCAACTTATTGAAAAGCTTAGTGTGAAAGATAATATTCTCCTTCCATACCTATATATGAAAAACAATATTGACTCTACTGTTCTTCAAAAAATGGATGAAATGTTATGTCGCTTTAACTTATTAGATATGAAAAATAAAGAAGTAGCTCTCCTTTCAGGTGGGGAAAAACAGCGGGTTGCTATTGCTAGAGCTATTATTAAGAAAGCAGACATTATTATTGCTGATGAACCTACTGGAAACCTTGATGCAGAAAACTCTAAAATTATCGTGGAAGAATTTAAAGTATTGAAGGAACAAAATAAAGCAGTAATAGTAGTAACACATAATCCATATTACTTCACGTGTGCAGACCGAAATTACACCCTAGACAAAGGGAGGTTATGTTAATGTTTTATAGAAGCAAATTTCTGTTTCTGCTTCGACATATCTTCCAGATGTCTGTAAAAAGTAACTCTAGGCTATTTTTATCCTTATTAGGTCTTATTATCGGCTTGTATATTTTTTCACTAAGTAATATTATGCTAGATTCTTATTACAAAGGAATGTTTGATCAAGTAGAAGAAATGAACGAAACGGCAATAGTAGCAGAGCTTTCCAATGAAAATGAAGAGCTCCTAAAAGATATTAGAGTAGTGCAAGATAATGTAAGTATGGAAGCAACTGCCTCCTCCTCTAGACCACTTATCTACTACGAAAAAATATCAGACAGTGCCTATCATTCTATTACTTCCACCTTCGTTGGTGTCTCTTCTGTACAAGATGTCATACCTGTATTTTATGAAAATAAATACCAGATTGCAGCGGATGTGACCCTTTTAAAAGGCAGGTTATTATCTGAAAATGACCATGCGCTAAAAAATAATGTCGCTATAATTGATCGGTTTACAGAAGAAATGCTATTTCCAGACGGAGATTCTATAGGCAAAACAGTTCGAATAAACATCGAGATACCAGGAATGGCCAACGTATCAACTAATCAAGAAAACGAAGCTACCAAGCCCCATGAACTAACAGTTGTTGGGGTGATAGAAAATATGTACAATTCCACTTACAGTGACCTTCAATATAAAAAAGGAATGAAACAAAAAGGGGATAACATGTTTACAAATGTGACAATCTACACTCCACTCTCTATATTGGAGGAAAAATTGGAAGTAGAGGATCATACACTTTTTGTTTGGAAATTTGAAACCATGGAACAACAAACATTTGCTTTTCACACATTAAAAAGCTATCAACATATTCACACCGGACAAATAGAAGTGTTTTCTATTGCTAGCTATGCTCTGTTAATAGAAAATCTTACGTCCACGCTAAAGCCAATCAAAACGTTTATTAACACACTTTTAATACTTTTTCTAACTATTTCAGGTGTGAGTGTGATGAGCATTATGTTCTTTTCCATTAAAGAACGTGTCCCAGAAATCGGGATCAAAAAAGCGTATGGCGCAAACAAATTGGATATCCTCATACAATTTATACTAGAAGGTATGCTCTTAGCTTTAGTTGGTTCCGTAATAGCGATACTTCTAAGTATTGTGACATCACTAGTTATTCAGCAATATTTACAAGAGTCACTATTCATCTTATTCCAATTACACTTAACAATCGATAAAATTCTCGTTCCATTCTTCGTCTCAGGTATATTCGGCTTCCTCTTTTCGCTCATTCCAAGCTACTACGGCGCCAAAATACCAATCACCAACGCTATCCGATTCGAATGAGTGTGAAAAATGAACCGAGGGGACAGACACCTTGACGCATAAATGCGTCTTCGTGTGAATCTGGGGGACAGTCACTTTGGTGCATTGCATGCATCGCGATGTCTGACTCTCGGTGAATTTTAAGTTATATAGACGATTTTAAATATTATTTTTCATGGGCGCAGAATTAATTCTGCGTCCATTGCTTTTGTGTTTTGTGAATGCGTTTTTACATTTAGTTAAAATGACTTTAACATTGATGTGTTACGCTATATTTGTCTAGAGGTCTAGAGGTCTGGGAATCTGGGTAAATATGTAGGATTGGGAGTGTTTAATGTGAGTAAAGGTCGTTGGAGGAAGGTATCGCTTGTAATACTTGTAATGACGTTAATTCTATCAATGCCTATTTTTGCGCAAACTGCTAACATTACAAAAGAAGAAGCTAATAGGTACAAGGCTTTTCATGACACGTATGACGAAAATGATCCAGATGAGTTGTTTCTAGAAGCGTTAGATAGGCAGTTTTATAATGTGGAGCTAGATATAATGGTGGATGCTGATCACACAACGTATAGTGGAAGTGAATATCCAGAATATTTACAGGGACACGTAAAGTTATATGTTAAGCATGATGCGGCAAATTGGCCAAACACTCGAAGTTTGCACCAATATTTTGAAGACCTTTTAGAAAGAATCGATAGAAACCTTGGCTCTGTACACGGTGATGGAAAAACAATTATTGTGAATATTGATATGAAAACGAATAATAGTCCTAATTATCTAGAAGTAGCGAAAACTCTACATGCTATATTTATGCAGAATCAAGAACATTTTAGTTTCGGTTATGTAGGAGATAATAACAGCTACACGGAAAGAGCTATTACAGTATGTTTATCTGGAGCAGATCTGTTAAAGGATGCATATTTTCATCTAGTTTCTAATGGAGAAGAAGGTAAGTTACTAGCATTCAAAGATGAAGTTTATGGTCAGTTTGACGGAAGGAAAAGTAATGTTGCAGATTATTTTCAACAAGAAGCAGATATATACCACCGTTTTTATGCTATACATTGGAAGCATATAGAAAGTGGCTTTGAACTTCTTTTACCTGGTAATTGGTCACAGTCTAATCAAGATAGGTTAAAAGAAATGAGTTCTATCGCGAATCAAAAAGGATACACAGTTAGATTTTATAGCTTAAACGGCGATGATGGTGCTTGGTATTATAAATTTCCAAACGGTACTGGTGAAGCTGCTCAAAGGTGGACGCAATTTGTATATGTAAACCATAAGTTAGGAACGAATCATTATATCTCTACAGATTCTTATAAAGATATGACCAGTTTATTTAACGATTTTCTTGTACCTTTACGTGACTATAATGGAAAAGTAGAAAAGTCAGGTGGATCTCAAAATGGAGCAGATCCTTCTATTTCCATTACAGATGATAATAGAGTAATAGAGGTCCATAAGACTGAAGGGTCATTTAACAATAATCTTTGGTATTCAGTAGGTAATATTGATGATACTGGATACATTGCATGGACAACAAACGAAAGGATTAATCCCGGCGGTGGCAATAAAAATGGCGTTCAACCACATAGTGCGATGAGTAAAATAAATGGTTCTTACGCTGTAGTGCAGGTAAATAAAACAGATGGATTCGGTTCTAGTTTATGGCTTAATTTTGGTATATTAAACAATGATAATACTATTAATTGGTTTACAAATGAGAGAATACAAGTTAATAGAAACAATATAAATGGAGAGTGGCCACATATAGCAATTGATGGTAACGATATAATATTAGTATATAGTTCAAGTGGTACTCTACATTATATAACTGGAGAAATTGCTCTAAACGAAAAGAGAGTTAACTGGACTAGAACTGGAACTATAGGAGTTAGTGGCACAAGTGCTGATGTAACAATGAAAAGTGGAGAAATAATTGTAGTTTACAGAAATAATGGTTTGCGAACTGTTACTGGTAAATTATCGACAGATGGAACTGTGAATTGGATTCAAGGTGGAACAATTGGAGGGCAAGATGGACTAGATCCAACGATTACTTTTTTAGATAATAATAAGGTGATCGAAATGCATACAAGTCCATCAACAGGATTATTATGGTATAACATTGGAACAGTAGATTTTCCTTCTATAGAATGGAAGCATAATTATATCTGGGATTCTGGTGCTAGCTCAAAACCAAGAGTGGCGTATAATTCTTCAAACAATACATTAGTTAATATTCACCGTTCTGGTGGAACATTCCAGATGTGGTATAACAGTGGAAAAATAAACTATCCAAATTAAAACAAAAGCCTCCCACTTCATATAAATAGTAGTGGGAGGCTTCTGCTTATCCAGCGGGATGCATCGTAGGGAATGGAACCTCAAGCATCTTTGCACTGATGGTTCTGTCCCTAAAACGCGAATTGCAAATGTGAAACCAACCACGTCCCCGTTTCACAACATTCAATAGTAAATCGTACTCCATCATGAATTTCTGCTTTTGAGTTGTATGCAGTGAATAGTAAAGTAGTTTCTGGAGCATGTTGATGCATAAAATCTGTTAATCCTTTACTTGGCAATTCATATGTGCCTTCATCATCTGCGCTTACGACAGCATATTTCATTCCAACTTTTTCTAGTAAGCTAGAAGACATATGCTTGATGTCCCCGTGGTGTGGAAGCAGGAAAATGGTAGAAGGTAAATACTCATCGTAGCGGTCCCAGTGACTCTCTTGAACCTCTGCTCCAAACAATAAAGAGATGTCTCCGATATTAACCTTACTAGGGATACTTATTCTATTCAACAAACGATCAATCTCATTTACTGCGCTTTCAGAAGTAGCAGCAGCTACTAATCTATTTAACAATAGCTGAACTGGTAAAACGCACTCCTCACAAGGAGGTAGTGCTGTTAACTCTAGTGTTTCGTAGCGGTACGATGTTTTGGAATAGATAAACTTTATCTTTTCCCTTTCCACTAAACCATATAAAGTAGATAACGCCGTAAATGCACGGTTCATGTTATGATTCTCACTCAAAAGTGTAAAGTCGGATGGAATGGAGATATTTGTCCACACTTCGTCAACCGGTACAGATTTTAACACTTCTATTAAACCATTTATATGGTCAGGATGAGGATGTGTTATGAGTAACAAATCTATTTTAGGTAGTTCATTTTTTTCTACATAAGAAAGCAAGGATTTTCGCCCTGGCTTTTCATAGATTGGACGGTAATCATCTCCGCCATCAATTATAATGGTCTTTCGTTCTGATCCATAATAGTTGATAACCGTACAAGACCCAAAACCTACGTTTAAGAAATCAATTGTGGTACTCCACTTTTCACTCATCTTCATTCTCCTTGTTAATTATAACTTGTCGTTTTCAAAACACGCCTTAAATAAAAAATAGAAAAAAGTATGATAAGAAATACAAGAACAATGGTAGCTGCCGTTGCATACCCTGTTTCAAAATAACGGAAGCCATATCGATAAATGTAGAAAGTAATAGTCTCCGTAGAGTTACCAGGTCCTCCACCGGTTAAGACATACATTTTTTCAAACACTTGAAAAGTATCAATTGTGCGCAAAAGCAAAACTAGTAAAATTGCTGGTTTTAATAAAGGTAATGTTATGTACCATAAACATTGAACCGAATTCGCCCCGAACACTCTTGCTGCCTCGTACATATCTTCGGGAATTGCTTGCAAAGACGCTAAAATAATGAGAAAAACAATAGGAGTCCATTGCCAAATATCTGTAATGATGATTGAGTAAAGTGCTATTTGATAGGAGCTTAACCATTCCACACGTTCAAAACCAGCGAGTCCAATTAAGTAGTTCAGTACACCAAAGTCATAGTCATACATCATTTTCCACGTTAATGCGACCGTAATAGGTGGTAACAACATCGGTAGTAAAATAATGGTTCGAAAAAATTTAACTCCTTTTATGTTCGCGTTAAAAAATAATGCCAGTGCAGTACCAAGTAGTACTTCAAAGAAAACGGCAACCCCGACAAAAATAAATGTGTTTTTAAGAGAAATCCAAAAAACATCATGGAGGAATAGTTTACGATAGTTTTCCAATCCTACAAAACTAGATTCGCCTCTTAAAAAATCTAAATGAAAAAAACTAGTAATGACAGCGTAAAATAGTGGATAAACCGTTAATACTAAAAACACGAGTGCTGCCGGTAATAAAAAGATGTATGTCATCAAATGACTTTTTCTCATCGTATTCTCCTTACGTGTTCATAGAGTGAAGGAGGTTGAAGCAAGTTCAACCTCCAGCCAATAATTATCTAGAAACAATTGCTTCAATCTCTTTATTCGCTCGATCTAAACCTTCTTGAATGTCCACTTGACCTGCTAAAATCTGAGATAAATATAATCCCCAAGTATCTTCAATCTGGCTCCATCTTTCTGTACGAGGTCGTACAACAGAGTTTTCAAGTGCTTCTAATTGAGCAGGGAAATGACGATACACTTCTATTAATTCTGAATCATTATAAACACTTGTTCTAGTTGGTGCTCCACCACCTAGTAAAGCCATCTCTTTTTGTGTTTCTGCACTTGTTACCCAGTTTAAAAACTCTACTGCTTCCTCGATGTTTTTAGAAGTACGAGGAATCCCAAGCAGCCAGTTTCCAATCATAGCAGCAGACTCATTTACTTGCATAGGTACAGGAGAAAATCCAATTTTCCCAGCTACTTTTGAGCTTTCTTCGTTATCTACTTGAGCTACCCAAGATGGCCAAGCAATGGTCATTGCTACTTGCCCTTGTGTTAACGCTGTTGCAATTTGGTCACTATCAAATGTTTCTACACCAGTTGGCCCTAAATCTTTCAGTTTCATATACGTTTCCATTGCTTTCACACCAGCTTCAGAATTTACTTGCGGCATATTATCTGAATCTAGTACTGTCCCACCGTATGCCCAAAATAATGGAAGGTAGTTTGATACAATTGGATTTCCACGTTGTCCACGTAAAGCATAGCCATATGTTTCTGGCTCTTCTTTTACAACCATTTCTGCGTACTCTATTACTTCGTCCCAATTAGATGGGGTTGTCATGTTATATTTTTCTAGTAAATCTTCACGATAGAAAAACATTTGTACATTTCCAATTAAAGGTAACGCATATAACGAACCAGTGTTATAAGGTTCTTTTCCTAATGCGACTGATTTTGGGACAAAATCCGAATCAATTCCGTCTTTGTAATACTCATCTAAATTAGCTAACATACCAGCCCCAGCAAATTCGGGCATCCATGGGTCATCTATCATCACTAGATCGTGTGCACCGGAGTTATTTCTAACATCTAGAACGACCGTTTCCTTCAAGTTATCATAAGGTAATGCATTGATGTTAACTTTCACTCCAGTTTCTGTTTCATACTTTTCCACTACTGCTTCCAGTGCATCAGCCATTGCTCCAGCACGTGCGGCGACTGTTAGTTCCACTTTTTTCACTTCTTTACTCCCCGTAGAAGGTGTTGTGCTAGTCTTTTGAGTAGAGGTTTCTTGACCATTATTTTTTGAGCAACCAGTAAATACTAATAAAAACGCACAGACAATCGATAAAATCATGAATATTTTATTCTTCTTCATATCGTTTCCAGCTCCTTTTTATCCTTTTACAGACCCTAAAGTTAACCCTTTAATAAACGTATCTTGCATTAAGTAAACAAACAGTACGATTGGAATAACAGACAATATTCCCCCTGCACTCATTGGCCCCCATAAAACGAGGTACTCTGTAATGAGACCTGAAAGAGCAACGGGTACTGTCGTTAATCCAGGGGACTGAATGAAAATCATCGCGTATAAAAATTCGTTCCAAGCTGTAATAAATGTAAAAATCGCAGTTGCTCCAATGCCAGGAATAACGAGTGGTAAAACAACTTTTCGAAAGCTTTGGAATGGCGTTGCTCCATCAATCATTGCACTTTCTTCAATTTCTTTAGGTACTTCATTAAAAAAGCCTATCAATAACCAAATGGCAAAAGGTAAATTAAAGGCAATGTAAGCTAAGATTAGGGCAACTCTCGTATTTAATAGATCAAAACTTCCCATCATCGCATAAAGTGGGATAACAAAGGTGACTGGTGGAAAGATTCTCGTTAAAAGTATCCACACTAACATGCTATGGCGCCCGATAAATTGATAACGCGATAAACTATAAGCAGCCAACGCCCCTATGAAAACAGCAATAGTCGTTGAAACAGTTGCGACGATAAAACTATTCCACAGCACCTTGTGAAAGCCTAAATCAACAAACAAAGAGATGTAATTTTCAAACGTTATACTTTTTGGAAAAAAAGTTGGTGTAGCTGAAAACTGCTCTACTCTATTTTTAAAGGAATTATTGGCCATCCAATACACAGGGAAAATAGTCCAAATGACGATTAGCAAAGCAATTGCATAGCGAATCGTTAATTTTATTCGCTTTATATTTTTCAGTCGTTTTTGTTCTTTAACACTCATGTGTGGAACCTACTTTCATCTTTCCAGCTGTCTGAATCGTTTTGTTCAGCACCGAAACAACTGGAACGTGAATGTGCCCATTAGAAGCAATAATCCAATCAGAATGAAGGTTAATTTCCTTTCGTAAGCTCAAGTCGGAAAAATGTCCACCTGCTTCTTTTACAAGTAATAAACCAGCAGCAATATCCCATGGGGCAAGCCCGTAATGCCAAAAGCAATCAATTTCACCAGTTGCAACGGAGGCTAAATCGAGACAGGAAGAACCTGTAATTCGTAAACCTTGTGCATTTCCGATAAAAGATGAAACTGTATGTAAAATAGTAGAGTCTGGGACCCATTGCTTAGCGGAAAAGCCAAAGGCGATAAGGGACTGATTTAAATTTTGTAAAGCGGAAACTTGTAATTTCTCATCGTTTCGGTATGCACCATTACCAGCTTTCGCGTGGTACAATTGCCCATTCATTACATCTAAAACAAATCCAAGTACTACTTCATTTCCTTTACATAGAGCAATGGAAATAGAGAATCTTGGAAAGCCATGAATAAAGTTCATCGTTCCATCTAAAGGATCAATTACCCATACGAAACGATCTGTTTCTAACACCGTATTAGGATTCGTTTCTTCTGTTAAAAAGGAACAGTTAGGCGTTAAATGAGATAGTTGTTGGATTAAGAAAAGTTCTATTTCTCTATCCACTTCTGTTACTAAATCGACTTCATTAATTTTGTACTTGTATGAGTGAAGCTTGGATACTTTGTTTTTCGCTATATCACCTGCCTTATAAATTAATTTATTTACTTGTTGATAGATGTCATCTAGACCACCATCTTGTAAAACACTCAATAAGTTCACCTCATGACTTGGTTTTTATCAGTTGTTAGGAGTAGGTGAGTGGGCTTGGATTTGGTAAGAGGTATAGACCACTTCTACAAACTTATAGTAACAAGTTTATATTAAAGCTGGGTAAATATAGTATTAATATTCTGTAAAGTTGGAAAGTTTTTTTGAATGGGTGAGGATGTGTGAGGCATAAAAAAAGTAGAGGAATAGTATTTTCCTCTACCTGTTGAATGGTTATCTTAATCTTCTAATCATGAATGTAAAAACATCATTTCGGAAATAGTCATACGAATAAAGAATAGGAACATTATTGTTATCATAATGAAGTTGTTTCATTAATAATACAGTTGTTTCAGGGTGTATTAAAAGCTTCTGGCAGTTTCGGTCCGTATGTAATGGGACCACTAGTTCTGAATCTGCCTTAGTTATGATTAAGCCACAAGCGTGTTCAAGATACTGAAAAAGTGACCCAACGGATTCACTCTCTAATATCTCTTCTTTTACAAGGTCCTTCCGTAAAATATTTTGGGAGAATACAACAGGTTCGTCATTTGCGGTACGGATTCGTTTATGCACGATGACAGGTGTACCTTCTTCTAGCAGTAAAGCTTCGGCCCATTCCGCTTGACAAGGTTCTACACGTATCGATTCCCTCTGTTCTCCTTCTGTTAAACCAGCAGATTGTATCATCGTTGTCACACTACCTAATTTCTCTAAGCTGTTCGCTATTTTAGGTAAAGGGTTAACAACAAAAGTACCTGCTCCATGTTTAACGACTAACTTATCTTCTTGTTCTAACAATTTAACAGCACTACGAAACGTTTCCCGACTGACTTCAAATCTTTTCGCCATTTCTTTCTCAGAAGGAAGCCGCTCCCCGACTTTAAAGACTCCTTGCTGAATTAACGTATCTAACTGTTCCTTTATCTTCACATAGCTCGGTTTCATAATCAAAGAACTCCTCTAGACATCTAGTGATATATATATGGTACAAACTTTTAATGTAGAAGTCTAGTGTGAAACGGGGACGGGGTTAAAATTCTCATCATTAAATGAGAATTTTAACCCCGTCCCCGTTTTCCTTTCAGCGGATTTCAAGAATTTTGACTCTTTGCAAGGGAAAGTTGTACTGTCAAAGCCATCACGTACCTATGCCTTCTATTCTTCAGTTCATATTGAAGCTAATAAAAAGGGAGCAGTTGCGGCTATCGTCATACCACCTTCTAGTGTTGATGATTATGCTTCCTTATACTTTAGTCCTTTTTCCATTCTAGCCGTAACCACAGAACAGAAAAAGGAAATTTAGCAAAGTGGTACTTCCAACTTTTTTAACAACCGGTGCGATTGTGTCGACTTTGAGTGGAACTTTCGTTTCTGTGTGCTTTGTCATGTGGAATTTAATTATAAAAAAGGATTATAGTCCTAAATTCTACCTGTAAACATGACATTTGTCATACTACTCCAATGACACTTATGTCTTATCATCTTGTTATATTTTTCATATGATAGGCTAAGACTCTAATTGTAGAATTTTTTTAAGGGTTGATAAACCACTTTGGAGGTAACGAATGATAAAAATAATGGCGGATTCAACTTGTGATTTATCCAATGAAATGTTGAATTTATATGATATAAGCTTGGCACCACTTACGATAACAATTGATGGAAAAACATATAAAGATAGAGTAGACATAGAACCAGATTATTTTTACAGTATTTTAAAATCCTTGTCGAAGTTCCCAACTACTGCGATGCCGAGTCCAGAAGAATATACGAAGATTTTTCATGACGCAATTCAATCGGGGCAAAATGAAATTCTATGTATTTCGATGTCGAGCGGGACAAGCGGGAGCTACCAATCAGCGGTTATCGCAAAAGATATGTTTTTGGAGGAAAATCCGAATTCCACAGTGAAAATTCATATCGTTGATTCCAAGTGCATGAGCCACGGAAGCGGTTGGTTAGTGATGAAAAGTGCACAAATGCGTGAACAAGGCGCAAGCTTTGAAGAGATTGTAGCCTTTAATGAAAAATATAAAACAAAAGTTAAACACTTTTTATCCGTAGATGATTTAAACCATCTAATCAAAAGTGGAAGACTTTCTAATGCATCTGCATTTATTGGTAAGGTATTAATGCTAAAGCCGATCATGTCGATGAAACAAGGTAAAGGGGCCATAGTTGGAAAAGAAAGAGGCCGGAAAAAAGTATTGAAACATTACGTCAACGAATTTATTGCAAGAAACGACGAGAAAATGACTGATTTTATTATTATTGGTTACACAAATAATAGTAAAATAGCGGAAGACTTAAGAGACAAGCTACTACAAGAAACAAATTTCTCAGGAGACATCCACCTAATGCAAATGGGTGTATCCGTAGGAACACACGTAGGATTAGGCGCGGTTTCGATGTTTTTTGTGGAGAAATAATTTTTGCACTGTGGGGACAGACACCTCGACGCATAAAATGCATCGAGATTTCTGTCTCTTTTGCGCTTTTTTTTAAAAATTAAAAGGAATCATTTACAGATAGTAGAATAAATACAGGAGTAAACCGTGGGGACAGACCAACATGAATTTAAAATTCACCACTCAAAATGAAAATGGTTGATTAGCCTTGTTTCCTTTGTGGCGATGATAGAGATAGCCGAGTGTTAAGGCCGGGTGTCAGTGATGCTAATAGCTCGAGGGACAGACGGGTCTTATAGACTTAGTGCACCACGGATTGTTGCCATGAGCACGCAGGGTAGATTGCACGAACAGTCTTGAAGCTCGGCTACCACTACTTATTGCCGAAGGAGGCATTTATTATGGAAGTCATTCATCCCCGTGTATGTGGACTTGATGTTCACAAGAATAGTATTACAGCTTGTATTATTATCAAGCGCAAGAAAGAGATTCGTACCTTTGGTACGATGACAGATGATCTTTTAGAATTACTTGATTGGATACAAGAGAACCAGTGTCCAATTGTTGCGATGGAAAGCACCGGAGTTTATTGGAAGCCCATATACAACCTACTCGAAGTCTCAGACATTGAAGCACTAGTTGTTAACGCTCAACATATTAAGAATGTACCTGGAAGAAAGTCCGATGTTCGTGATGCACAATGGATTGCTCAATTACTTCAACATGGACTGATTAATGGTAGTTTTATTCCTAACAGAGAACAGCGCGAATTAAGAGAGCTTGTTAGATATCGTAGAAGTTTAATAGAAGAAACTGCTCGTGAATCTAATAGAATCCAAAAAGTATTAGAAGGTGCTAATATTAAGCTTGGGTCTGTTGCTTCAAATGTTCTTGGTGTCTCTGGAAGAAAGATGTTACGTGCTTTAATAGAAGGGAATTTGAATCCAGAAATATTGGCAGAAATGTCTTTAGGTGCACTTAGAAAGAAGATTCCTGCTTTACAAAAAGCTTTAAAGGGGCTAGTTGGAACTCATCAACAATTTTTATTAGCTAGACAACTTGACCATGTCGAATACTTGGAGAAACAGATCGAGTTTATCGATAAAGAATTGGCTGAAAGACTTAGCCCTTCATCAGAAGAGATTAATTTGGTTATGTCAATTCCGGGTATCGGTAAGAGAACTGCAGAACAGATTCTAGCTGAAGTTGGAACGGACATGAGTCGCTTTAATAGTGATAATCATTTAGCTTCCTGGGCTGGAATGGTTCCTGGAGAAAACGAAAGTGCTGGTAAAAAAAAAAGCGCGCGCACACGTAAGGGAAATAAGTACCTAAGGAGTGCTTTAGTAGAAGCAGCTAAAACTGTTGGTCGTTCTAAAAACTTTTTTGGAGCTAAGTACAGGAGGATTAAGGCTCGTAGAGGCGGAAATATTGCTTCAGTAGCTATAGGACGCTGTATTTTAATAGCTGTTTATCATATTCTGATAACTAAAAAGCCATTTCAAGATCTTGGTGAAGACTACCATTTAAATCGCAAGAAAGATCAAGAAGTCAAACGTGCCATTAAAAGAATTGAAAAGCTGGGTTATTCTGTAGAAATATCAGAACTACCAGCCTAATTTCGGTTTTAATATTATACTTTAATTTAAAGGTCATCCTTTTTTTAAAAAAGGATTTAAGACCTCTTCTTTAGTATGGCTTTCTATCGGAATTTATTTTCAGGGTAGACACTTCGGCGCATTGACACACTATGCATGCATCAAAGTGTCTGTCCCCACAATGCACAAAAATTTTACATGAGGTGAGGATTTCTATGCCTAGAGCACCGCGTAAGAGAAGTACTACTGGTATTTATCATGTCATGATTAGAGGCGTTAATCGGCAAATCATCTTTGAAGATAGGGAGGATAAGAAGAAATTTCTTACTACGTTAAAAAAGGTAAAAGATCTATCTGACTGTAAACTTTTTGCCTATTGCCTAATGGACAACCACGTACATTTGCTACTGAAAGAATCTCCTGAAATGAGCGTATCAGACATAATGAAGCGTACATCTTCGAGATATGTTGTTTGGTATAACCGAAAATATGAACGGTATGGCCACCTTTTCCAGAATCGTTTTAAAAGTGAGAATGTCGAAACCGTTGATTACTTCCGAACCGTTCTACGTTATATTCACCAAAATCCTTTGAAAGCCGGGCACGTAACTAATGTCTTTGAAAGTAAATGGACAAGCTTGCCAGAATATCTTTCCACTTCTTACATCATCGATACAAAACCCGTATTGAAACTATTTGAAAACAACTCTACTAATAATTCTTCTATCCAAAACTTTAAAATTTTCATGAGTGAACAAAGCGAGGAAGAATGCCTTGATTTAGAAACGAAAGCGTCTGATGAGGAAGTGAAGATGTTTTTAACGATGAAACTGGGGATCAAAACTAGTAGCCAACTTCAGCAAATGAACAGAAACTCTCGAGACGATGTGCTTAAGCAACTAAAAAAATTGAAAGGCGTCTCTAACGGCCAACTCGCACGAATTACAGGAATATCCAAAAACATTATCCAACGAGCCGGAAAATGAATTAGAGGGACAGACACTTCGGTGCATGGATGCACCGAGGTGTCTGTCCCCTCGACTCATTGTTACACTAACTTTCTTCTTAATCGAAGTAAAAGGAATGCTCCGCCTGCTAAAATCATTACTAACCCTAATGCCATATAATTGAATGTATTTGTAGCTGTGTTTGGAAGGGCAGCTCCTGTTGTTGTTTTGTTTTTCTTTTCTGTTTTTACTTTTTTCTCTGCTTCTTTCTTTTTCACTGGAGCAGTTGGAGCACTTTCTTCATTCTCATTTTTATCGTTTGGCTCGTTTTCTTTAACTGGATTTTCAGATTCTCCGAGCTCCTCTTCAACATCCTCTTCAGGCATTTCTTCTTGTATAGCTTCTGTCATTACATCGATATAGCTGTAGTCTACATAATAACCTTCTTCATCGATTGCAATAACTGATATTGTATAGCTCGTCTCTGGTAATAAATCTTCAAAATAAAAATACCCATCTTCTACATCGCCAACATGTTCATCATTTAGGAACACGCTGTAACCGACTACTGATTCTTCACCGAAGTAATCCCAAGCTATTTCTATTTCGCTTTCTGTAACGGAAAGCACTTCAAACTCAATATTAGTTGGGAAATTAAAGTCATCCTCACTTGTAATAACCCAAACACCTTTTTCCATCAATTGTTGCATAACGTTATACTCTTCTGTTCCTTCTTCAAACGTTAAACCTTCAGTGTTGAACAACGTTACAAGTTGTAAATACTCCAGTTGTAGTAGTACTGAAATATCCGTTATTTTTGTGTCGTGTAAATATAAATAAGTTAACTCTTCTAAACTACTTAAAATAGAAATATCTGTAATTGGATTCAATGATAAGTCTAAATCGTAAATATATAACCCTTTTAACGGTTCAATATCGGTTATATTATTATCACTAACATTTAAGAACATTAGAAAATCTAAATCTGCTAAAGGACTCAAGTCGTCAACGGCATTGCCAGCTACAAATAATCCTTCTAATTTAACAGCATATTGTAATCCTTCTAAGCTCTTAATATCTCTATACTGCGCATCTAGCCAATCCAAACGCTTCATATCAGACTCGTAAAGTGGTCTATGCTGAATGTATAAAGTCTCTTTAATTACTTGTAGTAGTTGCTCATCTTGGATGATAACAAGTTCACCAGAAGGTTCCTTTGGAGTTTTAAAAGTAACATACCCAAAATCAATGACCTCGTTACTTTCATCTAAAACTTCTACATGAACTTCATAAGTTGTATTAGGAGATAAGTCAGTTAGCTCTATTCCTGAATCTTTCGTAACAACTATTTCTTCCCAATTCAGTTGTACTCGGTAGGAAAGGTCCATTTCTTCTTCCGTGTAATACCACCAAGAGATATACGCAGCGTTTTCATTAATGCCTTCTACCCCTAATTCAAACTCAAACCCAAAATCTTCATCGTCTAATACATCAATATAGACACCTGCATCCTTTAACTCTAGTAATAGTATTAATGTATTTGTGCCTTCAGAAAAATCTACAAGAGAACCATGTAACGTTAAGTGACTTAAGTGAGGCAAATTTTCAATCACAGCAATGTTAGAAATTTGTGTTTCATGTAAAAATAAAGCTTCTAAATTCGTTAGCATTCCTAGTTGGCTAATGTCACTAACAGGATTATTAGCTAACCATAATATATGTAAATTCTTTAAGTTACTTAAAGCATTTACATTTTCAATTAGATTAGAATCTAAGTCTAAGTCTACTAGATTGGTTAACTCTTTTAACGGTGTAATGTCAGAAATGTTATTTTCAAAAAATGATAATATTTCTAAGTTAGTTAATCTTTCTATACCAGAAAGATCTGTTATACCTTTGTCAATAGCGTATAGCTCAGTTAAATTCTCTATGTCACTTTCTTGTAATTCTCTAGTAATGCCTAACTGTTCTTTAATGGCGTTTTCTAAGTTTTTATCTGTAAATGTAACAACCTCCCCGGAAGGTTCTGCAGGTGTTGTAACAGATAAAGATGCTTCTAATAAGAAATTTCCGTTTTTATCTAATGCTTTTACAACAACTTCATAGGTAGTGCTAGGAGTAAGCCCTGTAAAATGGTAGTCATAGTTTCTACTTTTTAACGATTTTACAAATTCGCCGTCTAAAAATAGCTCATACGATGCTACTCGCACATTCGGAACGTGTGCAAACCAGAATAATTGGAAGCTGTTTTCATTAATAAATCCGTTTTCTATTAGAAAGAAGCTTTCCTCTTCGTAATCTTCTTCAATAAATTCAAATAGGGTAGCTTTAAAAGCATCATCCTGGATCGATTCTTCTATTAATTCAATTAACTCGTCTTCTGAGGATGCAGGTGTTGTTTGCACTGGTAACAACGTTTCTTTATGTTTTATTTTTTCTTCCTCTTTTTTCTCTTCTACTACCTCAATTATCTCTTCCTCAAGTAATTCGTCCTTTACTTCCATCGTTTCCAGTTCAATCTCTGGATCGTGTTCATTGTCGTCCGTCGTATGTACTTCGATTACTTCCACAGTATCCTCTTCCTCTGCAAAAGCAACCATTGGACTTAACAATGATACAAATAAGGTGAAAACTAACAAAACATGAATAGAACAAATCTTCCTCATCTAAATCTCTCCTCCTAGTCTATTAAAAAACAAACCAACAAGAAGGATTATATTACCATTTACTAGATTTGGGAATAGGTGTATTTTGTCGAATAATAAATAAATCAGAGGAAAATAAATCAGAGGGACAGACACTTCGGTGCATGGATGCACCGAAGTGTCTGTCCCCTCAACTCATTAATGCACAATCGCTAAAGCAAATCGTTGCGGTCCAGATGGAACGTTGTATGCTTGCACTTCAACCGTGTACGTGCCGCTTTGTGGAGCATTGATGAACACATTTTCTACGTTGTTTGTGCCGTCCCAGTTGTTGTCAAACGGGGAGGAAAAGTCGTTTCCTACGAATCTTTGACCGTTTGGTGCTGTAATAACAAGATCCAAATCATTTACAAGCGTTTTCGATGCAGTCGTGCTTCCTGGTGCATCTGTCCAAACTAACGAAATTTTAAGCGGTTTTCCAGCTGTTGCTTGGAAAGAGTATGTTGCTTTTTGCCCTGTAGATAGCGCAGTTGTTTCGTTCACAAACGCAACATTCAACGACTTATCAAGTGTCACTCGGCCCCAACCTTGGTTGCCGTTCGGATACCCAAGCCCTACATCTGTCGCGCCGGCGATCAATGCAGCTTTTAATAAGGAAGGCTTTGGCGTGATGCCTCTATTTTTCATAAAATGCTCGCGCAACTGTGCCACGTTACCTGCTACAATCGGTGTTGCCATGGAAGTTCCGCCCATATACGCATACTTGCTGTCGTGATTTGCCCAGAAAGAAGAGTTCGGCGCAAGGGACGACCTAGCGGATAAAATATACGTGCCAGGTGCCATTACGTCTGGCTTGATGCGGCCGTCTCTTGTTGGCCCTCTTGATGAAAACGACGCCACATGATTAATGTTATCGGCCATCGAACCGAAGCTCGGGCGTAAATTTTCTGTCGCACCAACTGTGATTGCGTTTTTCGCTGTACCAGGTGCACTGATTGTTCCAGAGCTAGGTCCCTCGTTACCGGCTGCAAAAAGAACCGTCATGTCATTGTTACGAACATATTCATCTACTTGTCTGGAGTTCGTTGTGTACGCTCCGTTTACTGGCGCACCCCAAGAATTCGTGTGGATTCTTGCCCCGTTATTGTAAGCCTGACTAAACAGTGTGTTCAAGTTGGAAGGCAATCCTCCAAGGCCGCCACTAGAGTCCATAATCGATTGAAAAACTAAATTCGCTTGGGGAGCCATCCCTTTATGGAGTGCGTTTCCTAAGACAGATCCTGCCACATGCGTACCATGGCCATTCGGGTCATTGGCGTTATTGGACCTTCCTAACGCGTGAATGGCTGTAATTTTTCCTCTAAAAGCATCATGCATGGAGCTATCGTTTCTTCCAGTGTCAAGCCCCGTATCCGCGACTGCAACAATCTGACCTTGGCCGTATAATCCAAAATTGTTTTGCGCCACATCGGCTTTCACAATGCCACGAGCAACGTCATTCATGAGCGTGAACTCCGGTTGTTCTGCTATGTACAACACATCGTTGCTCAAAGCGTATTGTACAAGTCCGTCCAATCCTTTTACTTCCACTTCTTTAGCGAGTTGTTTTTTCGTGTAAACGACTGCTTTCATTAGACTGGAAGGATTTTTGCTGTAAAGTTGTGGATCAATTTTATATTTTGGTAAAAAAGGAGAGACAGTCGAGATGGCATGTTGCGACTGTAACTCGGCAGCTTTGCCTTTAAAATCTACGACAAACGCATAATCCGGAATGTAGTCGATGATTTCTGCGCCGGATG
Organism: Bacillus alkalisoli; assembly: GCF_002797415.1. GTDB lineage: Bacteria > Bacillota > Bacilli > Bacillales > Bacillaceae_I > Bacillus_CD > Bacillus_CD alkalisoli. Next base: position 478,981 of record NZ_KZ454944.1, read on the forward strand.
CTTCTAGACTAGCTCTTTGGTCATCTGTGATCGGACCGGTGAACTGTACAACATATAGACTGTTATCGGAGGCTACTTTTTCGAGTTTCTTTTGGATTCCATAAGGCATTTTCATATTTTCAGAGTCTACGAGAAACTTAGCGGTGCCATTTGAACTAGTTTTAGACAGCTGAGCTTGATGAAGGGACTTGACCCCGTTGAAATGTAGTTCGAAATCTGTTGCGTCGGAAGGAGAGGGGGAGCTAAATGAAACAGATGCCAAGATTGCCGCTGAAGTCAGGATCGATACAACAACCCTCTTTGTTCGTTTTTTACCTTTCCACTTTACCATTCATACATCACTCCTTAATTAGGTTGAGATAACTATATCACCTAGAAAGGATTCTTTGTATTGGGAAAATTCAGACAAAAAAGCGTTATTATAGGTCTGTTTGGTTGGGGAGTTGGGAAAGTGGGGACGGGGTTAGTTTCACATTTTATAGGTCACGATTGAATGGAGGGGCGAACTGAGGGGACAGCCCATATGAAGTTTAATTTCGGTTAGTTTTTGTAGCCAGATGAACTTCATACGGAGAGAAACTTCTTGAAGGAGAGCAAGTCTTTAAAGACTTAAAGAGAAAGCATGGAGAGGATAATTATAACCAAGAGGACAGACGCCGCGACGCATACAACGCGGTATCTACCCCCTCCACTCATAAATGTGAAACAAACCCCGTCCCGATTTCACACATAGAACTTATCTATTATAATACATTTTAGCATACTCTTTACGTTCTTCTTTCGTAAGCAGGCGAAGTGCTTTTCCGACTTCGCCTTCTAGTAAAGTCCAGACAGCGTTATGGTCACGGACGGCTTTGCTGAAGTCGCCTGCTTGCCACCTTGTGAGAATTTCTTCATATAAATCAGCATATTCGTATTTTTCATGGTTTTCTTTTACAACAATAAGCAGCCGATCAATTCTTTCTTGTGTAGCCTCTAAATGTCCTCGCTTCTGTGCAGCCCATATCCAACCATGACTCATATGGTGAATGGCGTCCTTTACCCGTCCTTCACTCATAGTAAAAGGAAACTCTATTTCTACCTGTGTTAATGCCTCTTCATCCACTTCTACCTCCGTTTCAACAGGTACCTCATCTACAGTTTTAGATTCCTCTGTTACTACTACCTCTTCTTCAGAAGCGTCCGCTTTAAAAAAATTACTATCACCCATGAAAAACACAAAAAAAACTAACATACCAATACAAATGGCCCCAATTACTACAAGTGCTTTTAACCGATTCAAATTTCCCCACTCCCCATCGTTTTTTGTGCCAAGGGGTCAGACACCGCGACGCATTCATGCATCAAGGTGTCTGACCCTTCAGTGCATTATTTTCTAAACTGTTCTTTCAAGTAATCCTCACCGTCTTTATTCAGCATATAAAACCTTAATTCCCCGCCATGCTCCGCTATCCATTCAGTGAGAAATACAGTTTCTATTTTCTCAACCTCTTTTACTTGATGTCTCATAGTCGTTGTTGTGTAATCTAGAAAAATTTCCTCAAATACAACACTTAAGACATGATATTGGTCTTCTACAACCTCATTCCTAAAACTGCCATCTAAACCGTATAATGTATTAGTTGTTAGCGTGGAGAAAACATATCCACCTATAGAAAAGGTATTCGAGTATGGATAAAATTCAGAGTTAATGGAAGGGAGTCTCCTTTCAAGAAGGCGCATGTCGTCAAAGGCAAAAGGAGCTTCCCCTACCTTATCTACAGCATCCATAAACTTCTCTAGTTCCATTTCATATATAAAATCAATCGGTCTATCCAACAGCTTTTCATATGTTCGCTGCAGACCCTCCATTCCATTATCTTTCGTGTAAGCTTTATAAGCTTCTGTTATAAGAATTGGTTTACCATGTCGGTCGTAGACAGGGACGGAAAGGTTACCAGGGACTAAAGCAAGAGTTAGCGTACCAGATTGTTCCATATAAGAAAACAGAACGGTTAAAGGAGCATACGAAACTTCATTTTTTTCATGGATAGAAATGACTAACAGTCCCATTGTAGATTCATTTGGTTCATCTACCACTTGTTCAATCGGTTCAGTGGGGATGTTATCTTGATTATGTGAAAGATTAGTAGGAGGTAGGAAAGATAGTAATAACATAGCTGTCACGATTCCGAAAGTTGTTGTCCAGAAGAAAGGTTTTAATAATGAAAAATATCGCGACGATTTCTGTTTCTTCGTTTGTTCGTTAATTTTCTCGTACACTTTTTCTCTATCTGCTGCATCAAAGTGTATAGAGTCAAATTCTTCAAATATGCTATCCTTTTCCTTATTGTTCATAAATTCCCCTCCTTTCTAACTTCTGCTTCAACAACATTTTTCCTCTTCTTAATCTAGTTTTGATTGTGTTAATCGACAGTTCAGTCAATGACGAAATTTCTTCCATTGTCATTTCTTCAAAATAATAGAGAAAGATAATTTCCCTGTATTTCATTGGTAGGCGAAAAATAGAGTTTTGGATTTCTTTCCTCTCCGTCTTATCCATTACAATTTCCTCAGCAGACTGGCTTTTTTTCGTGTGGCTTTGGAAAATGTCTAAAACTTTCACTTTCTTGTAGTCCCAACTTTTTATGTAGTCTTTGCATTCATTTATCGTGATACGGTATAGCCATGTTTTAATTGTAGAGTTATGTTTGAATGTATCTATGTTCAAAAAGCATTTCACAAACGTATTTTGTACTAAGTCTTTAGCTATCTCTGTATCTTTTACATAGGAATAAGCTAATCTAGTCAACTGATCGCCGTAATCATTCATCAGCTGTTCTAGCATAAGCCTCTTGTCAACCGCCCCCACAAAATCCCCCCTTATGCCCATTAAACAGTAGTTTGACGACGCTGTGTGGAAAAATGTTTCATTTTTTTGGATGTGAAATGGGGACGGGGTTTGTTTCACATTTTAGAAAAATGAGAAACAAACCCCGTCCCCGTTTATCTTGCATAGCAATTCTGCTAGTATAAAGGATAGAATGTTAGGTTTTGGAGGCTGAGTAGCAGATGCTTTTGCAGTGTACGAAAAAGATGTTAGATGAGTTGAAAATAAAGCCAGATATCACACCGGTAGAAGTAAATCAGGTGCATGCGTGGCATGTGAATGTGTTGAAAGAAGGACGACGGAAGATTGTGGTATTTGTCCATGACATTTCCCGTTATGCACTTGTTTTGGACAACCTGAAGGCAAAAGAACTTAAAAATCTAGGTTCTTTGTTTCAGCAAGCCATTCGTGAAACGCTTCGAGCGGAGTACATAAAGGAAGATGTTATTGAGGATTATTTAGCTAAGGCGCCAGACATTATTTCTTCTAAAACAAAAGATCGAACTTGTGTAGCGAGGCTAAATAAGGCTTGTGAGAATGTCTATGCTTTTCAAAGTTTTCTAAAACCAGATGCGGTTATTCAAGTGGACATTAGTAAGAGGATTAGTAAGCTATTAGCGGGAAACGGAAATGGGCAGTACATCACTCCGAATATTGAGTTGTACAAATCATTAGAGGCGTTTGCTGGTAAGTCTATTTTTGAGACATGTGCATTAGAACTTAACGTTAAGCTAGCTTTGAAGAACTACGATGTATCGAGAACTTTAATGGTGCCGAAACAGATTACTTTTGATAAACTTCATGAAGTAATGCAGGCAGCTTTCGGTTGGCAAGATTATCATTTACATGAGTTTAACATTTATCCACCGGATACTGTTTTTCCGGAGGAAGCCTTTTTCTATAGTTTGAAGCCGATAGTGTCGTTGATATGTGATGAAGAAATGTTTGCTTATGAAGATAACATTTCAAAAAAGATGGAGACCGGAGAAAGACTAGCCGATTACCTTCCTGCAAAAATTGTCTATCGTTATGATTTTGGGGATGACTGGAATCACATTATTGAAGTGGTGAGAGAAGTAGATAATTATGAGCATAATTATCCAAAATGTATAGGTGGGACTGGAAACACACCTCCTGAAGATGTTGGAGGTGAGAGAGGATATGAAGAATTCTTTCATATCATATCAACTCCTAACCACCCAGATCTTGAACATATGAAGACTTGGGGAAAATCAAACGGCTATAAAGATTTTGACTTAAAAGATATTAATTGGAAATTGAAAGAGATTTGAGTGTAAAGTGGGTGTGAAGTGGGGACGGGGGTTGATTTCGCATTGGGACAAAAATTAATGAGAAAACGAACCCCGTCCCCGTTTCTCAAAGGAGGTTATCATGTGTACTGTACAGCCTTACTTAAAGGATTGACAATAGTCGAAGAAGAAACGACCATTCTAAACGGTTACGTTGTTCTAAAGGATGGGAAAATTTTTGAGACAGGAACGGGTACGTTTTCTACCATTGATGAAGATTTGATAACCTATGACTTTTCCTCTCACAGTGACTATAAGGCTATCCCAGGTTTTATTGACATACATATACACGGAGTGAACGGGGCAGACATGATGGACGCGACAGAGGAAGCTCTTCGCACAATGTGTACGTCTTTACCTTACGAAGGAACTACAGCCTTTTTGCCAACAACCATCACGCAGAAACCTGAAAAAATTATTAAAGCTTTAAAAAAGGTTGCACAGTATCAAGAAGAGCAATCGCAAAACGGTGGTCAAGCAGAGATAATTGGTATTCATCTAGAAGGTCCTTTTATTTCCCCATCGAAAGCGGGAGCACAACCAATCGAACATATTGTGGAACCTACTATTGAAGCTTTTCAACTTTTTAACGAAGCAGCTGGTGGTTGGTTGATAGTGATAACGGTAGCTCCTGAATTACCGAATGGAATCAATCTTGTTCGTGTAGCCTCTTCGCAAGGAATAATCGTTTCGATCGGACATACAGAAGCCAGTTTTGAAAAAGTAGAAGAAGCTGTTGAAGCTGGAGCGAAGCATGTCACGCATTTATTTAATCAAATGAGTGGGCTTCATCACCGCGAGCCTGGTGTTGTGGGAGCGGCACTTTCTATGGAAGAGTTAAAAGTCGAAATCATTTGCGATGGAATTCACGTTCATCCGCAAGTCGTAAAAGCAACAATAGCTGCTAAGGGAGTAGAAAATGTCCTACTCATTACAGACTCGATGCGAGCAAAAGGCCTGCCGGACGGTGTTTTTGACCTAGGAGGACAAGCGGTAACGGTAAAAGCAGGTACTGCCCTATTAGCTGATGGAACACTAGCTGGTAGTTTGCTGAGAATGGATGAGGCGGTAAGGAATGTCATGAAATGGACGGGATATTCGCTTCGAGAGGCAGTGAAAATGGCATCAGAAAACCCAGCAAAACAACTCGGAATATTTGATCGCAAAGGAAGCATAAAAGTAGGCAAAGACGCAGACATCGTCATATTAAATGATGATAATCAAGTTGTGATGACTTTTTGTAAAGGTGAGAGAGCGGAGACGGGGTTGGATTAACGCGATTAGGTCATTTTTTTTGTGAAAATACCTTCGAAATTTTGTTTAATCAGCGAAAATGAAATGTTTATCGGCGAAAGTCAAGCTTCAATCGGCGAAAATGAACAACTAATCGGCGAGAGCTAGAGCCCAATCAGCGAAAACGATAAGATATCGGCGATTTAACAGTATTATCAGCGAAATTACATTTAGTATACAGAGGGGCAGCCCAAAATGGCACTCTCATGCACCAAGGTGTCAGACCCCACGATTCACTGCTCATAAAAAAACAGTGCAGCCAGTTCATCCAAGAACTAGCTACACCGTCTTTTCGATCTTTCGTACGGGATTGGGGAATGTGAAATCAAACCCCGTCCCCAGTTCACATTAGCACTTAGGAAAGCTGCATCCTACGATGATTAAAAGAATAAACAATACTACGATTAATAAGAAGCTGTTACCGAAACCAGAATGTGTTTGACCACCGTATCCATATCCATAAGCAGGTGCAAAAGGCATATCAGAAACTCCAGCTACCATTGGGGGCATATTCACACCAGCAACCATAGGCGCTGCATTTACGTTTGCATACATATTTCATACTTCCTTTCGGGTTAGGTTATTTACACTACACATTATACTCACCTAGTCGAAAGTTGAACCTGTCTATATGAAAAATGGGTGTATGTCTCGGTTTTAAACTATTACTACACTTTTAATCCTTTTTACTACAATAATGTTGATGCTCAATGATACAAATCGAGCACCTATTATGATGCACAAGTGGTCTCGGCGATTTCCTAAGCGCCATAGCATTCGCCGGTAAATTCGCCAACCGTTGAATCGTACCTGAAGAGATTTTTGTAACTAAACTCGTCAAATATGCAGGTCGAGTGCTTCCAGGAAACCGTTGCGTATTAAGAAAATCAATCATTTCTCTCCCAGTCATAATCCCAAATCCATGCCCAAAAAACATCCCTTCCGTCATCACAACCGCATTTTCCCCTCGATACCAAGACGTATTCGGATGAAAGTCAGGGTTGTTAAAATACACCACATCCCCAGGAAAAAAATAATCCGCATACGTTGTATATAAATCAAGGTCAGGATCTGTATGCCAGCTATATAAATAAAGATTTTGAAAAAGCATATCAAACGAATGCTTGCCAATACTCTTCAACACACCATAATAAAAAATAATCACCACAGCCGTAGCACATTCAAACGCATACTGAGAGCTGTTTCGAAAAATATCTGTAATCGCATCAGCTGGGCTAACACCACGCCTTAACTGAAACCCTCCAGTATGGGTTAAACTCCAGTAAGCTGGATTGGCCCGGTGATACTCAAACGTCGTAAACGCCGCTTCGCCTTCACTCATTTCCCTTGCAGCATCCATAATATTTATGCGAGTTTGTAACTCAAACATTAACTCCCTCATAGAAGGATACGTGAGCCTGTCGGGAGCGGCAATCATTAATTGTACAATGTCTCTTTCCACCCGACCTAAGTTCACCAAATTATCCTGTTGCAATTGCCTTCCCGCTACTAGTAACATCCCATTCCCCTTTTCACTTTTTTACGACTAATATATGTGAAGAGAGAGTGTAAAATGCGGAACGGGGTTCATTTACTCTAAACTGCACAGTTGAAAATAAGTAGATTTAACCGAAGTCCCATATAAAATACAAAAATTTCTGTTTACTTACAAAATTCGACATAATTAATGCTTGTTTAATAGTAAATTTGTATTATGAAGTCGAATGTCGGTTATTAGAAACAGATATGGGGAAATTACGTTTAATTACCAGTTTCAACAAATGTTACTTTGTATTTAAACATATTCCCATTTAAGGATAAGGGGTGTAAATTTATGATTCAATTTGATGAAAAAGAATTTGATACGGTCTATGACGAAGAAATGAGAAAGGTAAATGACCAGCTTGAGAGAGAAATATTATTTGCCATGATTGGGGATGTTAATGCAGGGAAATCGTCTACTATTAATAAGTTAATAGGAGATGAGGTGGCATCTGTCGGCGCTGCTCCTGGTGAAACTGTTGCAATAAAGAAATACAAATATAAAGAAAAGATTGTATTTGTTGACACGCCTGGATTGGATGACATTAACCATAATAACTCGGAAGAAACATTAAAGTTTTATAAAGAGGCAGATGTTATTTTATTTTTCTTGAATGCTGCAGGAACTGTTCTATCCGATGGTGAAAAGAAAATGTTAGATAAGGTAAGTAAGGTTAACAAGAATATTATTATTGTATTAAATAAAATAGATGCCGCTGAGAATATTCAAGGTTTAGTTCATTATATTCAAACAAATACAAAGTACGAATATAAAGTCACACCTATTTCTTCTAAGACGGGTGAGAATATTGATATGCTTCGCAAAGCAATCTTAGATATTCTGCATACTAAAGAGAAAGATTTACAATTTGCCAGGCTCATCAAAGAGAAATCGTCAATTGCGAACAAATGGATTGTAGGGGCAGCAACTACAGCTACTGCAATAGGTGCAGCACCGATTCCTGGATCTGATATAATACCGCTTACTGGTGTACAAGTGGGACTTATGGTAAAGTTAGCGTCGTTATATGAGAAGCCTTTAACAAAAGATCGCGCAAAAGAATTAGCTATCGCAACGCTTACTGGTAATATTGGAAAAAGCATTTTCCGACAAGTAGTAAAGCTAGTTCCTGGGGCTGGTTCTATTGCAGGTGCTAGTATTGCAGGTGCAATGACACTATCTCTAGGTTACGCAGTAAAATATGCATACGAAAATGAAATTGAGTTAGATGGTGCGACACTTAAAACGTTGTATAACACCTTCTTGAAAAGAGAAAAAGAAAAAATGACAACATAAAGGTAAAGTTGAGTACGGGGGGCATACTTCCGTACTTGTTTTCTCTCATTCCTATTTACAATATCGTAACCACTTTTTTTGGTCCACGGTTGAAAACTAAAAACTCCACCATTTTTCAGTTCATATTGAAAATTTAGTAACAATTTGAACCATTTCAGTGTATCTTTCGTCGAATATATTGTGAGTATTCTTTTTTCATAGATTACTTGAAAAAAAGGGGCTATTTCATAGTAGTTTGTCCCTGATTCGACGGAGTGTGAAATTTGTGAAAACTATAAAAAAGAAATTACCCTATTTATTATTATTGCTTGTCATGCCTATATTAGGTGTTATTTATACAATATTGAACGAACACCCAAGAACAGCAACACAAATACCGTTGCCAATTGATCAAGAAATCCCGTTTATTACAGCCTTTATTATTCCTTATATCATTTGGTATGCTTTTATTTTCGGCTACTTAGTGTATTTTTGTTTTAAAGACACCGATGTATATGTGAAAACGCTCATTACAATTGTTGTTGGGGAACTAATTTGCTTTGTCATATACTTCTTCTTTCAAACAACAGTACCAAGGCCGACCATCCAAGGAAATGGCTTTTTCGAAATGTTAGTAAAATACATTTACGCACATGACCGTCCGGTAAACTGTTTTCCAAGTATTCACGTGTTAACAACTTACGCTATTATGCTAGCTTCTTTCCATATTAAAAATAAACATAAGTGGAATACTTACTTTATCCATGTGATGGGTAGTCTAATCATATTATCAACCCTCTTTATAAAACAACATGTCATTCTAGATATGGTAGCATCTATGTTTCTAGTAGCCATTATTTACGGGACAGTATTTGAAATATATAGAGTACGAGTTGCTGCTCGAGTGTGAAATGGGGACGGGGTTTATTTATCATAAAAAAAATGAGAACCAAACCCCGTCCCCACTTCACATGCCCACTTCACATGGTATAATGAGCCTAAATACAGCTTTACACATGGGGGCAAATATGTTGAGAACTAGCGAAATGGTCATTGTGGAAGATGTAACGATGAATCTTAGCGACCTTACGAATAGCTCGTCAATAAACCGAGGAGCTCATATCTTATATATGTTTGACGAACCCGACAAGTATTTTCAAAATGCCGTCGCGTTTATTCGGGAAGGGATTGCGAAAGGACATGCGATTCTATTAGGCGAGTGTAAAGAATTCTATCAAAATATGTTACAAGAGTTGACCGATTTCACGCCTGAGCAAATGCGTTTGCTTATTTTTGTTGACCATGATGAATTTTATTCTAGCGATGGATTTGATGCTGTCAAAGGAACGGAAAACGTAAAGAAATTATTTCAAGATATATTACCAACATACCCAACCATCAGAACGTGGGGGCATGTAATCGTTTATGAAAAATCCATTAGAGATTTAGTGGATTATGAATGTAATTGTGATCAGTTTTTTGAAGGGAAAAGCGTCATCTCCGTGTGCTGCTATAATACCTTAACGACGACTTCTTTTCTACAAAACGAACTGTTGAAGTTCCACAACTACTTTATGTTAGATGAAAAAATCACGCCATCACCTCTTTATAACCATAAACATTTAACGAACATGACCATGGCCACAGAAGAAACCATTCGATTAACAAAAATTGTCGACGAATTTGAATCGTTGAAAAAAAAGAACGAAGAGTTATTAATAGAAAATAAATACCACAAAGAAGAAGAGGAATACTTAAGACTAGCGAAACAAAACGCCGAAAATGCCAATCAAATGAAAACTATTTTCTTATCGCAAATAAGCCATGACTTACGAACACCGCTAAATACTATATTAGGATATACGCAAATATTGTTGGAGCTGCATAACAAAAGTTCGAAACAGTATAATATGTTGAATCATATCCACGGCTCCTCCTACCATTTGCTAGATTTAATAGAAGAACTGCTAGATTATTCAGCTATAGGTGGAGGGAATATTAAAATAAATATGAAGCCGATACACGTCGAGTCTTTCCTTCACGAATGTATCCATACCATTTCTAAAATAGATAATCCAAATGTCCAAATTACAGTAGAAAACGCAGATCATGACTTGTTTTTAGAAGCGGATGAAATGAGGCTGAAGCAAATCATCCAAAACCTACTAGTGAACGCTATCAAATATAATCGTCCGGACGGATTGATAAAAATTTCTGTGAAAAAAGAGAACGCCACTGGCTCTATTAAAATTTCTGTCAGAGACACGGGGATTGGCTTGCCTGATCACGAAATGGACCGATTGTTTGAACCTTTTTACCGAAGTGAGCGAAACATGCTCAAATGGAAAGGAACAGGCCTCGGACTTGCGATCGTAGCGAATCTATCGCAAAAAATGAATGGCGAGTTTGGCGCCTTTAATAATGAAGCGGAAGGTGCTACATTCTGGGTGTCCTTCAAACAATGCGAATCAACCCTTTTGTCTGAGAAAAAGAAAGACCCTAGCCAGTCGGCCCAAAAGGTAGTTTTATATATTGAAGATCAGCCGGAAAACATTACGTTAATGAGGGAAATGTTAGGAACATTAGATTTTATTTCTCTATTCTTTGAAACGTCAGGAAAGTCGGGACTCCAAAAGGCGATCGAGCAAAAACCAGATTTAATTTTGCTAGATTTAGGTTTGCCAGATACAAATGGCAAAGACGTGCTGTTAGAGTTAAAAAGACTAGAAGCAACTAAAACGATACCTGTATTAATAATAAGTGCAGAATCAAACGAACTAACAAAAGAAGACCTACTAAATCACGGCTGCACCGACTATCTAACCAAACCAATCAACCTAAAAGAACTACGAAACACCATCACCAAGCTATTAATGTGAAATCGGGACGGGGTTGGAAACCAAGTTAATTTAAATGGAAGAGGCCCCCAAAAAACAATTTTCTGTTCTAGGGGGCCTTTCCTTATCGATGGAACAAAAGTATAAGCCAACGCGAAGAAAAGTCAGGAAACAACTCTCTACAAAAGAACTTCATAGACTTTATGAAGTTCAACTTCACCTATTGGCCACACTCACCGAAAAAACATTCATTACCTTAGTAACAACGAATTATGGATGAACCCTGGCAGTGTTTCATACCGCCGAACGGACGATCATCCTTGTAAAAAAGCTCATTATATGACTATTACAAATGGCGTCATTGACATGAAAAGTGTTGAGTACGATCGTTCGCCACTCCTTCAAGAAGCACTTGCTAACACCTTAAAAACAAAGGGGAAATGGACGTAGCCCGTTTCTTCTTCGGGGATGAAGCTGCACCAAAGAGATAAATTGTAATTGGGGACATGGTACGTTTCTCGTTTTGTGAGAAACGTACCGTGTCCCTATTTTTCATGAGCCAAAGGAACGAAAATGTGCGTGTTGGCCACTTTCCCAAACAAGAAGTTAAAACCATGGTTAATTGTCCATTTTCTCAGTAACTTGGGAAAGTGTGAATTATCTCATTTTTCAGAAAACAAACCGTATACTAATACTATGCTGAAAAAGGAGGAGATACATTTGAAAAAGTTTTTATCTATGTTTGTGATGGGGGTACTAATATTTGCGTTATTGGCACCCATGAATATTAGTGCACAAGGCAATGGAGGAAAGCAGGAGTTCCTCGTACAGTTCCATGACAATGTGAATCCAGGAATATTAAAAGCGTTTGGTGTGAAAGATAGCGATGTTCTTCATACTTACAATCTATTACCTGTTAATCTAGTGAAAATGACTGAACAACAAGCAAACGCATTGCTAAATAATCCGCACATTAAAGCGGTTGAGCCTAACTTTGAAGCAAGAGCATATGCGCAAACGGTGCCTTGGGGTGTGACGCATGTTCAAGCGACTGAAGCACATGCTAGTGGACATACTGGCAGTGGGATAAAGGTGGCTGTTTTAGATACTGGTATTGATCGAAATCATTTAGATTTAAATGTTAGAGGGGGCCATTCTGTTTTCACGGATAGCGCCAACAACGATCCTTACTACGATGCAAATGGTCATGGTACGCACGTAGCTGGAACAGTTGCAGCACTAAACAATAATACTGGTGTGTTAGGTGTTGCATATAATGCAGAACTATATGCTGTAAAAGTGTTAAACAACAGCGGAAGTGGTTCTTATGCTGGTATTGCACAAGGGATTGAGTGGGCTGTTCAAAATGGGATGGACATTATTAATATGAGTTTAGGTGGATCACAAGGGTCTTCCATTTTAGAGCAATGGTGTAATATTGCGTACAATTCAGGGGTTTTAGTTGTAGCTGCGGCTGGAAATGAAGGGCGTTCCAACGGTAGAGGAGATACGGTTGGATACCCAGCTAAGTACGACTCAGTTATCGCAGTAGCGGCAGTAGATAGTAACAATAATCGTGCGAGCTTCTCCAGCACAGGACCTGCTGTTGAAATTGCCGCTCCAGGTGTAGCGGTTTATAGTACAACTCCAGGAAATAACTATGCATCTTACAACGGTACGTCAATGGCATCTCCACACGTAGCTGGAGTAGCAGCGCTTGTTTGGGCAGCGAATCCTGGTTTATCGAATGTAGAGCTTCGCGAGCGTTTGAACGCTACTGCACTAAACTTAGGTGATGCAAACCATTTCGGTAACGGACTAGTAAGAGCAATGAATGCCATAAATGGTAACGGCACAACAGACCCAGGCAACGGCGACGATGACGGCGGAAACCCTGGCCCTGGTAAACCTGGCAACGGAAAAGGAAACGGTAGGAACTAATGTTGTGAAATGGGGACGGGGTTACGTTTCACATTCCATATAGGTGAGTGAAAAACGGGGACGGGGTTCCAGTTCACATTCCACATTTAGTGGAATTGTGAAACGAACCCCGTCCCCATTTTTACTCTATAATACCTATAAGTTTTTCAATTAAGGTTATGTCTATTTCGAAAGGAATTCCATTATCACGTAGAAATGCTTCTTTTGTTTTGATAAGATTATCTATTTCTATAACGGAAACGTCCTTGATTTCTTTAAGTAATGTTCTGGTGTAAAGTAAGTCATAATAAGTTACTCTTGGATAATCGCCACCCTCATAAGTACCATCGTGGTTCCTTTGATAATACAAATCTCCATCTTCTGTTATCCATTCGACATTTGTATCAATTATAGCCTGTAATATTTCGTCAGCTACATTTAAATACTGTTCATTCCTTGATTTTTTGTAAGAGAAATATAGGTAATTCATAATACTCAAAGCATGGTTTAAGGAAACATGTGGTAAGTCATCGCTATACTCTGAAAAATAATCTACGATAAAAGCACCATCAGAAGTTTTCATAATTTTGTTATCATTGAATTGTTTTACAAGGAAGTCAGCATAAATCTTATAATCATCCTCAAATCCTGTAATACCTAATAATAAGGCTCTTCGTTCTTGTGCTCTAAAAATATTGTCATTATGTCTAGAATCTACATAATTAGTCGGAATACCATAGTTCCTTTCTAACCAAGTACTAGTATAATTTGTATACCATAATCCATCTGGATTACGTATTTCATTTAACATTAAAAATGCGTTCCAATTTATTGATTCGAAAAAGCGGCTATCCGTTTCTTCAAGTGCCAATAGTGACTGTCTGCTACTTGTACGTACAAGGGAACGTAAAAATCCCATCTTTGTTTCTGGTCTGATGGACCATGGACCCTTATTATATACAGCTGATGGTGTTAGCCATTTGAATTCATCTTTTCCGATTTCTTCCGCTCTAGCAAGATCTTCTTGTGTTGAAAACAATGCTTCACCACTTACTACGTACCACATTTCACTCTCACTATCTTTTGCAGAAGTTATTACGTTTAAATAGTGCTCTTTTTCGTTAACAGACATTTCAAACTGTTTTTTCTCTGCAATAAACTCTTTAATATAACTCGTTAAGTTTTTCTCCTCATATGTATGCGTAAGAGACCTGAATTCATACTCTCTACCAAGGAAGACACTTCCTGAAACATAGTCATTTTCCTGGAATTCTAAGTAACCGATTGAATTTGTTGCTGGGTCTGTACCGACTTTTGGATCATGAATATCGTTCTCTTCAAAATGTTCTCCAAAATCATAAAATGTATATCGATTTGCTTCAAAAGGTTGTTTTACATGTAGAGCAATTTCATTTCTTCCTGATGAGACTAAATGGATAAAGTGAAACACATCTCCATTCGGTACGATACGTAATGTAATTGTAGCAGTTCCAACTTGTTTCCATTTGGAGGATATGTTTATATGGTATATCTCATCTTTTATACCATAGGAATAATTTTCTTCTGTATTTAGTAATGAAACAGAGTAACCAGGTGCCACAATAGATGTAGAGTAATTATTGCTCAATGTTAACGTATTGTTAATAGGTTTTAATAGAGTTAAAATGGTTATGAATATAATAGTGAACAGTACAATGGATATTGAAATGGTAATTTTTTTGTTTCGCATATAAACTCCACCTTCATATTTTAGGAAGTATTATTATATCACTTTTTTTAGAAAATAGTGAAATGTTGAATGAATGGAAGGTATAAACATGATATGTTCTCCATTGGAAATCATTTTAGAAAGGGAAGTATAAATGAAAAGATCAGTACTTATAGTCATCATTGTGTCTGTATTTATTGCTATTGTTGGTGTCATAGCAATATACAAATTTAACAAAAATACATCACCAGCTAAACATGAAGAATTAACGGGAACTATTGTTACAATCCAGTTAAGTGATTCAGGTGAACTAAGCGTCGGGGACCCTTCCTATGCCTTAAATAATAAAAGGGTATATGAAAAGGAATATATTAGAGCAAAAGATATCATCACGGAATTTGACTTTGATTCAGTTGACCGAAAAAATACAATAGGCAGGATTCAAATAACAAAAAGAATTATAGACAATGGTGATTCGTTTATTTTTACAAAGTTTCATAATGATGTTTCAGAAGATGTTTCCATAACATTCCAAATGCCGTTTTTTCAAGGGAATAGATTTAATATTATTGACTTTGATGAACGTTACATTGAAAGAGTTCACGATAATACCATTGGTGTAGACCCTACCACAAATGCCATTGGGATTATTGAAGTATATAATTATGACCAATTAAGGAATAGTGTAATGTTAAGTAAAAATTATATCTCTAAAGAACTTACTACTACATATGAGAATGGAGATAGTAGCAAGTTGAGAGAGCTAGTAAGTGAGGAAAAAGATTTTAGAGTACATACTTTCAATGATCAAGTAGTATTAGAATATACACTTCATTCATTTGGAGAGGATATATCTGAGAATTGGTTCCTTATGTCTAGTAAACCTTTGTTCGAAAAAGAGGAAAACTTAACAGACTGGATTACGTATGTCATCGAAGAATATCAGCGTGCTAATAACTGGTATACTGCAGAAGGACCTTATAAAAAACTCCCATGGTCTATAGAGCCTTTCACTGAAATGGGATATGGGCGTAACCTAGGTGTGATGCAAGATAAAAGACCTTTAGATTATTATGAGAGAAGCGGAGAGCGATTCTATTATAATATAGTTATTAACTCTATCACTAACTTATTCGCATATAAAGAAGGGAAAGGTGACCTTTGGGAAACGGAGTATACAAGTACATGGCTTAAAAACAGTTATGGTTTAGTCGCACCATATGTTGATACACGTCACAATGAAAATATTGCATTATTTCTCAATAGGGCAGGTAACTTATTGTCAATAAATGAGTTAGAGAACGCCCAACAAATATACGCTAATTTCCTTGTCAACCAAGTGAAGGAAGGCAATAAAATAGTGGTTGAAGATGCATATTTAATAGCTGATTATTTTTCACCAAGTCAGCAAACTAAGACTCATGCATCATTAAATCATGCAGTCGGTGAAATGAACTTTTTATTAGATAGTTACAGGGATACAAAAAATGAACAGTATTTAGAAGTTGCACAAAACATACGTAGAGCAATTGAAACATTAGGGGAAGAATGGATTGCAGAAAATGGTGACCTCTGGTATCAAGTGAATGAAGACCTCACTTTTACTGGAACAGATTATGTGACTCTAACACTCTCTGATTTACTATTTTCCCAAAATAAGTGGGAAGAAAATAATATGGATAGAAGTGAGCTTTTTGATAAACTAATCTATTCAAAAACAACATTCTTAGTAAGTAGTGATGAAGATATCCCATCATACATGTTAGAATTATTAGAAAAGCAAGGATTCGGTAAGATTTTAAATGCCGAATAATAGAAGAAAATAATGAAAAAAGAGGCTGGGCCAAAAAAATGGTAGAAGTTGAACTTCATGAGGCCGATGAAGTTCATCTAGCCAAAAAAATCAGTTGAATTTGAACTTCATAAAGCCAATTAAGTTCTTTTGTAGAGAGTGCTTCCGGATTTTTTTACATTGGCTGATACTTTTGTTCCATCAATATAGAAAGGCCCCCAAGAACAAAAAATAGTTCTTGGGGGCCTCTTCCATTTAACTGACTGGGTTTTGTCCCATCCTCATTTGAAATTGCAATTGTAAAAAAATATTTGGAACAAACCTTAAATAGCGTAAACACCTCTGTACCTAGTTTATCTCTTAGAGATATCAAGTGCTTTCATTATTTCTCTTTTTAACGGCTCTGCAAGCGTCATAGAGTAAAGTGTACTAATATGATGATGATCACGGAATACTAAAATATTTCCTATGACAGCGTGGCATACCTCATTATCACAAAAGTATTCAGTTAGGTCAGCATAATAAACGTTATCAGGAATCCCTTCTATATCTTCCCAAGGTGGCATATCGGCTAACACTCCGGACCTCTCAACGCTACATTCCTCAGGTCCATTTGTTTCGACACATACTGGAATATCGATTTCCATTCCTGGAGTATCACGAATGGCAAATATATTAGTAACACCTTCAAACTTTCTCCACATTTCCTTGTAGCCTTCTGGAACTACATTACCACCGTATACCGTAGCCGTAGTGAAGATTAAGTCAGGCTTATTTTCCATTAAAGGTTCAATGACCAATTCATTCCACTCCATACAAGTGTCTGATAATAATCCATTGAAGTCTTCCGTTGAAAATCTGCAAGCGTCTTTATTATATACATCAATCCGTATGTTTAAGTCTGCTGCAAACTGTTCTAAGGCTGGAAACCAGTGCCCTGAGTGAGAGCCACCAACTAAGGCGATAGTATATTCAGGATTTTCAGTCTCACCATAAGAACATATTTTTACGCCTCTATCCCTCATTTTTACGTAACAACCGTCGGCATAAAAAATGGGTAACCTGCTTGTTGCATCAAGAGGTGTATCTATCGGTACGACACCTGGTGTTGCTTCTACATTTTCATATAATACCCTAGCACCAGGATAATCTTGAATCTCATACTGAGCTTTCATTTCCTCTTCCATTCTATCTAGGTAAACACTCCAGGTAAAATTCGCTACAAACACTGGTAAAGCAAAACTCAATAATATGATAGCTAACTTCCTTTTAGAATGTCTTACAGACAAATGCCTTACTGGTGATTCCAAGACTCTAGTCGTTACTAAAGACAATACGTATGTGAGTAAAAGAATAATTATTCCATCGCGAAGTGAAACGGTTTCCACCTGGAAATAAGCGAAATAGAAAATTAAAAGTGGCCAATGCCATAAATAAAATCCGTACGAGAAACTTCCGAAGTGTTGGAAAAATTTTGACCCAAGCAAACGCTTTACACCAAACTTTGCATAGTTCTCAGCAGATATTATGATAAGAATAACACCAGAAGTAGGCAACAAGGCAGCATAGCCTGGGAATACGGTCGAAACTGGTAAAAGAATACCGGTAAGTAGAATAATACCAAGCCCTAACCATCCTATAATCGTACTAATCCATTTATTTAAAGAAAGATATGGTAGTAGTAAAGCTAAAATTCCTCCTAAGCTAAATTCCCATACACGAGCGAAAGTGTCAAAATATGCCCACGGCTGATTAGTTGACGTAATATAAATGGAATATGTAATAGAGGAAATAAAAATAATAGTCAATACAGCTAACAATGTTTTACGTAAAGGGGCTTTAAACAGTTTTTGTGCAATTAAAAATGCAAGGAAAATGACAACTGGCCAAATAATATAAAACTGTCCTTGAATGGATAAAGCCCAAAAGTGTTGCAGCGGGCTTGCTGAGTTATTTTGAGCCAAGTAGTCAACTGCATCCACTGCTAACTTCCAGTTTTGAACGTATAAACCTGAAGCGAAGATTTCTGCAATTACTTGTCTCCACTGTAATTGTGGTAAAACTAAAAAGGAAAAAACAGCTGATACTAGCAAGACTAGAAAAGCAAGTGGAAATAACCTTCTTCCCAATCCTAATAAATATTCAGTATATCGAACCTTTCCTTCTTTTTCTATTTTAGCTAACAATGAGGTCGTAATTAAAAATCCAGATACGATAAAGAAGACGTCCACACCACCAGATACAGTTCCAAGCCAAATATGATATACGGCAACTAATATTGCTGCAACGGCCCGTACTCCTTCTAGTTCAGGGCGGAATTTTTTTCCTGGTATCTTTAAATCATTCATTTATATTATCTCCATTCTTCCTTATATCTGCATTTCATTACTAATATTATAATATCTACCACAACATTATCAAGGAGAATGGGGATGGGGGCCAAGTTCTCATCAATAGGAGAACATGACCCTCGTTCCTATTGTAAGTTCAATTTAATCGTTTTAATAGCCGATCTACGCCACGATTTGACGGCTGCTACAGTTGTTCCGTATTCTTCTGCAATTTCCTCTAGCTTTTTCCCTTTTAAAATGAATTCGATTAACCACCTTTTTTGATTTTCTGTCAGATTTTTTATATAGCACTCTAAATCACGGAGTTGTTCGTGGATTGTTTTGTTAGAGTGATCCGGTATAACTTCTTCTAGACCAGGCTTCCAAGAGCAATGTGTATCATAAAAGCGACGGTCTTTTTTTATCAAGTTTATTAACATTCCACGTACAGTCCAATATGCATATGTGGAGAAAGTTGCTTTACTTTCTTCGTAGCCTTTCCACGCATACCATAATGCGACAAGCCCTTCTTGATACATTTCCTCAATGTCCTCTTCCCGTACGTGTAGAGTTTGGATGATTTTATAAATTACTAACCCGTATTGTTCCACAATCATACTAAACTCTCTATCTTTTATCCCCATTTTATACACCTTTCTAAAAGTGCACTTTTCATGTTTTCCGCGGTAATTAAAAGATAAACTTCTAATATATATATGTCATATAGGTATATGGGAAGTTTGCTGAGTAAAGAGGAAGGGAAACGTTACGTTTAGCTTAGAGAATATAATGAGTATTGGTGGAGTGTAGAAGTTTTATTGAACAATTAAATGAAAAATAGGTCGACTATCCGTTCGATAGGTCAATATTTGGAGGTAAATATGGTACGGGATTTATCAAAAATTCTACTTTATGTGCATCAATGTCATATTACGGTTCGTTTAATGAAAAACGTTAATTGATGATTTAGATATACAAAAGGACGGGGTTGAAAATCTCATGAATGAGAAAATCAACCCCGTCCTTTTTCTTCTTTACTTCAAATCACTCAAAGGAATTCTTTCTACAGCATAGTACCATTTTCTATTAATTAGTAGTTCTGATAACACGATAATTTGATCATTATGGTGGTAGAGTTTGACTGTGTCACCATATGTTTCGTAAACATCTTCTATATCCCATGATTCATAATTGTATTCTACTACTAAATCAAGGAAGTCTACTGGTGTTGTAAAAAACTTATTATTATCTAAGTTAAACGTAATCGCCATAAAATCTTCCATTGTTCCTGCATAAAGCATGTCGTTATTCTGCTTCATCGTTGATCTGAAAATATGACCAAATCCATTAAATAAAAATTTTCCATCTGGTGAAATTTTAAAGTAAGGAGTCATCAGATAGTATCCGTGATATGGTGAATCATAGTAACTATTAATTACACCATTTTCTATTGTATATGCCGAAAACTTTCTAGGCGAACTATCTGTTGTGATGGAATAAATTTTAGACATAGAAGGATGCATTTCTATAAAACTAGCATGTCGTATCGTACTAGAACTTATTTCTTTACCAGTTGCAACAGAATAGCTTTTTAACGTAGTCCATTGGCCAGAACCAGAAGATACATAAACATATCCATTATTGTCAGCGACGATATCAAACGGATCGTTCGTCGTGTTAATCATTTTCGTTAATTTCATCGTATCTGTATTAATGACTGCGATGGCACCGTATTGTTGTTCATTCCACCAATAAGCACTTCTTTTTGGAGAAACAAGTGTTACAAATAACTGATTGCCTTGAACGTATATCGTCTCAGGTGAAAGATCCCACTTATGGGCTAAACTTATTTCTGTTGATTCACCTGTATGGATATGAATAGCATGTAGGCTGTTTTCTTCACCAAAAATCGTAAAGGCGATATCTTTCGTAGGATGCATTACCATATCGGTAACTGTAGCATCAAAAAGCAGTTCAATAATCGATTCTGGATGTTCAACTAGAGCATCTGCCGTATTAGATGTAATGGCTTTTTCACCACCAATAACATAAATGTTTTTAAACTTATTTAACATAAAGTACTCTGAAACAGCATCTAAAGGTTGAGATGGATGGGATAAGATAATATTTGCATTTAATTTGTTTGCTAAACCTGAAGCAGCTACAGCATCAGGATAATCTTCTTTTGTTTTACTTACAGATGTTCCGCGAACAATTAATGCATTTTCTCGTTTTGTATGATTGGCAGCAAGGTTTGTTGCATAACGGTTCGATCCAGAAAATCTAGTAATCTGTATTCCTTGCTTTTTTAACAAATTTTCTACTTCATCACTAATTGCTACTTTTCCTCCATATATATATACCTCTTGAATTGAAGATGGTAAATGAACAGGTAAAGTTTTACTTGTTGCTAGATAAATAGGAAGTTTTTCAATTGCTGAGATTCCAGAAGCTGATAATGCATCTGCTACTGTAAGTCCATTTACTAGAATAGCAACTTTCCCTTGATGAAGCCCAGCGTGTTCATTTATTTTAGAGGCTGTATGAAAACGGGAAGATCCTGAAATCCTTATTGGTTTCATACCTAATTCTTCAATCGATCGGATGACCTTTTCATTTATTGCGCTTGTTCCGCCTAGAACTAATACATCCTTTGTATTTAGCCTTTTAAGTTCTCTAATTACAAGTTCATCTAAATTATGTGACGGAGTTAGTAAGATAGGTGCATTTTTCACACCAGCCAAACCTGCTGCCGCTAATGCATCCGCTGGGTCATCAGCTCTTGCTAAGATAACGGTGTTTGATTGTGTCCATCCTTTTTTAGATAACTGGACAGCAGTATCGATACGACTAACACCGGACAATCGAGTATAGCGAGAAAAATAGCCATCTTCATTTAGTGTTTCACCAGTATACATAGACTCTTTTTGTACATATTGAAAAGATGAATCATTTATCGAACTTTCTTTAAGAAGTTGCTCGGAGTCTATGATTGAGCTAGCATCAAATTTCTTAACTCCAGTAGCACCCACACTCGTTGCAAATAGACCACTAAAAACAAGAACAACCACACACGTTAACAAAAACAATTTTTTGTTGAACATTCTATTAACTCTCCCGTTTTACATAAAGTAATAAGGTCAGCCTATGCAACTCTGCCCATATTCTAATGTAATTTTATTGGAAAAGAGATAGAAAGAATATAGGTACTTTAGCATATATTTTTGCAAAATATTGCAAATCAGATAAAATGTTCCTCTCCCAACTTGTAATATATCTTACTTCATCTTAGGATAAATAGGTAGGTCTATAGCACTATTCGGCTATAAAAACAAATACATTTTACCCGATAATTGCTCGATAAAGGAAATAATTATGATAAAATTAGACAAATAGCAACAATTTTTTTGATGATGGGGACATAATAAGTGCAAACAAATATACAAAAAGTAGGATGCATTCTATTATTCTATATTTTCAGTGGTGTTAACTTAGTTGGATGTGAAAAGGAAAAAAAGCTAGCAGATAGTTTTGAAGAATTATCTTTTAAAAATAAGGTAAGCAAAGAAGTAGAACTTAAACAGGAAGAAGAGCAGAAGTTAGTAGCAGCTAGGGTACAAGAGTTAAAAGAAATCGAGCGTAAAAAACAAGAGGAATAAGAACAAAAGATAAAAGAAGAAACCCAACTTCAAAAGGAATTACAAGAATTAGCGAAAAGAGAAAAAGCATTACAGGAAGAAAACGAGCGTAAAAAGTTAGAGGAACAAAAACAAAAAGAAGAACAGGAAAGAAAACAACGAGAGAAAACTACACAACAAGAAGAACGTAAAGTAGCAGAAAAGCCACAAAATAAAGAGCAAGTAGTGAAGCCTGCTGTACAAACTGCCTCCGCAACTTCTTCGAAAGTAGTAGAACCAACATATCTTAATGCTTCTCCAAGCATAAAAACAATAGAATCCTTACTTCCACCAGAAAACTCAAGAGAACGAGAGACGGAAGTCTCGCATGTAATGCTTCACTTCATGAGTAACGGTGCTGTAAAACCTAACGATCTCCGTACAATATGAAGGATATTCGTCATCTATTCATACAATATGGGGTATCAGCACATTATGTAATAGATCGGAATGGTATTATTCATCGTTTTGTAAAAGAGGACCGTGTGGCTTTTCATGCGGGACCAGGAAATCTGCCAGGATTACCACATGTCGCGAACAAGATGAACGATTACTCCAGTGGAATTGAACTATTAGCAATTGGAACTCGCCATGAGATGTTAACAATGCTTCCAAACTTTCCTTATGATGCCATTGCACCCACTCACGTTGGCTACACTACAGAACAATATAAGTCACTAAACGCATTATTAAACGATATTTACAACAGATACCCAACAATCTCAAAGTCTCGTAAACAAGTAATCGGGCACGATGAATATGCTCCAGGTAGAAAAACAGACCCAGGGGAACTATTTGATTGGTCAAAGATAGGATTTTAAATAGAAGTGGGGACGGGGTTTTTCACGTTTTAACAAATGTGACAGAAACCCAGTCCCCATTTCACCATTCCTAGAGGAATACATTCTTATAGGAATATTTGTTGAAAAGAGAACTCGAAAAGTATTAAAATTCAAATGTAGCTTGAATGATTCAAACGAACTACAATTCATTAATAACCCTAGGAATATAGTTCTTTTTACACGTTGAAAGAATGTCGAGTCTTGTCGATAATTAAAAATAGAAAATCGTACGAACGGGCAAAGCCATTGAAAAATGGTGACGCAAAACTATAGGGGCTAACGTTACATTCACTAAAAATCATGCCAGCCAGTTGCCGAATACAACCTCCGTACGATACAAAAAATAGGAGGCAATTTCCATGAAAATCATACACAAATTCTTTTCTACGTATTATTCCATCTTAATTAACGACTGTTTAGATGATCACTTAAAAGAGCAACTAAAAAAGAAGCGTACATACCACAATATGAAGTTGTTTTGAAAAATAGGGACGGGGTTAATTCTTATAAGGAGAAATTAACTCCGTCCCCATTTATTTTCCCCCGAAAAGATGAACTTTTGGTTTTTTAAAATCCAGGTGTGTAGCAAACTATGTATTTAATTATGTTTACAGATCAGTATTTTGGTTCAATCGGCGAAAAATGCGTTTCTATCGGCGAAAACCTGGAATTTATCAGCGGAAATTACAACTTTATCGGCGATAATAAGTAATCAATCGGCGAGTACTAGAGCGTTATCGGTGAACTAGCAGTAATATCGGCGAAAATCATGCGAAATCAGCGGAAACGAAACCAAAAAAGAGCGCAACTTCTAAAGTAACACCCTACTAATTATAGATGTGAAACGGGGACGTGGTTCACTTCTCAATATGAGGAAAATAGGGACGGGGTTTGATTTCACATTCAGCGGAATGTGAAGCCAAATCCCGTCCCCATTTTAGATCACATAAACTGCATAACCAAATTAACAACTACTGGGCCCAGTAAGACGATAAATAGAGTAGGGAAGATGAATAGTACCATAGGAATGAGCATTTTTACGGGTGCTTTCATCGCTTGTTCTTTCGCGGTGAAACGTTGCTTTTCACGAATTCTTACCGTTTGTGTTCTCAGCACTTTACTTAATCCAATCCCCATTTGATCTGCTTGAATAATCGATCCCATCACACTTCGTAAAAAGTCGGACGGAACTCTGTCTCGTAATTCTACAAACGCTTGCCGACGAGATTTTCCTAGCTTCATATCTTCTAAAGCGTACAAGAACTCATCAGACAAAGGTGTTTTCATTTGGCTGCACACTTTTTTCAAGGCGCTATCAAGCCCCATGCCCGCCTCGATGGAAATGTTCAGCATATCAAAAAAATCAGGCATTGCTTTGTCAATCAACTTTGTACGATGTTTGCTTTTTGCCACTAAATAATAGTTAATATAAAAATAGACAAAAAATCCGCCAATTCCACCTAAAAAAACAACTTTTAGTTTCTCATCAGAAGTAGGTAAAAATAACAATAAAAATAAGGAGAAAACAAGTAAAGGTAATAGTGTTCGTGCTAATACAAAGTCACTTACGGACATGCCGAACGGATACCCTGCTGCTTGTAGTTTTTTCTCTAATTCCATCCTTTTTTGCTTTGGCAACTTACCAGCAGCCATTTGTCTAAGGTTAACAAATGCAGGTTTCACAACGCGATGAAACAACGAGCGGTTCTTGCCATCTAGTTCTTGTACATCCCCCTCTATAGAAGTCTTTCCGCTAGATAAATGGGAGCTTAAATAAGGCTGTACTCTGCGATATACCGTCCATTTGTTTTTATTTATGCGAAATAAGAGAAGAAACCCAACGCTTGAGAAAAAAAGAAAAGAAAAGAGCCATAGTAAAAAATTAATCATCTCATCACACCTCGATTGTTACGACCTTTTGGATAAAAATCCATCCTAATGTAGCGGAAAATATGCCACCGCCTAACAGTGCCCAGCCTAAAGGATGGGTAAGCATTGGGGAAAAGTAATCGGCACTCATTACGTTTAAAATCAAACCTAGCGCAACAGGCAATAGCGATATGACGGTTGCGGACATTCGACCTTGTGCAGTAAGTGCTTTTAATTCTTCTTTCATCCGCACACGTTCGGTAATTGTTTCTTGTATTGTTTCTAGAATTAATGCTAAATTACCACCTGTTGAACGCTGAATTAATACAGCGGTTAAAACCATTTCTAAGTCTTGATTTGGCAACCTTAATAATAAATTTTCAAAAGCCTTTTCCACTGACACTCCTAAGTTAATTTCTCGGATAGTCTTTTGAAACTCCATCCCGATTGGGTCCGGCATTTCTTTTGATACAAGTTGCAACGCCTGCATAAAACTAAACCCTGATTTCATGGCAGTTGCCATTATTTCCAACACTTGTGGAAGTTGTGATCCGCTTGCTGCTACCCGAACTTTCTTTTTTCTCCGAATGTACATAGTAGGAATGTTCCAACATAAAAAACCTAGAATTAACGTAAATAAAAAATGGACCCCAAACAGTAAAGGAATAAGAAATGCAACAGCAAAACAAAAGATTCGTATCACTAAAAATTCTTCTACTTTTAAAGGTAACCCAGCGCTTTCGATTTCCGCTTCTAATCTATTTCGCTTCACTTCATTCGTTTTGATGTTTTTAGATAATAGGCCCACTAAATCTTTAAGTGAAGAACGTTTCGCTCTTCTTCTTTTTTGTTGCTTTGTATCAACTGCTTCTAGCCGCTCCTTCGGGATAAATTGTTGAATTCTTCGTTTTACCTTTAATTTTTTTTCGGCAAAAGCGGTCAGTAAAAAACCGAATGTAAGAGTGGATAATATAAAAATAATTACAACCATTGTCGTCACTCTCCATTGAACCAATGTCCAGGTAGATCATAGCCGTATTTCGCTAGTTTTTCTGCATAATAAGGGCGAATGCCAGTTGCAACATGTTTACCAACCACTTTGCCCGTCTCCGTAGTAGCAGCTTGTTTATACGTGAAAATATCTTGTAATGTAATCGTTTCGCCTTCCATTCCGATTACTTCGGTTACACTGACTACTTTACGACTACCATCTTTCAATCTAGACTGCTGAATAATTAAATCTACCGCACCTGCAATTTGCTCGCGAATCGCTCGAATTGGTAAGTCCATTCCGGCCATTAATACCATCGTTTCTAAACGGGACAACATTTCACGAGGGGAGTTCGAGTGTCCAGTGGCAAGAGAGCCATCGTGCCCTGTGTTCATTGCTTGTAACATATCCAATGCCTCGCCACCACGAACCTCTCCGATCACAACGCGGTCTGGTCGCATCCGTAACGAGTTTTTTACTAAATCACGAATCGTCACAGCACCTTTTCCTTCAATGTTAGGAGGGCGAGTTTCTAAAGAAACAACATGGTCTTGCAGCATTTGAAGCTCAGCGGCATCTTCTATGGTAACGATTCGTTCATCGTGCGGGATAAAAGAAGATAGAACGTTTAGCAAACTTGTCTTCCCACTACCAGTTCCTCCACTGATAAAAATGTTCAACCGAGCTTTTACACACGCATCTAAAAATTGAGCCATTTCATCCGTAAGAGAACCGAACCGTACTAAATCCTCAATTTGTAGGCGGTTCGTTGGAAACTTACGAATCGTAATCGTTGGGCCAACTAGTGATAACGGAGGAATAATCGCATTTACACGCGAGCCATCCGGTAATCGTGCGTCCACCATTGGACTGCTTTCGTCTATACGGCGCCCGAGTGGAGACACTATTTTCTCTATCACCTGTAAAACATGGTCGTCATCGCGGAAGTAGTAATCGGAAAGGGTGAGCTTTCCTTTCTTCTCAACGTATATTTGATAAGGACCGTTTACCATTATTTCTGATACATCCGGGTCATTTAGAAGGGCAGAAATAGGACCGTAGCCAATCAGGTCGTTCGCCACCGTGTCAGCCAGCTGCATTTTAGATTCGAACGATAAGCGGTCGCCGGTTTCGTTTAAATATTTCATCGACTCTGTCTCAATTAATGTACTTTGTTCTTCGTCGCTTAAGCTTGTTTGTTTTTTTAACTCAGTTATGAGATGAGCTTGTAGTGCAATTTTTAAGTCGGAATCAGCGGGCTTTGCACTTTCTTTTTTAGAAGCAGAACGGTCTTGCGTGTTTTGGTTTGCTGTTGAAGAGAGAGTTTTTTCGTTTATGCGTTTTAATAGTGACATGTTTGTCTCCCCCTATTTTTCTCTTTCTTTTTCTTAACTTTTACTCTAGATACCGCTGTTGATTGGAGCGCAAGTTTCCGCTTTCCGCGGGCGGAGCGTGAGCCTCCTCAGCGCATCCGCGCCTGCGGGGTCTCACGGCTCCCGCTTGTCCCGCAGGAGTCTCCAACTTGCGCACCAGTCCACAGCTTGTTAGGTATAATACAAAAATTCTTGTTAGAAAATCCTTCTTGAAAAGAACGATAACTTTTTCTTCTTTTTGTTCATTTTTTCTTTCGGAAATGAGTCGATTACTTGTTCACATATTTTTAAGACTGCTTTTGCGACAGGTGTGCGAGAAGCTTTTAGCACAAACGGTTCGCCATTATTTATAGAAGAGATAACCGTGCGATAGTCGCTTGGAATTCGACCGCTAATAGGTAGTCCAAGTACGTCTTCAATCACTTCTTTTGTCATGCCTTCAAATTCAGAATCTCGGTTTAAAATGACTTTAATCTTTTCTTTTAATCCAAGTACGCCGAGCGTTTCCACTGCAAGCTTCCCATTTTTTAAAGCAGGTAAATCTAGAGAAGCAACGAGTAAAATGGTGTCGGAGTTTTCTAACGCTACTAAGCTTGTTTCAACGAAGGCAGGTGGTGTATCAATGACGATGTAATCATAATCTTGCTTTAATACATCTAACAAATAGGAGATATGTTCGCCTGTAATGAGCTCGGCAAACTCAGGCAAGTCTGGTGCTGCTAAAATATCTACTCCAGCCTTCGTTCTCATCATAAATTTGCTGTAGGACTTGTCTCCATTTTCGTATGACAGCTTTACCCAATCATAAATGGAATGGTCAATTGACTGGTCTAACAACAAAGCAACATCACCAAATTGTAAATCTAAATCAACTAGTGCTACTCTCACATTATGTTTGCTTAATGAGGCAGCTAAGTTGACAGAAATCGTTGTTTTACCAACCCCGCCTTTTGTACTACAAACAGTAATGATTTTTGCTTCTTTTTTATTTTTACTGCTTTCATCTAGCTCCACTTTTTGTTGTACGACTTTTTCTGCTCTCTGAATCGAATCAATGACTTCCGATTCCTCACATTCAATATCTAATACGTCGACAGCTCCTACGAACATTGCTTTTTTAAAATCTATCTCTTTTTGTTGGAGCAAAAGAATTACTGCTGTTAACGGATAGGTGCGTGATAAGTCTTGACATAGCTCGTAAGGATCTTGCGCAGTGTGTGGTCCGATAATAATAACTGTTCCATTAGTAGGCGTGGCAAGATCTGCTCGCAAATCTGCCATCACATCGTAAATGGTGCTTGGCTTTTTTATTTCATCTAACATCATCTTAATGGCGTCGGAGTACATTCTTTTTTCGGATAAAATAAAATAGTTTATTCTCATTGTAAGGAACTTCCTTCTATCATTTGATCCGTTGAAATTCGTACATTGTGTATGGACTCATCACCGTCGCCTCTAAGCATTAATGTGTATTCTCCGAGTTCTCTTGCAAAGGTTAAAGAAGCTCCTTCTTTAGGTGTTACTTCTAACGTTACTAAATAGTAAGGTTCTTCATTTGTCTCAATTTCGTTCCCGTTTTCGTCTACTTCAACTTTTTCGTCAATTGTATTGCCAACAGCCAAAACTTTTTTGTTTTGTAATAATAAATGAGCGGTGGTAGCATCTCCAATAGGCATTGGCAGGACTACAACTACATCAACATAAGAACCAGGACGAACGAAGCTAGATACGCTTTGTGCTTCATTCACAGGAATGGATATAGCACGCATTCCTTCTTGAATTTCCATTTGAGGTTTTTCTTCTGTTGTTTCTAACGGCTCATCGGCTTCTTCGTTTTCCGCTTCGTCCGTTTTCTCCTCTTCTATTGGAGGAGTAGTAGTTGGTGAAGCTTGATTAGGACCTGTTTTGCCTGAAATAGCTATGATAAAAACAATGGATGTGAGTAATCCGAAAATGAGCGCTAGTATCCATATTTTTTTCGTATTCATGATGACATCACCTTTTTTAGTTGGTTAGTTGGTTAGTGATTAGTGGTTAGATAATCGCTAGCAGCTAACGGCTAACCACTAACTACTGTCCACTATTCAGATAGTTTCATTCCGTACGTGCCGTAGTTAGGCTGAACCGATGATGTTCCGCCTTCTTTTGTGAATTGGATAAATCGGCCGCTTACTTCTGCGCCGTCACTTGTAGAGGAAACGGCTTCTAGGAAAAATGTAGCAAAGCCGATCACTTTTACTTGTTTAATTTGATTCGAACTAATTTCTACTGGCTCAATGACAGGAATAAGTACTACTCTCGCGCAATCGGGTAAATAATTCTCATACGTTGCTTGTGGACATTTATTAATGCGTGATTCCACGGCTCTAACAGTAGGATTCGCCATTCTACCAGTTTCCGTATTCAATACGTCATTTACATTTAATTCGTGTTGATACCCATAGGTTAAATCTGTTTCGTACAACCTTGCTCCTGTACCAGTTAAAGCAAGAGCTCCGAAGTTCCCGCTTGCCGACTCACTTACTTTTAACACTTGATGTGTTCCGAAACTTAAGTTTTGGTCTTTAGAAATCCCTAAAGGAATCGCACCTTTTCCTGATGTTAACGCATGTAATGTCACTTTTGCAGAAGCAACAATGTCTGGGCCAGTAACGCCAAATAAAGTGGCGAAGTAAAAAGTCCCTACAGTAGAACCAGTAACCTCTAGCACCGTATTTAACTCGTTCGTGCTAGTGTGGAAGTTAGATGGATCTCCTCCATTCAACGTAATTGTTTTGGCGACGGCCGTTCTAGCCCTATCAAAGCTATCAGGCAACTCTTGCGCACCAGCTAGTACCGCGGCATCAACCATTTTTTGCAAACGGTTTTTTTCCAAATAAATAGAACCCATATCTACTACTAATCCGACACAGCCGAGTAGAATCGTCATAAAGAGAGCGACTAATACGATAACGGCGCCATCTTCTTGCTTCCAAATTTTCTTCATAATCATTCCACCCTCATGACGGTTTTGGAGCGAACGTAGAGAGGATCACCTAGAGTTGCTTTGAAAGCAGGGAATAGAAAGGACACAGGATAAGTTGCTTCGACGGTTACATATGTCCCGCGCGTTCGTTGTTGTGCTTGCGTTGGAGAAATAGTGATGGAGATGTTATTCGATTGTAAGGAAGGAGCGGAATCTTTAAATCGTATTTGAATCTGCTCATTCGTTCCCCCAACACTAGCCATCCGAGCGGCTTCCCTTCCAGCATGTTCCATTGTCAAGTAAGCATGAAAAATACGTCCAAAGTCTACAATACCGAATAATAATATTAGTAAGACGGTTAAGGAGATGGCGAGTTCGACCGTTGCTTGTCCTTTTTCATTCTTGATCATAAGTAGCTCACTCCCGCATAGCAAACGGTCCCGAGAAAAATGGCCACACCATACGGAAACGCCTTGTGAAACTCGTCCTTGCTCACCCCGTCAAGCGTTCCTAATTTTGCAAAGAAAAAAATACGCTTTAATGTACTGCCTAATTCTTTTTTTCTCATTAGGAGGAAAAAGGCGATTAGACCGCCTAACAGTGCTATATATAGAAAGGAATAAAAAGTAAATATTGCGCCTTGAAGCGCCCCGACCGCCATTAGGAGTTTCACATCTCCTGCAGCCATCCCGCCTAATGCGTAAGGAATGACGAGAAGCGCAAATCCAGTTAGAATGCCTAGAACACTAAATGTAAAACCGTCGAGACCATTTGTAATGGTGTTCAGGACAAGTCCTAAAAGCATCGCCGGAAAGGTCACGATGTTTAATATTTTCCGGTCTTTTACATCTGTATAAAGAGAAATCGTCAAGGCGATTAGTAAGATGATCATTGTCATGTCGTTCACCTCAAATTAGAAAAACCCCCACTTTCATGTGAAAAATGGCTGAAAGTAAGGGGTTTGGTTTTCTGGATAAAAACAAATACTGGTTTTAGATTATCCTGCAGGAGGAGTTGTGCTAGAAGGGAATTTGCCCTTAATAGTTTCAAAGAATGCTTTAAGTTCATCACCTAAAAATACTAATGCCCCTACAGCAGCTAATGCTACAAGTCCTAAAATTAACCCGTACTCTGTCATACCTTGACCTTCTTCTTCTTTGAAGAAACGTTTGATTTGGTTCGTCATCATAAATCCATCCTCTCTAAAATTGTTATAATTTGGAAGTTATTGCTATAAAAAAATACTACTCCCGAAGAATAGTATGTAAAGTTCCTACTATTTTCGGCAACTGGCTGGCATCTCGACTTTCGTCGTATTAGCCCCTTTAGCTTTGCGTCCTAGCGTTTCCACTAGTTTGCCTTTTTCAATTTTTGTCACACATAACGTTTACTTGTTTAGTAGACTTAAAATGTTATTATGTGTAATTTCATAGTACTATGAGCTTGTCTGAACTACTATAGGCGCATGTGTCGAATTTTGTCGTGGATATTTTGGACTATAAAACGATTCTCTAGAGTTATTTGTTTTATGGGGGTCAATTTGCTAGGTTTTTACTACTATCTTCAATAGTCATATAGTATGTAATAGTAGAATTAACAGGAATGATAGATTAAAATGAATGATAAAATCTACTAAAAAGGTTGATGGAACATGTTTAAAATAAAAGATTTAGATGGAGTGGAAAGAGAAATTCCAATTACAATACTTCCTTATAATACTTTTCTAAAAAGATTAAAAGGGTTGATGTTTAGAGTAAAGCCTATACGTGAAGAAGGTATTTTACTGAAGCCATGTAATTCTATTCACATGTTCTTTATGTTTTTTGCGATAGATGTTGTATTTGTAAATGAAGAGAACGAGATTGTCTATCTGAAAGAGCACGTTAAACCGTGGACAGTAGTTTGGCCCGTTAAAGGTGCTGTCGCAGCAATCGAACTACCAACTGGCACCATCTCTAACTACTCCATAAAAACAGGCGCAACGATAAAAATGTGAAATCGGGACGGGGTTCAATTCTCATGTTGAATGAAAAGTGAACCCCGTCCCGATTGTCCTCTAGTTGGAGAAAAATAATCGAATCGAATTGTTAGTTTGCCCCGAAAAGACTTACTTTTGGGGGATTTTTTTATGGAGGTGTTCTGCAAATTTAGTTCTTTTTTAGGTTTATGGATGAAGTATTTCGGTTCTATCGGCGAAAATGAGCAGTTAATCGGCGAAAATCAGGAATCTATCGGCGAAAATGGAGGATTAATCGGCGAAAACTAGAATCCAATCGGCGACAAGAATTTTATATCGGCGAAAATCGTAGGTTATCGGCGAAATGCAAAGTGTATCAGCGGTAATAAGCCCCAGGACCATTAAATTAATGTATCGAGTAAATACTTTCTATTCTTGTAATGGCCATCTTGCTTTAAGTTCATAGATCCTAATAATCTTTTAGTTACATCAGCCGACTCTATTAAAAGTAACTCGCGAGCTTCCTTATTCGATATCTTATTTCCAAATAAATAGTAATAGTCTTTTAATGCCTCACTATGAGCCATTTTATCCGTCACCTTACATTTAGGACAAAACCATCCTTTTTGCTTTTTGATCATAGGCAAATGCGAGCAACAAGGACAAAACACTCCCATCGTTAAATCATTCTTCGTCATATTATAATTTTCTAAAATGGATTTTCTTAAAGGTGTGTGTTTTTTCAAAAGGAATTTATTTAAGGATTTAGCACTTTTATAGGAAAGGATATCCTCTTGGTACATGGAGAGTAGTTTTGATAGCTTTGTTGGAAGATAATGCGCGTGAATGACTTTCTCATAGAAACTTCGGTGAGTGTCGTTGGTTTCAATTTTAGTAGAAGAGTTAGCTACTACCACTAACGGAATGATTGGAATATCAGGAAGTTTGTTTTCGATTAACCATTTCCTTAGGCGGTATGCTTGCAGATCCACTTGAATGATGGGACACTGGTATGTTACTTCTGTATCATTATAAGTTTGAATGAGCTGATGTCCTTTTGTATCCAAAAACAACTTGCCTTTCATCGTTTTGACTTCTAAAATAGCGAGAAATTTTAAAGTTAGTAGAAGTAAGTCAACCTGGAAATAAAACTTGTTTTCTCGTAATCGAAGGTAGTGGTAAATGTAGAAAGTGTTCTCAGGTAGCATTTGAAAGTAGTAATCAAGTGAATGTTCTCCCTTGTATCCTTTCGAATATGTTACTAAGTCTTTCTGGATAAAGGGTAGTTTAGGATATGCTGGGTTTGTTCTTCTCTCCAGTGAGGTGAGTTGGTGTACATTATAGGGAATTTCGTACGGTTTTCCTAACATAGTTTCACTCCTTTTCGTAATTTCAAAAAAAATATATAACAAATAGAGAGGAAAATCTACTAATTTAAGAGAATTTTCCGATAAAAATTAGACGGTAGTGGAAGGATTAGGTTTAATCGACGGAAAAAGACGGAATCTACTATGGAAACGGACACTAAAATGCATTAAATGCGTAAAAATAATGACATATTAGAAAGGGGGGCATTACTTATCGAGTGAGTCTAGTGAACCTAGTCCCTTTGTTTTTGAAAAAATGGAGCCAATCGGCGAAAAATGGCATTCTATCGGCGAAAATGAGCAGTTAATCGGCGAAAATGGAGGATTTATCGGCGAAAATAAGCAATCAATCGGCGGGCACTAAAACATTATCAGCGAACTAGTGGTTTTATCGGCGATAGCCATGCGGAATCGGCTAAAACGAAAACAAAAAAAGAGCGCCACTTCCACTTCTAAAGCAACGCCCTCATATTTTAAATATACTGCTTTAACTCTTCTAAAACTTCCTCCGAAAATAAACTTTCCAACGCGCCAACAGCGCTGTGGAGTAAATACTTCCTAGGTTTCTTCGTGTCAACGAGCTCGTCGTATATGAAATCTAGTAATTCTTCACACTCTGCGCGAACGTTTGAATCTACTTTTTTCTTTAAACCTTGGATTAGTTCATAGATTTCCATTTGTTGTGAGTTTTCTTGTTGTAAACGAGAAAGAAGTAAAGAAGGGTTAAATAAAGTCTCTTCTGTTTTTTCTAGTTCCGGCAACTGGTGTGTGACGCGTTTTAGGCAATAGGATACGATTTTGTGTAAGTCCTCCGGATAGCCACCCGAAAATCTTCTCTCATATTTCATCGTTTGTTGCAGTAACGCTGTAAACATGATCGAGCAATCTAGTAAATACTTCTTCTTTTCTACTCCGAACAGGTCAGTGAATCGTTCGAAAATCCACCCTAACATCTTCAGTTGAAAATCTAAAATAAATTGTTTTAAGTCCTCGTCTTTCGACATCACAAGCTCTTCAAAAAGTGGTACAAGATGGTTGACTCGATTTGTTTTTAACTGTAGCACCATTTGTTGAATGAAAATTTGTTGATCCGAGCGTTTATGGCCAATCAAAAGTTCGTTTCGTTCTTTTTCGAAATCGTCATATACAAGTTGGAAAATAGAAATAATCAGTTCGTTTTTAGAGGAAAAGTAATTATAAAAAGTACCTTTGGAAATGCCACTATCATCTAGAATGTCTTGAATGGATGTGGAGTGAAAACCTTTCTTAACGAACAGTTTATGCGCTTTCTTTAACACTTGCTTTTTACGTTCATGCATGAAATCACCTAACTTTTTGGACTCATAGTATAAAGTCAATAGTACAGGAAAAGTGCATATATAGCAACGTTCTCATAAACAAAATTACTTTTTCTTGAAAATAATGTACTATCGGTATAAAATAGTATAATCAGAGTATAAAATATTAAACGTGTGGTATAAATTAGGGGGAATAATATGGCTACCATGATAGGGACGATTTCGAAGTCAGATGCAAAGCGTCCGCCATATGGGATTATTACGGTTTTAATGATTGGTGCGTTTATCGCATTTTTAAATAATACATTATTAAACATTGCGCTGCCGTCCATTATGAGTGATTTAAGTGTGAATGCTGCTACTGTTCAGTGGTTAACAACAGGATTTATGTTAGTGAACGGTGTATTAATGCCGATGTCGGCTTTTTTAATCCAAAAATATTCCGTTAGGCGACTGTTTTTGGTGGCGATGGGAATTTTTGCGTTCGGTACGATTGTGGCCGGGATGGCTCAAATTTTTCCATTATTATTAACGGGAAGAATGTTGCAAGCGGGTGGAACGGCGATTATGATGCCGCTACTAATGAACGTGTTGCTTGTGAGTTTCCCGATTGAAAAGCGCGGAACAGTAATGGGGATGTTCGGAATGATTATGATGGCCGCGCCAGCCATTGGACCGACGTTGTCTGGTTGGATTGTGGAGCATTACGCATGGCGAATGTTGTTCCATTTCGTCTGGCCAATAGCGCTTACGATATTTTTGCTTGGATTTTTCTTATTGAAAGATAAAAAAGAGAAAGTGAACTTGAAGTTAGATCTCGTTTCGTTGACGTTGTCTACGATCGGGTTCGGTGGGGTTTTGTTCGGGTTCAGTTCCGCAGGGAATGCTGGGTTTGAAAGTCCACGAGTGTATTTGCCGATTGTAATTGGTGTTATTTCCTTGGTGACGTTTATTAGAAGGCAAAACGGCCAGGAGCGGCCGATGTTGAACTTTGGTGTGTATAGATATCCAATGTTTGCCCTGTCATCGGCGATTTCGATGGTGTTGAATATGGCGATGTTTTCGGGGATGTTGTTGCTTCCTATATATGTGCAAACGATCCGCGGTATTTCGCCGATGGATGCGGGGTTAATGTTGTTGCCGGGGGCGCTTGTGATGGCGTTTATGTCGCCAGTGACTGGTAGGCTATTTGATAAGTTTGGCGGGCGTATGTTGTCAATTATCGGGTTGACCATTATGGTTGTGACAACTTTTCAGTTTACTAGATTAACGACGGAAACTCCGTATTTTTATTTGATGACACTGCATGCGGTGAGGATGTTTGGGATTACGATGGTGATGATGCCAGTTTCGACGAATGGACTAAATCAATTGCCACGTAAGTTCTATCCGCATGGAACGGCGATGAATAATACGTTGAATCAGTTGTCAGGAGCGATTGGAACGGCGTTGCTTGTAGCGATTATGTCGATTCAGACGGAGAGATATACAGCGAGCATGGGTCAGGATACGACTAGTGGAAATGGAATCAATTTGCTCGCGATGCTTGAAGGTATTAACGATGCATTTTTCGTCGCAACATGCTTTGCGCTCGTCTCGTTAGGGTTATCGTTCTTCATTAAGAGGGCGAGACCTGCGGATGAAGAGGAGAAAGAGAAAGCAGCATAGGTGTAAAACGGGGACGGGGTTTGATTTCGCATTTTGAATGTGAAATCAAACCCGTCCCTATTTCTCGCCAAAAACCAAATCTATTCGTCATTGGTTATCAACTCTTGTCTGGTACTTTTGTACTATTTTGAAAATTGTGATTGATATGTTGATATTTTCATAGTACGTTTAATATAAGTGTAATGATAGCGTTTGCACAACTGTAAACTTATTTACAACAAAAGGGAATTCATCTTTTTTGTGCAACTTTGTGCAAACGGTTTCACGTCACGCGCTACACCACACAGCAAGCAGAAAGCAGCACACAACAAAACAATCACCATAGCTAGCGCAAAACAATCCAACGCAACACACCAAGCATTAATCACCAAGCATCAAGCAACCAGCAATACGCAACACCACACTTCTCACCGAGACAAAAGCTGAAAGTAACAAATCTAGCTCAAGCAAACACCACATCAACGCAATCAAACAATTTAGAAAGGGGCACAGTATTCATGAAAAGAAAGTCGTTTCAAAAAGGAATGGCAATACTTTTATCTATTTTATTAGTAATCTCCATGTTTCCAGGCTACATAACAACCGCGACAGCTGAAACAACTACAACTGAGTCAGTCGAAAGGCAGATTCGTTTTTCGTATGAACGAGCAGATCAAAATTACGGAGATTGGGACCTATGGGTTTGGGGAACCGGGGTTAAAGATGGCGACATTAAATTTACCGAGTTTAAAGATGGTAAAGCGTATGCGACCATTCTAGTTTCCGAAAATGCAGACAGTGTAGGGTTTATTGTACGCAAACCTGATTGGTCGGAAAAAGACATTGATGCGGACCGCAATATCACTCTGCACAAAACAGAACCAATAACAAAAGTCCACGTAAAAAGTGGAGAATACGACTTCCATACAGTACCTGAAGTAGCAGGTCCAGTAATATCAGATGGTAATGCTCATTTCTATTACCGTAACCCAGCATTATACACAACAAATGAAATGCACAAAGTAGAAAAAGTCGAGCTAGAAATTTTAGGCCAGCGCTACGAGTTAGAGGCTCAGCCGAAAAATGAGCGTTTCGCGTTCACGCTAGAAAACGTGCCAAACGGCGAGCATGAGTACACCTATTTTGTCACAATAGACGGAACAACTACTCAAGTGACAGACCCGTATAACACCGCTCTAGGCAAATCAACAATCAAACTAGTCCAATCAGCCGTAGAAGTGAACGCTTCCGTATATCCGGCTGCGGTGAACTACAACGAAAACGCAGTAGTCACAGTCGACTATACAACAGAATCAGATGCAGTAATTCGTGAAGTATCTATTAATCTATCGGCAATCGGTGGAAAAGAAAAAGTAGCCATCGATCCAGAACTTAACGAAATTACCGTTGCAGTAGACCAAAAGATTACAGCAGGTGTAAAAGAATTACCAATCGTTGCGATTGACCAATTTGGCAATCGCCACCAAGGAAAAGCTATCCTAGAAGTAAAAGCACGCACATTTACTGGCGAAGAGGCAGACTTTGATTGGGATGAAGCGATCATCTACTTCATGCTTACTGACCGATTCTTCGACGGAGATGCTTCCAACAACGACCCATACGGAATCGGGTATGACAAAACAAAGCCAGGTACGTATCAAGGTGGAGACTTCAAAGGTATCACGCAAAAATTAGACTACCTGAACGAACTAGGAATTAACACGATTTGGATTAACCCGATCGTAGAAAATATTAAATACGACGTAAGACATGCAGAGCCAGGTACGCCATACTACGGTTACCACGGCTACTGGGCGAGCAATTTCGGTGAGCTAAACCCTCACTTCGGAACAATGGCGGATTTTCACGAGCTAATAGATGAGGCACACAATCGTGGAATGAAAATTATGATTGATGTGGTATTAAACCATACAGGCTACGGCTTAAAAGCAGACGACGCAAAATACAGCCATATCCCACACTTCCCAACAGACGAAGACCGTGCCCGCTTCGACGGAATGCTTCGTGCAGGTGGAACGGACACAATCCGCGGGGAGCTAGCTGGATTACCGGATTTCATTACAGAAGACCCAGCAGTGCGCGCTCAAATTATCGAGTGGCAAGTCGACTGGATTGAAAAATCAAGAACAGAAAGCGGAAACACAATCGATTATTTCCGTGTGGATACAGTAAAACATGTAGAAAACACAACATGGATGGCGTTTAAAAATGCCCTAACAAAAGAAATGCCGGAATTCAAAATGATCGGCGAGTCGTGGGGCGCAAATGCGAACGATGACCACGGTTACTTACACAACGGTATGATGGACTCGTTACTAGACTTTGAGTTTAAAAATATTGCTAGAGACTTTGCAAATGGGCAAATCCTTTCGGCGCAATCTCGTTTAGAAAACAGAAACAACAAACTATCCAACGGAGCAACAGTAGGAAACTTTTTAGGAAGTCACGATGAAGAAAGATTCCTAGAAATAGTTGGTGGCGACTTAGGGAAATACCAAGTAGCAGCTTCTCTACAACTAACGGCTAAAGGCCAGCCAGTTATTTATTATGGAGAAGAACTTGGCCTTGGTGGCAAAGCTAACTATCCTTATTATGACAACAGACAAAACATGCCTTGGCAGGAGATTGATGGGAACCGTACTTTAGCGCACTACAAAAAAGTGTTAGCATTCCGAAACGAACATGCGACAGTTTTTGCAAAAGGCGCTCGTGAAAAGGTAGCGGGCTCAGACCAAGACCAATATTTACTATTCTCGCGCAGCTACAACGGTGATGCCGTATACGTTGGCTTAAACACAGCTAAAGCTACAAAAGAAATAACAGTAAATGCCGGTTCTGAACATGCGGTCGTAACAAACCATTACAAGAACACAACCCATGCTGCTGATAAAAATGGCCATGTAACGTTATCTCTTCCTTCGATGGAAGATGGTGGGACGGCCTTGTTCACAGTGGATAACGGCTCTTTAAGCGAACTTCCAAAGGGTGATGTGGGTGAAATTCCTGCAGATACGATTCGAATTCATTATCAACGAACAGATAATAGTTACGAAAACCTTGGCTTATGGTTATGGGGCGATGTAGCATCACCTTCGGAAAACTGGCCATCTGGCGGGACGAAATTCCAAGCGGATCAAGTGACGAGCTACGGTGCATACGTTGACGTACCAATGAAAAAAGGTGCCGAGAATATCGGATTCCTTGTGTTGAACGTAACGAATGGTGATAAAGATGGCGAAGACAAATGGGTAGAGCTATTCTCGCCAGACATTAATGAGCTTTGGATTAAGCAAGGTTCAGACCAAGTGTCCTTATATGAACCAGTTGATTTGCCAGCAAACACAGTGCGTATTCATTATGATCGAAATAATAATGATTATGACGGTTGGGGTTTATGGAACTGGCATGATGTACAGTCCCCTTCTGACGGTTGGCCAAATGGTGCGGCAGATGCGGCTGGTGTTGGGAAACATGGGGCGTATTATGATATAAAATTAATAGACAACGCAGAAAAAATTGGCTTCCTTTTTGTGAATAAAAACAATGGCCAACAGACTGGAGATATGACGTTCGAGATGTTAAAAGATCATAACATGTTGTTTGTAAAAGAAGGAGAGGACAGTGTGTACACAGATCCATATGGTGCGGTACCAATTGCGCTATTGTCTGGGGAAGTTCTTTCTGATAAGAAAATTACCCTTCTTTTCACAACAACAGAAGGATTGCATGTAGAAGATTTAATGGAGCAATTAGAAATGAAGGATGTTGATGGGAACACAGTAGTTGTCACAAGCATTACGATTGAAGATAGTAAGCGAGTGACGCTTCATGGTGAGTTTGACTTAGAGAAAGTTCCGTTTACTGTAACGCTTGGGGATCGTACGATTTTGGCGAAAACTGGCTGGCGCTTAATCGATGAAATGTACGGTTATGACGGAAAGCTTGGGGCAGAGTTGCACCATGACGGTACAGCGACGTTGAAAGTGTGGTCGCCGAAAGCGGAAGATGTAAAGGTTGTTTTATATGATAAAGACGACCAAAACGTGATTGTTCGTGAAATGGACATGGTAAAAGGAGACCGCGGTGTGTGGAGCGTGGAACTATCCATGTTTAATACGGGATTGGATTCTTTAAGAGGCTACTACTATCACTACGCGATTACACATAATGGTGAAACGAAGTTAGCGTTAGACCCTTACGCGAAGTCGATGGCAGCGTGGAGTCATACTAGTGGTGACCCTGTAGGGAAAGCGGCAATTGTGGATATTGGCAGCATCGGTCCAGATTTAGATTACGCAAACATCCCTGGCTATGAAAAGCGTGAAGATGCGATTATTTATGAAGTGCACGTTCGTGACTTTACGTCCGATCCGAATATTGCGGAAAGTTTAAAAGCGCAGTTCGGTACGTTTGCTTCTTTTGTGGAAAAATTAGATTATATTCAAGAACTAGGTGTGACGCACGTTCAGCTATTACCTGTTATGAGCTATTTCTTTGGGGATGAGCTGAAAAATGGCGAGAGAATGCTAGAGTATGCGTCAACGCAAACGAACTACAACTGGGGTTATGACCCGCACAGTTATTTCTCTTTATCTGGTATGTATTCTGAAAATCCGAATGATCCGGAGCTGAGAATTGCCGAATTTAAGAATTTAATTAATGAGATTCATAAGCGTGATATGGGTGTTATTCTAGATGTTGTTTACAACCATACGGCGAGAGTTGGGATTCTTGAAGACCTAGTGCCGAATTATTATCACTTTATGGATGCAGATGGCACGCCACGCACAAGTTTTGGTGGTGGACGTTTAGGTACCACACATAAAATGGCACGTCGTGTGTTAGTTGATTCGATTCTTCATTGGGTAAGTGAGTACAAAGTAGATGGTTTCCGTTTTGATATGATGGGTGACCATGATGCAGAAAGTATTCAAATGGCGTTTGATAAGGCCCGAGAACTAAATCCGAATATTGTGATGATCGGGGAAGGCTGGCGCACTTTTGCAGGAGATGAAGGAGACCCGGTGCAAGCGGCTGACCAAGATTGGATGCAGTATACAGAGGCAGTTGGAAGTTTTTCTGATGAATTCCGTAATGAGTTGAAGTCAGGTTTCGGTAGCGAAGGGGAGCCTCGTTTCATTACAGGTGGAGCTCGTAATGTGAGTCAGATTTTTGATAACATAAAAGCGCAGCCACATAACTTCGTGGCGGATCAACCTGGTGATGTTGTTCCTTATATTGAAGCACATGATAATTTAACGTTGTACGATGTTATTGCACAGTCGATTAAGAAAGACCCTGATATTGCAGAAAATAATTTGGAGATTCATAAGCGTATCCGAATTGGTAATGCGATGGTACTAACGTCGCAAGGTACGGCATTTATCCATGCTGGCCAAGAGTTTGGGCGTACAAAGCAGTGGAGAGCAGAGGCTGCGGAGGCACCTTATAAGTCAACATATATGACGGATAAAGATGGCAATCCGTTCTTGTTCCCTTACTTTATCCACGATTCTTATGATTCGTCGGATATTATTAACCGATTTGATTGGGAAAAGGCGACAAATGCAGAGTTGTTCCCGATTAATAACGTGACGCGTGAGTACACGGCTGGTCTAATTGCGTTACGTCGTTCCACAGATGCGTTCCGTTTAGGTACGAAGGAATTAGTGGATGCGAATGTGACGATGGTAGAGGCGCCGGAAGTGAAGGAGCGCGATGTAGTTGTTGCTTATCGCAGCGAAGCAACAAACGGTGATGTGTATTACGTGTTCGTGAACGCGGATATGCAGGCAAGAACGTTTACACTTGGAGAAGATTTAACTTCTGGAATCGTTGTTGTGGACGGAGATGAAGCTGGTGTTGTGGAAGTGTCAGAGCGTACTGGTTTTGAATGGACTTCCGAGAGCATTACGTTGGAGCCGTTAACGACTGTAGTTGTTAAGGTGAGCACAGAAGAAGGAACTGAGCCAGGAGATGGTGAGGAACCGGGTGATGGAACGGAACCAGGAGATGGGGAAGAGCCGGGTGATGGAACTAACCCAGGAGATGGGGAAGAGCCAGGTGAAGGCACGACACCGGGAGCTGGAAAAGATAAAGACAAAGATAAAGACAAAGATAAAGAGAAAGAGAAAGATAAAGATAAAGAGAAAAAAGATAAGTCAGATAAAAAATCTGCAGGAGACAAAGCAGGTAATAAACTGCCAAACACAGCATCCAACACGTACAACTGGATGCTACTAGGAATCCTATTCCTAATGCTAGGCGGCGGCTACTTAGCAAGAAGATCATAATGTGAAACGGGGACGGGGTTCATTTTTCATCGTAATTATTACGATGAGAAATCGAACCCCGTCCCTATTTTTCACCAATTTTTTGAAAAGAATTCAATTTTATAACAAATTTCGACAACATATAGAATGTATTTGATAGTACATTATAACTAGTTCGTATAATGATTATAAGATTGAGAGGGAACACGGATGACGGTACAAGACCCGATTTATCAGGAATTCAATGAATTATTAAAAGATATTAGTCTGGAGCTAATGAATACGACAGTTTTTGAAAGAATAGAAGCAAATACATCAAGCTTTACTAGAAGTATGCCAGAACTTAATAGATCTATAAATAAATTGGGAGAATTAATTCGAACAATCGAAGCTACAAAGAATAATTCAGAAGAAACATTTAAAGAAGTGAAGAAAAGGTTTGGTATATTAGAAGAAACATTAAAGAATTTTGAAAATCAAAGTAAGAACAATACAAATAATTCAAGGAAACAACTACTAGAAAACTTGGAAAATGTTAAGAAAAGTGTCCATGACTACACGACTAGTATGGAAAAGAAAATGGATAATAACCAAGAATACTTAATTCAAGTTTTAAATGAAAAACATGAGAAACTGATGAAACTTCAATATATTCAGATATCTATTTCAGCGATTTCTGTTGGAATTCTCATTTATGTTTTGGCGGGTTAAGCAAGATGAATGCAGAACAATATCGTAACTTTGCTGAAAGGTACCAGTCGACATTTTTAAATATTAAAGAATATTACGATAAGAATGTAAAAAGTAACTTGCAATTAACAATTATTAAAAGAGCTAGTCTGGTCAGAGAACAAATAAGCCGACTAAAGTCTGTTCAAGGCTATGAAAAATCCTCCATATTAAAACCTTATGTAGAAGAGATAGAAACATTTTATGAAAAGTATAATAGTGTTGCAAACGGTTTGGATAAACCATTTATGTTGTTTGTAATGGGTATGGGTAAGTATGGAAAATCGACATTATTAAATGCTTTAATGAGATCGAATGAAGCAGCGATGGATGAGTTACCGAAAACATGGAAAATTGACGTCTTTAATCCAGCATTACCAGCTCATTGTGCTGTGGTTAAATATAAAGATAACCGTAAACAACTGTTGAAAAAAGATGAGGTAAAAGAGCTTATTCTTCAAG
The DNA here is from genome assembly GCF_002797415.1 of Bacillus alkalisoli. Taxonomy (GTDB): domain Bacteria; phylum Bacillota; class Bacilli; order Bacillales; family Bacillaceae_I; genus Bacillus_CD; species Bacillus_CD alkalisoli. Next base: position 523,328 of record NZ_KZ454944.1, read on the forward strand.
AGGAAAAGAAACGTGATGAATCCGATGAATTGGTAAGTAAAGAATTTAAACAAAAGTCAAAATCGTATAAAACAATAGCTGAGAAAAAAGAATTCAAACAGTATTTAGAAGAAAAACTGGTTTATAAATCAGATGTCATAGAAGTAGAGTGGGGTGTTAAGCGCACTCCGATTCTTAAGCACTTCTCATTGGTTGATACGCCTGGGATATTTCAAAATATAATGGGAGAATTACGCGTAAGTATACAAGAATATTATCATAAGGCTGACGGAGTAATTTGGATGCTTAATGCAGAAATTATTTCTGCTGCAAAATCGAAAGAATTACTAGAAGAACTCAACACGCATCTTGATACTATTGGTAATAAAAAAGCGACGAACATAATTGCTGTTCTTAATAGAATAGACAAGATCCGAGAAAGAAGTGGGGAAGAAGGGGTAGAGAGGATTATTAAAGAAGCTAAAGATATATATGGTGATATCTTTAGTGATATTATCCCTATCTCAGCTTTTGAGGCATTGAAAGGGATAGAAAATAACGATAACAAACAAATAGAACGAAGCGGTATGGAAAAGTTAGAGTATACGATTAATCATGTGTTTTTTCAAAATAGTAGAAGGCTACAAATGGAAAGTAAAATCAATGCAATAACGTTATTAGATAAGGAACTTAATATACTTTTAACAGAATTATATAACAGACTATACAAGGATCATCATAATCGGATTAAAAGTCTACTATTGTTTGACTCAGAAATAGCGGAAAAAATGGACACCTTGAAAAAACGTATTCAAACAACTATTGCAGCTTATAAAAATGAAGTGAAAGATAATATTTATAGTAGAGCTGGCGACTTGTTTGATATTGATTCAGAAAGTAAAAGACAGTCTTACTTAGAAAAAGATATTTTTAGAGTACAAAAGATAAGTCAACAGATGGGGAAACTTCAAAAGGATATCTTTGAAGAAATAGTATCAATTGAAAAACTGATTAAACCCAAAATAACATTCTCTAAATATAAGCACATTGACATTACGGAGCTAGAAAATAAAAATCTAGTCAAAACACAAAGTTCAGTAGCTTTTAATAACCATACATTAGATACAGATGACATTAGTTTTGCTTCTGGAGCTGGGATTTCAATTGTAGCTGCATTATTATTAGGCCCATTAGGTCTTATTTTAGGGCCGTTGCTTGCCCATTGGGGTTTTACAAAATGGATTGCAAAACAATTTAAACTTGGAGAAGTACAATCCAATTTACTTAGCACGTTGAACGCTTCTACAGAAGAAATGCAAGAGAAAATGGAAGAAGAGTTAATGACACGAATCGAGATTATTACAGATAATATTTATTTAACATGTAATGAAACTTTTTCTTCTCTGTATGGAAATAGTGAAACTTCCGAATCAGTCTTAGATGTTTTAAAAAATTGGAGTAACACCATCAGTCAGCCAGTTCAAGCGCTAAGTGTGAAAGAGATTATTATCCAGTCACATACAAAAAAAGAATCTAGTATTATGAGGAGGTAATTCATTTGATGCTTCAAAAAAAACTAGAACAAACTGCAAAACATTTTGAGCAGTCTCCTGTTAGAGAAAGTTGGTCTAATAATATGAACTTAGGCCCGCTTTCCGAAAGTATAAAACCAGCAATGAAATCAATTGATAAAGATATAAATACGTTAATTGAAAAATGCCAAACACCTTTAAAGTTAGTAATAATGGGAGAGGTAAAAGCAGGGAAGTCTACTTTAATCAACGCATTGGTAGGGAAGGTTCTGTCACCTACTAATGTAGCAGAAACGACAGCTAGTATTATTGAAATTTCTTATGATAAGAATGCAAACGGAACTATTTTCACAACAAGTAGTAACGAAAATATTGTTGGGACGTTAGATGAAATATATCAAACCTTAGACCAGAAAAGAACCGATATGGATTTCTTTAAAAACGTTGATTATGTGAAATTAGGATTTCCATTAAAAAGTTTAAAGAGTTTACATATTATTGATACACCTGGGCTTGCTACAGTTAGAGAGGCAAATGAAAAAAGAACGGAAAGCTTTATTCAGTCTGCCGATGTTATTTTATGGGTGTTTAACGGCCATGTACTTGGACAAGCAGATATTGAGGGAAAGTTAGAAGAAGTAGCAATGATGGGAAAACCAATAATTGCCCTAATTAACCGAGTAGATGAATTAAATACTCCTGCTGATAAGCTAGTAAACTATTTAGAAAAAAAGATTGATATATACGTAGAAGACATTATGGCAATCTCTGCAAAATCAGCTCTTGAAGGTAAGTTGGAAGGAAATGAAGACAAGCTAAGGATATCTGGTTTATTAGAACTGTTGGAATATTTAGAGACGAATATTGAACGTAATAGTGAAAATGTACAAACGCATAGTATTATTCAATCATCCAAAGTGTTAATTGAAAAAGATTGTTTATTCCACGATAACATTAATGAAGATATAGCAAGAGTTATATCGGATTTAGACGTTAGGAAAAATGAAATCTCTTTTTTTAATGAGAATATTAAAAGAGCACTACAAGCAGATTTGAAAAACTGGTTTGAGTTAGAGTTTTTAGAACGTGAAAAAGAAGAAATGATGGTGAAAGTTAAGCAGTTAGGTATTTTTTCAAAAACAAGAGAGTCAAAAGAACTATCAGAAGAACTAAAAGATATTCTTTCGGAAAAAGCGTTGGAAAGACAACTGCAAGAAAAGTATGAAGATATTCACAAGCAATTTATGACCAAATGGGAAAGAGCTTCTGCAGAATTAGCATCAAAGATAGAAGCGGAACAACAAATCCACTATAAAAATAATCTGGCATCTCTTCAAATGAAGCTAAAAGAGTTAGATAGTAGAGCTCCATCTGGTGAGGAAGCACTTCTCGATGGTGCCGGGAAAGGTGCAATTGTAGCTGGAACTTATGGTGCAACTGCAGCGGTGTACACTGCTATTCTAGGTCCTGCTGCTGCTAGTGTTTCATTAATTGGTGCAATTGGTGCTATCTTACCTCCAGTATTGCTAGTTGGTGCTACAGTTGGTGCTGTTTGGAAAGCAATTACACATAAAAATGAAAAAAATAAGTTTGCACAAGAAATAAAAACAACTTTTTCTGATGTGAAGAGTCATATAGAAAAACAATACTTAACTAGTGTTCTAGAAGGGATAGATACTGAATCTAATAAGATGGCAAATGCAATATATAACCAAATATGCCAACATGTGTGTAAAAATGAAGATATAGAATTATTAGTTAGGTTAAAACAGAACAATGAAAACTATATACGAGTTTCCAAAATGCACCTACTAGAATTGGAAGAGTTAAAAGAAAAAGTAGAACAGCCAATAGCCTAACCTTAAGTCATAATTTAAATATAAACAAACAGTGCCTGAACTAGTGCCAGGCAACACTCGAAAATTCTTGTACCACCAAGAAGGTTTCACAACAAAAAAACCTCCTAAACGAGTATTAGGAGGTTTTCTATTATTTATTAAGTAAAACTATTCCACCTTCGTCAACACAATCGGCTGCACGTCGCCTTCGCCTTTAAGTTCTAGTTTGTCGCCGTTGAAGTTATAAGCAAACTTAAGTGTTTGATCGTTAAAATTTAACGTTAAATTTTTACCATCCACTTCATAAGTTCCTTCATTACCGCCATACCCGCTATCTAGCGTGTACGCTCCATCTTTCTTAAATTCAAAAGTCATTACCCCAAACTGATCTACCCATTCTCCAACTACTTTACTAGAATCAGAAGAACATCCAGCCAATAAAACTAGCGTGAAAATAGATGCCAAAAGAAGTTTGTGAAAACGCATAAAAATCCCACCCCTATTCATATGTATTCTTTCACTATAAGTTCAAGCGTTGATTGTGTAAAGAGAAAAATGAGAAATGGGGACGGGGTTCATTTCACATCCTCTAAATGTGAAACAAACCCCGTCCTCACTTTTCATTCGTCTGTCGAAATATTTTCATTGATTTTCCACTCTAATCCTCATAAACTATATTAACTGAGTGAGTTTCATAATGTACAATTACTAAGTGAAAAACGAATATTAAACCTATTCTTTCATATAATTTACGTTTTCTTATCGAACGTTATTTTATAATATACGGAACATTCGTTTTTCACTAAACGAACAGTAATTGTGAAATTGATTCAATTAAAACATCTTTCTTCGAAGAGGAGGCATCCACCTATGAAACTCACATCTACAAACGAACATTCAACTGGCATCCTTTTTGCCGCGTTTTCCTATATACTTTGGGGCTTCCTTCCACTATATTGGAAAGTACTCCAACACGTCCCAGCCTGGGAGTTACTCGCTCATCGCATCCTATGGTCACTCGTCTTCATGCTCGTTATCCTACTAGCGATGAAAAAATTCTCGACCATCCCATTAGAACTAAAAACCCTATTTGCCAACAAAAAACGAGCAATCGGCCTAACGCTAGCTTCCATCTGCATTACCCTCAACTGGGGCCTTTACATATGGGCGGTTAACACAAACAACATTGTAGAAGCGAGCCTTGGCTACTACATCAACCCGCTCGTCAGCATCTTGCTCGGTATCATCGTGTTAAAAGAAAAACTATCACGCTGGCAAATGATCTCGATCATCATCGCAAGCGTTGGCGTACTCATCCTAACCGTCAACTTCGGCTCTTTCCCATGGATCGCCATCACCCTAGCCTTCAGCTTCGGCTTTTATGGCTTATTGAAAAAAATGGTCCAACTAGGCGCAGTGATGGGATTAACCATTGAAACATTGTTGCTCGCTCCATGTGCGTTACTGTTTTTGAGCGTCTTGCAAACTGGAGGTAGTGCTTCGTTTGGTATGGACGTCATGACAACTGTATTTTTAATTGGAGCCGGTGTCGCAACCGCGATACCTTTGCTTTTGTTCGCAAGTGGAGCCAAAAGAATACCTCTATCCATGGTCGGGCTCCTACAATACTTAGCACCAACCATCTCATTACTATTAGGCGTATTTCTCTACAACGAACCATTCACCAAAATACACCTAATCGCCTTCATGTGCATCTGGACGGCCCTAACCATCTACACCCTAACCGTCACAAAACTAGGTGCCAGGCACCACCCGAAATTTGTCGAATAATCGAATGTAAAGTCGGGACGGGGTTCGTTTCTCATCATGAAAAATTCCAGGTGCCAGGCACCACCCGAATTTTGTCGAATGAAAAGCAGGGACGGGGTTCGTTTCCCATCATCTTGATGTGAAATAAACCCGTCCCCATTTTTCACATGTTTAAAGCTAGTCTCGAATAATATAGAAGAGATAAGTCTGTGAGACGAATAGAGGAGGTCATTATATGAACAACGGAATTTATATAAACGGTAAATATGTGGAGTCTAAAAAAACGTACCCACTCCACAACCCACACACAGAACAAATCATCGCCCACATCGCCGATAGCACAGAAGAAGAAATGCAACTTGCCATCGAAGCAGCACACACAGCATTCCAAAAAACGAAAACTCTCACTTCACTAGAAAGAGCGGAAATTTTGTTCCAAGCAGCAGACATCCTAGAAGCCGAAAAAGAAGAAGTGGCAAACCTCATCACAACAGAAGCGAGCAAGCCAATTTCCGCCTCACGCCTAGAAGTGGAGCGCTCTATCCAAACACTACGTTTCTCGGCAGAAGAAGCAAAGCGCATCACAGGTGAATACATCCCATTAGATGCAGCAAAAGGTGGAGCCGGCCGCGATGCCTTCACCATTCACGAACCAATCGGTGTTGTCGGAGCCATCACACCATTCAACTTCCCGCTGAACCTCACCGTACACAAAGTCGGTCCAGCTATCGCAGCCGGCAACACGATCGTTATCAAACCATCCGAGCAAACGCCGCTATCAAGCTTCAAGTTAGCAGAAATCATCACGAGAGCAGGAGCACCGACTGGAACAATTAACGTCGTACCAGGAGACGGCCCAAAATTAGGAAAGGTTTTACTAGACGACGCTAGAGTCGAAAAAATCTCATTCACAGGTAGCCCTACGGTTGGAAAACTAATCAAACAACAAGCCGGCCTGAAAAAAGTAACACTCGAACTTGGCAGCAACTCCGCGTTGTACGTCGACGAAACAGTAGCAGAAGACCTACCATCCATTGTGCAAAAAGCCGTTATTGGAGCTTTTGCATACAACGGGCAAGTTTGCATCAGTACGCAACGCATATACGTTCACCAAGCGCTTGCCCCACAATTTATCCAAATGTTTGTGGAAGTAACAAAAAAACTACAATATGGCGAGCCAACTGACCCGAGTACAGTAGTAACAAGCCTAATAAATAAAAAGTCACAAGCTAGAATACTAGAATGGATCGAGGAAGCGATACAAAATGGTGCCACCCTTCTAACTGGCGGTGAAGCAAAAGATAACGGCATTCTACCAACCGTTTTAACAAATGTAGCAACAGCAGCAAAAGTATCCTGCAACGAAGTTTTCGGCCCAGTCGTCTTCATCAATGTTGTCGAAAACGCAGAAGAAGCAGTAAGCGAAATGAACAATAGCGACTACGGCCTAAACGCCGGTATCTTCACAAACAACCTAAAACAAGCACTACAACTTGGCCACCAACTCGAAGTAGGGCAAGTCTTCATCAACGACGTACCAACAACCCGCTTCGACCACATGCCATACGGCGGCTACAAATCATCCGGCTATGGCTACGAAGGCGTCAAATACGCCATCAAAGAAATGACCAAAATGAAAATGATCAGCCTTAACTACCAATAAACCCCATGTGCCTAACCCCAAGTGCCAGGCACCACCCGAAGTTTGTCGAACGATTTTTCAGTAGTAGCTGCTGTTCTCAATAACGTTCGACAGAATCCAAAATTCTACTTCTCTATAATAGAATGGTAACTAGATTAATAGAGGAGGAAAAAGATTTGAATTACATTTTTCGTACCATTATTTTATTAATAGTAGCCAGTTTAGTTTTAGCTACGCCCGCCTTTGCAAAAAACGACAACGCTAAAAAGTCATTAGTAGCGCTTGGAGACTCCATTCCGTTCGGATACAACTTAGGAGAAGACAACTTCGAGCCTTCTAAATTCGCCTTTCCGTATCTTATGGGAGATGCAGCAGACCTAAGGGTAAGAAACTTAGCAATCCCTGGTTGGAGAACAGACCACCTATTACCAACCATCTAACACGACGAAAAATACCGTCAAGCGATTCGGCATGCTGATTATATTACACTAAATATTGGTAGTAATGATTTATTGCAAGTGTTAGGGGCAGCACAAGCGTGTGGTCCGTTTATTGGACTATGTATAAATGAAGGTCTCCAAAACAGTCTGATGTTAAGTAATTTAAACTCTATTTTAGTTGAAATACGAAGCCTTACAGATGCACCTGTGGTCGTATACGATGTTTACAATCCTTTTCAAGATAATGCCCCGTTACATGCGTTAGCGGTAGGGATACTACCTCTAGTTAATGGTGGAATTTATGCTACTGCATTCCAACATGAAAACATAAAAATAGCTTATGCTAACGCGGCCTACGGTTCTAACCAAGCAGAATTCGTTCGCCTCAACGACATCCACCCAACTATTGCTGGCCAACAAAAATTAGCCGAAATTGGACTACAAGCACTTGGTCTCTCACATTCAACAAAAAAACAAAAAAAATAAAAAACTAGACCAGATTTCACAGTGGCATTGAACACACACCACTAGAAATCTGGTCTTACATTTTTTTCTAGGTGCCTGGCACTTTTGCACAAATGCAAAAGTGCCAGGTATCACCCGAAATTTGTCGAATAATTTTATTGCAACTTTTTCTTCCTTTATTCGTATTACTTTACATACAATTGTAACGGAGAGTTAAAAGGGGGAATGTGGCGTGAAGGTTCGCAGAATTAGCATCATTTTTACTAGTTTACTTGTATTATTTTTATTTTTACCTATAAATGCTTCTGCCGAAGTGGTAGTGGACGATAATGGAGGCTTCTTTTCGCAAGCAGAAATAAGTGAACTTCAATCCACTTTCGCCAATTCCGAGTTCCGCTATTACGTCAGAACGATAGATAGCTTGAACGGAAAACCCATTGCATCAGAAGCAGACAGACTTTTCGATGAAATGAAATCGAGCGGCTATGATGCGACCGTCCTTATTTCTGTTGGCGACGGCGAAATATACATGAACGTAGACAAACTAACGAAGATCGATAGAGCGATCCAACTAATGGGCGGGTCCGACGCAATCGGTAGATTAATAGACGAAAGGTTCATGGTCTCAGCAGGCGAAGGCCGGTTTGGTGAGGGAATGATCAACCTTTTCGGCAAAGTCGAACAGCTTTCAAAAGAAGTTGGGACAGGTGGAAGAGTTCCTCCTACAGAACCTAACCAACCAGCGACCCCAACGCCTGCACCAACCCAAAACAGCGGCAGCTCATCTATTGCCCTGTTAGTTATACTTATTGTCATCACGGCAATCTCCATCATCGGCCGTTTTATCTATTTAATCAATAAGCGAAAGCAAATAACGAACCTTGTTCAAACTTTGCACGCAAAACAAAAAGCTCTGCTTGGAAATATACTCGATCCATTTAATCAAGCAAGCGATAAGCAAAAACTGAGCAGAGGCACAACACAAGCGGAATTTCGCCAACTCTACGACCGACTGGCTCAATTTTTAACAGAAGCAAAAGAAAGCGAAGTCACACTAGAACGCCTCCTTTCCAACGCGCAAAACGAAAAATTATTCAAACATTTTTTCGGGTTCGCACAAGTGGAGTCGAAGTGGAAAAAAGAAATTGCCGCTTTAGAAGACAATTACAACAACCAAGAAGCAAACTTTCAGCAGGTAAATGAGCAAGTGCAACGCTTAACGGCAAAAGAAATGCACACGAACCGAAAATTAAAAGAATTCACCGAAACGCTCGCACAATGTTCGCGTACGGTGGAAAAATTCAGATTAGAGCACCGACACTCGTTCACTGCTCTTTTGGAAAAAATGGAAGGCGCAAATAGTAGATTGAAGCGAGCGGTAGCGTTAGACGACGCGTTCGATTTTTCAGCGGCCCATGCCATACTGCCGGAAGTTAGCGAAAGTGTCGAGGACTTGCGCTCAGACGTGAAGCTGCTCGGGGAGTTACTAGAAGAAGGAGAAACGCTCGAGCCGATGATTTTGGAAACGGAACGAGAGCTGAAAACTTTGGTGTCCCAACAAAACTTACTGTTAGTCGACGAAGATTATGCTTCTTTGATCTTGAAGGCTCGTGACGTGTTAAAAGCATTTTTGGCGGAGTTACAAGTTGGAAATGTGAAGCGTGCCGACCAAAGTCGAGTGGCGATTGTTGAGTTGTTAGCGGATGCGAAGAGAAGAGTGGGTGCGCTAATTCAATACCGCGATGAATCCCGGAAGCGTGTTTTGGCGGTGTCAGAGGAACTGCCAGCTTATAAAGGGTTAGATGGTAAGTTTGGGGCAGAGCGAACGAGGCTTAATAGTGGCTATGCGGAAGTGTTGTGGAGCCATTTGGAAGCGGATTTTGTTACGATGAAAGATTTCGTGGAAGAAATAGATAAGAAGATTGTAGTAGTAACAGAGGCATTGAATCCCGATGTACAGCAATACAAGAAAGCAAATGAAGTAACAGTGGCCATGTTGGCAGAACTTGCGAAAGTGCGCGAATTGTTCGAAGCGTGCTTTACAGCGTTTGATCAGTTGGAGAAAAAACGTGGTTCTGTTACAGAATCGGTGGAATCTGCTTTGAAGCGGGTTGCCGATTTAGATAAGAAAGTTTCACAGCATAAACTGCCAGTAGATTTGTTTGTAATTAGTAGATTACTGGAGGATTTGAAGTTTTTACGGGAAGAAGTGGATCGTAAGCCAGTTCATCTACAATTAGTTACGGATAAAGCTGTGCTTGCGGAGAAGCAGTTAGCTCAGTTGGAAGTGCAAGCAGATAGTTTATTAGAGGAAAAACGAAAAGTCGAGCGCGAGTGGCAAGATTTGCAACACTCGTACCGAAACATTGATAGGAGACTTGGCTTAAGGTTGTTAATGTCCAACTATAAATCTCGTTTTGGGGCGTGTGAAGCGCAAATTGCTCGTTTAATTGACGAAGGTAAATATGCTGATGCGCGTGGAGAAATTGCGATAGGCAGGCGGATTGTCGATGAAATGGTCGCTGAAGAGCGTCGGATTCGCGCCGAAGAACAAAGACGTGCTGCAGCAGCCGCGGCCGCAGCAGCTGCCCGAAACCGTAATAACGGTGGAGGCGGTTTTGGTGGAGGTTCTGGCGGTGGATTTGGAGGCGGCTTCGGCGGAGGCGGTGGTTCACGCGGAGGTGGCGGAAGTTTCGGCGGTGGATCTCGAGGCGGCGGAGGAAGCTTCGGTGGCGGTTCACGCGGAGGCGGACGGAAGTTTTAGGGCTAGTTTGAATGATTGTGAAGCACTTCTCTATCTATGAAATTTGTAGATAGGGGAGTGTTTTTTGCTTTGTAGGGGATGTTTTCATTCTGGATTTGTCCGATTAGGTGAATTTCGGTGAGAAAGGTTGATTGGCTGGGTGTGAATTTTTGGTGGGGAGGAGGTTTATCGGCGAAAATTGACAGTTTATCGGCGAAAATGCGGGTTCAATCGGCGAAAACCGGCAATTTATCGGCGAAAATGAGGAAACAATCGGCGACCATAATAGCCAATCGGCGAAAACAGACTTCAATCAGCGAAACTAATAAATTATCAGCGAAAGCGTGCTTCTATCAGCGAACGAGCGAGAGGACAAATAATCCAACACTAAACGCAATCTAACAACGAGCAAAAACAACCTCAAAAAAAGCAATAAACAAGGGCAGATCACCGCCCACGTTAATTGCTCCAATCAAATCTATTATTTCTTTTCTAACTTCGCCTTCAACGCCGCTAACTCATCATCCACCGAACTCGTGCGGTCTAACAGGGCTAACTCGTCATCTAACGATTTGTTCGCACTACGTAACTCTTCCGAAGCCTCCGCTTGTGCTTCATGATGCATTACCTTTTCTTCCATGCGCTCAAATCCAGCTTTTGCGCCAGTTCCGACTCCAGACATTGTACGGTTTACTTTGGCACGCGCCTTCGCACTTTCCGAACGAGCTTTCAACGAATCTTTCTTCATCTTCATGTCACGTAACTCGTCTTTCATTTCACGCAACTTTTCTTTTAATTCTTCCGATAGCTTTGTAGCTTCTTCTACTAGTAGATCCAAAGACTGAGCTTGTGCTTGCTGCTTGTTTTTATCCTCTAACACACGGCGAGCTAAATCTTCATCACCAGATTGCAACGCTTTAATCGCTTGCTCTTCGCGTTTAGCAACAAGGTCTGCAGCCTCTGCGTATTGCTTAGACAAAATTTTCTCGTTTGCAATTTGCTTTGCTACAGCTGCTTCGACATCTGCAATATCCTTTTCCATATCTAAAATAAACTGATCCAACATTTTCCCTGGATCCTCAGCCTTATTTAATAATGCATTCAACTCAGAAGAAACAACAGTACGAACACGATTGAAAAAACGAAACATCCCAATCCCTCCTATAATAAAAGAAATGTAATTATTCCCATCATAACACAACACTATAATGCAATGGTCTAATCAATATTACGTACCAAAAACAAAAAAGTTTCAAAAGATTTACAGGTGCCAAAGATTTACAGGTGCCAGGCACCACCCGAAATTTGTCGAATGAATTTTCTAAATTGTGTTGACATTTTGCCTTTACCGAATTAAAGTAGTAAATATGAAATTCAACTTAATACTTGATCTCTTATCAAGAGAGGCGGAGGGACTGGCCCTATGATGCCCGGCAACCGTTCCATTTTTACTTGGAATTGGTGCTAAATCCTGCAAAGCGACTTTACTAGTCGTTTTGGAAGATGAGAGAGGAAGTTCGGATATTGTCTGCCGTATGAACCTCTCTTTTTAGAGAGGTTTTTTCTTTGTTCAAAAAACCTCTCAAATTTCGTGGTGGGATTGGAGGAAACATTCTAAAACAACTGAGTCAGTATTAAGACAGTAAACTACTTAATTAGGAGGAAACAAAAATGAAAAAATCAATATGGAAAGCCGCAATAACAACAACCCTAGCTTTTTCTTTATTGTTAACAGGATGTAATTCAAGCAAAAGCTCATCTAACCAATCGAATAACGTATCTTTTGAGAATGTCCCAGAACGCTTTGCTACAGGGGATGGAGCAAAGATCAAGGTAATAAGAAAAATTGGAGGGGATGACCATACCGCTCAATTTCTTGCAGGAGCGAAAGAAGAGGGCGAATCGCTAGGCTTTGAGGTGGAAGTTTTCACAGCGAACGGTGATACAGCAAAATTTCACGATGCAATTGAACAAGCATTAAATCAAGATTTTGATGGCTTTATTATTTCTCACGGTGACGACGCTGCAACAGTCGATGCGGTGAAAAAGTTAGTTGATAACGGAAAGAGCGTCGTGACGTTTGATTCAAACCCAGACTTGGCTTCTATCGAAGGTGTCACATTAACATCTCAAGATGATGAAGCACTGGCAAGTCTTGCGCTCGATCAGTTAGTAGCGGACTTCAATGGAGAGGCGAACATCGTGTACTTATGGGTAGACGGATTCCCTCCAATGGTAAGACGTAATAATGTGTATACACAAGTACTAGCGGAAAATTCAGGATTGAAGGAAGTTGAGCGCTTCGGTGTAGCGGCAGCCGATACATCCGTTCAAACGCAAAATGCAGTAGCCGCGATGTTAAACAAACATCCGAAAGGCTCCATTGATGCAATCTTTGCAACGTGGGATGCGTTTGCAATTGGGGCAGCTCGTGCAATTCGCGAAGCAGGCCGCGATGAGATAAAAATATACGGAATTGATGTTTCCAATGCAGATTTACAAGAAATCCAGTCAGAAGGAAGCTCGTGGAAATATACTGCGGCTGTTGATCCAAAAACAATTGGCGCAGTTAACTTAAGAATTTTAGCAAAAAAATTAGCTGGAGAAGAAACGCCACAGCATTTTGATCTAGATGCAGCATTAATTTCTCAAGATGAGCTTCGTGAAGCAAGCGAGCCAGTCAACATGGTGAATTTGAACAACATTGTGGAAGGATGGGGGACGTCCACAGTGTTTGAAGAAGATTGGATGAAAGTTTTGAAGGAACATTACAAGAAAAAGTAGATGGAAGATAGTGAGATTACTAGTTTAATGTGAAATTGTAGAAGCGATTGACGATGATTTGTGGTCAATCGGCGAAAAATGGGATTTTACCGGCGAAAATGAGGAGTTAATCGGCGAAAATTAACCTTCAATCGGCGAAAATGGGCCATCAATCAGCGAGTGCATTGCTCCAATCGGCGAAACACCCATGATATCAGCGAAATACCTTTGTTATCAGCGGAAGTAAAATAATCCCAGGTGCCTGGCACTGTTGGAACAACGCAAAAAAGTTGCGCCAACAAAACAGTGCCTGGCACCTGTAACAATCCTGTAAAGGAGGGGAAACAAAGTGGCAATACAAAACTCGGTTCTACATATGAAAGAGATTACTGTAGAGTTCCCTGGAGTACGAGCGCTAGATAGTGTTAGCTTCACGGCCACACCAGGCAGCGTGCACGCATTAATCGGGGCAAACGGCGCTGGCAAATCAACACTCATGAAAGTTCTCGCTGGCGCTTATTCCAACTACGCCGGAACGATCACATACAACAACACGCCGTTATCAATCAAGTCTCCAAAAGACGCACAGCAACACGGCATTCAAATCGTCTATCAAGAAGTGGACACTGCACTCATCCAGACCTTAACCGTTGCAGAAAACATATTACTATCAACACTTGTCCACGACATGAAAGGTCGCCAGCTTATCAACTGGTCCCAATTACATAAAACAGCAACCGAGATCTTGAACCATTTAAAAATAAACGTTTCAAGCAAAAAACTCGTCAGTGAACTAACACTTGCTCAAAAACAAATGGTTCTAATCGCTCGTGCCATTTCTACCGATTGTAAAATCCTAATTCTTGACGAGCCAACCGCACCATTAAGTCATACCGAGACAACCGAACTTTTCCGGATCATTCAAAGCCTAAAAAAGAACAACATCGCCATTATCTTTATTTCCCACCGACTTCCGGAAATCTTTAACATATGCGATGAAATCACCGTCTTACGAAACGGAAAATTTGTAACAAATCAACAAATCAACAACACAGCACCAGGCGAAGTCATCGAGCACATGCTAGGCAAAAAGCTAGCCGACCAGTTTCCAGCAAAAACGCACAAGCCATCCGAAACTATATATGAAGTAAAAGGCATCACCGACAAATCCCAAAACGTGCGGAACATCTCCATAAACGCCAAAGCAGGAGAAATCGTTGGAGTGGCTGGCCTTGTTGGTGCAGGCAAAACCGAACTGTGCAAAACATTATTCGGTTGTTTTCCTATCGAGGCTGGAGACATTTTTTTAAGAGGAAAAAAGCTATCGCCCAACAGTCCATATGAGGTAGTGAAGCAAGGAGTCGCGCTCGTGCCCGAAGAAAGGAGAAAAGAGGGGATACTCGTCTCCGAATCAGTGAAGGTCAACTTAACAGCTGCGCATCTTCAAAAATTTACCAATCCGTTCTCCTTCGTTAAGAAAAAAGAAGAGCACAAACAAGCAACAGAACTAATTGAAATGCTCGGGATAAAAACGCCATCCGTGCTCACGACTGTTGAGCATTTATCTGGAGGAAATCAACAAAAAGTTGCAATTGGCAAATGGCTCATTACAGATGCGGATGTGTATATTTTTGATGAACCGACAAAAGGAGTGGACGTCGGAGCGAAGCGGGACATTTTTGAATTAATCGTAAAGTTAGCCGAAAAAGGGAAATCAGTCATTTATGCGTCAGCCGAATTACAAGAAATTTTAGGCATTACTGATCGGACATATGTCATGTATGACGGGGAAGTTGTGAAAGAACTAACAACTAAAAATACGAGCGAAGAAGAAATTTTGTATTTTGCAGCAGGAGGGAAGTAGCATGAGTGCCAAAGTGGAAACAGAAAAACAAGTACAATCAAAAGCGAGGTTGGACTTTTTTGCATTCTTTTATAAATATGGAACATTATTGACCATTGTTGTGCTTGTCTTAGTGTTTGCGTGGGCGAATCCAGCATTTATTCAAACGAACAATATTATAAGTATTTTGCGGTCCATTTCGATTGTCACGATTATTGCGATAGGAATCACGATTTCTTTAGCAGTGAATGGATTTGACTTATCAGTCGGTTCTGTGGCATCGCTGTCTAATGCAGTTGTTATCTCGATGTTTGTTTGGTTTTCTCAAAATACACTAGTGGCAATCGGTGCGGCGATTTTGGCTGCATTAATTGTTGGTGCGTTGAATTCGTTTTTGATTGTAAAAGGGAAAATTCCAGACATGTTGTTAACGCTAGCAATGATGTTTATTATACAAGGAATTGCCTTAACGTATACGAGAGGTGCCACGATATCGCAGAACATGATTATGCCAGATGGCACATTTGCTGAAGGCGCAATCCGTTCATCTTTTGCAAAAATTGGCCAAGTGCCATGGATTATCATTATTATGCTAGTTGTCGTTGTGGCTGTACATTTGTTTTTAAACTATACGAAACACGGTCGATACATGTATATCATCGGAGGAAATATAGAGGCGGCTCGTTTATCAGGCATACCAGTCAATCGGTACAAAACGGTTGCTTACCTTTTGTCAGCGTTATTTGCTTCCATCGGTGGAATCGTGCTGGCGTCAAGAGTGATGACAGCAGAAATCAATGCTGGTTCCCCATACTTAATGGACGCCGTTGCAGCAGCTTTCATTGGCTTTGCGGTACTTGGAGCAGGAAAACCGAACGCATTCGGTACCTTCGTCGGGGCAGTATTAATCGGAGTACTATCTAATGGCTTAGTCATGATGTCTGTTCCATACTACGCTATGGACATCGTCAAAGGATCCGTCCTCGCCTTCGCACTCCTACTAACCTACTACAAAAAATAATTCGACAAAATTCGGGTGGTGCCTGGCACCTGTCAATAATCAATAAAAAACAAAGCAGTCGATTCGTTATCGACTGCTTTGTTTTAAATTACTCTTCATACCCATTTGGATTATTTTTCTGCCACTACCATGAATCGCGGCACATTTCTTCTAACCCTTTTTCCGCAACCCAGCCAAGCTCTTCTTGAGACTTATTTGGGACTGCATAACATTCTGCAATGTCACCTGGGCGGCGAGTAACAATACGATAAGGAACATCACAACCGGATGCTTCTTCAAACGCTTTAACCATTTCAAGCACACTGTAACCTTTTCCTATACCTAAATTATAAGCTGCAACTCTAGTTGTCCCTGTCACTTTTTCTAATCCTTTTAAATGCCCTTTTGCTAAGTCGACAACATGGATATAATTAAAGAGTACCACTGAATTATATTATGAAACTATTTTACTACTTCGAGTCCAAAAAAATTTCTAAAAATGATATACTTGATATCTACAAGTGGCAAGACCTTGCAGAAAATGTGTAATAAAAGAAGGATGTTTTTAAATGAAAATTCATATAAAATGGCTACGAGCTTTTTCCTGGTTACTAGTGGTAGCTTGGATGTTTTTAATCTTCTTTTTGTCTGCACAACCAGCAGAGCAATCAAGCCAACTAAGCGGTGGAATTACGGATGCAGTGATAGAAACAGTAGAGAAAGTCTTGCCAAATGTATCGATAAATAGGGATACGGTAAGTCATTTAATTCGAAAGAATGCTCATTTTCTTGCTTATTTGATCTTAGGTGTTCTTGTTACAAATGCGCTCTATCAATCTAGTAAATTACGAGGAAAACAACAAATAGTGTTAGCTTTTATCATTTGTGTACTATATGCTATTTCAGACGAAGTGCATCAGCTATTTGTTCCGGGTAGAAGTGGTGAGATAAGAGACGTAATCATAGACAGTGCTGGTGCTGCAGTGGGTATTTTTACATTTCACTTATTAATATTATTAGGCAGAAAACCATTAAGAAAAAGCAAAACAAATACACAATAATAGTAAAAAAGTCTATCTCAACAGATAGACTTTTTATAACTAACCGAGATTAAAAATAACCATTATTCAAATAATTCCCTGTACACAACAGCTTTTAAAGCGGTTATTTCTTCTTCACTTAAACGGAGTTCTAACATATCTAACACATCTAACACCTTTTCTTCTGTTAGTTCATCTTGAGTTAATGAAGTGATTTCTTGAATTTCAGAGAATTTCAGATTCCGCATTACTACAATGGCGGCTTCTTCTTTTGTTTGAAAAGCGAGATTTTCGGTCTCTACAACGGCACCTTCTGATATATATGCTTTTAGTGTTGGACTCTTAGATACAAATTCCTTTGCCAGAGCTAAATCTCCACTCGTTACTAAATCACTTCCAACATAATCTGTTACTTTATTTTCTATATACAGATGTCCTAACTTATAAGCACCAAAGCCAAACCCAATTAAAATAAGAATGGTAATAAAGAAACCTTTCATAAGCTACTACATTCCTTTCGACTTTTTTAATAAGTGAATCAATTTCATAATTACGGTTCGTTTAATGAAAAACATTTTAGTGTAATACATAATAATATTTTCGTTTATTAAGGTTATAAATACGAAATTTTATGCTATCATTCGTTTTTCGTATAGTAGTCATACATTATGAAGCGGACTCAAGTATAATACATTAAACTAATTTCCATCAAAAAAACCCCTCGATAAGGGGCATACATAACTTATTTATTCCTTTTCTTATAAATAAAATACCCAACCTGAACGACTAAAGCGATCAATACGGTTGTCGGGAACAACACGATAAAGCTTGCAATTGAGGTTAAATCGCCCCAATTTGGATCAGAAAAATAAACATAAACAGAATAAAGTAGAGAAACGACGAATCCAATTAAAATACCATAGAGCGTAATTTTGAATTTCTCCAACATCACATAGGCCTCCTATGCCCGACATCTAACATTTCCATGTATTTATATTATGCGATAGAAGACTTTAGAGGATAGTATATAAAAAATTATTTAGCTATCAAAAACCCATTACTTCCTTCTTTTTTTACTTTGTACAGCAATTCGTCTGCTTGTAATAATAACTCTTTCGCAGACTTACCGTGTTGTGGATATAATGAAATTCCTATGCTCAACGTGACATGGAGAGTATGGTTGATTAAAACGTACGGCTCGCGCAATGCTGCCATTAATCGGTTAGAAACGAGCTCAATATGCTCCTTGCTTTGAATGTTCCGCAATAGAACAACAAACTCGTCTCCACCTAACCGAGCAGCCATATCATTTTCGCGAATTTCTGTTTTTAAGCGCTTTCCTATTTCTATTAGCAACTCATCGCCAACGTCGTGCCCATACGCATCATTTATTTGCTTAAACTTATCACAATCTAAAAATAATATCGCCATTATGTCATCGTCACTAGCATGCTCTAACGATTCGTTAAATACATTTTCTAACATTCTACGGTTTGGCAAACCTGTCAAACTATCATGATTAGCATTGTGCCACAATTTGTCTTCAAACTGTTTTCTTTCCGTAATCACTCGGCCAGTGGAAATGAAAGAAACAATCTTCTCCTCTTGTACAATTGGCGTAACTTTTACTTCCACCCATACTGGCTCCCCTAGGTTATTCGAATAGCGGAATTCCATGGAAGTTGGCTCACGTGTTGCCAACAATTTCTTATGACACTCGTCAAGAATATGAATGTCTTCTTCCCAGACCCCAAATAACATACTTTCTCCGACCATACTTTCATGCGGAATTCCTAATACGTGTGTAAAAGAAGGAGAAGCATACGTTACTTTTTTGTTTGTGTTTACAACTTTTATTAAATCCTGAGAGTTTTCTGTAATGAGTCGATATTGCTCCTCACTTTGCATTAACGCCTCACTAATTTGCTTCTTCGCAGTAATATCAAAACGTATCGCCACATATTGAGTGATTGAGCCATCTACATCAAACAGTGGTACAATGGTCGTATCGCCCCAATAATATGTTCCATCTTTTCTCACATTGCGAATTTCACCTTTCCAAACATTCCCTGATGAGATGGTTTCCCAAATATCTTCAAAAAAAGACTTCGAATGATAATTAGAATTGACAATACGATGAGTACGACCGATAATTTCGTCAGGAGCGTAACCAGACATTTCAGAAAACTTATCATTTACATACGTGATAATACCTTTCGTGTCAGTAATCGTTACATTTGCTGATGCATCTAGTGCCGCTTTCATATTTTGTAAATCTTGTAACGACTTTTGAAGCATTTCTTCTGCACGCAACTTCTTGGTCACGTCTTCTGCTATAACATAAGTTCCTCTATATTGTTGGTCTATAATAATGGGAACCGTTTTACATTCTAAATGAACAATATGTCCAAGTTTATGTTCTATTTTTAATTGAAAATCTGTAATCGTTCTATTCTTAATAATGTCGTGGTCTTTTGCTTTGGATAAAACGTGTTGAAAGTTAAATCCAAGGGATTCTCCTTCTGAATAACCAGAAATCTTTTCACAAGCAGGGTTCATTTTTTCAATGACACCTTCCGGATTTAACATGAAAACACCTAGACTATTATTTTCAAATAATGACTTGTAATGCTCATTACTCCATTCTAATTGTGTTTCTAATGAAATAATGTTTGTCATGTCACGATAGATCATCGAATAAGCAACAAGCTCCCTTTTTTCGTTTGTTAAGGGAGAGTAGCTAATAGAAACTGAAACTTCCTTCTTTGACTTCGTTAATCGTTTTGTTTCGATTACTGGAATATTAATAAACTTACGTAAAGAGTGTTTAATTTGACTAACGCCTTTTTTTTCTTCATCTGGAATTAAATCAATTTCATTCCAATGTTTTCCGTATAATTCTTCGTTAGTCCATTCAAACATTTCTGTAAATGCTTGATTAGCTCTAACAACTTTATTATCTGTACCGATAATTAATATAGCATCAGAGGTAGAATCTAAGAAAGATTTCATAAATAAATAGTCTTCTTGTTGTTCTCTAAGGCTTTCAATGTTCTTTGTTATGCCGATTGCTTCCGAACACGTACCGTCTTTTTTTATAATCGGCGTTATAATGGTCTCTGAAGAAGGTTTATTTAACAGAAACGGGTTTAAACCGGTAAAAACAACACGTTCCTTTCTCCTAATACAATCGAGGTAATATTCGCTAAATCGTTGATAAGAGGATGCAGATAATACATCCTCGAACTTTTTACCTATAAATCCTTCACCAAACAAGTTTTTCGCGGCATTATTTAAATTGGCGTACAAAAGTTTGCCATCCTTATATTCTATTAAAAAGACCATTTCATCCATTTGGTCAAAATAGTTGGAAAAGAATGTGTTATCACCCAATTCGTACACCCCGCTT
This sequence comes from Bacillus alkalisoli, assembly GCF_002797415.1. GTDB lineage: Bacteria > Bacillota > Bacilli > Bacillales > Bacillaceae_I > Bacillus_CD > Bacillus_CD alkalisoli. The sequence goes on from NZ_KZ454944.1 coordinate 543,792, forward strand.
CGTAATAAAATCGACAAATTTTTCAGTAGTCATATTATTATTATAGAGAATATTTTGCAATTTTCCTATTATTTTTTGAGCTTTGTAAAATATTAGTATATGATGAATTTACAATAAGAAAATAATCATTAAATAGTAAAAAAGAACTATTAAATCCGAATTGATTTATATTATATTGATATAACAATCTTGCTGTAAAGTGGTGAAAACATTGAAAAAGATCGTGTCGAAGATTTTTAATAAACTAGATGAAAAAAAGAACTATGAATTGGAAGGGGACGTATTCCAATCATTTTTTATTCACCACCCAAACGCTGTATTAATGATAGATGTCCAAGGAAATATAAAACAAGCAAATCTGGCTACTACGAATTTATTTGGTTATCCAAATAAAGAGTTGGTAGGATCTTATACAAATTTTTTAGTGAAAAATACAGATGAAGTGACAAAGCGATTTCAAGACACCATGGACGGAACCCCGCAAAAATTCAATTCACAAGTGAGACATAAAGGTGGATCTATTGTAGAAGTAAATATTGTGACCATTCCACTTACAACAGAAGGGCAAACGGTTGGGGTATGCTCTATCGTTCGTAATATTACAGAAGAAAAGAAATTGCAAAATAAATTTGAAACCATTAAATACTCGTTAAAACAAACGCAAACAGCCGCAAAAGTTGGAAGTTGGGAATACGATTTACAAACAAAAGAATCATACTGGTCACAAGTAGTTTACGAGATTTTTGGAATTGAAATTCCAAGTGGAAACAAACCACAAATTTCGATAATGAAAATAATTCATCCTGATGACCGAGAAGTATATGAGAAACAATTACTCGAAACAAAAGCAACAGGACAAAGTTACAGTATTGAATATCGAATTATGAAGCCAAACGGCCAAGTTGCAATTGTGAATGAACAAGCGGACGTTTTATTTAATGAAGCGGGCAATAAAAGCAGGCTAATTGGTACCATATATGATGTAACAGAACAAAGAAATGCAGAACAAGAACTAGCACAAAAAGAAAAAGACACAAAACTAGTATACGAAAGTTTAGATTTAGGAATATGGTCGTATGATGTGGCTACCAACGCTATCGTCTATTGTTCTACAGGTGTAGAAACGATTTTAGACATACCAATAGAAGAATTTTTGTCCGGAAACATTAGGTGGCGAGACTTAGTACATGAATCAGACTTGCCTTCCTTTGATGCAACACAAGAAAGAATTCATTTCGGTAAATCGGTCGAACATGAATATCGGGTTGTGTTACCAAATGGGGAAACGAAATGGTTGTTAGACCAAACTACACCTGCGTTGGACGATGTCGGAGAAGTGTTACGAATAAATGGCGTTATAACCGACATTACGGCTCTAAAAGAACTGCTACATAAAGTAGAAATGATAGCGAAGGAAGACTTCTTAACTGGCCTACCTAACAGGCGTGCTTTAGAAGAAGAATTAGAAACGCTTATCATCGATGCTCGTAGCACTTCAGAAAAGTTTGCTGTCGTATTTTTAGATATGGATCGCTTTAAATATATTAACGATACACTTGGACACACAATTGGAGACAAAGTTGTACAAGAAATAGCAGATCGACTAAATGAATATAAAGAAGCGGGTCATTTCGTATCAAGAGTAGGCGGAGACGAGTTTATCATAATATTCCGTCACATACAAGAACGGGACGAGCTTCATGATATTGCTCAACATTTATTGGAAAAAGTAAGACACCAATTTGTGGTAGACGAGTTTGAGCTTGTATTATCTTGTTGTATTGGCGTGACAGTATTCCCGGTGGATGGGGAAGACAAGGCGACATTAATGAAAAACGCCGATGTTGCCATGTACCGAGCAAAAGAATTAGGAAAGAACGATTATCAAATTTTCACACAAAACATGAACGTAAAAGTATACCAACAATATACGTTAGAAAGAGATATGCGAAAAGCACTCACAAACGGTGAACTGACGGTTTTTTATCAAGCGAAAGTTAAACCGCGCAATAACTTACTAGTTGGAGCGGAGGCGCTTATTCGTTGGGAACATCCGACGTGGGGCATGGTTTCACCAGGTGAATTTATCCCGATTGCTGAAGAAACAGGGTTAATTCATGAAATGGGTGACTTCGTTATTGAAATGGTATGCAAGCAAATACGTGAATGGCTTGATGATGACGTTCCGGTAGTACCAGTTTCTGTTAATATTTCTCCTTTCCGTTTTTTACGGAAAGGATTAGTGTCAACGGTAAAAAAACTGTTAAAAACGTACGATATTCCTGGTGATTTACTGGAATTTGAAATAACGGAAAGTTCTTTGTTTCATAACGAAGAACTTGTGCTAAGAAGTATAAAGGAGTTACGTGAATTAGGCATCAAAATAGCGCTAGATGATTTCGGAACAGGCTACTCTTCTATGACAAGGCTAAAGGGGTTAGACTTAGACGTATTAAAGATTGATCGAAGTTTTATAAAAGATGTGGAAGAGTGTAAAAAAAGTGCCATCATTCTAGATTCGCTCCTTTTAATTGGAAAAGGCCTAAACATTGACGTTGTAGTAGAGGGAGTAGAAACACAACAACAACTACAATTATTAAAACAAAAAGGTTGCGAAATTATTCAAGGGTACATTTTCAGTAAACCGATACCAGCAAGCGATTTTACACCGATACTTGTGAAGAAAAAAATTACGCCGAATGATGACAGGAAAGAAGTTGTTAATAGTGAACGCCGAAAATTTCTCCGTATTGATTTAGATCCTCATTTAGAATCGGATATGACGGTTGTAGAAATTAACGGTAAACGTGTCGATCTTGGAAAGATGCTTGTTGCGATGGAAAATATCGGGCTCGGTGGCTCATGCTTTCTTTCTCATATTCAATTGCCAGTTCGACCGGACTTAATATTAAGAATTGGTACAGAGATTAACGGCGAAAAAATAGAGTATCCTGGTAAAATTGTTTGGAAACAAGAAGCTGCAGACAATTATTACTACTATGGTGTTGAGTTTTTAATAGATGAAAACGAAAGAGAAAAACTATCGAAACTATTGAATCGAGTTATGCTTCAATTAAAACAAACACTTGTGATACCAAATTCCAGAACCATTGACGAGAGCGTTTGGACGTTTTTAAAGAAAGTGAAAGAAAGTTAGCATTAGAAGCTAGAGGTTGGGACAGAAGTATATGAAGAGTAGGAAAATCCGAACAATATTCCTAATTTAAAGGAATAATTCGGATTTTTTTACTTTCTTAGCAGATGATTGGAGTGCAAGCTAAAGACACCTACGGGAAAGCGTGGTGGCCACTGAAAAAGTGGACACTATTTGTCTACTCAGATTGTATTGTTTTTTTATCGATGTCAGTTATCGCCGATAAAATATAGTTTTCGCTGATATAATATAGCTTTCGCCGATAAACCAGAAGCCCTCGCCGATAGATTTGCGTTTTTCGCCGATAAAGCTCTTACTTTCGCCGATAAAATCCGTATTATCGCCGATAAAACTTTCTTTCTACTACTCTTTTGCATAATTTTACACTCTATACCTATTAATCTTGACTTACTTTCTAAAGAAATATATATAAATGGGGCAATTCTTTGCAAATACACGGTAAAAATGTTACTTAAATCACCATTTTGATAATTAGGGGGGACTTGAAGCAAAGACAGGCTCAAATTCTTTGAAAATCCAATATGCAAATTTAACTTGTGAAAAAACAGTACAAAACGGGGTGGCAGGGAACTTATTTAGTTATGTTCCAGCCTCAAGTTTTTTTATGGATTTAGATTTAAATAGATTGGGTATATATTTTGTAAGAGATTTGCTATTTTTGTAGATTCGTGTAAAAAATAGATTGCATATACAAATAGGAATATAGTATTATATTAAGTATATTTTGTAAATTATTAGGTGGTGTAATGATTGAGAGCGGATACTAAGTTAGAATCTACTAATGATATATTAGAAGTGTTATTATATGCTTACCAACAAGGCACAGAAGATCATAATATTTCTGCGAAAGAATTAGTAGATGAGATTGGAAAAAAACTAAAAGAAATATATAAGTGAAATAGCTAAAAAGGGTCCATAGACTTAGGAAAACTTCCTAGTTCTATGAACCCTTTTTATTTTATTTAACAACATAAATTTTCATAAATAGAAAATAATAACAATATGACAAATGCAGGAGGAATCTTTATGAAACGTATTGTTATTATTTTGTTTGCAACCTTTTGTTTATTACTACAGCTACCATTACAGACATTTGCAGCACCTTCAGATCAAGAAGTAGAAACATATCTCGATGAAATTGGGTGGACAGAATACGACTTACAGCAGTACTTAGATTTTTATCAAGTAAAGTTAGCTGACTTTCGAGATATTGAACAGTTAAAATCAGAACTTGGAACCCCAATTACAAAAGAGAACCTACATGATTTGCTTCAATCATACGACATTACGGAAGAGGAATTAGAAATTATGCTTGCTCGTTTTGGTGAAAAAATTCAAGACTACACTTTTTTAGAAGATTTAGATATCGCGGTAGATTTTTATTTAACACATGAGGAAGAGGTAGCCAGAGCAGAAGACTTTTTCGTTTCGATGGGTTTTGAACAAGAAGAAGCACACAAAATCTTTCAACATTTGTTGCGATTGAATAACTCACATTTAACAGCAAAGCTCTCTGAGATAAAAGAAAGTCCGAATTGGTCCAACCTTTTACACACATTTCAAGTGAATGTAGAGTTTTATGCACAGGATGAAACAAATGGATTAAATAGAATTAGTAGAGATGAAATTACAGAAGCGAGTAACGTGATTGCTAGGTTTTATAATGAAGAGCAGGAGTTAATTGCGACTGCGACATTGCCAGAGAATGTGCTTTCAGAGAATTTTCTTTCTAACGCAAGTGAGGAGTTGGTGCATGTAGCACAAGTGGCGATGGAATTAAGTTCTGAGTTGTTTGGAAGTCGTATGCCGGATACAGCTACTACTTATCCACAGAAGTTATTAACAGGATTCGCGTGTTTACTGGCTTCTTTTTTCTTTTTGAAAAAATAATAAACAGGTTACACACAACTTATCCACATTATTAACAAAAAAAAGTTGGACAGTTTATTATTTAGACTTGTCCAACTTTTTTTATCTATATTAATTATTTCCCTTGTGTTTGCAATGTCGGTTTTTCTTGTACTTTTTCTCTAAATTGAACGACTAATTCTTCACCAGTTAAACCTTCGTCTAACAAAGATTTTAACACTTTCTCGTGGAAATTGTTCGTGCGACGGAAAAGTTGTGCATCGAAAAGTACGCTAATGTGATCATTCATTTCGGAAATAGACTTAACAGTTACTTGGAAATTAGCTGGATCATTTGTTGGCTTTGAAATCGTTGCTTGCAAGTGAACTAATTCATTTGTGCCTTCATACTCACGAAACAGTTCTGTTGTTTCTGATGGCAAATAAGCCTCGATTAACCATTTTTCACCACCGAACTCTTTATTTATAATAAGTCCGTCTTCTAAAGGTAGTTTCTCAATCTCTTCCCCATCTACAAAACTTAAAGCAACTAGCTTAAACGTCTTCATCTTATCCCTCCTAAATGATCGGTAATCGGTGGTTAAAGCACCCGCGTTGCGAGAACTTTTTTCCACTACCGAATGAGCCTACAGCTCGGCCAATTGTTAGTTTGATTATAACATAATAGAACTGTAAATCATCTATGTAACTTTGTCGAAATATTATAAAAATTAGCAGGAATTGATTGTTTGTCTCTACATTTTTTTCTAAAAGTGCTATTTTTAATCAGAAAAATAGAAAACTGCCAGTAGGATTAAAATAATAGCGTATTTTACGGAATAGTCCAATGGTCATATGATAAAAGAGCAGTTTCATTTAAACAGAAAGGAGGATGACGATTGATAAATAATGTGATCCTTGTTGGAAGATTAACAAAAGATCCAGAGCTCAAGTATTTGAGTGATGGAACTGCCGTAACGTTGTTTAGTTTAGCAGTAAACAGAGGTTTTAGAAACCAATCTGGAGGTGTGGAGGCTGATTTTATTTCCATAAGATTATGGAATAAAGTAGCTGAAAATACAGCGAACCATTGTAGAAAAGGTTCGCTGGTGGGAGTAACTGGTAAAATTCAAACGAGGCGGTATGAAGATTCAAAAGGCGCAACAGTCTATGTAACCGAAGTGATTGGAGACTCTGTGCGGTTTTTAGAAAGAAAGCGGCGATCAGAAGAAAAGCGTGAAGAATCGAAGCGAGTAGAAGAAACAAAGCAACATATACATGTGTAAAAATACGGTTTAGGTCCACTAACTTGTATGTAACTTATTTGCTTACTGACAAAGAAGAGAAGATCACTTGCCTACCAATTCTATCTTCTCTTCGTATGTCATTATGAATTTCCTTTTCCAAAATAGTCAATTCCTCAAAAGATGAAAAGGATCCTCACCCCCCACTTGTTTAAGGATGGTCTAGTCAAAGTACATCCAAATGCATAAGGACCATCCGTCTTTTACCATTCAAGCAGCGTAATTGTAAAAAAATTCAGAAAAAATAGTTCAAAATATTCAGCTTGTATGGTATATTTTACATATTATTAGAGTGAAAAAGGTAAAAACTTGTCGTATTATGGATCATTCTATTCTTCTTTGTTTTATCAAATACTGATTAATAGAAGCTATTGTATGAGGAGAGTGGCGTTGTTGCAGTATTATTTATCTTCTGTAAATTTTCATCATGAGGATGTAGTGAGGAAAAGTAATAGAAATGAAGTGTGTGTATTTGTTATTGAACTACAAGATACGCAGATAGAGCGGGGCAGCCAAATTGCGGAAGCCTTTTATCAGGCAACCTATTTGACGAAATGGATAAAAGACGGAGAAGAGGCAAAAGAAGGGGAGAGCAACTTATCGAAATTTTGCTCCTACTATGCAAGTGCAGTAGAACTACAATTTCGTGCTACTGACCTATCTGGCCATATAATCCAATTAAATATTGACTTAGACTCGTTAAAAGTTAAGGTTTCTTCTTATTTCTGGCGAAAAAATAAGCGATCCTATATCAAATGTGAAAGCGAAGAAAAAGTAAAGCCAGCTACCATACTAGACTTGTTGAATAGGATATATATAAAAAAAGAAAACAAAATCCTTCACTTAACACAAGGAAACCTCCCAATTCTTAACCCGAAATAAACATCAAGGATCTTATGAAGTTCAATCACAAGAAATTATTAAGTCAAGATGAACTTCATAAGCCGTATGAAGTTCAAAGACAACAAATTTCAAAGTCAAAATGAACTTCATAAGCCGTATGAAGTTCACCAACAACAAATCTCAAAGCCAAAATGAACTTCATAAACCTTATGAAGTTCAATCACACCAAATTTCAAAGCCAAAATGAACTTCATAGCCCTTATGAAGTTCAATCACACCAAATTTCAAAGCCAAAATGAACTTCATAAGCCATATGAAGTTCAAAGACACCAAATTTCAAAGCCAAAATGAACTCCCAAGGCTTTTTTGTCCCAGCCTCAACCATCAACGTTACCTTAACACTAACAACTCAGCCAACTCTTCATTGGAAAGCTCCGTAATCCAATTCTCACTCGTAATAATTTGGTCATTCAACGACTGCTTACTATCAATCATCGCATCAATTTTCTCTTCTAACGTACCTGTTGTAATAAACTTATGCACATGTACAAAACGCTTCTGTCCAATTCGATACGCTCTATCTGTAGCTTGATTTTCCACCGCAGGATTCCACCAACGATCATAATGAATAACATGATTTGCTGCAGTTAAGTTAAGCCCAGTTCCACCAGCCTTTAACGACAAAACGAGCACTTTAAACTCGCCAGCTTGGAATCGTTCAATTAACTTGTCGCGGTTACCCTTTACAACACTTCCGTGTAAAAACTCCACCTTCTCACCAAGCAACTCACTTAACGTATCGACAATCATATTACCCATCGAAATATACTGGGTGAATATGAGACAACTTTCCTCACGCTCATCAATGTTTTGCACTAACTCCACAAGCTTTTCCATCTTATTAGAACGAGAAACCAAATCACGCCACTCAGTCTCTTTCAAATACAAACTAGGATGATTGCACACTTGCTTTAACTGCCCAAGCATCTTCAACACTAGCCCGCGACGCTGAATTCCCGCTAACTTATTCACTTGATCTAACGTCTCTTTCACTAACTGCTCATAAATCGATGCCTGCTCCACCGTTAATGGACAATACTCTTTTTGCTCTTGTTTGTCAGGCAAATTAAGCGCCACTTGCTCATCCTTTTTCGTTCGACGCAATAAAAATGGCTGAATTAACTTTTGTAACTGACCTACTTTTTCTTTATTTTGCTCCCGCTCAATCGGCACAACAAACTGACGATGAAACGCACCTAAAGAATCGAGATACGTTGGATTAATAAAATCAAAAATCGCCCACAGTTCCGCCAATCTATTTTCCATCGGCGTACCTGTTAACGCAATATGATGTTCGCCCCGCAACTTTCGGGCAGCTTGCGACTGTTTCGTATCACTATTTTTAATGTTTTGTGCCTCATCCAAACAAACCGTCGACCAACGAACACGTGTTAACTCTTCGACATCTAAATAAGAAATTGCATACGACGTTAACACAACGTCCGCACCTTGAATGGACTCAACAAAACGGTCACCTTTCGCACGATTCCCGCCGTAATGCAACATAACATTCAACGATGGCGCAAACTTTTCCAGTTCCTTCTGCCAGTTACCAAGCACAGAAGTTGGCGCAACAATAAGGACAGGCTCATCCACACCTTCTTCCTTACACGTTAAAAAGTACGCTATCAACTGTATCGTCTTCCCAAGTCCCATATCATCGGCCAAACAAGCCCCAAACCCATACTTTCGCAAAAACATGAGCCATCCAGCCCCGTGCTGCTGGTACGGCCTTAACTCACCTTGAAACCCTGCTGGTGTAACAAATGATTGAACTTCTTTTCCTTCATACAACTTCTTGAAAAGCTTTTGCACTTCACCCGTCATTTCGATCGTCATATCCGAAACTGCGTTGTCATCCAAACCGTCCGCACCCACGACAGACTGCGCACTATTTTTAATCAAATCCTCAAACGAAATCCCTTTTTGCTCCGCTTCCTCCATCATTTTGCGAATTTGATGAATAAACGAAGGATCAAGCGCGACCCATTCTCCTCCAATTCGTACAAGACGACGGTTCTGTTCGACAAGCGCCAAAAACTCTTCTTCAGACAACTCTTTATTTTTAGTAGAAAAACGCCACTCAAAGTTCACGAGCGACTGCAAACCGACAAATGACTTTCCACTTACTTTCGGCGTCGTTACCCGCGCCTTCACCTTCAAGCGCGACTCCCTTACAGCCTGCCACCACGAAGGCAACAAAATAAACGCTCCAACTTGCATTAACTTCTCACTATCTTCTATGAGAAAATGCCACGCGGAATCTTCAGATAACGAACCTTTTATGTCGCCTGCCGTAAATAGGGTTGGTGTCACATGCGCCCATTTATTGTACGTCCGCACAACACTATCCAACGCGCCTTTATATTTAGCTGGCAATCGGTCAACACCGTAAACATATAACGTTTCTGACTTTTTATCTTTTAATAGTGTTTCTAACTTCCAATCCACTTCATCTTCTTCTGGCTCCACAATCCGTAAGCCGACAGTAAACGGAGTCGTATCTTTATACCAGCCAATGTCCCATAGCCAATCTTCTTTCTCTTGATACAACTCTCTTAACTTTTCGTCTTCTAATAATGCGAGGGAGAACTTTTCCACACTCGGCCAAAATGGTCGTAAAAACTCAACCTTTTCTTCTTTTAATAACTCAAACATAACAGAAGTAAGCCACTCTTCTAAAAAAGATAAATGAGGGGACAATAGATTATTTTTTTCTATGTAAGCATGTGCATCTTCGGTGAGTGTAAACTGAAACTCTCCGTGCTTCCATGAACGAAAATCAGGCTCTATCATCTTTTCTTCTAAAAATTGAGTCATCGTCGGAGCGAGTAGTCTAAAAAGTTCTGACTGATCACACCACTCTACATGGAAAAAGGAATTTTCTTTCATATCCGTAAAAAGTTCCAATGCTTCGTAAGGAGAGATAAAGATACCGTTTACCCCATCAAAGCTTTCTATTTTTACGTTCGTTCCATAGAAAGAACTTTCATGCCACGTAAATAAAAAGGAAACGTACTGTTCCGGAGCAACAACACGTCCGTTATCTTCGGCAAACAAGAAAAACTGGTTCGTATCTTCTATGTAATTTGTTTGGATTAATAAATTGTTTATCATGTAAGAATCTTTCCTTTAACCATTTCTTCTTGGAGAGAACGAAGGCGTTTCGTTCGTTGTTGGAATTGCTCAAAATATGTTTCCCATACGTGTAGCTTTTTTTCTTTTTTATATATTTGCTGTAGCTTTTTCAAATATCTCACAGCTAACTTATAGCTTTTACGATTCCGTTCAGCCACGGTTTTCTCCACACATTGATGATAGAGCGGAAGTAAGGCAGCAGGACGTGTTTTCATAATTTCTTTTAGTTTATAGGAATCAATCGAACTAATATCAAAACCTAACCATAACTGCAAATCTGTCCAATGATAAAACTGTTCCGTTTCAAACAGATGCCATTCAAATTCTCTGTAGCTATATGGCATTAGTTTTTCTAATGCGTGTATGTAAAAAGCGTCGTTCTCTGTTTCGTTTGTCGCTTCATTTATATAATTTAACAACTTCCCAGCTAGCCTGCGTTTTTCGTAATAGCCAGGCTCGTTATGAATATAGGTAAACAACATGTTATCTGTCTGTTCAAGCCAATCCATCATTTGTTTCCAAGCGTTTTTCTCTGCTAATTTTGCAAGCCAATAAAAAACAAAAGGGGCTGCTTCGTCGTTTAACTCATTCAGTAGGGAGATGGCTTCTTTGTCTTTTTTTAATAGAAAATTCATATGTATTTTCGCTAATGTAACAGGTAAACTTACACCTGTTAATTCAGCTAGTTCAGCTGACGTCCAATTACGGCGTGAATAAACATCGCTCCAAAGTTGCTCGAACATCATAAACTTTTGTTTTAGGAACGCTTCGTCTTCAGATAGGTAAAATTCACGTGCAATACTTCTACTTTCTTTTAATAAGTCATCAAGCCCAAAGGACATCGCGTGATGAAGTAAAGCACGCGTTTCGTTCTCTGCAAGCTCAACAAAATGATTTAATACACTTTCGATGTAAGCACGAGGATGATGTTCTTCTTCCTTTATCACTTGTTCCATGCAAAAAATCGCAGCATGCACTTTGAAGAGCGGACTAATTTCCGCAACTTTTGGCGCTTTTTTAAGGATTTGGTGATAAAAAACGTGGACGATGCCAGTTAAATATGTGTTATTTTGCGGCATCGATCGTTTAAATTGTTCATGTTCTGCGTTGACGAAGGTTAGCCAACTTTTTAAGGAGTCTTCCTTATATGTAGAAACTAAATTTTGTATCGTGTTATTGTTGCCGGCTTGTTTCCATTGTTCGATTAATTGGGATACTGGTTTTGTTTCGGCCCAAATGGACACGAAAACCGCTATTTGGTGTTGGCAAATGGTGTTTGCTCCACAGGAACAGCGGCTAAGTTCCAATAAGTCACTGTCCATTAAAACGTGACGAACTTGCGAGCGATCGCGAACTTTTCCGAAAATGTTCGTTCCTTCTTCGTATGCATTTATGACCGAATTTTCCCGGAATAATTGGAGCCCGTTTTTTAACAGTTCACGATTATGGGTGTTTGTTAGCGGATATTCTTCCATTAATAATGTAGCAAACTGATCCATTTTACTTTTCACCCCTTGTGGTTCGTCCTTTTTCTATAGTCTGCGTTGAAGACCGCTGTTGATTTCCGTGCAAGGCTTCGCTTTCCGCGGGCGGGTCGGGAGCCTCCTCGGCGCGCAAACGCCTGTGGGGTCTCCCGCACCCCGCTTCTCCCGCAGGAGTCTCAGCCTCGCACGGAAATCAACAGCTAGTTATGGGTTTGAAAAAACACTAAAACACCCAAATATTAAATTTGATTTTTTATATTTCCAAAGGAAAAGGCCTACATGTTAGGTAGACCTTGTTTGTGGGACGGAGCCCTTCTTTTTATTATAGGTTTTTTGAGAGAGTTAAACAACCGTGCAGCGTGTAATTAATCGATCGCGATGTTGAAGTCTGTTGTAGCTTCTGTATGTTTATCCGCTGTGAATATAAATGTAATGGTGTACGAACCGTTCGGTAAGTCATCTGTCACTTCTTCCATTGGAACTTCATACGTTAGCGAATCGCCTTCGGCTAACAATGTTTCTCTAATAGCTTGCGTATACATCATATCGTCCGAAAGTTGTTTCACTTTTGCACCATTACTATCAAACACAATGTAATCAATCTCTTGACCAGAAGAAAAGACAATATCAACATCTCCGCCAGTTTCGTTCGTTATTGTAAAAATAAATGTTTCTCCTTTAAACTCAGCTGTACTTTGTAATTCCTCTGACACTTCTCTTGGATCTTCTACTTCTTTGCGCTTTTCTTCTCCGCTACCAGTTGTAGGGGGTTGTTCCGTTGGTGAAGTGGAACCTGTCCCACATGCAGAAAGAATTAGTAAAAATATTATGGATAAAAACGCCCATTTTTTCATGTTTAGCCCTCCAGTTTCATTCTTTTTTATAAAGCATATGTTCCATATGGCTAGTAGATAAGATGGAAAACACTTTGTTTGTCCCTTTGAAAACTTAGACGTGATTTAGTATAAAAAGTTACAAGGTTACAACTTAGTTTTTCCCTTTCAGCATTGGGCATAAACCCAATTATGAAACCAGTTCAGGTGAATGGGAATAGACTGTAGTAAAAATAGATGATGAAGAGGTGAAAGCGTGTGAAAATTGTATTAGATGCAGGTCATGGTTATCAAACGGCAGGTAAACGAACGCCAGATGGTATGCGGGAATATGAATTTAATCGTGCTGTTGCCATTTACGCTCGAGAGGAACTACAGCGGTATGAAAACGTGCAAGTGTTGTTCACACATTCAGATGAACGAGATGTTCAACTTCAAGAAAGAACGAACCGAGCTAACAGCTGGGGAGCAAATGTATTCGTCTCAATTCACGCAAATGCTTTTGGTAATGGAGGCTGGAATACAGCTCAAGGAATAGAAACGTATGTGCACAATGTGACAAGCTCAAGGTCGATTGGAGTGGCAAGAACGGTTCACCGTTCATTAATTCAAGCGACAGGACGAAAAGACCGAGGTGTGAAAGAAGCGAACTTCCATGTTTTAAGAGAAACGAACATGCCAGCTATCCTTTGTGAATGTGGTTTCATGACCTATTATCCCGAAGCACAATTATTAAAAACGGAAAGTTATCGTCGCACATGTGCAAAAGCAATTGTTGACGGTTTAGTAGCTTACTATAATCTAAGACTAAGGCCGCAAGTTGGCGGAGTCACTAGACCTCCAGGCAGTGGTCTATACAAAGTGCAAGTTGGCGCATTCCGAGCAAAAGAAAATGCAACCGATCTAGAGCGCCGTTTACAAAGCAGAGGCTACAGCACGTTCGTCTTTTTAGATCAAGGACTGTACAAAGTGCAAGTAGGTGCTTTCTCAGAAAAACGAAACGCCGAAAACCTAGCCACACGACTAAGGACAGACGGCTTTGACACATTCATTGCATTCGAAAGAAGATAGAAAAGAGGCTGAATAGGGGCAGCCTCTTTTTCTATTGGGAATAGTTAATGAATGATGCGAATGTATATAATAATCTAGCTGTTGATTTCCGTGCAAGGCTGAGACTCCTCGAAAATGCTACCGCATTTTCTTCGTGCGATGAATCGCTGCCGTAGCCTTCCTTGTCCTGCGGGAGTAGCGGGAAACGGGAGACCCCGCAGGCGCGAATGCGTCGAGGAGGCTCCCGGCCCGCCCGCGGAAAGCGAAGCCTTGCACGGAAATCAACTGCGGTCTTTAAGATAGCATATAAAAAAGAAAACCATTGTCATTCACCCAAATAATTTATATGATAAAAGTAATATAAATTTAGAATATTTCGTACATAAAGCACTACTGGAAGGATGAACAATCAATGAGACGTATATTTACATTAGAAAATGTCAAAAAAGTATTTAATGGCCTTTGCTTTATTTTGTCTTTATTATTACTACTTTATAACGTTAGTATCGTTGGATATTTCTATCTCATTATCAGATTTGGAAACGAACTAGGATCACAATATTATACATACATTAGCTTAATCGGTTTAGCTCTCATCTTAATCCCATTGTTACTAAAAATACCACGACAAAAGTTTTATCATGTTGCGCTAATTGTTTGTCATTTACTTGCTGCCAGTCTCCCATTTTTAATGATGAAATTTGCAGACGTACTTTCTACATTCTAATCAATGCTTTATACTAAATGAAAGAAAAGAATCGGAGGGTAGTTAAATGAAAAAGAGCATGGCAGTTGCCATTATTTTTATCATTGCTGGGCTTTCTTTTGTTGGATACGGATTATTTGAAAAAATAAAAATGGACAAAAAGACAGAGCAAGCGATGGAAGTTGCGTTAGATATAATCTCCAATAGAGCTAGTGCCAATGAAGACGATTTATTAACAAAACCGGATGACTGGAATCCAGAGTTCGGAGATGTTGTTGGATTATTACAAATTGAAAGAATTAACGCCAAACTACCGATCGTTGCGGGTACAGATCCAGATGACCTTGAAAAAGGGGTAGGCCATTACACAGGTTCATCGTACCCTGGAGAAATTGGGCAGATTGTATTGTCTGGTCATCGTGATACTGTTTTTAGAAGACTAGGTGAACTGCAAATGGGCGACGAATTTGTTGTCGCAATGCCGTATGGTGATTTCGTTTACGAAATTTATGATTATAAAATAGTGGATGCGGATGATCTATCTATTATTACATTACAAAAAGAAAAAAAAGATTTACTATTAACGACATGCTATCCATTTAGTTTTGTCGGAAATGCACCAGACCGATATATTCTATATGCTAAACCGAAAAAACCTTAAGAAAAGCATGTGCATTTATACTGTACATGCTTTTTCTTTTAGGCCAACAAGTGATAGGGTCTAGACTATATTAGAATAATGTTATAAACTCCCACAACAGTTCGACAAAACTAGACATAAGATGCTAATGAAATAATTATTTCACTATGTTACTATTAAAATAGTAAAAAAGACTAGGTCGAGGAGTAGGTCATATGATAGATATTCATTGCCATATACTACCTTCTTTAGATGATGGAGCTAGCCATATGACAGAAAGTGTGGAAATGGCGCGAGAGGCTGTTAAACAAGGGATAACAACGATTGTTGCTACTCCGCATCATTTAAATGGTAGTTTTGAAAACGATAAAACGACAATATTAAATAAAGTAATAGAATTAAACGAACGTTTAGCAAAGGAAGGAATAGATCTCACCATTTTACCTGGACAAGAGTGCCGGATTATTGGTGAATTAGTTGCGGAATATAATAAGGGGTCCATTTTAACAGCTAATGATAAAGGAAAGTACATCTTCATCGAATTACCTTCCAATTCTGTACCACTTTATACAGAAAAGTTGTTGTTTGACTTACAATTAAACGGTTTAATTCCAGTCATCGTTCACCCAGAGCGCAACGCCGAATTCATTTCTAATCCAGATAAACTTTACCAATTAGTGAAAAAAGGGGCATGCACACAAATCACCGCTTCTAGTCTAGTAGGGAAGTTTGGGAAGAACATAAAAAAATTCACGCATAACTTAATCGAAGCAAATTTAACGCATTTCATTGCATCGGATGCTCATAACATTAAAACGAGATCCTTTTTCTTAGCCGAAGCGTATGAAGAAATTGAAGCTAAGTACGGAAAGAGCATAAGATACATGTTCATGGAAAATGCCGAACTTTTAGTTGAAGGCGAAACAATCTACAAAGAAGCACCAGAGCGAGTGAAGAAGAAGAAGTTGTTTGGTATATTTTAAAATCCGCCGAAAAATTGTATATAAAATGAGTGAAGAGTGTAGTGTAAATAGCTACGCTCTTTTTACGTTCTTTTTTCTAAAAATTAACAAAATATTTACAGTGAATACAAATGTATTAAACGTTTTTCTCATAAAATGAAAATAAGAATACGAATGGAGATGGTAAAGTGGAAATTCGAAAAGCAATTATTCCGGCAGCCGGTCTAGGTACAAGGTTTTTGCCAGCAACAAAAGCACAGCCAAAAGAAATGTTACCAATCGTCGATAAGCCAACCATTCAATATATTGTGGAGGAAGCAGTAGCTTCGGGTATAGAAGATATTATCATCGTAACAGGCAGAGGCAAGCGTGCCATTGAAGATCACTTTGACAAATCGTATGAATTAGAAGAAACCTTATATAAAAAAGAGAAGTGGTCCCAATTGGAGATTGTACAAAGCATTGCAAAATTAGCCAATATTCATTACATACGCCAAAAGGAGCCAAAAGGATTAGGGCATGCGATAAGTTGCGCCAGAACATTTATTGGAACCGAACCTTTTGCGGTGTTATTAGGAGATGATATTGTCAGAAATGAGGGTACCCCTTGTTTAAGGCAATTGATAGATATGTATGATCAGTATAGATGTTCTGTAATCGGAGTACAACAAGTTACCGAGGAAGAAGTTAGTAAGTATGGAATAGTAGAACCATCTAATGATATGTATGAGAAAGTTTGTGACATTAAGAGTTTAGTTGAAAAGCCTGAGATAGAATGTGCTCCATCTACATTAGCGATAATGGGTCGGTATATTTTGACTCCAGATATATTTAACATCCTTCAAACTCTACCAGTGGGAACAGGTGGAGAAATACAATTAACAGATGCTATTTCCATGTTAAGTAAAAAGCAACGTGTTTTAGCATATAGATTTGAAGGAAAAAGGTACGATGTTGGGGATAAAATGGGTTTTATAGAAGCAACAATTGAACATGCATTAAAGGACAACGACTTAAAAGAGCCATTAGAAAAATACTTAATCTCTCTTATGAAAAATTATTTTGTACAAAAATAGGGGGTGCAAAGCCTTTGAATGTTACCGTTGTAGGAGTTGGATATGTAGGTTTGATTACGGGAGTCTGTTTAGCAAAGTTAGGAAATCATGTTGTCTGTTACGATATAGACGACCGAAAAGTGGAGAAGCTAAATAATGGAGAAGTTACGATACATGAGAATGGTTTAAAGAATCTATTGTCTTCTGTATTAGAAGAAGAGTTCATTCAATTCACTTCTAACGCTTTAATAGCCTATGATAATGCTGACATTATTATCATTGCGGTTGGTACACCTGAAAACAGCGATGGTTCTGCAAATTTAACTTATATTGAACAGGCTGCTGATGAAATAGCATTAAATATGAAAGAGGAGACAGTAGTAGTAATAAAGAGTACAGTACCAGTAGGTACAAACGCAAAAATAAAATCGAGAATAAAAAATAAAACAAATAAACAATTTTATCTAGCTTCTAACCCAGAGTTTTTACGAGAAGGCTCTGCAATACATGATTTCTTCCAAGGAGATAGAATCGTACTAGGAACAGAAGAAGAACATGTGAAAATAAAGCTTGATAATCTTTATAGCCCGTTAAACATTCCTATTTTACATACAGACATTCGAAGTGCAGAAATGATTAAGTATGCATCAAATGCATTCTTAGCAACAAAGATAAGCTTTATAAACGAAATCGCTAACATTTGTGAAAAGGTTGGGGCTAATATTAATAGTGTTTCAAAAGGCGTTGGTTTAGACCGTAGAATTGGATCACATTTTCTCCAAGCAGGGATTGGATATGGGGGATCATGTTTTCCAAAAGATACGAAATCACTTGTTCAAATTGCAGGTGACGTGAACCACCGCTTTCATTTGTTAGAAGCTGTAATAAATGTAAACGCAAAACAACAAAAAGTATTGTTGCATAAAGCAAAAGTTAAGTTTGGCAATTTAATAGGGAAACAAGTTGCCGTGCTCGGATTAGCATTTAAACCTAACACAGATGATATAAGAGAAGCAGCTTCGATCGTAATGGTTGAAGAATTGATAAAAGAGGGTGCGATAGTTAAAGTATATGACCCTATTGCTATAGACAATTTTAAACAGATTGGTTTTCACGTTCAGTACTGCAAATCGATTGAGTTGTGTATCTCAGGAGCAGATATGGTGTTTATTTTAACGGAATGGGATGAGATAGCGAGTTATCCTATAGAAGAATACGCAAAGTATATGAATAATCCAGTTATTTTTGATGGTAGGAATTGCATTTTGGATTTAAACAATAATGATAGTGTTGAATATATCGGAATTGGATATAGTCATATAGAAAAAGAATGTACAATTTATTAAGAACAAAGCCTTAGACGATTGTCTAAGGCTTTCCTTTTAGCTTATTTTAATTCTAAATGTTCTCTAAGTATATTAGAAATTTGTACGCGTTCAGGTTCTGGTACGACTAAATACCACACTTTATTTATTGTTTCTCCAGATCCATTAATTTCATGCTGTTCCAGGTTATGTCTAGCATCTTTATAATTCGCTTGAATTTCTATCATTTCATCAAATGTTAAGTTCGTTTTAATATTATTTCCTAAAGCATCTAAAATATCTCCAAATCTAGTAATAGAAGAAAAGCTAGCCCCTTGATCAATAACCCCTTTTAATACTAAACGTTGACGCTCTTGTCGACCGAAGTCACCGCGGGGATCTTGTTTTCTCATTTGAACAAAGTTTAATGCTCCTGTACCGTCTATTTCAATAGAACCCTTATTAAACGTTTGCCCACCTTGCGTAAACTCTAGCGGATTATTAACCGTAATTCCACCAACTACATCTACAATATCTTTGAAACTATCCATATTTACTTTGAAATAATAGTCGATTGGGATATTTAAGAAGTTTTCCACTGAATCTACAGACATTTCCACTCCACCGAAAGCATATGCGTGGTTAATTTTATCTAAATAGCCACGTCCGATAATTTCCGTTCTTGTGTCCCGAGGAATACTAACCATCTGGATTGACCTCTTATTAGGATTAACGGTTAAAACAATCATCGTATCAGATCGACCACGGTCTCCAGGGCGCTCATCCACTCCTAATACTAAGAATGAAAGAGGTTCTTTATTCTTAAAAACTACTCGTTGAGGCACGTCACGATTCAATGGCTCATGCATGTTTGCAACAGTTTGTTCTAAAGATTTATATATAGTAAATGCATAAATACCAACTGCGATAGTTGCAACACTAAAAATACCGACAATCGTCCAAAGTAATTTTTTATTTGTGAATGATTTTATCATAATCAGCTTCCTTTAACTGTAATTTTGCAATTCAAAGTTGATTATAGTCAGTTCGACAAAATAAAACAATAAGTATAACGAATTTCTATATAAAAAGTTTCGTTTTTTCATATTTTTGTTCGGATTTGTAGAAAAGTGACTACTTTTTTTAGTATATTAGGGTAGAGGTGGTAAAATGAGGAATATATTCATGATAATAGTTGCATTTATATGTTTAGGAGCATTGGTATATGGACAAATCCATTGGGACACAAAATTAAAAAATGCAGTAACACAAACATCTGTGACTATTAAAAATGAAATTAATGAGGAAACAGTAAAAAGCGAACAACCGATACAAGATAATTTAATGACTTCCATAGACTATGCAAGAAAGTTAGACTCGCCTATAAGGGAGTTGCTTGTTAACCGTATAGCAAATGACAAGGAAGTTAAATTAGTTATTATAGGATCAAGAGGATTGAGTTCTAATGAATATACTGTATGGCATGAGATAGTAGGTGAAAAACTTGAGGAAACTTATGGTGAAACATTTACCATCTCTATTGTGGAGCTCGAAGGTAAGAGGAGTAACGAGGTAGTAGAAAATAACTTACATATTAATAATATAACAAACACACCAGATATTATTCTATTAGAACCGTTTACAATTAATGATAACGGGTTTATTGCAGTACCTAACAGATTGGCAAACTTAGAAACAATGATTCAAGATTTTAAAAATTTAAATGAAAATGTAATTGTACTCTTACAACCATCCATTCCAATTCATAATGCTAGATTTTACCCAGGGGAAGAGGAAGCATTAAGAGAATATGCTTTAGCAAAAGGTTATATATATTTAAATCATTGGGAGAATTGGCCAGATTATACTGATGCGGAAGTATTAAATTACTTAAATAACGAACGCTCTAACCCAAATCAATCTGGTCATGATGCATGGGCGCAATATATTATTGATTATTTTGTCAAAAAGGAAGAGTAAAGGAGAAAGGATTGCGCTATATGTAGCACAATCCCTTTTTGTCGTATCACCAAAACTTACCTAAAACAACAATCCAAATAATATAAGTAATAAAAAACAATCCGCTCACTGAATACGCTAAAATCTCTCCCTGCTTGGTTCGATTAGAAATATGCAAGATGAACAAGCAAGGTATAAGTATCCATGGAACCAATAAAATAAATGAAAGTAAATACATACTAATAGAACCATGATCCCTGGCCAACAAAAAGGTTAATGAAGGGATAGCAATAAAAATAGGGCATAACCCAATAATTATTATCGACCTAATCCAAAACGAATGGAAAAACTCACTAATG
Source organism: Bacillus alkalisoli (assembly GCF_002797415.1). GTDB lineage: Bacteria > Bacillota > Bacilli > Bacillales > Bacillaceae_I > Bacillus_CD > Bacillus_CD alkalisoli. The sequence continues at coordinate 564,511 of NZ_KZ454944.1, forward strand.
CCATTCCAATCAATTTCACGAACTTTTATCTTCCTTATATAAGGCATAATTCTCTCTGATAAAGCCGCCATTTCCTCGCCCTCTTTCTTCTATATATTTTATCTCTATGTTTTCTATCAAAAAAATATTCCGAAATCACACATAACTAGAAGAAGTTAAAAGAATAAGAAACAAAATACGAGAGTATATGTATGGAGAAATAGTCATCCTGTCCGACATACTAGTATATATCAAAACTTTCCTACTACATTCCTATATTCCTTTACCCGTTCAGTTGATAGATTATTCCTAATTAATTCAGATTCCCATTCATAAAAGACTATTTCTAAAGCTGCTAGTTCTTTCTCAACTAATTCTTTTCGCTTCAAATAATTAGTCGTAAAAACTGCAGCAGAAGTTTCACTTAATGAGGTGTTAATATACTTTTCCTTCTCGCTTTTGTGAGAAAGTAGAATCTGTTCAACTTTATCTTTATATATATTCGTAATAATATCTTCTAAACTATTACTTTGTGAACTCCACACCTCTACTACATTTTCGCTTATCCAAAAACTCTCAGGTGGGGTTTGTTTTACGAGAAAGGACGTATCACTTCGGGTTTTCATAGGTGAAACATTAGTTGTTGAGTTCATAGAAACTACTAAAACAGTTGATAATAAAAGTAGTAATAAACTAATTCTTAACATCTTTTCTCCTCCTTCTTTTTATCTAAAAGTATAGTCAAGTTGGAAAAAAAATAATCATAACCCTGTTCTTTAAATAGATTTTTCTTTTTAATCAACAATTCAACTTAACACTATAATTAAGTTATATAACATAAAAAACTACACGCTTAGTGCGTGTAGCTTTCTATTGTTAATGAGAAAAGAGAAAAAGTATTTGTAAATTCTATTGAAACAATTGAGTTGGTATTTATTTCCGTTATAATTGCGAATTTTAATAGCAACATAGTGACAAGGTTAGTTGTACTGACATTATTAAAAAAAGAATAGTACATAATGTGCAAAAAAGTCATCAAAAAGTTCGTCATATATTAAGTTTTTAGGAACTGTTTTTTGCTGTTTTTACTTTGACATCTTTTTTACCTTAATCAATTTTAACATATATAAGAACGTGAACTTTGTAAGGAACACTTGCAAAATATCGAGTATTGAATATTTGTTATTACAACATTACACAAAACTCCTAATCACTAATTAGAATAACTAATAACAGACCTACTTCTTGGAAGCTCCATTTGAAGAGTGTCCAAAGTTAGGAGAAAGCATCATAGTGAAGTCTATGTTTGTTGTGAATAAATAAAGAGAAAAGTGTCAGTTTTTAAGCTGACGCTTTTCTCTTTTAAAATGCTCAGTTATTAATAAATTTCAATTCGAAAATTATTAACTTCTATATTTTTCTGTAATTATATTTATCATGAACTTTGGAATAGCTATAGCTCTTTTCAGTCGTGTTGGTTCGTTAATAATTCTATAAGCCCACTCAAGATTCAAGTCTCTCCAAGGTTTTGGAGCCCTCTTTGTGTAACCAGCCCATACGTTAAAACAACCGCCCACACCGATAAAAATCCCTTTATTAAATTTATGAATATTTTGAGCAATCCACTTCTCTTGTTTTGGAAAACCTGTTCCTACAAAAACTATATCGGGTTCTAGGCGTGCAATGTCGTCTGCGATATTAGAATTTTTTGAATCAAAATAACCATGGTGAAATCCAACTATTTTGATTTTTGGATACTTAGTATTAATATTTTCTACTGCTTTATCAATCAAATTTGGTTTTGTACCAAGAAAGTAAATACTGTATTTACGATCATTCGATAGTTTCAATAACTCTTCCATTAACTCAAACCCAGGTAAACGTTGAACTAATGGATTACCCAAAATTTTGGCTGCCCAGATTATTCCTACACCATCGGGAATAATAAAATGAGCATCATTAATTAAACTTTTATATTCTTTATTGGAATTGGCATAAGTGACTATTTCTGGATTTGCTGTAACTATGAAAGTTTTGGTATTGGTCGAAATTCTATCATCTAGAAGTTGTAAGAGCTCCTTCATTGTACTATTAACAAAATTAAATCCAATAATACTTACTGTCTTAATCATATCAAATACCTCGGACTATATAATTTAACTTTAGTTTTACATTTTTACAATTTTATATACAAGTAATTATTTGTTAATATTTTATTTGATTTTAAACTACAAATATTTACAATTCCTTAATACTAATTGACATTCTTTTATAAAAGTCTACAATATTATAATATATTAACAGTGGAATTAACAGTAAAAATGAAATATGAAATAAGAGAATAATAAATATACTTGGGGGAAGTAAGAAATGAAGAAGGTTATTACTTATGGAACATTTGATTTGCTTCATTGGGGACATATAAATCTACTTAGTAGGTCAAAAGAATTAGGAGACCACTTAACGGTAGCATTGTCTACTGATGAATTTAACTCAATTAAAAATAAAAAAGCTTTTCATAGCTATGAAAATAGAAAATTAATTTTAGAATCTATAAGATTTGTAGATAATGTTATCCCTGAAAGCAATTGGGATCAGAAAATAGAAGATGTTCTCAATTATAATATTGATGTTTTTGTAATGGGTGATGATTGGAAAGGGAAATTTAATTATTTGGAAGACTATTGTCAAGTAATTTATTTACCAAGAACAGCTAGTATATCAACTACCAAGATAAAAAAAGAACTAGGATTGTTAGCTATATCTAATGTATAGAGAAGTAGTACTAAATTGTTATTTACATCTATTCAAAATTTTTTTTGATATTTTTAAGTTATTTCCCTTACAAAAAAAACTAACTTTTGTTGTTTCTTATACGGAGAATTGTAATTATTTAATTAAAGAGATTAGAAAACAGAGCTTAGAATATAAGGTTATATTACTTTGTAAACCATTAACATATGAATTTTTCAGCAATGAATATCCTGAATTAAAGGTTAGAAGGTTTGAAACATTTAATTTAGTACACTGGTTTAACTCTATATATCATTTATCAACATCAAAACATATTATTATAGACAATTACTATGGTTTTTTATCATCAATAAACTTTAGAAAAAGCGTAGAGTGTATACAAATTTGGCATGCTGTGGGTTCTTTTAAGCAATTTGGATTAAAAGATAGATCAAATTATAAAAGAAGTAAATCTGCGATTAAGCGATTTAAGCGTGTCTACTCAAAATTCCATAAAATAGTTGTCGGTTCTGAAAAGATGGCTAATATATTTAAAGAATCTTTTGGTATACAAGAACAAAATATATTACGCACAGGGATACCAAGAACTGACTTTTTTTATGATAACTGTTTGATGAATCATGTGAGAAATGAAATTTATCTAAAATATCCTAATCTCAAAGAAAAGAAAGTGATCACTTACGCACCGACTTTTAGAAAACAGCAATTGAAGGAGCACCAACTGGAATTGGAAATAGAAAAACTCTACAATGAGTTATCACTCTCCAATTTCATACTAATTATCAAATTACATCCAATGATTAGAAAAAATATAACGATAGAAGAAAAATATAAGAATTTTATATACGATTTTTCTGATTATAATAGTACAAATGAATTGTTACTTATAACAGACTATTTAATAACAGATTACTCATCTTTACCTTGCGAATTTTCTATTTTAAATAAACCTATAATATTTTTTGTGTATGATTTAGAAGAATATAAAATTACACAAGGATTGATTGAAGGTTATATGGACAACATACCCTTTCCTGTTGTTTATAAAACGGAACAAATAATAAAGATTATTAAGCAAAATGAATTTAAAGAAAATAAAACTAAGCAATTTTCATTAAGTTGGAATGAATACTCTATAGGTAATTCATCTGAGAATCTTATCAAATATATTAAAAAAAATAATTGAAGTTATCACGAAACACTTGGAGGCAAGTAATGGTGACATTTAATTGTAGTTTATTTAAAAATGCTTTTATAAAATTTTATAAAGGCATTTTTAATGTGTTAGGTTTATTGCCTAAAAAAGATATCATTATTTTTGAAAGTTACTTGGGGAAACAATATAGTTGTAACCCGAGATCAATATACGAATATGTTAAAGAGATGCATCCAGAATATAAGCTGTATTGGAGTGTCGATAAAAGGTACAAAGAAAAATTTAAACAAAATGGAATCCCATACCTTGAAAGGTTATCAATCAAATGGTTATTTCTAGTTCCTAGAGCGAAGTTTTGGATTTCTAATAGTAGAATGCCAAACTGGATTACAAAGCCAAGAAATACACTATACCTTCAAACTTGGCATGGTACGCCATTGAAGAAATTAGCACTGGACATTGAAGAAATTAGAATGCCTGGAACAACAACAGAGGCATATAAAGAAAACTTTATTAAAGAAACACGAAAATGGGATTATTTAATTTCTCCCAACAGTTATTCAACTAGAATATTTAAAAAAGCATTTAACTATAATGGTCAAATACTTGAAACTGGATATCCTAGAAATGATTTATTAATTAATCAAAATAATGATGAAACGATTAACTCTATTAAAATGAAAATGGGCATTCCTTTGGATAGTAAAATAATAATGTATGCTCCTACATGGAGAGATGATTTATACTTTTCTAAAGGACGTTATAAATTTGATTTGAAAATGGATATTGATGAAATCAGAAAAAAATTAGGTGAAGAATATATAATATTGTTTAGAATGCATTATTTAGTTGCTGATACTTTAAACTTAACAGATTATAAAGGTTTTGCAATAAATGTTTCACAACACGATGATATAAGGGAGTTATATTTAATTTCTGATATATTAATTACCGACTATTCTTCAGTGTTTTTTGATTACTTATGCCTAAAAAGACCTATTATCTTTTTTACTTATGATATTAAACAATATCGAGACAAGTTAAGAGGTTTTTATTTTGATTTTGAGGAAAATGCACCTGGAAATTTAGTTGTAAATACAAAGGAACTTATAGATGAAATTATTCGTATTCAAAAATCAAACTTTGAAGTTCAAAATAACTTACTTGAGTTTCACAAAAGATTCTGTAGGCTAGAGGACGGAAATGCCACTACTAGAGTTGTAACAGGGTTATTAAGATGAGACATAACCATAGTTCAACAAACACTAGTAAGGAGTTATAGGAGGAAAAGCAATGGAAGGCTTATACACCTGGGATAATACACATCTAAAATTTGGTGAGGGTTATTGTGACTTTAATGGAACTATTCATATAACTAATAGAAAGATTAAAGAAAATCATAAATACTATGTTTATAATAAGGAAACAAGATTACCTGTTCGAGTGGAACAAAAATCCAAAATGGAAATTGTTGAAGTAGTTAAAGAAAGAAAGTATCAAGTAATATTCTATGTAGATTCTAATAAGCGTCTTTCCTTTATTAAAGCAAAATATCATAGTGTTCTAGGTGTGGATGAAATAGTAGATAAAATTGAAAAAACACCATTCTACAGGGTTAGTATTTTTAGTGTTTTCCAAGCTTTAATTTTCTTTGGTGTACTTCGATTTAGATATTACTCCTTTGAAGAGATAGACTTATCTTTTGGTTATAATAAGTCTGTAAATGTTAAGGTGAATTTTCTATTTCCTAAAAAAATTCGTTCAAAGTTTGCTATGAAAACAAATATCTTTGCACTAATTGTACACTTTTTTTGGTGTAGTGTACCCTTTAAGGTATTGCTAAATCAATATAAGGAAAATAGTGAAATTAATGTTCCAGTATTTATTAGAATAAAGAACGACAAGTATAACTATTACTTTAATCTTAAAGAAAATACAAAAGATAAATTTAACAAATCACACTATTTATTTAATACATCTTCATATTTTATTCGTTATGAGCCGATAGAATTATTTGTTCGTAAGTCGATAACAGGTCAGTTTGTAATAGTATTTACAAGTGAGCTTAAAAAATTGATAGTTCTAAAAGAGCGAATTGCATATATACTAAGTAAATTTACTAGTAACAAAGATAAATTTAATGTTTATTTTGAGAAGTTTTGTGAAGGGGCATCTGAATCAGGGTTCGAGTTATTTAAATTCGCCGTAAAAACAGACGAGAATGCAAGATATATTTTGGACTCGAAAAACGAACAATTTCAACAACTAAAATTAAACTATCCAAATAAGATTTTGGCTAAAAATAGCATTAAAGCCTTTTATACAATATTTAAAGCAAAAAGTTTTATTTCATCAGATTTGGTGACTCATATACAGAGAAGACTCTATGATAATGACACATTAATTAAAAATAAAATATTAAACAATACTAAGAAAATATTTTTGCAGCATGGCGTATGTTTAGCTACCAATGTATTTGAAAGAGGATATTACAATACAAGAGTTCCGATTGCACCTGACTACATATTGGTTAACTCGGATTTTGAGGCTGATATGTTTGAGAAGTATTCTGACTATAAAAGAGATAATCTAATTAAAACTGGGCTTCCTAATCTAGACTTGTACGTAAAATCTAGAACAATAAAAAAAGACGCAATTACATTTTTATTAACATGGAGACCGTGGGATCTGACTGGAAAAATTGAGGAAGGCAGTTATATTTCAAGGTATTTGCAGTTTATAAATATGGTGAAATCAAATGATTTTTATTCGAATAAGAAAATCAATATAGTCCTACACCCTAAATCAAAAATAATTCTAAAAGAACAATTTCCAGAAATATATTTTGAAAATGAAAAGTATTTCTATGATGGGGACATTAAAGATGCACTTCTAAAAACAAAGGTGTTAATTTCAGATTATTCTTCTGTTACCTTTTATGGGTTCACTGGGGGTAGCAATATAGTCTTTTATTGGGAAGATAAAATGTTAGCAGAACAAGAATATGGTGCACCAAATATTTTGCAAGAAGAAATTGCCTTTGGTGATATTGTTTATAAATTTGATCAATTACAAGAGACTATAGTAAGTAATTATTCAAATCAACAAGATGAATATTATAAGAGTGTTTTTGAAAAATTAGTGGAATGTCAAGAAGGTAATAATACAGAAGAAACATATAATTATTTAAAAGAAAAAATCTTATAATATAATGATGATATAAGGTTGTTAAATGTAAGAGACATGGACTAATTACAGAAGATATTGGAAGGAGAGATAAATATTTGTAGAGTTCATACTGTAACTATTTATAATGCAAGTAAGAAAAATGGCGAATTCTATTTACTATACAATAGGAAAGTTATAATTAAAAACAATTTATCCATTTGTAGAGTGATAGTAACATAAAAGGGATTTCCGAAGGGAGTCCCTTGTTTATTTATATTTGTATCAGGATGATAAGCTTAATTTGTTTAAAATGTTTAGTAATATGTAATAGGAAGTTATATTAGAAAGGAAATCAATAATGAATTCTCTTATTACGGTATTAAAGGAACAACTAAAAAGTTTTTATTTAGTGAAAAGGCTTTCTGTTTATGAAATGAAGAGTGCCAATAGTAATAACTATATTGGGGTTTTATGGGAAATAATTAATCCTATGATTCAAATTTCTATATTTTGGTTTGTGTTTGGTTATGGTGTGCTTAGGACAAATGGAAGAGGAGATATTGAATTATATGGTCAAATCATTCCTTATTTTCCATGGATGCTTTCGGGAATTGTAGTATGGTTTTTTATTAACCAATCAATTATACAGGGCTCGCAGTCAGTATATTCTAGAATTAATATGATGTCTAAAATGAGTTTCCCGATGAGTACAATACCCACTTTTGTAACTGTTGCTAAACTATACCAACATCTAATGTTATTAGTAGTAGTTTTGCTTATTTTCCAAATAATTGGGTATCCTATTAATATTTATTACCTTCAGTTACCGTATTTTATTTTTGCAACATTAGTGTTTTTAGTTTCATTTTCATTAATAACCTCTACAATCTCCACTTTAATTAGAGATGTTCATAATCTAATTCAAGCAGTTGTAAGGTTACTAATATTTTTACTTCCGATTTTGTGGCCACCATATAAAATTGAGCCACAAATAATACAAACTATTTTAAAATTAAACCCTATATACTATTTAGTTGAAGGATATCGTGCATCCATTCTTGGTTTAAAATGGTATCCAGTAGAACATCTTTCATTTACAATTTATTTTTGGATAATTACATTAGTATTATTATTAATAGGTTCTAGTTTACATGTGAAATTCAGAAGTAAGTTTGTAGATTATTTATAATGATAGTGTTTTACAATTTAATAAAAGTATTATTATATTAACTTGAATAAGGAGTAAAAATGAGTAGTTCTGTAATATTTAAAAATGCGACAAAAAAATATAAATTATACGATAACAAAGTTCAGAAATTATTAGATATTCTTGTTCCTGATGGATGTGGTGATGACTTTTATGCCATCAATAACATAAGTTTTACAGCTAATAAAGGTGAGGTAATTGGTGTAGTAGGTGTAAATGGTGCTGGTAAATCTACTTTATCTAACTTAATTACAGGGGTAATTCCTCCTTCATCTGGTATTGTTAAAGTTAATGGGAAAGCATCTTTAATTGCAATTTCTTCAGGATTAAATAATAAGTTATCCGGTAGAGAAAATATTGAGCTAAAGTGTTTAATGTTAGGATTTAGTAAAAAAGAAATACAAGATATGATGGATGATATTATTGAATTTGCAGATATAGGCAGGTTTATTGATCAACCGGTTAAAAATTACTCAAGTGGTATGAAATCAAGGCTGGGTTTCGCAATTTCTGTAAATATTGATCCAGATGTGTTAGTTGTTGACGAAGCGCTATCAGTTGGAGATCAGACTTTTGCTGACAAATGCTTAATAAAAATGAATGAATTTAAAGAAAAGGGTAAGACTATATTTTTTATCAGCCATTCAATGACTCAAATTAAAATGTTCTGTAATAAGGTCTTATGGCTCGAGGCTGGTGAAATAAGAGATTATGGGGGGATAGATGAAGTACTTCCCAATTATATTAAGTTCTTGAAAGATTTTAAAGCAATGACTAAAGAAGAACAAAAAAGTTATAAAGAAGCAGTTCTTAGAAATAGAGAAATGATGAATAATGCAGTTGGTGATTTGGAGCAATTAGAAGAAGTAAAAGATAAGAATAATAGAAGAGAGCGTAAAGGGAGATTGAATAAGAGTAAATTGTATTTTTCTATTATATCTATTTCTATAATTCTAATAATTGCCAGCTACATTTTATATGGCCTAATGGATAAGTACGGTATTATTAAGGAAAATAATATTACTGAATATGAAAATATATTAGAAGATAATTTAGTATATAATTCTATACCTATTGAGAGAGAAGGCGCTATTTCAGTCTTGGAATCAGATCTATATTTTGATGAAGAACTCAAGTATAAAATTAGAACTTTGAATTTTACCGATCACGTTTATGTAACAGAAGAGTTAAATGGAAAATATAAAATCTCAATTGAGAATATATCCGGTTTTATTAGAAAAGAAGAGGTTAATTTTATTAATCAATATGTTAGAACAGATAACTTGTCTATTATAGATTTTTTACCGTTATTCCCACTTAATTTTACAAATTCATACGAGTATTTTCTTATTAATATAGGGATTAGTTATGAGGATTTAATTAACAAGTTTCCAGGAATTGTTAGTGAACGTATTAATGATAACGGAAATAAACTAGTTACATTGATAAATGAAAATATAACTTACACTATTAATGATAAAAACATTGTTAATGGATTAATCGTAGAGGACATTGAAAATGAAAATGATGTAACAAATGGTTTAAGAAACGACGCCTATATAGTTTCTAGAGAAGGAGATTTACTTTACTTTAAAGTAAATAGCTACGATATTTTATTAAATTTTGATAGCAAAGTAATCCAGATATTAGATGTGAGTGATTAATGGTCAAAATCAGACATTACAAATTATAATGCCCTAATTTAAACTTTCTTAATTAGAGAAAATAATGATTAAAGTTAAGGTTTCGATTGTTACGAGTTAAAACTAATATGGTGTAAATTTAAAAAGCTTATCAATATTTTCTTAAATATTGATAAGCTTATTTTTTTCGATTTTTATTAACTGAAGTTTCTCTAATAGCAAATAATTACTCCCTAAATTCGAAACATTTTGATCTGCGAAGAAGAATTCTAATTGCTCTATCTGCTTAAATGACAATCTCACTACTAAATCATTGAATGGGTTTTTAGAATAAGTATACTTGCCCTCCGCTGTCGGTTTGTTAAAAAGTAATATAGAAGCTACATTTGTAAAAATATATTCATCGATTGTAGTGAATAATTCTTCGTTTTCGTTAAATATGATTAATAGCTCTGCTAGACTGATAACGCTACTTTCATTGGTGTTTTTTCCCTCTTCATCTATCTCAGTTTCATTGTATGTTTCCTCTTCCTCTAATGTAACTGGGGTAGGTGTTGTCTGCTCGGGATTCGGCTCAGGTTTTGGCTCAGGCTTCGGCTCAGGCTTCGGTTCAGGCTTCGGTTCAGGTTTTGGCTCAGGTTTCGGCTCAGGTTTTGGCTCAGGTTTCGGCTCAGGCTTTGGATCAGGTTTTGGTTCAGGCTTCGGCTCAGGTTCTGGCTCAGGATCTGGCTCCGGGGCTGGAACTGGAATAGGTGGTGGAACAGGTTCGGGTTCCGTCTCTTCATCTTGGTTACTAATGTTGTATTTTTCTTGTAAAGTAGAGGTGATATTAGCCCATGCATAAGGGGCAAGGGATCCCCACGTTAGTACGACAATTATTGTAATGAAAAGAACTATTTTAACTTTTGACTTCATAGTTTCCTCCTAGGGATTATACTAAAAACGAGCTACTTTATTTTCTATAATTTTATCATATTTTGTCAAAAAATTGATTGCAAACTTACTATTTTCATAGAAAAAAGTATATAATAAACATGTTACTACATAAGGAGTTTGATTAAATATGAAAAAGTTAGCCACTTTGCTATTATGTTTAATATTTATTTCCATTACGATAGTGGGTAAGTTTTATTATGATAAAAAGCTTGCAGCTAATATAGAAAAGTCAACTTTAGAAATTTCAAGCGATAGTTTTGATTTATATGATTCTTTAACCAAAAACATGAATAATCAACTAAGAGAGCTTGTTTTAAACAAATTAGAAGACGATGAGACTATTCGTATTTTAGCAGTTGGTTCAAGAGCTATTATGACAGGTGACGCAGAAAATTTACCGTGGCCATTTCAACTTGTTAATAGTTTAGATGGATATTACGGTAATGGAAAGTTTGAACTAGAAATTATTAACTTGGAAAACATAAGTACAAATCACCTGATTGATACTAATCGTCATATAGAAATTGCATCCTATAAGACGGATATCTTCATTTTTGAACCATTAATACTAAACGATAATGGAATAGTTATGATTAATCATACGTTAAGTAATATACAAGAGACTATTGAAACGGTTAAAGCTGAGAACCCTGGTGTGTTCATAATAATTCAACCTCCTAATCCTATTCATAATCCTACATTTTATTTAGAGCAAGTAGAACAACTAAAGGATTTTGCTATTACTAATGAGTATGAGTTTTTAGATCACTGGAAGGATTGGCCGAATTGGAATGATGAGGAAATCAAGAACTATTTGAATGGTGTATATCCTAATCCCGAAGGACAAGACATTTGGGCAAATTATATTAACAATTATTTTATCTATAAAGACTAAGAATTACTCGCAAAAGAAAAGGTAGACTATCAATTGATATAGTCTACCTTTTGTCATTTAATCAACTTTTAAATGATTTTTAAGAATCCCAGATAATCTTAATCTTTCCTCTTCTGGTACTTGGAAGTAATAAATGCCATTAATTTTTGTTCCATTCCCAGATAGATGCAACGTTTCTAAGTCGTGTCTAGCTTCCTTATAATTTCTTTGAATATTTAACATTTCATCCGTAGATAAATTGGTTCGAACATTTTGACCGATAGCTCCTAAGATAGAATCAAGATTCGTTAATCCTGTAAACGAAGCTCCTTTATTAATCACACCTTGTACTATTTCTTTCTGGCGATCTGTTCTTCCAAAGTCTCCTCGAGGGTCTTGTTTTCTCATACGAGCAAATGCTAATGCTTGTTCACCATCCAAATTAATGCGTCCTTCTTCAAAAGTGAAAGAATCTTGTTTAAAAGAGAATTTATTATTTACTTGAACCCCACCAACAGCGTCCACTATATCTTTAAATCCTTGCATGTTTACTTTTACATAGTAATCAATCGGAATATCTAAGAAGTTCTCAATTGTTGGTATGCTCATATCAATTCCACCGAAAGCATGGGCATGGTTTATTTTATCTTGTGTTCCTCTACCTATTATTTCTGTCCTAGTATCACGGGGGATACTAACCATCTTCATTGATTCATCATGCGGATTTACAGTGAGGACTATAAGTGAATCAGATCGTCCCTTTTCTGTACTTCCTGTGTTTTTATCAATACCAATTAGTAATACTGAAAAAGGATCTCTTTTAGAGAAGTTTACTTGTTCTGGTCGTTTCTCAGAATATTCACGATTGATGGGTTCGTGCATTTGAGTTAACGTTTTGTTTACTTGATATATTGTGTGGCCAACATAAATAGCTACAAGTAAGAAGAAAGCAGCAAAAACAGCTAATGAGATTTTCACCCAGTTTTTCTTCTTATTTTTATGGCTTCTTTGATTTGTCATTTTAATATAACTTCCTTTTATTGTATTTGTGCTATATAAATTATAATGTTATTTCAATATGCATTACAAGTTTTTTATTGGAAGATGCTATTTCATTACTACTATCTGAATTTAATTATGTTAAAATATTTTCAGGTAACAACGTAATTCATGAAAAACTTATGTTTTGCTTAGTATTAATGACTAACCAATGGAGGCAATATGACATATAGACTACTTTGTTTTTTTATCCCGATTATAATAGTATTTAATTTTTATAGCCTTCCAAAAAATGCAGAAGCTACTGATTTAAATGAAAAGAGAATCATTATAAAATATAAAAACAAATCTTCCGTATTTCATAAAGGAAAAATATTTGAGGTAGGTAAAGTCCTAGATAAAAATTCACATGTAGTAATTAATGAATTACAAAAAAATCCAGAAGTGGATTACGTCGAAGTAGATTCACATTATTCCTACTCTGCTGTTGTAACAGATTCATTATTCTTTTCGCAATTAAAAGATTTCGAAGTAATGAATGTACAAAATGGATGGAAAAGTTTTAAGCATATTTATAAACCAATAATTGCGGTCTTAGATTCTGGAATTGAATTACAACACCCAGATTTAAAGGATGCTATTATTTCGCCGCACAACATACTAGCCCCTTTAGAACTACCTCATGACGAAATAGGACATGGCACTCATGTAGCTGGAATTGTAGGGGCTGTTACAAACAATAATGTAGGGATAGCTTCCATTGTACGTGATGCATTTATTATGCCAATAAAAGTTGGAGATAAAAAAGGTGTCTACGGTTCTGACTTGGCAAAAGGTATTTACTATGCAGTGGATATGGGTGCGCATATCATCAACATTAGTGTAGCTGGTCCAACGAAAAGTAGAACTGTAGAGGAAGCCATACAATATGCTGTTGACAACAATGTACTAGTTGTAGCAGCAGCTGGAAACGAGGGTAACAATTTACAAATGTATCCTGCCGCATTACCAAGTGTTCTGAGTGTGGGGGCTGTTAATGCGACAACAAATGAATATGCTAATTTCTCTAATTTTGGAAGGTATGTATCATTAGCTGCACCTGGGGTCGATGTATTAAGTACTTACTTGCTAAACAGCGGTAACTATACAAAAATGAGTGGTACAAGTATGGCAACTCCATATGTTGCCTCTGCGGCTGGGATGCTTAAGGCACATGATCCGATTCTAAATGCTAGACAGATTAGACTGATATTAGAGCAGTCTAGTGTGAAAAGTGAATCCATTTATGTGCAAAACGGCTTATTAAATGTCGGAAATGCCATAGAAGTTTATGAAACATATAATCGAATTTATGGGAAAACATCAATAGATACATCGATACAAATTGCACATAGTGGTTGGAAGAAGGTACAATCTAGTGAACTAATAAACAGTATGAATACTAGTAAGAAAGGGAGTTTTGCCATTCTTACGAATAACAGTAGTTTTGCAGATGCACTTGCTATTACCACCTTAGCGAAAAAGCTAGACAGTCCAGTCCTTTTAACTCGTCAAAATGTTGTTTTTAATGAAACGATTGATACATTACATTCTTTAGATGTTACAGATGTCATTTTAGTTGGGGGAGAAATGGCATTACACACTTCAGTAGAGAGAAAGCTTAAAGAAGAGGGATTTGGAACGTTAAGGATTAGTGGGAAAACTAGATATGACACAGCGGCGGAAATTGCGCGTTTTAGTGCAATGCATAAAGGAGAGGTAATAATTGCGGACGGCCGAAATTATCCGGATGCCTTATCTATATCAGTGTATGCCGCCTCAAGAGGGATCCCAATCTTGTTTGTTAATAAAGATACGATTCCAACTGCAACTCAAAATATTATAGATGCATTTGATTTTTCTAAAGTTTATATAGTAGGTGGTAAGTCTGCAGTGTCGGAAAACATAGAAAAGAAACTAAATGAAAAAGCTAATGTACAGAGGTTGTCAGGTGTTAATCGATACGATACAAATCTTGCTATTTTAGACTACTTCGGAAGCAGCGAAGGTTTCTATATTGCAACAGGTACAGACTATAAAGATGCGCTAGCAGGTGCTACACTTGCTTCCAAGCAAAACAAAAGTTTAGTATTAGTTCAACCTTCTACTATTCCAAAGTCAACGAAGGACTATCTTGTAAGGAATAAAGGTGATTTTCGAATCCTTGGTGGTAAAGTAGCAATTCATCCTTCTGTTGTTTGGGAGTTAGAAGAAATTTTAAGAAGTGAATAAAAAATGAAAAGACGCCATTAGTTTTAAGCGTCTTTTTCTAGTTTAATAGTTTTTTAGGTTGAAAAATTTCACAGCATAAGTTAGTTCTTCTTTTTTTCCATCAGTTGTTTCCAGTCCTTTTACTGAAACCTCAAACAATTTCTCCCTGTAGCAATGACTACTGTATTAGAACCAGATTCCCAGCCATGTTCAGAAATAGCTGTTGTTGTACTGAATCTACTAGAGCCTGATAAACGCGTCTCGATATTAGTAGTACTAGAATTAGCATATGAAGAGGTCGTATTCACTTGTACGGTTGGATATGACATTTTATGCATGTTTTCGGCATTTGTAGTCGTAAGTGGAAGCAATAAACTTCCAAAAAGTATGGTACTTGCGACCGTTTTAGTAGCAATTCCAATAATTTTTTTGTTTGGTTTCCCCATTTCCTCACATCCTTAGAAGTTATTGTGTATATTTGTTAATATTATACAATGAATCTACCAATACTAGACAATTTTTTCATAGACAACATAGCGAAAAAAACACCCTATGTTTTGGTGTTTGGATAAAGGTTTTATTAGTATTCTCCTATACTACTATTACTCATTTTAATTCATAACTAACCTTCTCTTTTAAACCACCAGAATGAATTTTGTAGGAAAATGAAACGTCATATGAAAAAATGTGTATTTAACTAAACTACATAAAATTTGGTGAAATAAAATATTACAAAATATAACCAAATTGTAGTCTATTATACTTATTTCGACATTTTACTTATTTTGGCTATTTCTTTTAAACTATTAATTTGGTATAACTTAACTATGAAAAAGAATAGGGGGAAAGATAGAGTGCCGAAACTTTTAAAGATATTTTTTGCCATAACGTTAATCTTCACGACGATATCGGCAGTTTCTAACGACGTCCAAGCCAACGGAAATGATAGAATTGTTACTGTAGAATTAAGGAATTTTATTGGAAACACCTCACAACTTGATATCGTCTTACGAGGTGAATATGAATATGATGAAACATTATTTGAAGAACGATTACAACCTCACACTACTTATAGACTTAAAGTAGAAAATTCTAATATTAATATTTACTTAGGAAGTAGAAAAATTGGTGAGGTAGGAAACTCCTTTGTTATTAAACCAGTTGAGTATAATAAAGCAACGTATACAACGATGCTTTTAGGGAATGGGAATCGCCATTATCTTGGTGAATTAAACTTCACTGTGCAAGCGAACCAACACATTAGACCATACAATAAATTACCTTTAGAACACTATGTAGAGGGAGTAGTACCTCGTGAAATGCCTGCATTATGGAATGCTGATGCTTTAAAAGCTCAAGCAGTTGCAGCCAGAACGTACTATTTAAGAAGCTTTTCTAGAGAAGGTGCGATTATTAATGATACCCAAGGTCATCAGGTATACGGAGGAATAGATTTATCTTATCAAAAGAAAATTGAAGACATAGTTAATGCAACGAAGGGTGAATATTTAACTTATAACGGAGCGATTATCTCTGCTGTATACTCATCTAGTAACGGTGGTCATACAGAAAGTAACGCTATTTGGAGTAGTGCTGTACCCTACTTGCCAGCTAAACAAGACCCTTACGACTTAGCTGCTAACAATGCATCAGCTGCATTTAAAATTGAACTTGAAAAAGAGCAAATTAGTTTACTAGGGAAAGATTTAAAAGCGCCTGATAAATGGTGGAGCGTATCAAGAGAATTAAACTCAGCACCTGCAGAAAGTTTAAAAACATGGCTTAGAAATAACGGATATGCGAATAAGGAATTAAAAATCGTATCAATTCCTAAGTTAGAGATTTCCCCACAAAGAACTAGTGGGAATCGCATAGTTTCAGGCTCCATTTGGGTCGAGTTTTTTGTGAAAAATGAAAATGGAACTTACGTAAAAAATGCAGATGGAACAATTAGAAAACATTTAGTTAAACAAGAGAACATAAAAGCTGATCAATTACGTGCTATGTTAGGAACAATGAACTTTAGAAGTTTATTAGTTACTAGTTTTGACACTCCTGTTAATGTAGATATTACTAGAACTTCTGGACAAAGTAGGGTTGATACTGCTATTGAAGTATCTAAACAGCTTTATCCATCAGGATTCCCAGTTAACCATGCACATAAAACGGTATTCATCACGACTGCAGCTGATTTTGCAGACGCATTATCAGCGGGACCTTTAGCTGCCCAATATGGGAATGCACCAATACTATTAACATCAAGTAATAGTTTACCGGATGCTGTAAAGCAAGAAGTACAACGTTTAAATGCAGAGAATGTTATCATCCTTGGTGGTACAACAGCTGTAACCAACCAAGTAAGTACTAGTTTATCTAATATTTCAACAGTTAGAAGAGTTGAAAGATTAAGCGGAACTAATAGATATGAAACAAACTTAGAAATTAATAAGCGATTACAAGATGTAAATGGAGTTTTTGTTGCTTCAGGTTCAAATTTCGCTGATGCTTTAGCTGCTGCGCCAATAGCCGCGAGTCAAAAATGGGCGATAGTTTTATCTAAAACTAACTCGATTCCAGCTAATTCTGTTGCTTTTATTAAAGACAAAAATAAGCAAGTTAACATTTTAGGTGGATCGTTAGCTATTTCAGATAACGTTAGAAATGAACTTCAAGCTGTAGTAGGCGCTAATAAAGTTAATCGATTATCCGTACCTGGAGGAAATAGGTATGATACTTTGGCAAACATTTTAGAAACTTTCCAAAATGATTTAGATCTTAGTAAAGTTCTATTATCGACAGGTAGAGATTTTCCAGATGCACTAACATCTGCATCGTTAGCTGTAAACACGAATTCGCCACTTGTATTAGTGGGTGAGAGCAAAAACGCAAATGTAGAGAAGTTCTTAGAAGCACATAGAAATACAATTAATGTTGTAAATGTTTTAGGTGGAAAACAAGCCGTTTCTGATAGCCAAGTGAATTTTATTGCCGACCTTTCCAAAACAAAGTACATTATAAACGGTAGAGGTTTCGGACACGGAATTGGAATGAGTCAATTCGGTGCAAACGAAATGGCGAGACAAGGTAAGACGTATAGAGATATTCTATCTTTCTATTACCCTGGTACAAATTTATCTAAACAATAATCTTTTAAAAGAACTCGATATTAATAGTCGAGTTCTTTTTTTTGTATGAAATCATACTAATATTTGGAATTTTTATGTATACTAGATTAGTAGAGAAAGTATAAAGGGGGAAATTTAAGTGTATAGGAAAATAAAAATAATAATCGCCTTTACGCTTGTTATGTATTTAGTTCCAAATATAGGGCAAGTACATGCAACAACTTGTACCACTCCTAATAATATTGTAATTAATCAATTGCTAACAGAAGAAGCGTTAAAACAAAATGTTCCACCAGAGATTGTAAAAGCAATTGCTTTGAAGGAGTCCGATTGGGAACAATGTGAAAATGGTAAACCACATATTTCACCTGATGGCGGAATCGGAATTATGCAAGTAACAGATCACGAAGGTGAGTATAATTTTGACACAAATAGGCTTAAAACCGATATTCAATACAATATCCAAGTAGGTGTCACGATTTTAAATGACAAATGGAGGCTTGGCGGATCCGTTATCCCTACTCTTAACGATAAAAATAGAGATGTACTAGAAAATTGGTACTTTGCCGTAATGGCTTATAATGGACTTGTACATAGAAATAGTCCTAGATTCAGGGATGGTGGATCAAGAAATTATAATACATACCAAGATGATGTTTTTAAAATTATTAAAGAAAGTAACCATTCGTTACAATTAAATTTAGCTTTAACCGAAGTGAAAATTGAAGATTTGCAGTACTTAGATAACAACAGGTTAAGTTTTCGTGAGAAACATTACAACTTAAAAGGAAACTTTCAATTAACAAAGCATAAATTTAAGGCTAATGAATTTGTTTTAACACCACAATCTTTAACATTACGCGATGCTCCATCAACGCAAGGTAAAGCTATTAAAAGTTTATCTAATGAGGTTGTGACTATTCAAGGTGGTATAGCATATGATCAAAGAAATTCTATTCACAATCACTTTGTTTGGTATCCTGTCATAACACAAGATGGACGAGAAGGATATGTTGCATCTAGTTATTTAAGCTACTTCGGGGAACGAATATCGGGAGGTAGTCGATTTTTGACAGCGGTCGAAGTTTCTAAAAGTGGTTGGGATCGAGCAGACACGGTAGTACTTACAAAAAACAATGATTTCCCAGATGCCCTTGCGGGTGCTCCTTTAGCAGCGAAGTTGGATGCACCAATTTTATTAACGCACAAAGATCGCCTGACTCCCGAAACAGAACAACGAATAAAAGAACTAAAAGCTAAACACGTTGTTATTCTTGGTGGAATAAATGCTGTTTCCACAACAGTTGAAAAAGCGTTAGAGGAGAATGGATTAACAGTTGAAAGAATTGGTGGAGGGAACCGTTACGAAACGGCGGCGTTAATAGCAAAACGTTTAGGCGGAAATCCTGAAAAGGCAATCGTTACTTACGGTGGCAATTATCCGGATGCCCTTTCCATTGCGCCATATGCAGCAACGAAAGGATATCCAATATTATTATCGAGAAAAACCCTCTTACCAGATGAAACGAGAAATGCGCTTAAAGGAATATCTTCCACATATGTAATTGGTGGTGAAAATGTCATCTCTGAAAGCATAAGAAGAGAAGTTAAAGGCACAAGAATTAGTGGGGGAAATCGATTTGCGACATCGGTTGCTATTGCTGAATATTTTAAAATGTCTACAGACGAAGTTTATATTGCAACTGGCTTGAATTTTGCAGATGCATTAACAGGTTCTGTACTTGCAGGGAAGAATAACGCGCCAATCCTATTGGTTCGTCAAATTACTCTCCCACCAGAAGTGAAGGACTATGTACAGAAACAAGAGGTAAAGAGCTTTAAAGTATTAGGTGGATCATCGGTTGTTAGTGATAGTTTAGTTAATAACTTAGTTAAAACAAAATAAGCTAAAAAACGACCGCGCAATTTATAATAGATAAGTTGTGCGGTTTTATTTACATGTTTATAGATGAAATTAACAAAAGTAAGTAAATTGTTGCAGATTAATCAGTATTTACTTGCAGATTGTTACTAGTATCATGATATGATATGGTTAGTTATAAGGTTGAAATTTATTGATGTAAAATAAACAGTTGTAGGTGAAAAAATGGTTAAGAAAATAAAGGTAATGACTATTTTTGGGACAAGACCAGAAGCGATAAAGATGTGTCCTTTAGTGTTAGAACTCGAGAAGCACTCAGAAAATATAGAATCAATTATTACGGTAACGGCACAACATCGTGAAATGTTAGATCAAGTATTAAGTATTTTTCAAGTAACTCCTGATTATGACTTAAATATTATGAAAGATCGACAAACTCTAACAGATGTTACAGTACGTGCTCTTGAAGGTTTAGATGAAGTGATGAAGCAAGTTAAACCTGATATCGTTTTAGTTCATGGGGATACAACTACAACATTTGTTGCAAGTCTAGCAGCTTTCTATAATCAAATTGCAGTAGGACATGTAGAAGCAGGTTTACGTACGTGGAATAAATACTCTCCATTCCCAGAAGAAATAAATCGTCAAATTACTGGTGTTATTGCAGATTTACATTTTGCACCAACTGAAAAATCTAGTCATAATTTACTTCAAGAAAATAAGGAAAAGGAAAATATTTTTATTACTGGAAACACAGCAATTGATGCGCTAAAAACAACTATTGGTGATAATTACACCCACGAGGTGCTTCGTAAAATTGGCGATGACAGGATGATTCTTTTAACAGCTCATAGACGTGAAAATTTAGGAGAACCAATGCGTAACATGTTTAGAGCGATAAATAGATTAGTAAATGAACACGAAGATGTTCAAGTAGTATATCCGATACATATGAATCCTGCTGTACGTGAAATTGCAAACGAAATAATTGGAGATAATCCAAAAGTACATTTAATTGAGCCATTAGGTGTATATGATTTTCATAATTTTGCATCAAGAGCTTATATTATATTGACAGATTCAGGCGGTGTGCAAGAAGAGGCACCTTCGTTAGGTGTTCCGGTATTAGTTTTACGGGACACGACTGAACGACCTGAAGGAATTGAAGCTGGTACGTTGAAATTAGCTGGAACTGATGAGGAAACTATTTATAAAATGGCATATGAGTTGTTAAATGATATGCATGCTTATGAAAAAATGGCAAAAGCATCCAATCCTTACGGAGATGGGAATGCTTCGCAAAGGATTGTGCAGGCGATATTGTACCATTTTGATCTAGCTGAAAAACCTGATGTATTTCAGGCATAGTAAAATATAAGCCAACTGTTTATTAGCAGTTGGCTTTATAGATAGCATCTGTAACCTTTAATAAAGGATGGTTAGTATGAGTGTAAGAAGATATAAACAGGGGGATGCCCCAAAAATTCGTAACCTATTTAAGAAAGTGTTTCAAAAAGAGTATACGGAAAAAATGTGGAAATGGAAATTTGAGTGTAATTTCGACGAAAAGCAAGAGCCATGGGTTTTAGTTTATGAAGAAGGTAATGCCATTTTAGGTCATATTAGCTTATGGGTAAACGATGCGTATGTTTATGGTGAAAAAAAGAAAATTGGCTTGAGGATTGATACAATGGTAGATCCTGATTCAAGAGGAAAAGGGATTTATGAAAAGTTAAACGAATATTTATTAAAGGAAGCAAAGAAAGATAACATAGAGTTCTTATATGGATTCCCAGCACCTAAGGCAAAGGAGCTTTTCATTAAACACACTGGTGCAGAGCATATGATTGACATGCCAAGATATATTTCCATTTTAAGACCATTCATTTTAATGTCTTCTAAACTCCCTATCCTTTCGGTTGGTAAGAAGTTAGATGATATTATATTTCGTAGAAGAAAAAAGAAGCTAGAAAATAAAGATAGTAGTAATTATGAAATAAAAGAGGTAAATCGATGTAGTCAGGAGTTCGATGAGTTAGCTGAAAATACGAAGGATATGTATAAGGCTTGGTTAGTTAGAGACTCGAATTATTTAAACTGGAGATACATACAACATCCTGAGAAAGATTACAAACTATTTGGTTGCTATGAGCAGGAAAAGCTAGTAGGATATATTGTTATAGGAAAAAGTAGTAATGTAGCAAAAAATATTACAACTGGTATTATTTTAGATTTCTTATTTATTGAAAAAGATGGTATAAGTGAGCTTCTACTTAATAAAGCTATGGAGTATTTAATAGATGTATCTGTTATTCAAACTTGGGCATTACCTAATAGTTCCGTTATTGCCACTCTAGAAAAAGGCGGCTTTATTTTAAAAGATAGTCCGATGCCTCTAGTTGGTATAGAAGTAAATCCTCAATTAAGCGAATTAAGAAAACACGAAAAATGGTGTATTACACCTGGAGATGTAGATTCTTTTTAAATTGGAGTTTGATGTATGATGAAAAGAAGGGTATTAAGTTTCATTAAACCTTTTATCACACCTATAAATAAAATAATCCTTTCGAATTACTTTAAAGGTGTCCATTCTGTTCAACCGTTATCCGAAAAAAGAGTGTTATTACTAGCGCCACATGTAGATGACGAGACGATTGGAGCAGGAGGAACATTAAAAGCATATGCGGATTTAGGGGCAGAAACCCATGTGCTTTTTTTAACAGATGGCTCTGGTAGTAATTCTAATGAAGATGCAAGATTAATTGTAAAGCAACGAAAAGAGGAAGCCAAAGAAGTACAAAAGTTATTAAAAATAACCAGTATAGATTTCTTAGATGAAAAAGATGGGGAGTTAAGAAGTACTTCAAAAGTTCAACAACGATTAAAACAAAAAATAGAATCAATCCGCCCTGAAGTAATATTTATCCCTGTTTTTGTAGATTGTCATCCAGACCATATTGCTACTAGTCATATACTACTAGACACGCTCTCCTCAATAGATAGTGCATGGAAAAATGATATTAAAATTAGGTTGTATGAAATTAATACGTTACTACCGAAGGAAGAAATTAATTGTATAGTTGATATAACAAAGTATATGGATGTAAAACAAGCAACAGTAAACGTATTTGCTTCGCAAGCTATTGATTTTGATGGGTTTATGGCTCTTTCTTCGTTAAAAAGTAACTTAGTAGAAAATCATGCAGTTAAAGCTGTTGAAACTTTCATGGAATTAAGTGTTTCAGAGTTGGATGAGCGGATAAAAAACAACTCTGCAAAGGAATATAGCAAGTATTTTAAACAAGTTAATAAAGAAGCTACTCTATTATATGCTATTTTTAAAAATCTAAAATATAAAGAAAAAGTGTATCAACATTGTGCTAGTACTAAGTGGAATGATGTCAAATATAAATAAAAGGAATGATATCATGTCTAATACTGAACAGGTTTTGGATGTAAATGTTACAAGTTTAAATTATGATCAACTAATTTCTAGTGTTAATCAAAAAATTATGGGGAATGAACAAGCAAATATTATAGCTATTAACCCTGAGAAAATTATGACACTACAAAAAGATCAAAAGCTAAAAAACTTAATTAATAGTGCAACGTTTACTATTCCCGATGGAATTGGAATTGTATTTGCATCTAAGCTTAATAATGGGAAAATTTCTAGTCGTATAACAGGTGTAGATTTGTTTATTCGACTTTTAGAATTAGCAAATGAGAAACAGTATAAGATATTTTTGTATGGTGCAAAAAAACAAGTTGTGGAAAAAGCTGTAGGTAATATAGAAAAAAAATATCCAAACTTAACAGTTGCTGGTTATAAAGACGGTTATGTAAAGGATCAAAATGAGTTAATTGAAGAAATTAACCAATCAGGTGCGCAACTACTTTTTGTTGCACTTGGTAGTCCGAGGCAGGAATACTGGATAGAAGAGAATAAAAGTAAATTGAATGTTAATATTTTCCAAGGTGTGGGTGGAAGCTTTGATGTTATTAGTGGGGAAGTGAAACGAGCTCCTTTCTTGTTTAGAAAAACAGGATTAGAGTGGTTTTATCGATTACTTTCCCAACCTAAAAGATTACGTAGACAGTTAGCCTTACCTAAGTTTTTAATCAAAGTTTTATTTCATACTAAAAGAAGGCATTAAAGGTAATTATTCACCTTTAATGCCTTTTTATTTGAATCATTTTTATCATTACGGTTCGTTTAGTGAAAAACGAATATTTAGTTCGTTATCTTTAGATAACGCTCGATATAAAACGTTAAATATAATAATGATTATGTTTTAATATTCGTTTTTCGTATAGAAATTGTACATTATGAAACTCACTCATTTATATAGGTTTAATTGTGTATATGTTATTAAAATTATATAGGACTGTATTGGATTCATCCGTTTGCGTGCATATTCCTTTTGTGTCAAATAGCACATTGTTATTCATTGTAGCTAGTACATTTGAGCTAACAATCTCTTTGAATTCATGATGATCCGAAAGGATAACTGCTAAGTCTGCACCGTCTAATGCTTCTTCCAAACTTAATAGGTCGAAAGGAGCTTTTTCATTCAAAACATGTGGATCATGAATTGCTAGTGTAATATTCTTTTCCCCTTCAAGAATATTAATAACATCAAGTGCAGGACTTTCACGATAATCATCAATATTCCCCTTATAAGTCACACCTAATATAGCTACTTTAGGATTTGCAATATTACTTATTATTTCCTTAATGTTTTGAACAACAAAAGAAGGCATAGAATTGTTAATATCTCTAGAAGTCTGTATTAGTTTTGCTTGTTCAGGAGCTTTTTCAATAATAAAGTATGGATCTACTGCTAAGCAGTGCCCACCAACGCCTGGTCCAGGTAAATGCAAGTTTACTCGTGGATGTTTGTTAGCGAACTGAATAACATCATGAGCATTGATTCCTAGGTGTTTAGATATTTTAACTAATTCATTTGCTAAAGCGATATTAACATCTCTAAACGTGTTTTCCATTAATTTTGTCATTTCTGCAGTTGTAGAATCTGTTTCAATTACATCGCCTGTTACAACAAGGCGATATAGGTCTGCCGCTTTCTTTGTTGCTTCAGGTGTTAATCCGCCAACAATACGAGTATTTTCAATTAATTCCGTTAAGATTCTTCCAGGTAATACTCTTTCAGGACAATGTGCTAAGAATATGTCATTTTCTGATAAGCCTACTTCATTAAAAATAGGAGCAACTACATCACTAATTGTTCTAGGAGGAATAGTTGACTCAACAATTACAATATCACCAGCTTGAACAAGTGGTGCAATTTTCTCACATGCTGAAACAACATAGTCGACATTTGCTCGATAATCCTCATGAATAGGAGTTGGTACAGCTATAATATAGGCATCTGATTGTTCTGGTAATGTTGACGCTTTAAGCTTTCCTTCCGCAACTACGCGTTTCACTAATTCCGGAAGCCCAGGTTCCTCAATGTGAATCTCTCCCATATTAATCTTGTTAACGATTTTTTCACTAATGTCTACTCCAATCACGTTAATACCAGATGCAGCGAAAATGGCCGAAGTGGGTAAACCTATATATCCAAGTCCGACAATACATATTTTATTAATCATATTTGTCATCTCTTCCTTTCTCAATAAATCAAATTAATATCAAATGATTGTACTAGATAATACTAGGATTTTTTTGTTTGTTAGTCAAATAATCTACTGTTTCCTTTAAATAAATTAGTTTACGAACGATATAATATTCTGTATACTTTATTGAAAAAAGAGCAGTTTGCTACAAAATTATTTGGTATATTAATTAAGTGAATCCATTTCATAATTAAGGTTCGTTTAGCGAGACTCAAGTAAAATTAGTTTAGGATTATAGTGGCTTTTTTATCCTGAAATAAAAAATGTTTCAAATAGATTTTATGGTATCGAAAGCTAATCAGAAATTAAGTTGGGGGTACATATGGGTATTAAAGAGGTCTTTAGTCGATTAAAAGATAATAGTAATCAACTTTTATTAATTTTTATCATTTTTCAACCTATTTTAGATATTTTAACAGCATTCAATATATACTATTTAGGTACAAGCATTACGGTAGGATTACTAGTGCGAATGGCCTTTTTACTATTTGGATTATTGTTTATTTTACTTTTCTCTGAAAGTCACTTGAAAAGACCGATTGGCGTTTATTTACTTTTTTTACTCTCAGTAGTTGGTATAGGATTTATAGGGAACTTTTTTTCTAAACCAGTATTTAATATTTTTTATGAAGTGCAGTTCGTAGCTAAAGCATTATACTTTGTCGTTATGTTTCTATCGTACCTATTAATTTTTACTACACTACATACACACAAAGTATTTGTAACTAAATTCCAGCAATACGTTGTCTATGCAATGACAATTGTAGGGGCAGTTTTATTGTTTACGTTTGTAACAGGTACTGGCTTTAACACATATGAGTACGGAAAAGCAGGAAATAAAGGTTGGTTCTATTCAGGAAATGAGTTAAGTGCCATACTATCCATCGGCTTCCCGTTTGTTATTATGTATGCTGTGAGAAAAATGAACGCCTGGAAGGAAATCTATTATTGGCTGCCTGCGTTAACTTTAGGCTTCTCCGCATTGATGTTAGGAACAAAAGTTGGTCATTTATCCATATTATTAGTTTGTGGACTAACCCCTATCATTTTATTAATAGAATGGTTAAAGTCAGCAAAGTTAAAAGAAGATACGAAAGCAATTAAACGTAACTTAATCGTAAGTATTAGTGCCATTCTATTGTTTATCTTGTTAACTCCTATTACTCCTGCATATACTAATACGGCTGGCCATTACACTTCGGTTAATGAAAAGTTATTAGAAGAATTGTTGGAAGAAATGGAAGGGGAAAACGAAATAGATAATAAAGAATTGGAAGAAAATAATGCCTTAAAGGAAAAAATGGCAGAGAATAAATTCTTTAAGAATAAACTTGTTACAGTTTTACTGAGTAATAGAGATGTTTATTTATATCGTACACATACACATTTTGTTGCAGCTCCAATTCACCAAAAACTATTCGGTTTAGGATATGCAGGAAATTGGGAAGACCATCCAAAATTGATTGAAATGGATTTCTTTGACTTATTTTATTCGTTCGGAATTATTGGTTTCATATTGTTTATTGCTCCATTTGTTATTACAGTATATTTATTAGTGAAAAATCTATTTGTGCTTAAATATAAAATGTTAAGAGCGGATGTATTATTCCCTTTAGTTTCGTTGGCATTAGCAATTGGTGCAGCCACAATAGCAGGACACGTATTATATGCTCCAGCTGTTAGTATATATGTGGCTGCTATACTTGCTTATTTATTAAATCATTCTAATAAAATAGAAAACTGATAATAAAGAGTTGTTTTAGTAGGTTATAACTACTAAAACAACTCTTTTACTTTTTTTTACATTTTTTCAGGAATGCTAAGCTAACTATAAGTAATATTTTTACAAAATAAAAGTAGTTATGTCGTACTATGTAAAAATTCTGAATATATCTAATTGACTAAATTGTTTATATTCGATAAAATATTGAAGTGTACTACAAAAAGGAATTAGTAGAAAGGAGTGGTATGTTTTTGTATTTTTGGTAGATTAGTATAAATCTACCAGTTCAACATAGAGAAACATACATACTTACTGAAATAAGATAATCATGGGGGAGGAAAAGTTTTGGGAAAGTATCGTAAATTGTTAGCATACGTAATGATTTTTTTATTAGTTTTTTCAAGCTTCCAATTTGGATTTGCAACTAATTCAAGTGCAAATGTATCCAAACAGGATCAGCTAAGAAATGCTTTAGAACAAGCGGGTTATGAAAAAGTAGAAGACGTAAAAGAAGAAGCGCTTCATCAATTTAGTGCAACAGATAAAGTAAGGGTAATCGTTGAATTATCGGGAGAAACTCCTATTGAGTACGCTACAAAACAAGGGGTTTTATATAAAGAATTATCCGAAAGCACAAAAACAAGCCTTCATAACAAAGCGGTTTCTTTACAAGAAAGAGTAAAGACTGAAATCGGATCTAAAGGTGTATCATTAAAAGAAATTAACTCTTTTAATACTGTATTTAACGGCTTCAGTGGTGAAGTTGCTTATGGCGACATCTCTAAAATCGAAGCGTTAAGTTCAGTTAGCAAAGTTTACTTAAGCAACGAGTATTATCCTCCAGAACCTCAAATGAATACAAGTCACGGTTTCATTCAATCCGCTTTAACATGGGGAGATGCAAAGTTTAAAGGAGAAGGGATGATCGTAGCTGTAATTGATTCAGGTATTGATCCATCTCATAAAGACTTTGTACTAAGCCCGGAAACGGACTTTACACTAACAAAGAATTTAGTTAATAGTTTAGTAGCTGAAAAAGGATTAAAAGGTAAATTCTTTACTGATAAAGTTCCTTACGGTTACAACTATTATGATAAAAATCAACAAGTATTAGACTTAAATGCTGCAACTAATGACCATGGTATGCACGTTGCAGGAACAGTTGTTGCGAACGGAGAAATCTTCGGTGTTGCTCCAGAAGCACAAGTTTTAGGGATGAAAGTCTTCTCTAATGACCCTGTTATTGCAACAACTTGGTCAGATGTATACTTAGTGGCTATCGATGAAGCGATTAAATTAGGTGCAGATGTACTTAACATGAGCTTAGGTTCTACTGCTTCTTTCTATGAGGTAGATAGCCCTGAAGATTTAGCTATTACACGTGCAGTTGAGAACGGTATTGTAAGCTCTGTTTCAGCAGGTAACTCTGGACATATCGGTTATGGATTTTGGAATCCATTATTCCAAAACCCAGATATCGGTTTAGTTGGAGCTCCTGGATTAAATAGAGACACAATTCAAGTAGCTGCATCAGGTAACGTAGGCTACTTATATCAACACACTATCAATGTAGAAGGTAACGAAGATTTCACAGCTGTTGGTTATGGTATGGATAGTTGGGATGGTCTTGAAGGCGCAGAACTAGTGAGTTTAGGTGGTAAACTAGGACATCCTGCTGACTATGATGGTGTGGATGTAGCAGGTAAAGTTGTAGTTATGCCACGTGGAGCTCTAACTTTCTTTGATAAAACAAAGAATGCTGCTGAAGCAGGAGCAAGTGGTATTATCGTTTATAACCATAACCCTGCGGCATTTTTCTGGGAAAACCAAGGTGGATGGCACATTCCATTCATGAAAATTCAAGTTGAAGATGGAGCTGCATTAGAAGCTGCATTAGAAGCTGGTGGAACAACTCTTGAAGTGGAAGAATTAAAGCGCTCCGAGGATCCTGAATTTGGTCGTATGACTGAATTCACTTCGTGGGGAACTACTCCAAGTTTAGAATTAAAGCCAGAGCTTACTGCTCCAGGTGGAAATATTAACTCTACTATGTCTAATAACAAGTATGCAGTTAAGAGTGGTACTTCAATGGCAGCTCCACACGTAGCTGGTGGTGCGGCATTAGTACAACAATACTTAAAATCTGATGAGCGTTTTACAGATTTAACTGCAGGCGACCGTACTAGACTTGCGAAAGTTTTATTAATGAACACGGGTAAAGTTATTAATGATCTAAATGATCAGCCATTCTCACCACGTCGTCAAGGTGCTGGTATGATGCAAACATTTAGCGCAGTTGATACACCAGTTTATGTTGTTTCAAAAGAAACAAATGAAGGTAAAGTAGAGCTTTATGACTTCGAAAACAAAGTTGTATCCTTTACACTAACAGCAAAAAATATTTCTGATGAGACAGTAAAGTATGATGTAGATGTAAGAACTCTTACTGATACATTTGCAGTAGATTCATATGGTGACGATATTAACGCATTAATCGCAGGTGACTTTGAAGGGGTGAAAGTTACTGCTCCATCAACAGTTACAGTTCCAGCAGGTGACTCTGTTGACTTTACTGTAACGTTAGATTTAACAAATGCAAAAATACCTGGATTAGGTAAACTTCAAGAAGATATTTTTGTTGAAGGTTTCGTAACATTAACGGATGAAAAAGGTATTGAAGCAGAATTATCTGTACCATTCTTAGGATTCTATGGTAAATGGGATCGTCCAGCTATTCTAGACGGATTAGGCTTCTTTGGTGAAACAAAGTATTATGGCCTTCCTGGTGACATGGTATCTACACTTAATGGAGGATTATATTTAACTCCAGTACTTCAAGATGGCGATGAGAAGTATTATGCAATTAACCCTAATGTTGATGCTGGATATTTCACTAATATTCGTCCATACATTTCATTCTTGAGAAATGCGAAAGAAGTGCAATTTAACGTATTAAGCGAAGATGAAAAATCTCTACGTACTATATTACGTCAAGAAAACGTGCGTAAAAACTTCATCAACGGTGGATCAGGTTCATCTGTTTCAAATATTGCAACTCGTACTTGGGATGGAACAGTAAACAATAAAACTGTTGAAGACGGAAAGTACTACTATGAAATTAAAGGGAAAGTCGACTATGCTGGTGCGGGATGGCAGTCTTATAAATTCCCTGTTGTAGTAGACTCTACTGGTCCAGTAATCGATGCAACAATCCAGAATAAAGTTTTATCTTGGAATGTTGAAGATGCTGGTGTTGGTGTAGATTTAATTGGTATTTATGTAAACGGAACTCTTGTAACCGAATCGAAAGATACTGAAGGCACACTTGATATGAGTGAAGTGGATAGCGCTTCTCTAATCGAAATTGCTGCATTTGACAGAGTTGGAAACTACAGCGAGAAAGTAGCTAGTATAAATGACTCTTCTTTACCATCAGTAGTGGTAGGTCAAAGCACTCCTGTTTTAGGTGGATTCTATACTAGTTATGAAGTACCGGTAGCTGGATATGCTACAGACAACGTGAAAGTTGCGTCTGTAACTGTAAACGGTGTAGAAGCAGCTTTAACGTACACTGAAGGTAGATACTATTTTGATACGGTTGCTACTTTCACTTCTGAAGGAGAAAAAGATATCATTGTAACAGCAACGGACTTAGAAGGTAACGAATTCTCTATTAACCGTGTTGTATACATTGATACAACTGCTCCGACATTAGAAGTGAAAGTTCCTAAATTTGTAGACCATGACGTAGAAGAAGTAACGGCAACATTCCATTTAAAAGATAACTATGACTATTTATCTTTAGCTATTAATGGAAGTCAAGAATTTTTGCGAGCAAGTTATCGTATTGTTCCTGCAAATGTAACTTTTGAAAACACATTACCATTGCAAATAGGTTACAACACATTCAACGTTGTATTAACGGATGCTGCAGGCCATACTGCTGTAGAAAAAGTAACAATCTATCGTAACGAGAGCGAAGAACGCGTGGACCGTGTAAGCGGTACAAGCCGTTACGAAACAGCTGTTGAGTTAAGTAAAGCTGGATGGGAAACTTCTGATGTAGTTGTAATCGCTCGTGGAGATGATTATGCGGATGCATTAGCTGGTGTTCCTTTAGCTAAAAAACATGATGCTCCACTTCTATTAACTGGTACAAAAACATTACCAGCTGTAACAAAAGCTGAAATTGCACGTCTTGGTGCGAAAACAGTTTATGTTTTAGGTGGAACTGGTGCTGTTAGTGCTGAAGTAGAAGCTGCGCTAAAAGCAGAAGGCGTTAATGTTAAACGTATTTCTGGTGCGAACAGATATGCAACGGCTGCTGCAATTGCATTCGAAGTAGCTCCACAAGGTGCAAACAATGGGGTAGTAGTAGTAAATGGAACGAACTTCCCAGATGCATTAGCTGTTGCTTCATACGCTGCACAAAATGGTATGCCTATCTTATTAACAAACGGTAAGGCGTTACCACAACAAACTCAATCTGCTTTAGTTGGACTTGCTCCAAAGAAATCGATTGTAGTTGGTGGAACATTGGCGGTATCTAACAACGAATTAGCAAGTTTACCAAACCCAACTCGTATTGGTGGTAAGAATAGATATGAAACGGCATTAAATGTTGTTAAGCACTTCAACAACGATGCAGACCATTTCTATGTTGCTACTGGTAGACAGTTTGCAGATGCACTTGCTGGCGCTGCAAGCGCTGCAAAAGATGGAACTGGTATGTTATTAGTAGGTAACAACGTTCCTGCTGAAGTAGAAACTTTTGTAAAAGAAAACGGCGTAGAAACATTAACAGTTGTTGGTGGAACTATTGCTATATCTACTGAAGTTTACAATAAGTTAGTTAGCTTATTGAAATAATTAGTAATAGGAAAAGTTGTCTGGTATTCCAGGCGGCTTTTTCTTTTGCGCTAAAAAGACAAAAATATATTTCAACCTCATTTAGTTAAATGAACTCGTCTAATTTTTTAAAAAATATTATCTTAATCTAGCACTTAGTAGCTACTTCGATTTTATACACTATTAAACTAGTTCATAATAATGAAGTTATTGGGTAATTTTTCAATTAAAATAGTACTCTATTTCGACAAAAATAGGTGGTATAATATAACAAGATTCGTCATTTATTACAATTTAGGGGGTTTTGTTACAAAAGTGAGTAAGTTAAGAGTTTTATTTTTAATGGGAGTTTTGTTGTTAGTTTTTCCGCTATCGACTTTGGCAGAGAAAGTATTAGTTATTGATCCTGGACATGGAGGACGATTTCCAGGCACATGTGGTTTAACAGGTGCACAAACTGGATATTGTGAAAAAAGCGCTGCATTAGATATTGCTTTAAAACTAAGAGATGCGCTGAAAAATACAGATATCAAAGTCTATATGACGAGAAGTACAGATGTTCACTTTGCCCAAACAAATGCAGAGGACTTAGCAGAAAGAACTAGAGTAGCAAATTCATTTGTTCAAGGAAACCATGATAATAGTCTGCTTCTTTCGATTCATCACAATGCGGTACCATCTAATCCACACGTTAGAGGATTAGAAACGTATTATTATGATGGTATTAACCATTACAATCCAACATATCCTCCTGACCCTATGCAGTTAACTTTAGTAAATGAAAATAAACGTTTTGCTGACTTCGTACATTCCGAAGTGTTAAAGAAAACGGGATTAATAGATAGAAAGGTTCGTAATACGCAAAGTTTCTTCGTGATAAGAAATGCACAAATGCCAGCTGTATTAGTTGAATTAGGTTATATGACTAATAGAGATGAGGAAAGATTAATTAGAACTACAACTTTTCAACAACAATCTGCAGATGCATTAGCAAAAGCAGTTATTGATTATTTTAAAGTATTCGAAGTCTTTGATGAAAAAGGGAAAAAGCTTGCTACATTTAAATCAAGAGATGAAGCGTTAACATATGCAGGAAACCAAAAAACGTTCGTAAAAGTATTCGATAAAGACAAACAACAATTTATTTATACTAGTGATAAATTCCATGTGTTTAACAAATTAGGTACTAAATTAGGTGAATTCACTAATGAACGTGATGCGATATCTTTTGCTGAAAAACAAAGTAATGTAAGGGTTGTTCAAGATAGAACGAACTTTATTTTATGGTCAAACTATATCCCAACGAAGTATGAAGCATACAACGGTAATACTTTAGTAGGTAGTTATGTAGACTACTTCCAAGCGGAGTCGGTTGCTAAGCAATATACAAATGCTAAAGTAGTTACTATTCCTTCTAACAATGTAGTATGGACGAATAATTCGAATATAAAAGTTGATAGAGTTGTAGCTGTTAAAAGAATTTCCGGTGCAAGTCGATATGCTACTGCACTAGAAATTTCAAAAGAAATGTATCCAAATGGATTTGCAAATGATAAGGAACATAAAACGGTTATTCTAGCTACTGGAGAGCATTTTGCCGATGCGTTATCAGCAGGCCCATTAACATCTAAATATGGAAATGCACCAATATTACTGACAAAATCTACTGGACTAAATCCAGAAGTTCTAGCAGAAATTAATCGATTAAATGCAAATCATGTTGTAATAGTTGGTGGAACAATAGCTGTTAAAGAAGAAACAGAAAAAACATTAATAAATGCAGGTTTAAGTACGACAAGATTGAGTGGTGCAAATCGATATGCGACCAATGCAGCCATCCTTACAGAGCTTGGTCAAACAAATGGTATGTTTGTTGCTTCAGGTAGTAACTATGCAGATGCATTAGCGGCAGCGCCTATTGCAGCAGCTAATGGTTGGGGAATTCTGTTAACTGCTCCTAACGAGATTACAAATGAGGCATTATCTTTTGTGAAAAACAAAGAAACCGTAATTGTTGGAGGAACACTTGCTATTTCGCCTTCAGTGGAACAGAAAGTAAAAGGAAGTGCAACTTCTAGTAAAGTCACAAGGCTATCTGGTCCTAACAGATACGATACACTTGCAAGCTTATTGTGGCATTTTGACGGAGTATTCACTGGAGAATCTATTTTACTTTCAACAGGTCAAAACTTCCCAGATGCATTAGCAGCGGCACCGTTAGCTATTCATAATGGAGCACCACTCGTGTTAACTAGTGCAACTAGAAACCAAAATGTAGAATCTTATTTAATGTCTTATGGTGCTAAAAATCGCATTAATACATTAAAGCCTATTGGTGGTACAGAAGCGGTAAGTAATAGTACAATTGATGTTGTGAGAAATAGAGTAAAATAAGTTTTGTGTAAAATTAGAGTAGAATAAGATAAAGAACTCGATAGTGCCTTCTAAGGCATGTATATCGAGTTCTCTTTATGAAAGGTGATGACTGATAATGAAAAAATTCTTTATGCTACTCATAACTTGTAGCTTAATAGTTATTGTTATTGGCTGTAAAAATAGCGTAGAAGAAACGAAAAAAGACGTAGAACAGCGTGTAGATGAAAAAGAGGAAGAAACGTTAACTGAAAATGAGGGGCAAGAAGAAGACGTTGAAGAGGATAATGAGAGCCCGTCTAATCATGACGTAGATAAGTTGGTTGGACTTCAATTATATAAACCAACCGTTGGCATGAAGAAGACATTCACGGATGGAGAAGAACCTATTCTGACAGAGTTTGTTATCGCAGAAAACGAAGACTTCATACAATTCGCCTATGTTATTGGTGGACATGCGGGTACTCAAATTTTTAAATGGACAGAAAATGAGATAACACTCGTATATGATGAAGAAGCTACTGACTATGAAAAGAGTATGTTAGACACATTTGCTTCATCTAATAATATTGAAGTGGTACTTAGCTTAGATGAGACAGCAAAAGCTAGTTGGGAACTAATTGAGACAAACTCTGTGGTGGAAGTTCCTTATGGCACTTTTGAACAAGTTTATGTGGTGAAAAAAATAACTGACGAAGTAGAAGGTGCAGAAACGATTTATACTCGTTACTATGCTCCGAAATATGGATTAATAAAAGAAACATTTGAAGTAACTGGGGAGTATGGATATAAAGGTGAAACGTTACTTAGCAATATCGAGTGAATGAAAGGCTGTCCGAATTGGACAGCCTTTCTGTTTAGAAAGCTTCATAAGACGTCTACTTCCGATAAGACAACAACGGTGTGTTATCTTATTTCTCTCTTGAACCTTCAAGTGTTGACTCCGATGAACTGTCGCTTTGAAAATATGTTCTTAAGTTCTAAATATATTGTAGAAAAAATGGTGTTATGGTATCGTGATTTCAGTGTAGTTTTTTATAGAAAAAGCTGTGTTATAGCTTAGTGTTGATAATTTTATACTAATACATGTTGATTTCCGTGCAAGGCTGAGACTCCTCGAAAATGCATCCCTGTCGTAGCCTTCCTTGTCCTGCGGGAGAAGCGAGGAGCGGAAGATCCCACAGGCGCATGCGCCGAGGAGTAGGTTTTTTCACGACAGTGAAAATAACCTTTCTTTTTACCGCACGCGGAAAGCGAAGCCTTGCACGGAAATCAACAACGAACTTTAACACAGCCGTAGAAAAAGAAGGTTGATCATTATAGATTGTAGGTGTACATATGTCTAAATTGAAAGTTGCGAGTATTTTATTGCTTTTTTCTACTTTTTTCTTGAAATTTTCAAGTATGTTAAGAGATGTCACAATTGGTTATTACTTTGGTTCATCCTCTATTACAGATGCATACTTTGCAGCGATGACTATTCCTACTGCAATCATTCTTTTTATGTTAACAGGTATGAAAGGTGCATTTTTACCAAGTTATTATAAATATGAAAAAGATAACAAAGGATTTTCTCACTTAACGAATATTGTGAAAGGGACATTTGGTATAGGAGTAATTATATCCTTAGCAGGAATTATTGCTTCCCCATATATTATCCGTTTCTTTTATCCTAGCTTTACGGATCAGGCGGCTGAAGTTGCTGTCTGGACATTAATTTTTTATTTTGCAGCGGTTGTGCTAGTTGGAGTTAATGCTGTATATGAAGGATACTTCGATGCGAAAAAGAAATTTTCATTTTCTACATTTTCACAAACAATCGTAGTTATTTGTACCATTGGTTCAATGATTATTTTACATAGCCATATAGGGATATATTCCGTTCCTATAGGCTACTTTGTCGGAACCATTATTTCCTTGATCATGAAGCTTTTATATTTAAAACCTGCAAACTTTTTGAATTGGAAACAAAAAATAAATCGTAAAGAAGTGCAAATGTTTTACATTGTGTTTCTTCCAGTTGGCTTAACAATCGCAGTCGGGCAGATTAACATGTTTGTGAACACGTTATTTGCAGCAGGATTGGGTGAAGGTGTTGTAACAAACTTAAATTATGCATTCCGACTAGTAAATATACCACAAGCTATTTTTGGTGTCGTGATTGCGACGATTATCTTTCCTATATTAGCAGAAGCTAAATCGCAAAATAATGATTTGTTGTTTAAAAATGGAATAGAAAAAGGATTATCCTTTATGTTCCTGTTTTTAGCCCCTGCTGTTGCGGGAATGGTATTACTAATGAAACCACTTGTCCAATTAGTATATGAAAGAGGGGCTTTTGACTCAATAGCTACTTCTTTAACAAGTGA
Source organism: Bacillus alkalisoli (assembly GCF_002797415.1). Taxonomy (GTDB): domain Bacteria; phylum Bacillota; class Bacilli; order Bacillales; family Bacillaceae_I; genus Bacillus_CD; species Bacillus_CD alkalisoli. Next base: position 601,440 of record NZ_KZ454944.1, read on the forward strand.
GTATGCCATTTTTTATATCGGTTCCGTATTGTTCTATAGTATTCAAGCTGTTATTGCAAAAGGTTTTTACACGTTAGAAAAAGGACATTATATTTTAAGGGTGGGGATTTTTTCCATAATATTAAATGTTATTTTTAACGCTATTCTATCAAAGTTGATGGGACCTGTAGGATTAGCACTTTCCACATCTTTAGTAGGTTTTATCTATTCAGCAATAACTTTTACAACATTATATAAGCTTGTTGGTGGTTTTAATCTAAGAAGAATCGGGTTAGAGTATACTAAAATAGCCATAAGTACAATTTGTATGATCGGTTTACTTCTCCTTGTAGTTCAATATTTAGAGGGATTCGGAAATGTCTTTTATATTATCACTGCCATAATAATTGGCGTACCAGTTTACTTTATTGCACTGTTTTTACTCAAAGTAGAATCTTTAAGAGAAATTCTGAGGAGTAGTAAATTAAAAAAATTAGCTAAATGAGTTCTTTTCATTATTATGACTAATATACGAACCGAACTTATAATTATTAACTCAAATAATGTACAAATTTGCAGATTGAACAGGTGAGATAAATGAAAAAAGTTTTAGTTTTAAGCAACATGTATCCAAGTGAAAAGTCTAAAACATTCGGCATTTTTGTAGAAAATCAAGTGAAAGCACTTAAAGGTAGAGGGCTTGAAGTAGACGTTTTAGCTATAACAAATACGAATAATTCTAAAGGTGCATTAATAAAGAAATATTTTCAATGGGGATTAAAAACGTTATGGAATGTCGCAACAAAAGGGAAAAGTTATGATGTAGTACATGCTCATTATGTATTTCCAACTGGAATCCTTGGTTTATTATATAAAAAATTTTTTAACAAGCGATTGATTGTTACGGCCCATGGTGGCGATATTGATAGGATGAGTAAGACAAATCCGCTAATACTAAAATGGACAAATTACATTTTGCAAGAGAGTGATCATATTATTGCGGTTGGACAAGAATTAAAGAGGGCTATACACGAAGATTTTCAAGTTCCAACTGAAAAAATATCGATTATCAATATGGGAGTAAATCGAGATGTGTTTTTACCTATTGAAAAGAAACTAGCTCGACAACAATGTCAGATTGGACCAGATGAGATTCCACTTTTGTTTGTAGGGAATTTAATCGAACAAAAAGGCATCTTAGAGCTTTTAGTGGCATTTGACAAAGTGAAAAAAGAAATCCCGAATGTTTCGTTATATATTATAGGAACAAAAAAAAGTAATGATTTTTATGAAAAGATTACTTCAATAAGTAAGGACATAGGAAGTGTTACGATAATGGATGCAAAACCACAGGCTGAAGTAGCTCAATGGATGTCTGCTGCCGAAGCATTTATCTTACCTTCCCACTTAGAAGGTTTTGGCCTAGTTGCATTAGAGGCTATGTCTTGTCACACACCAGTTGTTGGAACTAATGTTGGCGGACTGTCTTATCTTTTACAAGGTGGAGCTGGTGTACTGGTTGAGGCGAAAAACCCTGAGTCATTATTTGATGGAATTATCCAGTTGTTAAACGACAAATCCAATATCGCTTCCATTGTTCAAGAAGGAGAAAATCAGGCGGACAAAAATGACGAAAGAAAAATGATTAATCATGTCTTAAAACTCTACGGACTAAGTACACAAAAAGATAAATAATTTAGAAGTATTTAATATTAACACATGAAACTTTTTTGAATCAAATACGTCTAATGAATGTCCAACCAAAATAGATAAGACTTATGTTCCATAGTGGTTAACAGCTTGTCATCATATTTTAATATTAAGGTAGTTTAATAGTTTACATGAATTATGCTATAATGCACTTTGTAATGGTTAAAATGAAAGAATATGCAAATTGTCAAAATCATCTAGTAATAGAAGAAAGAAATAGAGAGAAAATATTTATGAACTTACTTATGAATTGGGTGGTAATAAAATGGACATAAAATTTCTAATTGCATTTTTTGTATCTTTTTTGACAGTCCTTATCATTACACCGTTTGTTATAAAATTTGCACATAAAATTGGAGCAACCGATCAACCTAACAATAGAAAAGTTCATCAAAAAGTTATGCCACGGCTTGGTGGACTTGGAATATTTATTGGAGTGGTTGCTGGATATTTTGCAACAGGACTATACAACGAAAGAATAACTGGCATTATTGTTGGTGGTATTATCATCGTTATTATAGGTGTACTAGATGATAAATACGAATTAAGCGCAAAATGGAAGTTACTCGGTCAATTAGCAGCTGCAGGCATTATTGTGATGACAGGTTTACGAATTGAATATATCTCAATCCCTTTTGTTTTAGAATCTTTCCATATCGGTTGGTTCGCAATCCCACTTACTATCTTCTGGATTGTCGGAATTACAAATGCAATTAATTTAATTGACGGTTTAGATGGATTAGCAGCAGGAATCTCATCTATTGCGATTGCCACCATTGCTGTACTAGCATTTATTGCTGGCAAAGATTTAATTTTAATCCTTTCTTTAATTGTCTTAGGTAGTACAATCGGTTTCTTATTTTTTAATTTCCACCCAGCAAAGATATTTATGGGTGATACAGGAGCCTTATTTTTAGGATATTGTATATCAGTTTTTTCTTTATTAGGTTTATACAAAAGTGTTACGTTATTCAGCTTATTTATACCTATTATCATTTTAGGTGTACCAGTTTTTGACACTGCGTTTGCTATTATTCGAAGGCTTTTAAATAAACAACCAATATCTGCTCCAGATAAAAGCCATTTACACCATCGTCTGTTAGCAATAGGATTCTCACACCGAAACACAGTTCTTGTTATGTACGGCTTTGGAATATTCTTTAGTATGTGTGCCGTATTCTTAACTTCTGCAACATTACTCGGAACCATTATTATAATGATTGTTTTAGCATTGATCTTACATGTAATTGCAGAATTAGTCGGTGCTGTTAAAATGAGAAATAAACCATTCTTAAAGTTCTATAGAAAAGTGTTCGGAAGACAATAAAAAATCCCCTTCACTGATGAAGGGGTTTTTTTTACCTTAATTTAATTGTAAATGCTGACGAAGTTCTCTCTTTACTTCCGCTAAAGATTGTTCATCTAATTGGTAATAATAAACACCATTTATACGTGAATCCTGTCCACTAATAGATAAAGATTCTGTTGAAAGACCTAAAGCATAATCATGTAGAGCGACGAGTTGTGAAAAACGCATATTCGTCGTAATGTTATTACCTAAAGCATCAATTACATTTCCGTAACTCGTGATGGACGATACCGAAGCTGCTTCCTTAATAATTCCTTGTACAATTAGCTGTTGACGTTTTCCACGCTCAATATCGTTGTCTAATTTTCTTGTTCTAGCTAATGCGAGGGCTTCCTCTCCATTTATAACTTGAACACCTTTTTCTAATGATATTGCATTTTTTCTATCATGACTGTCCATTTCTGTAAAAGAAATAGGCACATCCACTTCTATTCCACCTAAAGCTTCAACTACTTCAATAAATGCAGTAAAATTCATTCGAACATAATAATCAACTGGTATATCCAACAAATCTTCTACCGTATTAACGACTCCATCTATTCCATGGAAAGCGTGGGCATGATTGATTTTATCATACGTACCCCGATCAGGCTGCATGACATACGAATCACGTGGAATACTTAACATCTTGACACTTTTATCTTTTCTATTAAAGGTTGCTACCATAATAGCATCTGTTCTTGCGCTATCACCAAAATTACGGCTACCTCCATCATCAACACCTAAAAATAAGACGCTTATATTATCTTTTCCAGGGTCTACTACTTTGTCACGAAGTTCAGACTTTCCTCCACGCTTCAAATCTAAATGTGCATCACCAGCTGCCACAATAGCTTTATACGTTATAAAACTACCATAAACGAGTCCCATCATGATAAAGAAAAGCAATGGTAAAACAAGTAAAAATCGTCTTCTTTTCTTTTTATGTCTCTTTTCCATACGGGCATTATATTTCATAAGTTATAATCTCCTCAAATTACATATTACGTGCAGGCTCTTCTAAATATATTTCTTCCCCTTCAACAGTATTACTTTTCCCGTTGGTCAGTTCTATCATCCACTCGACGTACTGTTGCTTTTGTCCTTCTGCCACGTATACTTCCATTTCAACATCGGCTAAATAGTGTATGTCTTTTATAGTATACGTAGTGGAATTTCGGAGTTCATTTTCTGCTTTTCCTAAAAGTGTGTAATCGAAAGTTGTGTGCATCACTCTCATTAGTTTTCTTTCCACTATACCAGTATCTGCTAAACCTTCCGATGTACATTTTCCGTATGCGCGGATTAAGCCACCTGCGCCAAGTTTAATTCCCCCGTAATATCGGGTAATAACTACTACTGTATCTTTTAATCCTTTTTTCTTTAGGACTTCGAGAATAGGAACACCGGCTGTGCCGCTTGGCTCACCGTCATCGTTTGCTTTTTGAATATGATCTGCTTCTCCTATTAGGTAGGCAGAACAATTGTGAGTGGCATTCCAATGTTTCTTTTTTATTTCTTGAATGAAGCTTTGTGCTTCTTCTTCTGTTGTTGCTCTATTCACATGTGCAATAAATCTCGATTTTTGGATGACAATTTCGTGCTCGCCATAACCTTTGACGGTATAGTATTGAGCTAACAAGTTCAACTCTCCTTAAAACCAATTGTATGGTATGTGGAAAAACCATACTCTACCTATTATAAAGTTATGGGTGTCTTACTTCAATTATTAAATTGTGCCAAACAGACTAAATTCGACAGTTTTTGAAATATTTAATGTAATTGTAATGTGTTTATATTTTAATCATTCTTAATTACTTGATTCACAATTAGTTTATTTAATGGGACATGTCCGTTCATTTCCGCTGCAGGCACTTGCTTTCCGCGGGGAGCGACGTGAGCCTCCTCGGCGAACCCGCCTGTGGGGTCTCACGCTTCGCTCTACTTCCCGCAGGAGTCAAGTGCCTTCCGCTCCAATTCACTATAGGTTACAAATAATGGTAAATTCAACGGTGTTACAAATTATTTAAATTGATTTAATAACCAACACGGTTTTGGAAAGAAAACATTATTGATATTGGCAACTATATAAGTGAAATTAGTTGCCGATAAAACAACTGAAGAACAAATTTCGACAAGACCGACGGAAAACTTTGTCGGGCGTGGAATAGTATAGGGAGTACGTTATTGTGTTATAGTAGGTACTATGAACCACTGTTTAAAGAAGACTTTTAAATATTCTTCTAAGAATACAGGGTCTTTTGGAGGATGACCTATGTCGCGTAAAGTTATAAACTCAAAACAATTAGATGTAATCATTGAAAAAATGGTGAATGCCGTTGAAACGAGTAAAACGGACATTTTTGAAATCGGTGAAACTTCCCGTCAAGAATTTGAAGGTCTGGAAGCAGAATTGCAAGGTATCAAGTTGGAGATTGCGCAACTCATACATGCTCAAGAAAAACTAGAAACAAAAGTACGGTTTGCTCGTAGTCGACTATCTGAAGTAAGTCGTCAATTTAAAACATACTCAGAAGAACAAATAAGACAAGCTTATGATCAAGCTCACGAGTTACAACTAGAATTAAACACATTGGCGCAAAAAGAACAGCAACTTAGATCGAGAAGGGATGACATCGAAAGACGTCTCATTAAATTACATGAAACAATCGATCGCGCCGACCATTTAGTGAGCCAAATATCTGTTATTTTAAATTACGTTCAAAGTGACTTACAACAGGTTGGCGAACTCGTTGCCGACGTTGCTGAGAGAAGAGAGTTCGGCTTTAAAATAATGGAAGCACAAGAGGAAGAAAGAAGACGACTTTCTCGAGAAATTCACGATGGCCCAGCCCAAATGCTTGCCAACGTTATGATGCGCTCAGATTTAATTGAGAGAACATATCGCGAACGCGGCCCAGAGCAAGCATTAAAAGAGATTCGCGATTTAAAAACGATGGTGCGTTCTGCTCTATATGAGGTTCGTCGCATCATTTATGACCTACGACCTATGGCATTAGACGATTTAGGATTAATTCCTACATTGAAAAAATATATCACAACAATTGAAGAATACCACGGCGGCAAGCCAAGGATTGTATTTTCGTTTTTAGGGGAAGAGAAAAGAAGTGAATCTAATCTAGAAGTAGCTCTTTTCCGTCTTGTACAAGAGTCAGTCCAAAATGCGATCAAGCATGCGAAAGCCAAATTAATTCAAGTGAAATGTGAAATGAGAAAAGACTCTATCACGGTCTTAATAAAAGACGACGGTGTAGGATTCGACACAAACATAAAAAAAGATCAATCATTCGGTCTAATTGGAATGAAAGAGAGAATGGAATTAATAGAAGGCGAATTAAGTATCCAATCCAAAATCGGCAACGGAACACTCGTCATCATCCGCGTTCCAGTTAGATAAAATTGTTTTTAAATTAGAAGTGTTTGTGCTCAATTGGTTTACATACATTCCCCAGATGTTTATTTGCGAGCAAGACGAAGACTCCTGCGGGAAAAGCGGGAAACGGGAGACCCCACAGGTGCGGATGCACCGAGGAGGCTCCCGGCGCCACGAAAAGTTGGAAGCGGCTTGTTCAGCTCCGACAAGCATAAGACAGGGGCGGCTAGAGGGTGTTCTTTGCCCTCTAGATGACCATGGCTTATGTCTCGAGGAGCTAGCCGCTGGAACTAGACACGCCCGCTGAAAGCGAAGTCTTGCTCGCAAATAAACAGCGTTATAAACTAATTCTAATTTAAGGACGAACAAGATAAATACATAGGGAGGAAGAACAATGGAAACGACTAAGATTGTAATCATTGATGACCACCAACTTTTCCGCGAAGGTGTAAAACGCATATTAGATTTTGAAACAAACTTTAACGTAATAGCAGAAGGCGACGACGGCATCGAAGCACTAGACTTAATGGAAAAATATATGCCAGATGTAGTCATCATGGACATAAACATGCCACAAATGAACGGTGTCGAAGCAACCCAAAAGCTTGTAGAAGCATACCCAGAGGCAAAAGTCATTGTTCTATCTATCCACGATGATGAAAACTACGTAACGCACGTCCTAAAAACAGGTGCGCGCGGCTACCTTTTAAAAGACATGGATGCAGATGCACTAGTAGATGCAGTGAAAGTTGTTGCAGAAGGCGGCTCTTACTTGCACCCAAAAGTAACACATAACTTAGTAAAAGAATACCGTCGTTTATCCGAAGGTATTGCTTCTGGTGGTGGTGTTGGACTAGCTTACAAACAAGTAGAAATTCGCCGACCACTACACTTATTAACTCGCCGCGAATGCGAAGTACTTCAATTACTAGCAGACGGCCAAAGCAATAAAACGATTGGTGAAACACTATACATTAGTGAAAAAACAGTTAAAAACCACGTAAGTAACATCTTACAAAAAATGAACGTAAACGACCGTACACAAGCGGTAATTGTAGCAATAAAAAATGGTTGGGTAGAAGTAAAATAACACCAACTAACAAAAGTTTAACCCTCAGCAGATGATGCTGGGGTTTTTTTATTGTCTGTGTTGTGAGTCTTTGATAAGAGCCGAGCGATCGATTGTCTGATTGAACTTATTTCTGGACTGTAATATGTTAAATTGAAGAAGCGGACAAGAAGTACAGAGAAGTGGACGGAAGTTGCCGAGATCCAGACGAAGATGTCGCAGATGCGGACGAAAGTTGCTAACATCCGGACGAAAACGCATAACATGCGGACAATCAGGCATGGCACAGGGGGTATATTTTAGCTTGGCGCACGATTTTTTGGTTTAGATGCACAACTTTCGCCCTCAGGTGCGCAAAAATTGTGTCTAGGCGATCAACTTTAGCCGCTAGGAGCACACAAACGGCAGTTTGCCGCACACAAAACATTGATTTATACCATTTAATAGGCATACGCGTATATGATATAAGAGGGTTTTAAACAAAAAATCAACAAATTTTGTTGTTTTCTTAGAAAAAACCATCTAATTTTATGTACAAAATGGTTAGATGGATAGTTTTTCTTAAGGTAGTAGGGACATGTCACGAATTAGGGGGCATGATGCAAGATTCATTGTTTTTCTAGGAGGATCATACCGTGCACTAAATCCCACACACCAATTTTTTCAAACTACTAATGAAACTTGTGTCCAATTCGTGTACAATCTATAGTAGAAGAAAGAAGACATTTACGTACAAGGAAGGATAACCAATCATGAAAACCGCGATAGTAACTGACAGTACGGCGTACATCCCAGAAGCGTTACGAAAACAGCATAATATATATATGATTCCACTAAATGTCATCTTCGGTGAAGAATCCTACCAAGAAGAAGTGGAACTTAAAGTAGAAGACTTTTATACAGAAGTAAAAAACAAACCAAACTTGCCATCTACATCCCAACCGGCAATCGGCCAATTTGTACAACTATACGAAAACCTAGGCAAAGAATACGATGCAGTCATCAGCATCCACTTATCTAGCGGCATCTCTGGAACATACCAAGGCGCAGTAGCAGCAGCCGAAATGGTCGACAACATCAAAGTGTACCCATTCGACTCGGAAATCAGCGCGATGATCCAAGGCTTCTTCGTACTTGAAGCAGCTGAAATGGCCAAAGAAGGCAAATCACCGGAAGAAATCATGGCCCGCATGGAAGAAATCAAGCTAACAAAACGTGCCTACTTCATGGTGGACGACCTATCACACCTACAACGCGGCGGTCGCCTAAGCAGTGCTCAAGCAATCGTTGGAAGCCTATTACAAGTGAAACCACTACTTCACTTCGTAGACAAAAAAATCGTGCCATTCGAAAAAATACGCACACGCAAAAAAGCAATCAAACGAGTTTTTGAACTGTTCGAAGAAGACGCAGACAAACAAAAACCAATGCGAGCTGTAATCATCCACGCCAACCGCGAAGAAGAAGTACAAGCATACAAAACAGAACTAGAAGCAAAATACCCACACGTAGAATTTTTCATCAGCTACTTCGGCCCCGTAATCGGCACTCACCTAGGTGAAGGCGCAATCGGCCTTGGCTGGTACACAAAATAATACCTGAGATGCTAGCCACCATACTAGCATCTCTTCTTTAAAAAGGAGGAATCATTTTTGCGTGAAACATGGCAATTTTTCCACAAACACATAAACGTTTCAACACCACCACTCAACCCAAACTTCACCTACTCCCAAGACCTAAAACATTTTCTCTTGAGAAAACGCCTACCCGTAGAGGAACTGAATTTCCCAACGGAGCTCCTACGCGCTCATTACCGAAATGGCCACCTCTCACTGCACCAACCTATCATTAAGAAGCAGAATAAGCCATACTGCCCACGTTGTAGTAACAACGACCTACACCTATTCGGCTCCTATCATTGCGCACGATGCAACAAACTTTGCACCTATTGTCGAAACTGCATCATGATGGGGCGAGTTAGTGAATGCTCACCACTCGTTTCGTGGAACGGACCCGACGATACAAAACAACCAACTTCCGACAAACTTCTTCACTGGACTGGCACACTTTCTTCCTTCCAACAACGTGCCGCAACCGAAGTTATTCGAACGGTCGAACAGCAAGACGAGCTTCTAGTTTGGGCAGTTTGTGGCGCTGGCAAAACAGAAGTACTTTTTCCTGGCATCGAAAGAGCCCTTCAACTTGGCCACAAAGTGTGTATCGCGACTCCACGAACAGACGTCGTACTCGAACTCTCACCACGAATCAAGCAAGCATTCTCAACAATTGAAGTCGCCACTTTATACGGCGGCAGCGAAGACCGAAAGAAAACCTCGTGCGACATTACTATTTCTACGACACACCAACTACTTAGGTACTACAACGCATTCGACACCATCATAATCGACGAGGTCGACGCCTTTCCTTACTCATATGACAGAAGTTTACAACACGCTGTTCAAGAAGCACGAAAAGATAAAAGTGCGATCATCTATTTATCAGCGACACCTTCCAAACCGATGCAAAACCTAGTCCACACGAAAACACTAAAGGCTATCAAAATTCCACAACGATATCACGGCCACCCTTTACCAGTCCCACGTTTCGAGTGGTGTGGCAAATGGAGTAAGAAGTTAGAAAAAGGGAAACTGCCAAAGCCAATTTTGAAATGGATACAAGCTCAACGAACTCAAACATTTCTTTTTGTCCCGAGGATCGAGCATATTGAAAAAGTTTTGGCGATTTTACAGGATTCCAACGTAGCTGGAGTTCATGCAGAGGACCCTGAAAGGAAAGAAAAAGTAGCGAAGTTTCGAAAAGGAGAAATACAGATGTTAGTGACAACGACTATTCTCGAACGTGGCGTAACTGTACCAAACGTCCAAGTGGCTGTGCTCGGTGCGGATGACCACATTTTTACAGAAAGTGCGTTAGTACAAATAGCTGGCCGGGTAGGGAGAAGTGCTTCGTACCCTAGTGGGGATGTTACATTTTTTCATTATGGAAAAACAAAAGAGATGGTGGCGGCACGAAACCATATTGTGAAGATGAATGAAGAGGCAAGGAGGTTGGCGGAACGTGAGTCGATGCTTCATATGTGATCAAGCGACGGATGCGAAGTTCGGGTGGACAGCACTTTTTCAGTTAGAAAAGGAAAAACGGGTATGTGATAAGTGTGAGGAGCGGTTTGAAAAAATTACTGGTCAAACATGCAGAGTTTGTTTTAGACCAGGAAGTGGTTTGTGTGAGGATTGTGTGAGGTGGGAGGAGCACAAGTTGCAAGCGACGTTGACACGAAATGTTTCGTTATATCGGTACAATGACTTTATGAAAGAAGTGTTAGCTCGGTATAAGTTCCGTGGCGATGTAGTATTGGCGGAAGTTTTCCAACAGGAAATGAAGAGGCTGTTTCGTCATTATTTTGAAAATCAGAATCCCCTAATTGTTCCTATACCACTAAGTGAGGAGCGGTTGTTTGAGAGAGGTTTTAATCAGGCAGAATTACTTTTTGGTGGTAAGGTCGCTTATGCACTTAAACGAAATGAATCGGAAAAACAGTCGAAAAAATCGAGACAGGAGCGTTTACAGTTAGCGAATGTTTTTCAGTTAAATGGGGATGTGAAAGGAGAATCGATTGTGCTAATTGATGACATTTACACAACCGGGATGACGCTACGGATGGCGGCGAAAGTTTTGAAAGACGGTGGAGCAAAGGAAGTGTACAGCCTTACATTGATTCGGAGTTAAACATTGTTTACCCCATGCCGATATTAATAGTAGATATTTATGTGAGAGGGGTATCATCATGAGCAATGTTGAAAATTGCCCGAATTGTGGAGCTATATTTGTAAAAAATGCATTTCGTGAAGTTTGTACAGAGTGTGCAAAAACGGAAGAAAAGATATTTGATGAAGTGTATAAATTTATTCGCAGACGTGCCAATCGTACGGCGACGATGGAGCAAGTAATCGAGGCGACTGGCGCTACGGAGAGTCTTCTAGTAAAATTTATTAAAAAGGGTCGAATTTCTCTGGCGCAATTTCCAAATCTCGGGTATCCTTGTGACCGATGCGGCGAGTTTACACGTACCGGTAGATTGTGCGTAAACTGTAGCAGTGTAATTCAAACAGACCTTGCACAAGCAGAACGTGAAGATGAGCGAAAGAAAGAAGCGTTGAGAGCTTCGAAAACATATTACGCAGTAGACCGCGCAAAAGGAAATTGGGAGAAAGAATAAACATTTTTATAAAACTACCGATAAACGATATAGATATGTTGAATCGAAAAGAGGGATCTTATGAAAATAAATAATATCGGACAGATGGGAGTTAACCCATATCGAAAGCAAATGGAAAAGCCTGTCCAACAAACAAACACAGGGCCAAAAAGTGACAAAGTAGAAATCTCACCCGAAGCAAAAGGACTACAAGAAACGTCACAATTCCAAGAAGCCCGCAAAGAAAAAGTAGCCCAACTAAAAATCGCAGTCCAGAATGGCACATACCAAGTAGACGCAAAAACAATAGCGGCGAAAATGACGGATTTTTATTTCGGAGGTAAGTAGTAGCTTAGTGGGTGGGTTATAGGAATAAATATATAACCTTCATTCTAGAACCTAGCTTAAATATTACTACACCTAAGTTGAGCTTCGCGGCATGTGCGAGACTCCTGCGGGAAAGCGAGTCAAGGGAGACCCCACAGGCGCATGCGCCGAGGAGGCTCCCGCGACCGCCCGCGGAAAGCGAAGTACATGCCGCGAAGCTCAACTGTCTAGAAACGAATCATAAATGAATTCTAAGATGAAAGTGGGGTTATGAATGTCTATACAAAACATCACCATACTACTAGAAAAAATACTCACGCTTCATCAACGATTGCTCGAACAAGCAGTATCCAAAACAGAACTAATCAAATCTGGCAACCCAGACGAACTACAATCACTGCTCAAAGAAGAACAAAAGCTTGTACAAGCTATTGGCCAGCTAGAGATAGAACGCCTAAAACTTATGCCAAACGCAGACGGCACCATCACTACTCTAATAGAGAGCACAAGCGGCTCTGATACAAATAAATTAGCACAACTAAAAGAAGAACTAACTACAATCGTTCTACAACTAAAAGAACAAAACGAACTTAACCAACAACTTTTACAACAATCGTTACAATTCATAAACGTAACCATGAATACACTAAAAGGCCCAGAAACCCAAGTCACATACGACAAGCCAACAGCTAAAAAAGCACCGATAACATCATCGCGTTCGATTTTTGATTCAAAAGCTTAGGAGGAACCAATATGCGTTCAACGTTTCACAGTTTGGAAGTAGCAAGAAGAGGACTAACAACACAACAGACGGCCTTGCAAGTAACAGGTCATAATATCGCCAATGCGAACACACCAGGGTTCTCGCGCCAACGTGTAAACTTTGTGCAAACAGAACCATATCCTCCAGCATCCATGAATCGCCCGCAAATTCCAGGGCAGCTCGGAACTGGTGTACAAGCTGGTAGCATTCAACGTGTACGTGAAAGTTTCCTAGATATACAATTTCGTGGAGAAAACAACAAACACGGGTATTGGACAGCACGTGCAGACTCCTTACAAAAGATGGAAGAAATAATGAATGAACCGTCCGAAACAGGTCTATCCAAAACACTTGACCGCTTTTGGCAATCATTCCAAGATTTAGCTGTTAATCCAACGAACTCAGGAGCTCGCTCCGTTGTAAGACAGCGTGGAATTGCAGTAGCAGATACATTTAACTACTTATCCAATTCCATTCAATCCATACAACAAGATTTGAAAAATGAATTAGATGTTACGGCAAAGCAAATTAATTCAATATCCAACAGAATTAATAATCTAAATAAACAAATCTCGGAAGTTGAACCTCACGGATTGCTACCGAACGACTTATATGATGAGCGAGATCGACTTGTCGATGAATTATCCCAACTTGTAAATATTAAAGTGACGAGAGTTGGTTCGGGTGGAAATGCAATGGAAATTGCAGAGGGTAAATACACCATTGAAATTGTGGACGATAAAGGATTTCCAACAGGAATAAATGGTGTAATAGTTGATGGCAATTCTTTTCGTACAAGACCTATTTCCTTAGATTTTGATGATAAAACGGGTCTTGTAAGAGACATTAAAATTGGTGATGTGGGAATTACAGTTTCCCAATTTAGCTCTAGTGGAAAGTTTAAAGGTTTAATAGAATCTTACGGATACATGGTAGGAAACGAATCAAAAGGAATTTATCCTGATATGAATAAGCATCTCGATACGATTGCTTACGACTTTATAGCAGAATTAAACCGAGTTCATAATGCGAGTTGGAGCAATTCTAGTATGGATGCCGGAGAGCATATTACTTTCAATTTCTTTGAACCGTTAAATGCTAGAGAAGGTGCTGCAAGCAACATAAGCCTTGATGCGGCAATTATGACTTCACTAGACAATATCGCAGCATCCACATTTAATAATGGATTAGTAGTAGATGGGACATTTAATGGATTTGGTAACTTAACAAACGTTTCTGTTGAAATTTTGACGATGAAAAACCCTACAACAAACCAACTAGAATATAAATATAAAATTAATGATCGTTCAACAAACCCTGTTACAAACGTATTCGAATCTAATAACTTTCAATCGTTTGACAACTTAATAACAAACCTGGAAAATAACCCAGGCTTTACAGGAAGCACGCCACCAACAAACCTTAACTTAAATGCTGCGTCCATTGATTTTACAAGAGTAAAAGAAGGAGACAAATGGTCTTTCAATCTAGTAGAAAAAGGGCCTGTTAAAGGTAATTTAGGGGACGGTAGTGGAGCAATTGCACTTGCAGAAGTAAAAAATAGACCATTAAGCATTGGTGGTGTAACGACTACTATCCAAAACTATTACGAGAGTGTTATTGGAGGTATGGCAGTAGACGCACAAGAAGCCGATCGACTTTCGTACAACAGTGAAGTGTTAAAGTCATCTGTAGACCAGAGACGACAATCTATTAGTTCTGTCTCTCTAGATGAAGAAATGACAAACATGATTCAATTTCAACATGCTTATAACGCTTCGGCTAGAATGATTACATTAACAGACGAACTGTTAGATAGAATAATTAACGGCATGGGATTAGCAGGAAGGTAGGTGACCGCAGATGCGAGTAACACAATCTATGTTAGCTGGTAATAACCTTAAACATATTAGTCAAAGCTATAACCGAATGGGAAAAATTCAAGAGCAATTAGCTACTGGGAAAAAAATCACAAGACCTTCTGATGACCCGGTTGTAGCGATGAAAGGAATGTACTACCGTACAAACTTGTCTGAGATCCAGCAGTATAAACGAAACTTATCAGAAGTTTATGGTTGGATGCAGGAGTCAGAGGCGGCAATTGAGCAAGGGACAAATGTGTTAAGCCGTGTGCGAGAGTTGATGATTCAAGCATTAAATGGAACGAATTCTCCTGAAGACAGATCGGCTATTGGAGCAGAAGTTGAACAGTTAAAAGAGGCGATAGTTCAGATTGCCAATACACAGTTTGCAGGGAGATATATTTTTAACGGTACAGCTGTTGATGTACCGCGAGTGACAAATGGAAGCGACCCTTCCTCCGTAAAAACATTAAACGAACCTTTTATGGTAGAAGTCTCAAAAGGAATTCAGCTTCAAGCTAACATCAATGCAAATAACGTTTTTAACGAAGAGTTATTTACGATTATGAATACGATTGAAAAAGGCCTAAAAGGTGATGGAACTGTAGACTTAAACAGTATGTTAGGAAGACTAGATAAGCAATTTGATTCAATGAATGCTGAACGTTCTGAGCTTGGTGCTAGATATAACCGATTAGAGATGGTAGATGAGCGTATTGCTTATCAAGAATATATTGCAACTAGAGTCTTATCAGATAATGAAGACGCTCATTTGGAGCAAATAATTACAGATTTGAAAAACCAAGAAAGTGTACACCGAGCAGCTTTAGGTGTTGGTGCACGAATTATTCAACCTTCTTTATTAGACTTTTTAAGATAAAGCTATCTACTATTGTAGGTAGCTTTCTTTATAGGAGGATTTATGAGACTACCACAACTCTCGATAGAAACGAAACCGATGATAATTGAGTCTTCTAGTACTTGGCATTCACTAGAAATAGAACAACCTCCAGCTACTATTGATATTCAACAACCGCAAGCTGAAGTAACTATGCAGACAACGCCAAGCAAACTTACCATTGATCAAACGCAAGCATGGGAAGATATGAATTTAAAGCATATCTTTAGAGTTGTAGAAGAAGACGCAGATATGGGAAAGCAGAGTGTTCTAGAAGGAATGGCACGAATGTCTGAAGATGGTGATGAGCTAATGAAAATTGAGACAAAGCATGATGCGATAGTAGCTGTTAGCGAAAGAAATGGCATGCCAAAAATGCATGAATTTAATATTGGATTTATTCCTGCTCATTTTAGTGTGAAGATTAATTATGAACCGAGTCAATTACAAATTGATGCTAGAGTGAATAAACCAACCATCAACAGTCATTCTAATAAAGTAAATATTACCTATAAACCTGGAGACCTCACAACGACGGTTCAACAATATAACTCTATAACTATAGATTTTGAAATATAACGATATAAAGGACGGATGATCAATGAATATCTCAACTTGCTACCACGGAGAAGTTACAATTAAAAAAAAGGATATAATTACCTTTCAAAACGGAATACCTGGGTTTGATGAAGAAAAAGAATTTATCCTTATAGCTGTTACAGAGGATGAAACTTACTATGCTTTACAAAGTATTCAAGATGAGAACTTAGCATTTATTGTTACTAATCCGTTTTTATTTTTCCCAGACTACGAATTCAAACTAGAGGATACCGTAAAACAGGTGTTAGATATAAATGAAAAAACCACTATAGAATTATTTATTATATTAACAGTGGCTGAACCATTTGAGGAAACAACTGCTAACTTACAAGGACCAATAATTATTAATAAAGAAAATAAATTAGCAAAGCAAATTATTATTAACAACAATAGCTATCGTACTAAACACCTCCTACCTGTTTTAATAAAGGAGGAAAAATAATGCTAGTACTATCTCGAAAGCAAAACGAAACAATAATCGTCAACGGGAACATTGAAATCACTATCCAAAGCATAGAAGGCGAACAAGTAAAAGTAGGGATCAAAGCTCCAAAAGAGATCGACATTTTTCGGAAAGAGGTATTAGATGCAATTCAAGAAGAAAACAAAAATGCATCTTTTAAAAAAATAGATATAAAAAAATTAAAATAATATGTAAAGTTTTATAAAAACATGTCGATATAAAAAATGTAAAACAAAAGTCCTAAGTCGGCCGACGAAAAACTTTTGAAAAAAACCACATGGATGTGGAACGAAAATTCAAGGAGGAAAACTATTATGATTATCAATAACAATCTTAATGCAATGAACTCTCACCGTCAGATGGGAATGAATACTAATTCAGCAGGTAAAGCTATGGAGAAGTTATCTTCTGGTCTTCGTATTAACCGTGCAGGTGACGATGCAGCAGGTCTAGCAATTTCTGAAAAAATGCGTGGACAAGTTCGTGGATTAGAACAAGCATCTCGTAACTCTCAGGATGGAATTTCACTAATTCAAACAGCTGAAGGTGCATTAAATGAAACTCATGCTATCCTTCAAAGAATGAGAGAATTAGCAGTTCAGGCTTCAAGTGAGACTTATGAATCTGATGATATTACTCAAATCAATAAGGAACTAGTTGCATTATCTGAAGAGATAACTAACATATCAACTAATACTAAATTTAATGGTAAGGATTTATTAGTTAGTGGTGGTACTACTCATGAAATCGCTATCGGTGCTAATACTGAAAGTATGACAATTACTGTTGCTGCTGCTGATATAACTACATTAACAGTAGGTACTCCGGCTGTTACAGATAGAGCCACTGCTCAGACGTTTCTAGGTCAGGTTGATGTTGGAATTGGTCTTGTGTCAGATAATCGTGCAGCGTTAGGTGCAGTTCAAAATCGCCTAGAGCACACGATTAAAAATCTAGATAATTCTTCGGAAAATTTAACTGCTGCTGAATCACGTATTCGTGACGTAGACATGGCTAAGGAAATGATGGAGTTTACACGTTCTAACATCCTTAACCAAGCTTCTCAAGCAATGCTTGCTCAAGCTAACCAACAGCCACAAGCTGTATTACAATTACTTCGTTAATTTTATATTTAACGTAATGAAGACTCTAGTTATGCTAGGGTCTTTTTTTATATAGTGGAAAAATTATTTGATTTATGTAAGAGTAGAATAAGAAAAAATTTAAACTATCGTTATCAGTGTTTGGATGATATTACGAGGGTTTCTGTTATTATAATAAATATAGGTATTATTAACTAATTTTGTGTTAATAGTTTATTAGTAATTATAGACTATTAACAACCGCCTATTTTCCTATTATCCTAGTAATATAACTATTAATATTTTCCAAGTGAAAAAGGCAAATCATAGGAAACTATGAGACGCAAAGCCAAGGGCCTGTTCTACGAGTTTTTATACGTAGATGGTAGCCGGTTGCCACAAGGGATCATAGTCCTATTCTATGAACCTTGTTAAGGTTCTTTTTTATTTGGGCAAAAATCCGAAAGGTGGAACTTAAGTATGGAAAGGTTTTTTAAAAAAGTTACAATTCTTGCTATATTTCTTATTTTGTCACAAGTTTTGTTACCGGTTGTAAGTGCACTAGCGAATACTAGCTCGATGTTACCTCCTAGTAATCTTGCAGTTCAAAAGGTTACACCAGATGATATTCAGCTGACTTGGGGACAAGTCCATGGTGCAACAGGGTACAATATTTATGAAATTACAGAGGGTCAGATTATTTTTCATGGAAAAAGCACGACAACTAGTTATTCTGTAAAGGGCTTAGCTGAAGGTTCCTATCAATATGTAGTCTCTACACTTGTTGGGGATTGGGAGTCAGGTCCAAGTGCACCGGTTTCTGTTAACATAGAGTATCCAATTATGGAAGCGCCAGCTACTGTTACTAGTGTAGTTCAAAATGGGAACGATATCGTGTTGAACTGGCCTGCATCTTCTTATGTAGAAAGTTATCAAGTACACAAAATCAATGATGATGGTGTGGGGGAAGTAATTTCAACTGTATCTTCCAGTACATACACATTGGAAAACGTAACAGAAGGGAATTATTCCTTTGCTGTATCTGCAAAGAATGCATTGTATGGGGAATCTGATCAATCTAGCCCGGTACAAGTAGAAGTTGTTTTCCCTACAATGACAGCACCAAACAATGCTGCTTATACGTTAAATAATGGAAATGATATTACATTAAAGTGGGATGCAGTTCCGTATGCTATTCAATATAATGTGTATCAGGTAACAAATGAAGGTAAAACATTAATTCATACAATAAGCGATACAAAGCTAACCTTACCAAATATGAATGTTGGACAATACATTTATGAAGTTCATTCTACTAGTGATAGATTTGGAGAATCGGTAAGTGGCAGTCAAATTACGGCTGAAGTATCTGATATAACAATGACAGCCCCTAGTAACTTTACTTATAGAATACAAAATCTTAACGATGTTGTATTGACCTGGACTGCCGTACCGTATGCTACGAATTATAAGGTTTATCAAGTGAAAAATAGTGAAAAAACTTTAATTAGCACAGTGACAGGTACATCTATTACGTATACGAACTTGCCTGGTGGAGATTATGTATACGAAGTGCATGCAAATAGTGATCGTTTTGGTGAGTCCACTGAAGCAAGTAGCGTTTCTCTGACTGTAGAAGCTGTTACGATGAAGGCTCCGACTAACTTTGCGTATAAAATTAATAATGGAAATGATATTTCTTTAAGTTGGAATAGCACACCTAACACTAATAATTACAAAGTGTACCAAGTTATCAATGGAGAAAAATCGTTGAGAAGTAAAGTTTCAGGCACAAGTGTTACGTATTCGAATATGGCAGAAGGGGAGTATTCTTTTGAAGTTCATTCTTTTTCTACCAAGTATGGTGAGTCAAATGAAAGTAGTAAACTATCTATCGATTTAGTACATCCAGTTGTGCTACCTCCTAGTAATTTAATTCAATCTATTAATCATGCAACAAGTTTCTCGCTGAACTGGGACGCAGCAACTTTTGCAACAAATTATCGAGTTTACCAATTAGTAGATGGTCAAAAAGTATTGAGAAGTACGACTACTGGAAGAAGTGTAACGTATTCTAATATGGCACCAGGTGAGTACACGTATATTGTTCACACATATTCTAATCGTTTTGGTGAGTCACCGGAAGGAACGCAACTTAAAGTAACTTTAAACGGGCAAACGATGCAACCACCGACGGTTACTTCTACCGTAAATAATGGAAATGATATTCGATTAGCTTGGAATAGTGTTCAATATGCGAACAGATATCATATATACGAAGTGATGGATGGAGAAAGAGTATTGAAAACCTCGGTTACTGGTACAGCTGTTACGTTTTCTAACTTACCAGAGGGAGAGTATCATTTTGTTGTTCATTCTGTTTCCAATTTATTGGGAGAATCACCAGAAGGAGCAAAACAATTAATTACGTTAGTACATCCCGTAATGGAAGCACCAAAGAATATCACATCCAGAGTCCAAAATGGCAATGATGTAGTTATAAATTGGGGATCCGTTCCTTTTGCTAATAGTTATAACGTATATGAACTAGTTGACGGCAAAAAAGAGTGGAGAAGAACGATAACTTCCTTGTCTACTACTCTAACAAATGTAGCAGAAGGGGAACGTCATTATGTTGTCCATTCTGTAAGTAATCGATTTGGCGAATCAATCGAAGGTAGTGAAGTTTCCGAGTCTATTATTTTTCCTGAAATGCAAAAACCTCAAAATTTCACGTACACAATTAATAATGGCAATGACGTTGCACTAAAGTGGGATGCCTCTTTATTTGCGAATAGTTACAAAGTGTATCAATATATCGACGGAGAGTTAAAGTTGGAAAGAACGGTGACAAGTACTTCTACCACGTTTAGTAATATGCTAGAAGGAGAGCATGAGTATATCGTACATGCTTATAGTTCACGTTTTGGTGAATCTATGGAAGGAAGCGAAGTGACCCTAGAACTTGTTCATCCATCAATGCAAGCACCAATTAACTTAACGTACAGTATGAACAATGGAAACGATATTGTACTACGTTGGAATAGCGCACAATTTGCGACAAATTATTATGTGTATCAAGTAATAGGTGAAGAGCTTGTATTACAAAGGACGTTAACTGGCACAGCAGTAACTTTTGTTAATATGCCGGAAGGGAACTATGAATATGTTGTTCATTCCTATAGTTCACGATTTGGAGAATCGCCAGAAGGTACTCAGATTTCATTTGAGTTAATTCATCCAACAATGCAAGCACCTGAAAATGTAACCTATAGTATTAACAACGGGAATGACATCGTTTTAAGATGGAATAGAGCGGACTATGCAACGAACTATCATATTTATCAATTAATTGATAGTAAACTAGTTTTACAAAGAACAGTAACAGGGACTTCGGTAACTTTTGCTAACATGCCTGAAGGAGATTATCAGTATGTCGTTCACTCTTTTAGCAACCGCTTTGATGAATCACCCGAAGGAAGCTTATTGCCATTTACATTAGTTTGGCCAGTAGTTCAATCACCACAAGTTACGGGAACTGTATTTAATGCGAACAACATTACTTTTACTTGGCCAATAGCGAGTTGGGCTACTGAATATAGAGTATATAAAGTAACAAACGATACTAGAGAATTATTATATAAAGGTACAGCGCGTAACTTTACTGTCCATAACTTAACAGAAGAGACACATTCCTTTGAGGTAACGTCTTATCATACTAGATTTGGAGAATCGGCCCCATCTAATCTCATAACAGAGACAATTGTTTATCCTGTGATGCAGGCTCCAACAGCTAATCTAGTGTTGTTAAGTGATACTAGTGCAAGAATATCTTGGAACTTTGTAACGTATGCAAATGGGTACAATATTTATGAATTATTAGACGGCGAACTTGTCTTAGTAGCCGAAAAGGTAAACAACTTATCCTATACGATTACGAATATGTCTTATGCTAACCATGAATATGTTGTCACAGCATATAGTAATTCTTTCGGAGAATCAGATCCGTCCAATAATGTGTTAGCAAAACTAATCGTTGATACAGAACCTCCAGTAACAACTATTCATGCACCAGAAAATTGGACAAATGATAAGGTGACAGTTACTTTAACAGCTACAGACAACGAAACAGGAGTTGCGAACACGTTTTATTCTATAAATGATGCTGGTTTTGTGGCAGGAACAACGTTTACCGTTGAATCAGAAGGTGTTCACAACATTGCCTATTATTCCGTTGATAAAGTAGGGAATAAAGAAAACATAAAAACATTCAAAGTGAAAATAGATAAAACGCTACCGACAACAACTTCTAATATGAATCAAGATTGGTTAAACACTGCTTTTGTTGTCGAGTTAGTTCCTACAGATGCAAGCAGTGGAATAGCTAAAACGTATTATGCGATTAACAATGAAAACTTCATAGAGGGGACAAGCTTCACCCTTTCAGAAGATGGTATTTATGAAGTGAAATATTATAGTGTGGACCATGCTGGTAATGTAGAAGAAATAAAAATGGAACTTGTTAAAATAGACAAAACAGCTCCTGTGACAACATCGAATATAGTAACAGAATGGTTAACAGAAGATTTCGAGTTGGAACTACTAGCAGTAGACAATCATAGCGGAGTATCTGAAACTTATTTTTCTATCAATGGTTCACCATATATACAAGGTACAAGCTTCACTTTTGAAGAAGACGGTATATATGAAGTAACATATTTCAGTAAAGATATTGCGGGGAACATAGAACGAATAAATACGGAGTTTGTGAGAATTGACAAGACTGCACCAGAGACATCATCGAATATTGGTAACGAATGGCTAACAGAGACATTTAAGATGGAATTGCAATTTGTTGACAACAATAGCGGTGTATTTGAAACCTATTTCTCTATCAATGGTTCATTATTTACTCAAGGCACTAGCTTCACTTTTGAAAAAGAAGGGGTATTTGAAGTAACGTACTTTAGTAAAGATCATGCAGGGAACACTGAGCGATTAAAAAAGGAGCATGTGAAAATAGACAAGACCGCTCCAGAAACATCATCGAATATCGTGAACGAATGGTTAACAGAAACATTCGAGATGGAATTATACGCAACGGATATTCATAGCGGCGTATCGGAAACCTACTATTCTATTAATGGTTCACCATACGTGTCAGGTACAAGCTTCACTTTTGAAGAAGAAGGGATTTATGAAGTAACATATTATAGCATAGATAATGCAGGAAACATGGAACGCATAATTACTGAATTTGTAAAAATAGACAAGTCTGCACCTGTTGCAACATGGGAGTATGCAGATGAATATGAATTAGACACTGAATTAGATTTGTTTTATCATGCTACTGATTCACTTTCTGGAATTAGACAAGAATCATTATTAGTTAATGGAAAAGTGTATCAACTTGGCAATAAGCTAGTTTTAGATAAGCCAGGTAAATATACAATTCAGTTAGAAGTTATAAATCATGCAGGGTTAGTAACGAAGTTAGAAAAGACTTTTGTTGTTTACATTCCTCTAGCAGATTTTGAAGTTCTTCCAAAAGTCATCACACCAAATACAGGGGTATTTACTGTAAAAGTAACTTTACCAAGTAAATTTAATAGCAATGGCTTTGACTTAGATACTATTACACTAAATGGTGTACAGGCTTTAAGTACAAACAATGGATACAAACAACAAGCAAGATTAGGACAATTCAAATTTAACCGTAGCGACCTAGATTGGGGACAACATGAACAAACATTACAATTTAGAGGTTATGTTGATGGCCAACTAGTTGTAGGGTACACGACGGTTAAGGTTCAAGGAAAAAAATAAACATTTTTGAATAGTTTATATTGAGGGGGCCATATGGTCCTCTCTTTTTATTAAAGAATTGCTGGAAGTTGTCGATATAAAAAGAAGAATACCTCTGATACTAGAAAGCGGGGATGATGATGGAGATTTCTTCTTCTACTTTAACAAGTTTTCTTTCAAGTAATATTTCAACTACTTCTATCAATTCTACTTCTACAATAGAGAAACAGCCAGTGACACAAGAAGAGCAAAGTAAGGTAGAGCATGTTGTGAAAAGCATGAACCAATTTTTACAACCTTTGAATACAAATGTACAGTTTTCATTTCATGAAGAACTGAATGAATATTATGTAGCAATCATCGATCAAGAAACGAAGGAAGTTGTGAAAGAAATCCCGCCAAAGAAACTTCTCGACATGTACGCAGAGATGGCGAAGTTTATGGGATTGTTTGTTGACCAAAAAATATAGGGGGGAGATATAGTGAGAATTAGTGGATTTAACAGTGGGATGGACATAGATCAAATGGTAAAAGATTTGATGAAAGCAGAACGCATGCCATTGGATCGATTTTATCAAAGAAGAACAACGTTAGAATGGCAACGTGATGCGTATCGTGAGATGAATACGATGCTTGCAAGCTTTCGTGATGTTTCTACCAATCTAACAAGAACAACATCTTTAGGTGCCAAAACAGTAACTTCCTCTAATAATAATGTAGCAACTGCAACGGCGTCTTCAGGTGCTGCGTTAGGATCATATACGTTATCAAATGTGACCTTAGCTAAAGCAGCGACAAATTTAAGTGATAGTAAGATATCTAGTAGTGGATCGATAAATCCTACACAAAGCTTATGGAGCCAACGCGATAAGCTAGATCCTTCCTTTAAAAGCACTACAGCTAATCATCCACAAGCAGAAATAAAGGTAGGTGCAGATGGAACAAGTTTCCGATTAGCAAAAGGTGCCATTGCAGGAGAACTTTCTGAGAATGTTATTACGGTTAGAGATGGTGAAGAAGGAGTTAAAACATTTAATGTAAAGTATGAGCCTTTAGTAGAAGGAGATACAGGGTCTGTCTATGTTAATAGAGATACAGGTGAAATGATTTTCGGTTCTGCATTACAAAAGGGCGACACGATTCAAGGTGATTTTACGTTTGACCATCATATCATTACATTTTCGTTAAAAACATATGATGCCCAAGGAAATGAAATTAATCCTGATCCCATTAAATTGGACGCAACCGCGACGTTAAACCAAGTGTTATCAGAAATTAACAACTCTTCTGCTGGTATTACGGCGTTCTATCACGAATTTTCCGATAAGGTGATGCTTACGAGGAAAGAAACAGGAAACTTAGGGGATGGGAATCCGGGTATGGAATTATCCGGGAGTTTCTTAACAGATGTGTTAAAGCTAGACTCTGCAAACGAATCAATTGGATCCAATGCAAGTTTCAATATTAATGGTCTATACACGGAGCAAAAAGGAAATACCCTTTCGATGAATGGGATGACCATTTCTTTAAAGAGTAACACTGAGGAGACTGTTAATTTAACGGTTAATGCAAATAACGATAAAGCATTAGAAGAAGTAATGAGCTTTGTAAATAGTTACAATCAATTAATCGAAACGATTAATGGTAAAATAAATGAACGTAAAAATAGAGGCTTCCCGCCGTTAACTGATGAACAAAAAAGAGAGTTAAGTGACAAGGAAGTAGAACTTTGGGAAGAAAAAGCGAGAAGTGGTCTACTACAAGGTGACTCTACATTGCGTTCTGCTCTCGATCAATTAAGAAGAAGTGTATATAACACCGTTTCTGGTGTGGATACAGCTTATAACCAATTAGCGAAAATAGGTATTACGACTAGCCGTGACTTTCGTGAAAATGGTAAATTAGTAGTCGATGAAGCAAAATTACGACAAGCATTAGCGGATAACCCGAATGCCGTCATGCAGCTATTCAATAATGCTGGAGAAGGTATTGCTCATAAAACGAGAGAAATTGCGAACAATACGATTCGAAGCATTGAAACGCGCGCAGGAAATCAATATAGAACAAATCAACAATTTTCTCTTGGTCGAGAATTAATTGATGTAGAAAGAAGAATTACTGACTTTGAGAGAAGGTTGGCTGGAATTGAAAACCGATATTGGAGTCAGTTTACAGCAATGGAAAAAGCATTAGGGCAAATGAACAGCCAAGCGAATTATCTATACTCACAATTTATGTCATAGAAAGGGATATGATAATGGCTATGAGAAATCCATACAAAACATATCAAGAAAATAGTGTTTCAACGGCATCACCAGGAGATCTAACAATGATGCTCTATAATGGGGCAATTAAAAACATTAAGTTAGCTAAACAAGCGATGACAGAGAAGAACATCTCAGAAAAACATACACAGCTCATGAAAGCACAAGCAATCATTCGTGAGTTTATGGTAACGTTAAATATGGATGTGGAAATTTCTAAATCATTAATGGCAATGTACGATTATATGAACAGAAGACTAGTAGAAGCGAATACTAGTAATAAGGTCGAGATATTAGACGAAGTAGAAGGTTTATTAGTAGAATTAAGAGATACGTGGAAGCAAGTCATTCAAATAAATCGAGAGCAACAATATGGCCAAGGCGGCAAAGTTTGATGAACCGGCTTTTAGTTTATCAAAAGGTTACAGAAGCGCTTTTTCATCATTTAGAAAAAGAGGATATGCTTGAAGAAGAAAATGTAACAAAATTAAATGATTTTTTAGTAGCAAGAGAAAGACAGTTGAAGGGGATTGTTCCGCCTTATACAGATGAGGAAAAATCCATTGGTAAAGCAATCATTCCTCTTGATGAAAAAATTAAAGAACTATTGTTAGCTAAAAAAATAGATTCTAAAAACGAATTAATAAAAATTCAAAAATCGAAGAAAACGACAAAAGGTTATGCTAGCTCTAATCAAAATATAAGTTCTGATGGGATGTATTACGATAAGCGAAGCTAGCATTTAAAAGCGAGTGAGTTAGGTGATGTAAATGGTAACAATAAAGGAAGAGCAATTTAACGTTATTAAACATTACTATGAGTTAGTAGAAGTTGTGGAAGAAGCAATGCAATACTTGAGTTCCGACCGGTTTAATGAGGATGGGAAAGTGGAGCAGAAGGTGATACAAGAAAGTTTAATGGCAATTGCGAAAATAGCGGAAGCGAATGAACATTTAAAGCGTATCTTCTCAGAAGCTCCTGAAAAAGTGCGAGCATTCAATCAGTTTGAAAGCTTCCTAGACGAGCTAGATCGCCTAAACGACGTGTTTGATATCTCCTTCCTAAGAAAAGAAACCATCCAACACCACGTCGCTCCTGCTTTTGAAGCGTGGAAAATCGGCGTCGAAGAGCAACTAATAAAATACATTGTGCACTAAAACGAAAACCTCCTGAGAAAATGGGAGGTTTTTTGTGTATGTTTTAACTCCTATAGGTGAATATTAAATAAGGTGGGCTGTAATAGAAATACAGGTTAGCTTCATAGAAGAAACAATTGATGTGCGCTACAGGTGGGAGACTCCTCGAAAATGCATCCGCATTTTCTTCGTGCGATGTATCGCTGTCGTAGCCTTCCTTGTCCTGCGGGGAAAGTGCGTCAAGGGAGACCCCACAGGCGCTTGCGCCCAGGAGGCTCCCGAGACCACCCGCGGAAAGCGAGCACCTGTAGCGCACATCAATAGTTAGTACCCTATACTTTTAATAATATAGCAAGTTTTAACCCTACTAAGCATATATTTAATTTACCCCAATACCCAATATGTTCACGACCTATTCAAAGTTCACAAAAAATTAAAAATTCTTTTACGTTTTGGAAGGAATCATGTAGGGTATTGTAGAAATATGTATACATAGCCTTTATAATAAAGGTAAGAAGTAGTTCTCGTCACACACGAGAGAAACTTCGTTATAAGTTACATGCAGGTAGGTTGTGGGCCATTAGACCTATCAGTATTCAAAGGAGGAGTTCGTTTATGAAGTACAACGTACGCGGTGAAAACATTGAGGTAACTCCAGCGATCAGAGAGTATGTAGAAACGAAAATTGGAAAAATTGAGCGCTATTTTGATTCTACAGAAAATGTCGAGTGCAAAGTGAATGTGAAAGTAATTAACAATGACCAAAAAATTGAAGTAACGATTCCAATGACTGGGTTAGTACTACGTGCAGAGGAAAGCCACAGTGACTTATATGCAGCGATTGACTTAGTTGTTGATAAATTAGAGCGACAAATTCGTAAACATAAAACGAAAGTAAACCGTAAAATGCGCGATAAAGGTACACCTAAATATATGTTTAACGATGCTGTAGAAGCAGTATCAGTAGCGGTGGAAGACGACGAAGACTTCGATCTAGTTCGTACGAAACGTTACAACCTAAAACCAATGGATAGCGAAGAAGCAATTCTCCAAATGAACATGCTTGGCCATAACTTCTTCGTATTCTTAAATGCAGCTACAAACGAAACGAATGTTGTGTATAAGCGTCAAGATGGAAAGTATGGATTAATTGAAGCACATTAAGGTAAAAAAAAGCATCGGGTTTCGATACGGGAACCCGATGCTTTTCTATGTTTAAAGGCAATATAAACAATAGCTAGGATGGATCATAATCCACTGTTACCCAAAAGAATGCATGGAGAAGTTTTGAAATGGTAAGGTGAAATCTTGGTTATTATAACCATTAAAGTTGCTGTTCGCTGTAGATGTGAACTCCTGCGGGAGAAGTGTGTCAAGGGAGACCCCGCAGTTGCCATGAGCGACGAGGAGGCTCCCGAGACCACCCGCGGAAAGCGAGCATCTACAGCGAACAGCAACGGTTAGCACTTTAAAACAAACAACTTAAGATAGTCTATATTTTAAACTTCCTAACCAACTGATTTAACGTCTCAGCAGATTCAGCTAGGTGAGCAGAATTTTTGGAAATCTCCTCGACCGAGCTATTGGATTGTTGAACCGTAGCGGCTGTTTGCTCAATTCCAGCTGCAGATTCCTCTGTAACAGAAGCAATATTCTCTATTAAGATGTTTATTTCCTTTGATGAATCAGTAACTCTCGACAAGTTACTTGTCATGACTTTTATTTTTTGAGACATCTTATTAATTTCTGTACTAATCTGTACGAATGTCTCTCCTGTTTGTTGAACCGTGTTCGTTCCATCTTCAACTAATTCAAAACTGTCTCTTAACGATAACGAAATATCTTGAGATTCTTTTTGGATGCCACTAACAATCGATGTAATGTCCACAAGTGAGCGCGAAACTTCTTCGGCAAGTTTGCGTACTTCTTCGGCAACTACCGCAAATCCTCGGCCACTTTCTCCGGCTCTAGCTGCTTCAATCGCTGCGTTTAGTGCGAGCAAGTTTGTTTGAGAAGCAATGCCTTGAATCACTTCTACTAAAGAAGAAATTTCCTTCGACTGCTTTTCTAACCCCTCAATTTTATAAACGGATTGTTGTACATTTGTAAAAATTTGCTTCATTTCGTGAACGGAACGATCCATTAGTTTACTTCCAGCCTCAGTGCTAGTTAATACAGAATTTGACGTTTGTAATACCTCGATTCCGTGTTCATTTGTTTCTTCGATAGAATGAACGAAATCTTCCATCTGTACATTTACGTCTGATGCGGAGTTTGCTTGTTGGTCGGCGCCAGCAGACAGCTGTTGCATCGTTGCCGCAATTTGCTCTCCACCAGATTGTACTTCACTAGAAGACTGCATTAGTTCCTCACTTTGGTTGGATACGGTATCGGATACTTGTTGAATTTCTGCAACCATATGAGATAGCCGCTCTTTCATGCCGTTAATGGCAACACTTAATTGACCGATTTCATCTTTGCTACTATAAGCAAGATTATCGTGACTTAAATCTCCATCTGAAATGAAGTTAGCTTGTTCTACAACTTTTGTTAAATTCGTTCTAATTAATCTATTAATGATTAGGATAATTGAAACTCCAATAGTAATCGTAACGATAAATGCAATGATAAGAACGAGTGAACTATATGCCAGTTGAGCAAAAGTGTTTTCCGTTGCTGCTTGCCTCTCTTCCTCCAACATGCCACGTAGTTCATATAAAGTTGAAATATACTCAATACGTAAAACGTCAAATTGACGAAGCGTTGTCATGACGATGTGCTCATCATTTTGATCTACAAATGGAACGAGCATGTCGAAAAACAGCGTGTTTAATCTCTCGTCGATTAATAATAATCTGGAAAAAAGTTCTTTTTCTTGATCTGTACTCATGAATGGTTCTAGGTATTCTTCGAATGAGTCTAGCTTATCCGCGTTTTCCTCGAATTGTTGTAACACTTGTTCCTCTGGTGAAAATTGATAGTCATATCCTTGGATAGATTTAGCGCGGAAAATAGAACCCATCTCAGTTAGCCTAATTGACTCTTCGCTACGGTTGTCCATTTCCGTTACATTGCTATGAATTTTGGCTAGTTGGATAAATACTATACATGCGGTAATGATGAATAACGTAGAAATAATCCCCATTACAACTAAATACTTACTGCCTACCCTTAAGTTAGTCCACCAATTACTTTTTGTAGTACTTTTAAGTGTGCTATGTTTGTTTGGTTGTTGCTGTTTTACAACACCTTTTAGAAAATTGCTCATGTTTATAATAGCCCCCTGCTGTTCAATAAAAATATCAGACAAAAACTATATCGGCGTAGTAAATTAATTATTAATACAAAAGACCAAATAATTCGACAAACTTCGGGTGGTGCCTGGCACTTGTAATCGTTTTGTAATACATTTCGACAAGTGCCTGGCACCAGTAACAATCTTGTAACAAAGTTGTCCCGTTAGCGGATAAGTGTTAAAATGATAAAATAGTAAAAATACATAAAAATCTTGAAAATAAAAGGAACTTTCCTTTTTATATGGAACTTATTTATTAAACAATTCTTAATTAAAGGCTATGTTAAAGGTTAGTGTTGATTTTCATACCTTTCTAGCGGTTGATTTCCGCGCAAGTCGTAGACTCCTCGAAAATGCTATCGCATTTTCTTCGTGCGATGCACAGCTCCCGTAGCATTCCTTGTCCTGCGGGAGAAGCGAGGAGGCTCCCGGCCCGCCCGCGGAAAGCGAAGACTTGCGCGGAAATCAAGAGCGGTCTTTAACAGAGCCTAATTAAAAGATAAAAAGAGGGGCGTTCATATGCTAGGGTTATTAAATAAAGTATTTGATCCGAACAAACGTCAGCTAAAGAAAGCAGAGAAGTTAGCTGACCAAATAGATTCATTAGCTTCTGATATGGAAAAATTATCAGATGACCAGCTAAAAGCGAAAACAGCTGAATTTCAGGAGCGTTTTCAAAAAGGGGAAGACGTTGATAGCATGCTTGTGGAAGCATTCGCTGTAGTACGTGAAGCATCTCGCCGTGTGCTTGGTTTATATCCGTACAAAGTGCAGTTAATGGGGGGCGTGTCCCTTCACGAAGGTAACATTTCCGAGATGAAAACAGGGGAAGGTAAAACGTTAACAGCGACACTTCCTGTTTATTTAAATGCGATTACTGGTAAAGGCGTACACGTTGTTACAGTCAACGAATACCTAGCAAATCGTGACGCAGAGGAAATGGGCAAGCTATACAACTTCCTCGGCCTTACAGTTGGTTTAAATTTAAACGCATTATCCCGTGAAGAAAAAATAGAAGCTTACAAAGCCGACATTACATACGGTACGAACAACGAGTTCGGATTCGATTACTTACGTGATAACATGGTGCTTTACAAAGAGCAAATGGTTCAGCGTCCGTTATATTTTGCTGTAATTGATGAGGTTGACTCCATTTTAATCGATGAAGCGCGTACACCGTTAATTATTTCTGGAAGTGCGAAAAAATCTGCATCCCTCTACGTTCAAGCGAACGGGTTCGTACGTCACATGAAACGTGACGAAGATTACACGTACGATGAAAAAACAAAAGGTGTTCAGCTAACAGAAGAAGGTATTACAAAAGCGGAAAAAGCGTTCAACATTGAAAATCTATTCGATATTACTCATGTTGCGTTAAACCACCATATTAACCAAGCTCTACGTGCACACGTTACGATGCACAATGACGTGGATTACGTTGTGGAAGACGGCGAGATCGTTATCGTTGACCAATTTACAGGCCGTTTAATGAAAGGTCGTCGCTACTCGGATGGACTTCATCAAGCAATCGAAGCAAAAGAAGGCTTAGAAATTCAAAACGAGAGTATGACACTTGCAACGATTACGTTCCAGAACTACTTCCGTATGTATGAAAAATTAGCTGGTATGACTGGTACAGCTAAAACAGAGGAAGAAGAGTTCCGCAACATTTACAACATGAACGTTATTGTTATCCCAACAAACGTGCCAGTTGCCCGTGATGATCGTGCCGATTTAATTT
Organism: Bacillus alkalisoli; assembly: GCF_002797415.1. GTDB lineage: Bacteria > Bacillota > Bacilli > Bacillales > Bacillaceae_I > Bacillus_CD > Bacillus_CD alkalisoli. Next base: position 633,392 of record NZ_KZ454944.1, read on the forward strand.
ACAGTACAATTGAAGGTAAATTTAACGCGGTTGCAAACGACATTGCCGAGCGTAACAAAAACGGCCAACCAGTATTAGTCGGTACAGTTGCAATCGAAACATCTGAATATATTTCTCGCTTATTAACAAAGCGCGGAATTAAACATAATGTATTAAATGCGAAAAACCACGAACGTGAGGCTGACATTATTTTAGATGCAGGTCAAAAAGGTGCGGTTACGATCGCAACAAATATGGCCGGTCGTGGTACAGATATTAAGCTTGGCGAAGGTGTAAAAGAAGCAGGTGGACTTGCTGTTATCGGTACAGAGCGCCATGAATCTCGCCGTATTGATAATCAGCTACGTGGACGTTCTGGTCGTCAAGGTGACCCAGGGGTAACGCAGTTCTACTTATCAATGGAAGATGAACTAATGCGCCGATTTGGCTCTGATAATATGAAGGCGATGATGGAACGACTTGGAATGGCGGATGACCAACCAATCCAAAGTAAAATGGTTTCCAAAGCAGTAGAATCTGCGCAAAAACGTGTGGAAGGTAACAACTATGACGCACGTAAGCAACTTTTACAATATGACGATGTGTTACGTCAACAACGTGAAGTTATTTACAAGCAACGTCTAGAAGTATTAACTTCAGAAAACTTACGCCATATTGTTGAGCGTATGTTGAAATCTACAGTGGAGCGCAATGTTGCTCTTTACACACCAAAAGCAGAAGTTCCGGAAGATTGGAACTTACAAGGTATCATTGACTACCTAGATGCGAACGTTCTTTTTGAAGGCGATGTTACGTTAAACGACTTACGTGGTAAAGAGCCAGAAGAAATGTCTGAGATTATTTATAAAAAAGTAATCGACCGTTACAACGAAAAAGAACTAGAGCTTGCGCCAGAACAAATGCGTGAGTTTGAAAAAGTAGTTGTACTTCGTGCAGTAGATTCGAAGTGGATGGACCATATTGACGCAATGGATCAGCTCCGACAAGGTATCCATTTACGTGCTTACGGTCAAATTGACCCGCTACGTGAATACCAATTCGAAGGTTTCGCGATGTTTGAAAGCATGATTTCTGCGATAGAAGAAGATGTAACGAAGCTTACCATGAAAGCGCAAATTCGTAATAACTTAGAGCGCCAAGAAGTTGCCAAAGGGCAAGCAGTTCGTCCTGCTGAAGCTGGCGAAGAAGCACCGAAAAAACGCCCAACGAAAAAAGCAATCGACGTAGGACGTAACGAACCATGTATCTGCGGAAGCGGCAAAAAATTCAAACAATGCTGTGGAAGATAACGACTATCTTTTATACAATAAGTAAAAGATAATCATAAAAACGGTGGGGCACAAGCGGCCTCACCTTTTTAACTGAATTTATTTCTTATGTCTATTGTATTTTAATGATACCTATCTAGCTGTTGATTGGAGACCAAATCGTAGACTCCTGCGGGAGAAGCGGGGAGCGGGAGACCCCGCAGTCGCGGATGCGACGAGGAGGCTCCCGGCCCGCCCGCGGAAAGCGGAGATTTGGGCTCCAATCAACAGCGGTATTTATAAATAATATGTAAATAGATTATATAAGGTGGAATAAAAATGGAACTAGCAGAAATTCGCAATGAATTAGAAAAATTGGCCAAACAATTAAACAATTTTAGGGGGTCTCTTTGACTTAGAAGTAAAAGAGAAACGTATCGCAGAGCTTGACGAAATGATGAGTCACCCTGAATTTTGGAACGACCAAAACGCAGCCCAAACTGTCATTAACGAAACAAACGCACTAAAAGGACAAATACACCAATTTTACGACCTAAACGAAAGTCATGAAAACTTAGACTTAACATTTGAACTTGTGAAAGAAGAAAAAGACGATGAATTACAGGCTGAACTAGAGTCGGAATTAAAAGAATTAACTTCCCAATTCAACGACTTTGAGCTACAAATGTTATTAAGCGAGCCATACGATAAAAACAATGCCCTATTAGAGTTGCACCCTGGAGCAGGTGGTACGGAGTCTCAAGACTGGGGTTCTATGCTACTTCGTATGTACACGCGCTGGGCCGAGAAAAAAGGGTTCAAAGTGGAAACACTTGATTACTTACCAGGTGATGAAGCGGGGATTAAAAGTGTAACGCTATTAATAAAAGGTCATAACGCTTATGGTTATCTGAAAGCAGAAAAAGGCGTTCACCGACTAGTTCGTATTTCTCCATTCGACTCATCGGGCCGCCGCCATACTTCTTTTGTGTCATGTGATATTATGCCTGAGTTCAATGATGAAATTGAAATTGATATTCGTACGGAAGATTTAAAAGTTGATACGTATCGTGCAAGTGGTGCTGGTGGTCAGCATATAAACACAACTGACTCCGCTGTACGTATCACGCATTTACCTACAAATGTCGTTGTAACATGTCAAACAGAGCGTTCTCAAATTAAAAACCGTGATCGTGCGATGAAAATGTTACAAGCGAAATTGTATCAAAAAAAATTAGAAGAACAACAAGCTGAGCTTGACGAAATTCGTGGCGAGCAAAAGGACATTGGCTGGGGAAGCCAAATTCGCTCTTACGTTTTCCACCCATACTCGATGGTTAAAGATCACCGCACAAACACGGAGATTGGAAACGTTCATGCGGTAATGGATGGCGAGTTAGATTCGTTCATTGATGCATATTTACGTTCGAAAATTTAATATTTTTGATTTGTTACCAGTGATTTTCGCGGAAAATCACTGGTTTTTTAATGAAGTGCGAAGGTGTTGTATCATAATGATGGTTTTTGGAAGTGGAAACGACTACCTTCATTTGTTTTATCGGCGAAAATCGAGGGTTAATCGGCGAAGATGAGCATCTTTTCGGCGAAAATCATGATTCAATCGGCGAAAGCTGATGTCCAATCAGCGAAAAGAAATTAATATCGGCGATTACAACTGTATATCGGCGAAAATTAAATTTATCAGCCAAAGTAAACATGATTCGTACACTAAAACCAAAACCAACATAGTAAAAGCAATCACATAGCCATAGCACCCTGTAATAATTCCCCCCCATATAACAAATGCTATGAAAAATATACATCAGGTAAATTTAACACTTCACCACGTTACATTATCAATATTTACACGCACCATGCACCGTGCTATACTTTTTCTGTTTGTGATAAAATTCGACAATCTACATTGTCTGGGGGAATAGAAATTGAAAAAAAGAAGAAAGCCGACGGCGTTAGAGGAGAAACCACTTTTTCATAAAGTGAAAGAGTATATTTACGTTATCATCGGATCGGCTATAGTCGCATTAGCATTTAATTTATTCTTACTTCCGAACAGAGTTGCTTCTGGTGGAGTAAGCGGTATAAGTACGATTACAGAAGCTATCCTTGGCTGGGAACCGGGATACGTACAACTTTCCTTTAACATCCCACTTTTCATTCTCGGAGTGTTCCTGCTTGGAAAACAGTTCGGCTTTAAGTCATTAGTCGGAACTATCATGCTTCCTCTATTTGTACTTTGGACAAGCCACCTCGAACCGGCAACACTTGATCCACTTTTAGGTAGTTTATTTGGTGGTATCGGAGTTGGTTTAGGACTTGGTCTTGTTTTCCGAGGTCGTGCATCAACAGGTGGAACAGACCTTGCAGCGCAAATCATACATAAATATACAGGACTAACTCTCGGTACATGTGTGGCGCTTATTGATGGATTAATTGTTATATCGGCAGCTATCGTTTTCAACATCGAACTGGGTCTTTACGCACTTATCGGTCTTTTTGTAACAAGCAAAACAATTGACTTTGTACAAGTAGGATTAGGCTATTCGAAAACAGCGCTTATCATTACGAATAAAGAGGAAGAAGTTCGTCAAGCTATCCTTACGCAAGTGGATCGTGGAGTAACAAAACTTGCTGCGTACGGTGGTTATACGCAAGATGAACGTCCAATATTGCTTTGTGTAGTTGATCAAACGGAATTCACAAAATTGAAACAAGTGGTGCGAAGCATTGACAATAAAGCATTTGTCGTCGTTATGAACGCTTCTGAAGTACTTGGTGAAGGATTTAAAAGAGAGTAATTTTCTATGAAGTTGGGTATAATATCCTTGAAGTTGGTATATTTTACATTTAACTGATAGGGGGATTCTTTCCAAATGAAGAAGTACTTATTAGCTCTCGTATTAGGTAGTGGAATAGTGGCACTAGCAGCTTGTGGCGGCGGTGGAGACACAACGAACAATGCAGCACCGGGAACAGATGCACCAGCAGCTGGTGGAGACGGTACAGTAGATGTTGCGGCAGCAGAAGCTCTTTACAAACAAAGTTGTGCATCTTGTCACGGCGGTAACTTAGATGGTGGATTTGGTCCAAAGCTTTCACAAGTTGGGTCAAAATACAGCGCTGAGGAAATCGAAAACATCATCGTTAATGGTCAAGGATCGATGCAAGGTGGATTCTTAAAAGGTGACGACGCAACGCTAGTTGCCAATTGGTTAGCTCAACAAAAATAATAGAAAAAGCATAATGTGGCAACTTTGGCCTACATTATGCTTTTTATTTGTACCTGTTTAACCGTTGTTATAATATCCAGATACAGTCATATAGACTACAGTGCCGTCTGACAGTTTCACAATTAATACATCTTTATCTTCCTTTGAAGCATATATCTTGTCACCAACGTCTAAATAATTCGACTCAAAGTTCTGTTTTGGTTTCACTTCTTTTTTTACTTTATTCTTCACTTCGCCAATCTTCACATCTGCCGTAAACTCGTCGTTTAATACCTCACCTTGCCATATGTAATCTTTCCCTTCGACAACTAAAATTCCTGCATAGGAAACTACGTATGAAGAATTACGTTCGGAGTCAAAGTTGCTGCATCCACTTAAAATAATAAAAGCAATGAAAATAGTAACGATATATTTCATTATGAACACCCTCCTATTTCTATATAGACGAAAAAGAATCCTAAAAGTTTCAGTCCGTATTTTCTCTTATAGTAGTATAATTTTCACGTGTATAATTTACTACGAATGTGTCCAAAGGTAAACAATCGTAAAATAATAGAAATTTCCCTACAAAATTCACGATAATACTCTAACGGGTAATTAGTAACAAGTGAATTGAAAATCTAGTAAAATCACATAGTTAAATAGATAAATTAAAATGTAAATTATAGTAAAATAACTAAATCAAAAATATCATTTTCACAAAACTGCAACAAAGTTTATTGAAAATTACTTTTTTTCAAAATATAATTTGACTTGTACATAAATCGTCAAACTTTTCGGGGGTGACACGACCAAAAAAGACAGAATATTCGGAATAGTACTTTTTAACTACAACTACAAAACTCATAGGGGAGTGGAACAGATTGAACAAAGCAAAAAGCAAAAAAAGAATGTCATTCTTACTAATTTTTTCAGCACTTGTACTAGTATTCAGTACATTTTCCACCGTATCAGCAAATCCAAACCGCACGACAAATGTAGTAGATTTAGCAGAAATTTATGGTGACTACGACTTTACATCTTCAGACATAACTTCCGTAATCGTTGAAATTCAAGAACCTTCTATCGTTGAAGCAAAACAAACTGGCAAAAGCCAAACAAAACAAAAGTTGAAAAATGCACGTGAAAAAGTGAAAAAAGACGTAGCAGCGCGTACTGCTAATTCTAAAGTATATCGTGAATACGATCATGTATTCTCTGGATTTTCTTTAAGCTTACCAGCAAATGAAATTCCAAATCTATTAACAACTCCTGGAGTAAAAGCTGTTTATCCTAACGTAGAATATACAGTTGACTCTAATACAGAGTTTTTAACAGAAGAATCTTATAGCCCAGCTATGTTAGAATCTGCTCCACATATCGGATCAAACGAAGCGTGGGATTTAGGATTCACTGGGGAAGGTGTTAAAGTAGCAGTTATCGACACTGGTGTTGATTACACTCACCCTGACTTAGCGGGTAACTTTGGCGACTACAAAGGATGGGACTTCGTTGATAACAACGATGATCCACAAGAAACGTTCCCAGGAGATCCTCGTGGGGGAGCAACAACACATGGCACTCATGTTGCAGGTACAGTTGCAGGTAATGGATTAATTAATGGTGTTGCTCCTGATGCAACTTTACTAGCATACCGCGTACTTGGTCCAGGCGGTAGCGGAACAACAGAAAACGTAGTAGCGGGTATTGAGCGTGCTGTACTAGACGGTGCACATGTTATGAACTTATCTTTAGGTAACACATTAAACAGTCCAGACTGGGCAACATCTATCGCGTTAGATTGGGCTATGGCTGAAGGAGTAGTAGCTGTTACTTCTAACGGAAACTCTGGTCCGAACAACTGGACAGTTGGTTCACCAGGAACTTCTCGTGAAGCAATCTCTGTAGGGGCAACTCAACTTCCTTACAATGTATTTACAGCAACAACAACTTCATCTGATGGTGTATCTTACGCTTCATCAGCTGTACAAGGATTCCCATCAGAAGAAGAACTATTAGCACTTAATGGCCAAAATTTTGAATTAGTTGATGTAGGCTTCGGTGCTCCTGCTGACTTCGCTGGCAAAGATTTAACAGGTAAAATCGCATTAATTAGCCGTGGTGCAGGCATTCCTTTCGTTGATAAAGCAACAGAAGCGAAAAAAGCAGGTGCTGTTGGTGCAGTTCTTTATAACAACGTAGCAGGTGTTATGCCATTAATCCCTGGTATGGATGTTCCTACAGTTATGCTTAACCAAGCGGATGGCGAAGCGTTATTAGCTAAAGTTAGAGCAGAAGGTGTAACAGTTAGCTTCGAAATCGCATTCGCACAACGCGTTGGTGAAACAATGGCAGCTTTCTCTTCTCGTGGACCCGTTGTAGACACTTGGATGATCAAGCCAGATGTATCAGCTCCTGGTGTAAACATCGTAAGTACAGTACCGACGTTTAATCCAGATGCTCCACACGGTTACGGTGCAAAACAAGGTACAAGTATGGCAGCTCCACACGTTGCAGGCGCAGCAGCAGTCATTTTACAAGCTAACCCAACTTGGGATGTATACCAAGTTAAATCAGCATTAATGAATACTTCTGAAAAATTAACGAATCCTGCGACAGGTGCATTGTACGCACATAACGCTCAAGGTGCAGGATCAATCCGTGTAGTAGAAGCATTAAAAGCAAAAACGTTAGTAGTACCAGGCAGTTATTCATTTGGAGTGTTCTCCAATGAAGACGATAAAGAAGTTCAACGTAATCAGTTTGAAATTCAAAACTTATCTGATAAAGTAAAACGATACAATGTGAAATTTGAATTCAAAAACGAGGTTGGCAAACATGTGAAGGTGACAACAAGCAACAACGTACGCGTTCAACCTGGCAAATCTCAAAAAGTAAATGTTGGTGTTCAAGTAGATGCTGGAAAATTATCACCAGGTTACTATGAAGGTAACTTACTTGTAACAGAAGGTGGAAAAACAACACACGTACCTACTATTCTATTCATAGGCGAGCCAGACTACCCACGTGTGACTCACTTTGGGTTTACTCCACTAGGTAACAACGAGTTCGAATTCTATTCTTACTTACCAGGTGGAGCAGACGAATTTGAGATTTGGGTATTCGCAGCTACATCAACAGGTGGTATTGGAGCATATTTAGGTGAAGGTCTATATGACAGCAACCTTGGAAAAGGTTATAACTACCACGATTGGAATGGTACGTTAGTAGATGGAACAGTATTACCAGCTGGTAATTACCGTGTGGCAGTATTCTCTAAAAAAGGAAACCTTGATCGTGCTATTGCAGCAGCAGATGTGTTAGTAATTCAATAAGAAAAATGAAAAGCCCTTCAGATGAAAAGTCTGTAGGGCTTTTGTCTAATCTTTCATAAAAACTTTTTTGATTTATTAATTGAGTGAGTTTCATAATGTACAATTACTAAACGAATATTAAACCTATTCTTTTATATAATTTACGTGTTATATCGAACGTTATTTAATTATAATAAACGGAACATTCTTTTTTCACTAAACGAACAGTAATTATGAAATTGATTCAAGTATTTTCTCATAAAAATACATGAATTAATCGTAGGTAATATTTTTCCTTCTATTATATATACAGAGGTACCTCTTACTAACTTCCAAAATTCTCCTCTATTCCCTATTTTACAACAACTTTTGAAATAAAACTGTAATATTTTAAACTCTGATTTTGTCGGAAAATGATGTTATAATGTAATAGTCAACGATTGCGCATACAACGCAATGCATACGATATGCATGTGTGTTCTATTATTCATGAATAGATTAATAGATTAAGAGACTAAATAGTTAACGTCGAAACTTCTGAGTTTATGGACAAACTTCAAACAAAAAAGGTGATTTAATACATGATTGAAATGAAAGAAGTATTTAAAAAATACCCGAACGGTGTACAAGCTGTGAATGGTATAAATATAAAAATTGATCAAGGCGAATTCGTCTATGTTGTAGGGCCGAGTGGTGCTGGTAAGTCAACGTTCATTAAAATGATGCATCGAGAAGAAAAACCGACAAGTGGATCCATTATAATTGACGGAATTGAATTATCAAAAATTAAAGAAAGTAAAGTGCCGATTTTTCGTCGAAACATCGGAGTTGTTTTCCAAGATTATAAATTACTACATCAATTAACGGTATTCGAAAACGTTGCATTCGCGTTGGAAGTTATTGAAGAGTCACCAAAAGTGATTAAAAAACGGGTTATGGAAGTGTTAGATTTAGTTAAGTTAAAACATAAAGCACGTCATTTTCCAACAGAACTATCAGGTGGAGAGCAGCAACGTGTATCGATTGCCCGCTCCATTGTAAACAACCCGAGAGTGATGATTGCCGATGAGCCTACCGGAAACTTAGATCCAGAAACATCGTGGGAAATTATGAACATCTTCGAAGAGATTAATGAAAAAGGCACAACAATCGTTATGGCAACCCATAACCGTGAAATTGTAAACACAATCAAAAAGCGTGTTATCGCAATTGAAAACGGAAAAATTGCCCGTGACGAAGCGAAGGGGGTTTACGGTTATGAAGCCTAGAACACTCATTCGTCATTTTAAAGAAAGTTTTAAAAGTTTAACTAGAAACGGTTGGATGACTTTTGCATCTATTTCCGCCGTAACCGTGACATTAGTGCTTGTTGGAGTTTTCTTAGTACTGATGATGAACTTAAACAGTGTCGCAACAGAAATTGAAAAAGATGTTGAAATAAGAACTTATATAGAGCTAACAGCAACGGAAGAAGAGGCAGCCGAGTTACAAACGCAAATTGAAGCGATAGATAAAGTAGAATTGGTTGAATTTTCTTCTAAAGATAAAGAACTGCAAAGTTTAGTGAATAGTTTCGGTGAAGATGGAAGTGTGATCGGGGAACTATTTGAGCAAAACAACCCGTTATACGATGTGTTAGTCGTTAAGACGGCAAACCCTCATGATACATTTGTAGTCGCAAAAGAGATTGAAAAACTGGATAACGCCTACAAAGTCATTTTTGGTCAAGAAACAGTGGAAAAATTATTCCAAGTTTTTGAGATTGCTAGAAATATAGGATTAGCATTAATTTTAGGATTAGTATTTACAGCGATGTTCTTAATCTCTAATACGATTAAAATTACTATATTCGCTCGTAGAAGAGAAATTGAAATAATGAAGTTAGTAGGGGCAACAAACGGATTTATTCGCTGGCCATTCTTCCTTGAAGGCTTATGGTTGGGAGTGTTAGGTTCTGTTGTACCAATTGCAATAGTTTTAACAGCTTATTACTATGTCATTGATTTAGTACAACCTAGACTACAAGGAAACTTCTTACAGCTTTTACCGTTTTATCCGTTCGCATTCCAAGTTACAGCAATCTTAGTAGCAATTGGAGCATTCATTGGGATTTGGGGAAGCATGATGTCTGTTCGTAAGTTTTTGAAAGTTTAATAGTTTAATTTAATAGTTTAGTTGAAAATTAAATACCCGTATGTAGAAAAATGTAAACATTTTGAGAAGGAATTTACCTTCTCGCCATACATACAGAAAAATTTTAAGAAAAGATCTAGGGGGAACGAGGAAGCATGAGAAGAAAGATTGGAATAATCATAATCGCAGCTGTCATTGGAATAACTGGTTTCTTTTCTACAAACTTTACCGAGCAAGTATCAGCCAATCTTGAAATGAAAGAACGTTTAAACGATGTAAAAGATGATCGTGAATCAAATCAAGAATCACAGCAAGCAAAAAAAGATGAAGTATCGAAGTTACAAGCAGAACAACAAAAGCTTCGTGAAGAAGTGAGAAAACTAGATCTTGCAGTAGAAACAACGAAAAATAATATTCGTACAAAACAGTCAGAAATCGAAGCAACTCAACTAGAAATTGAAGAGTTAAAAGCTGAAATTGAAGTATTAATAGAACGTATAGAACGTAGAAGTATATTATTAGAAGACCGTGCACGCTCTTTCCAACAAGGTGGAGGCGCGATTAATTATCTAGACGTAATCTTAGGTGCACAAAGTTTTGGGGACTTTTTAGATAGAGTGAATGCAGTAGCAACTATTCTGCAGGCAGACCGAGACATCATGGTAGCTCATCAAAATGACCTGCAACTTTTAGAAGAAAAAGAGCTTGAACTTCGCAACAAATTGGTTAGCCTAGAACAACAACTAGTAGAATTAGAACACTTAGAGGCAAGTCTTCGTCAACAAATTAAGCAAAAAGATGCTTTAATGGCAGATTTAAAGAAACAAGAAGACGAAGCAATGCATGAGCTTCATGAATTAGAAGACGAAGCGAAATTATTAGCAGCTCAAGAAAGAGCGATTAAAGCAGAAATTAAAGCGTATGAAGAAAGAAAGAAACGTGAAGAAGAAGAGCGTCGTCAGCGTGAAGAAGAAGAGCGTAAACGTCAAGAAGCGGAAGCAGCAGCAGCAGCTGCGGCAGCCGCGGCGGCTGCTGCAAGAGCGGCCGCTGGTAATAGTTCACCAGCACCATCTAGTCCAGCACCGGCACCGGCACCGGCACCAACACCACCTTCTCCACCGCCAGCGTCTAATTCAGGGAACTTTGGAGTGCCAGCAACTGGAGCGGTTACATCTGGTTTCGGAACTCGTTGGGGATCTTTCCATGCTGGTATTGATATCGGTCGTGGTGGAAGATCGAATGTACCAGTTGTAGCATCAGCTGCAGGTACAGTGTTCCAGTCTTACTACTCTACATCTTACGGAAATGTTGTCTTTATTACGCATAACATCGATGGCCAAATTTGGACAACGGTTTACGCACACTTAGAAAACCGTGCAGTAAGTGAAGGACAGTCTGTATCTAGAGGACAATTCTTAGGATATATGGGTAACACAGGATTCTCTACTGGACCACACTTACACTTTGAACTTCACCGTGGAATGTGGAACGGTAATAAAACGAATGCAGTAAACCCTAGAAGTTTCATTAATTTCTAATCATTGTGATACTATAAGAAAGTTCTTAAATTGAATAAATATGATTATCCAAACACAACTTTGTCAAACTTATTGATAGAGTTGTGTTTTTTGTTCTATGGATACACTGAAAAGTTTGCTTTGGGTACTAATTGTTGATGTTCGCTACAGGTGCTTCGCTTTCCGCGGGTGGTAAAAAGGAAGGTTATTTTCACTGTCGTGAAAAAACCTACTCCTCGGCGCTAACGCCTGCGGGGTCTCGCTCGTCGCACTTCTCCCGCAGGAGTCTCCACACCTGTAACGAACATCAACTTCTATTGTGGTAATAAACCAGAATGTAACACTAACTTTTCATGTGCCATGGTGCGAATTTCATTAGCATGGTTGCATCTGTAAAAGGTTAATGTTGTTTTTTCAGCAGTTGATTTCCGTGCAAATCTAAGACTCCTCGAAAATGCATCGCTTCGTATCCTTCGTTTTAAATACATCTAGTTAGCTTACTTCTTCTTAAAAGAAACGGCCCTACCAGCTGCTCCAACTGAGTCTATCGTTACGTCTTTTTCCATATTTCTGGATGGTTTATTTTTCGTTTTTCACCACCAAGGTATTGCCCTTTATGCTCTTGTTGTACTTTATTAAATTAATCAAAGTTTTCATTTATCATTTGGACTCCTCCTTTAAGTTCACTCGTATTAGAATGAATAAAGGGGAGTTATTTATTTCGAAATAGCTAGCAATAGTCATTGAAATTAATCAGTTTTTTCCTCTTCAAATTTTACATTTAGTGGCGGGGTGCTCACCACTTCAAATGTTGCAGAAGCTAGTTGAACCTTTCCTGAACTATTCTCTATTTCCTCCAAGATTTTCGTGAACAACTCGTCTTTCATGATTCTACGCTTTTTATATTCAACAACATATCGCAACGTAAACTCTACCCAGTTGTCATTTACCGCTAGTGTCACGAGAGGCTTTGTGGTGGCATCTTCAATGTTAAATTTCCGAACCATTGTTTTCCAGTGTTCTTGAGCGTGGTCGCTATAAGCTCCTGTTTTTTCAAACGCAACACGGTTTATTAGCTCCCTTGCAAACGTATAATCACTACCAAATTTCACAGGAATGGTAATTTCGTCCCACAGAAATGGAAAGTCTGTGGAGTAATTATATACAGGTTCTGTAAATACGAAGCTATTCGCAATTTTTACAATGCGACCGTTATATAAGTCGCCATTTACCCATCTACCGGTTTCCATGATTGTTGTTCGAAGTATACCAAGATCAATAACATCCCCTGTAACACCTCCAAGTTGAACGCGATCCCCAGTTTTAAACATCCCACCAACAATAATTGTTAACCATCCAGCAACACTCGCGATCACTTCCCGTAAGGAAAAAGCAATTCCTGCACTCGCTACTCCAAGCACGACCGTAATTCCACCAAGCTTATCACTGTACAGCACAACTAAAAAAATACCTGCAAGCACATAGCCAAAAATATTAATCGATTTCCTCGTTTTATACCAGTTACTATGATCTCGAACATAGCGTTGCACACTTTTCCTCAAGCCAGTAGCAAAAAAGAAAATAACCGTAATACCAACAATCGCAATTAAAAGCTTATGTATCGAAGTATGAGTCATTAAATAATGTAGCTGCTCATTTAATATTTGTTCTTCCATTAATAGTCTCCTCAATATTAGCTTATAGAAATCTTTACCCTTGAAAAAAGAAGACAAACCAATAGATGGGAATCGAGAACATTGCTGATGAGTGCTTTACAATAGTAAGTGTTTCAAGTGAGCATTTAATAGCGAACTAAAACATGGGTATTAGACGGTGCTTGAAAAATAGAACTATCCTTATTCATTATGTATAAAATGTACAAGCATAACATATAATCTAAGAAAGAAAAGGCATTACACTACTAAAAGTGTAATGCCTTTTCTAGAATAGAGAATTTGTTACGATATACGGATCTGTATACATACTGAAGTATAATAGTTAAGTTAAGAAAGTTATTTTATCAAAAATTAGTTCCAAAACTAAATACCAAAATTACATAATAATAACGGATATACACTTTCTCTTATTCAAATAGTTATACATTTCAATTACATAACTGCTATGTTACAATGACGTTAACCAAATGAACGGTTTTGCGTTGGATATAAGGAGGGCTACTATGAACCGAAAAGTATTACCATTACTCGTTTTATTATCTGTTTTATTAGGTGCTGCAGGCATGTACACTGGCCTACAAATGTTTGGGCATCAGCCCGCAACAACTATTCCTTCCAAGCAAGCAGAAGGACAAGGTCAAGAAAACAAAGAAACAAACGCTATTCCAGTCAATCTGGACGAGCAAATGGAAAAAATCCGCCAAACTTTCGAATTAATTTCTAAAAGATATGTGGATGAAGTTGATGAATCAACGTTAATAGAAGGCGCCATTCAAGGAATGGTAAACACGCTAAACGATCCATACTCCGTATATATGGATAAAGCAACAGCCGACCAATTCACTCAAAACTTAGAATCCTCTTTTGAAGGAATTGGGGCAGAAGTTGGCATGCAAAACGGAAAAGTAACGATCGTTTCTCCTTTCCGTGGCTCACCAGCAGAAAAAGCAGGCTTAATGCCAAACGACTCTATCATTAGCGTCGACGGCGAAGATATTACGGGCCTTGATTTATACCAAGCGGTTTTGAAAATCCGCGGTGAAAAAGGGACTATTGTAAAACTAGAAGTTGAGCGTCCAGGCGTAAATGAGCCGTTCGTCGTCGATGTAACACGTGATACCATTCCGTTAGAAACGGTATACTCGAAAACATTTGATGTAAACAATAAAAAAGTTGGATACATCCAAATTACTTCTTTTGCAAAAGACACAGCTAATGACTTTAAAGATCAATTAAGAGAAATAGAACAAGAAAATATTGCAGGCTTAATTATCGACGTACGAGGTAATCCTGGTGGCTTGTTAGAGCAAGTTCAAGGCATTGTCTCTGAGTTAATCACAAAAGATAAACCATACTTACAAATTGAAGAACGATCTGGTGAAAAGCAACGCTACTTCTCGTCTTTAACAGAGAAAAAGCCATATCCAATCGTCACTTTAATAGATAAAGGAAGTGCATCTGCTTCTGAAATTTTAGCGGGAGCTTTAAAAGAAGCTGGTGGATATGAAATCGTTGGTGATGCATCTTTCGGTAAAGGTACTGTTCAACAAGCTATACCGTTTAATGATGGCAGTAACGTGAAGTTAACATTATTCAAGTGGTTAACTCCAGACGGAAACTGGATTCATAACGAAGGAGTTCAACCGACTGTTCCTGTTAAACAACCAGATTATTTCTATGCTAACCCTATCAGTTTAGAAGAGAACGAAGAGTTAGCTTTTGATACAAATAGCGAAAAAGTACGCAATGCACAAGTAATGTTAAACGGTATCGGCTTTGATGCGGGGCGTTTAGATGGATACTTCAGTAAAGAAACAGAAGAGGCCGTGAAGAAGTTCCAACAAGAAAACGGCTTAACGGTCACAGGCAAAATCGACAGTAGCACCGCAGAACAACTACAAAGCCAATTAATCGAAGCAGTACGAGCAGAAGAAAACGACCTACAGCTGAAAAAAGCGAAGGAAGTATTGTTTCAATAATAATTATTCAATATTAAAACTTAGTGTTGATAATTAAATACTATTACCTGTTGATTTCCGAGCAAGGCTGAGACTCCTGCGGGAAAAGCGGGGAGCGGGAGACCCCACAGGCGCTTGCGCCGAGGAGTAGGTTTTTTCACTTCAGTGAAAATAACCTTCCTTTTTACCGCCCGCGGAAAGCGAAGCCTTGCACGGAAATCAACAGCGAACTTTAAAATTGCTAATAATTATAGTGAATTTCTTCAAAAACTTACGAAACTTGGCCAGATTCCTGTATGGGAGTCTGGCCTCTTTGTGTTAAAATAATGTTATGTCTGTCTTTTGATTTTACAACTCATTTTTTACATGAGTGAGTTTCAAAATGTACAATTACAAAACGAAAAACGAATATTAAACCTATTCTTTCATATAATTTACGTTTTATATCGAACGTTATTTAATTATAATAAACGGAACATTCGTTTTTCACTAAACGAACAGTAATTATGAAATTGATTCACATATATATTATTAATGATGGATTGGCGGTGGTTGGCTTGTTTGAAGTACTTAGTATGGAATTATTGAAGGCGATTGGACGCTTTTTTATTCATCCAGTCACCTATACAACCCTTGTAGTAGCCCTCTTTTTAGGATATTTTCGTGTGAAAAGAGAACGATACGATTTTCATACGAGAGTTTTTGACGTAATTCAAGAATTGCGTTTTTCAAGTCGAGGCATCTTATACGGCTTCGCAATATCCATTATTACAGTTGGACTTGGTTTAATGCTACCGTTCGGAACGATTGTACTCATTACAATCATCACAATTTTGTTCATGTTAACGATGAAACCACGCTGGCTATCTGCTGGATACATACTAGGTTTATCGTTGTTACTCGTATTTGTATTACCGAAAATGACAACTGGCATCCTTGTTTTGGACGAGTTGTTTCTAAGTATTGGCACGACAAACATAACAACATTGGCTATCGTTTTGGCTATGTTACTGTTTGCAGAAGGGCTCCTTATATCCAAGCAAGCAAGTATGCAAACTTCTCCACAATTATGGAAAAGTAAACGAGGATTGCCAGTCGGAGCGCATGATTCGAAAAGAATATGGCTAGTGCCTGTTTTCTTATTTTTACCTGGAGAAGGATTTTCAGCTACGGTTGAATGGTGGCCCGTGTTCCATGTAGGTGGCGAAGCCTTCACATTATGGTTAGTCCCATTTGCCATTGGTTTTTCTCAACATGTAAGAACAAGCTTCCCAGATCAGACAATTCGGTTTACTGGAAGAAAAGTTATGTTGTTCGCTGTAATTGTTACAGGGCTAGCGATTGGGTCTTATTGGTGGGCTATTGTGGCAGTAATTGCTGGATTCTTTGCATTCATCGGAAGAGAAGCGATTTCTTATGCGGCTCGTGCTACTGATGAGAAAGATTCCCCAATATTTGTACACCGTAAAGAAGGATTGATTGTACTTGGGATTATTCCAGGTACGCCAGCAGCTTCGACGAATGTGAAAGTTGGAGAAATTATTTTAAAAGTGAATGGAATGTCGGTTTCATCTGTTGGAGACTTTTACGAAGCACTTCATAAAAACCGGGCATTTTGTAAACTACAAGTTGTAGACGAAAATGGAGAATCCCGTTTCGTTCAAAGAGCATTATACGAAGGCGAACATCATGAATTAGGCTTCTTATTTGTCCAAGAAGGTAGAAAATGGGACAAGGAAAAAATAGTCTAAACAAAGAAAAAATAGATAGGTAGTAACGGGTTCGGTTTTGGAGCGAAAATTTAATATAACAATAACTTATATAGGCTAATTCGCAATGGATTAGTCTTTTATTATTTGCTGGTATAACAGCATTTATAACGATTTAGCGCATATCATTAAACCACTGAAGGTTGTGGTTGAGATTTATTGAGTTATTTAAAATAATTTGATTAAATATAGGGGGCGAAGATTAATGAAGTATAGTAATAAGCAACTAGCTTGTTTTTTTCTATTTATTCTAAATGTAGGTTTTCTTTTTTTGCTAGATATAATAATGAAAGTGTATGTAGATTTTTTTTATAGTTTATGGTTTCTAAATCCATTTCTTGCTGCTTTTCTTATTTCATTAGTAATTTTCTTGGGAATAGCTCTATTGACGAACAAAAGCACAGCTATCGGTTATATATGTGCAGGATTATTAGTTTTACTAGTTACGGCTGCATATGTCGAGGGATATGTAATCATTGTGTATCTATTACTTTATTTTAGTTCAGTAATAGGAGCTTCTTGCGGAATATTGCTTGCATGGCTTTATCGTAGAAAAACTAAAAATGCAGATAACAATGAAAATATGCTGTAATTATTCGTTATTCGAATAATAGTAATACATTATGAAACGCACTCAATTAGTGTATAAAAAAGCACAGATAGTTGTTAAAGACTTTGAAGAAGTAATTACTAATGACGATGAAGGAATTTGGTTTATTGGTGAAATATAAAATACCTTTTTCAACTAAGCACCCTTATATATAGTATTGCAACAAAACATGGATCTGGTGCATCCCTTATGATTGTTTACATGTAAGCATAGAAAAGGCGTTTAAAGACTTGACTTGGATTGTAGATTTAGCTGGATAAATAAAAACAGCGATCATTCTCATTATAGATTTCATGGGAATGTCGCTGTTTTTTATAGGTTTTTTGTAATGTTTCTTGTTTTGTTTTCGTTTTTCTCGTGGTTAAGTTTTGTAATGCGTAAGTGCCGCGTCCGTTCCCTGGATCTCGAAAACCTTCACGAACAAGTTTATCACGCATTTTTCGCGCTCTACTTTTTGCCATTTTTATCACTCCTATAAAAGATTATCCATATTATATACGATGTGTTGAGGAAAAAGATACAAAATGGCATAGATTTTTTTGACAATCAATGTGCACTATTGCCAGAAAGCTGTTTCTGCTATAATAGAACTATTGTGAAAAAATGCGAAGAGGAAGGTACTCCTGTGAAAAATGAATCATTAAAGAACGAAATAGATAGAAGAAGAACGTTTGCCATCATCTCTCACCCGGATGCAGGGAAAACGACACTGACGGAAAAACTATTACTATTCGGTAACGTTATTCGTTCCGCTGGTACAGTAAAAGGAAAAAAATCTGGCAAGTTCGCTACATCTGACTGGATGGAGATTGAGAAAAAACGTGGAATCTCTGTTACATCTTCGGTAATGAGCTTTGAGTATATGGATAAACATATTAATATCCTAGATACACCAGGACATGAAGACTTCAGTGAAGATACGTATCGTACGTTAACAGCTGTAGATAGCGCGGTTATGATTATCGACTGTACGAAAGGTGTCGAGCCGCAAACGATCAAACTTTTCAAAGTTTGTCGTATGCGTGGTATTCCGATTTTCACGTTCATTAACAAGTTAGACCGTGAAGGAAAAGAGCCGTTAGCACTTTTAGAAGAAATTGAAGAAGTGCTTGGCATTGAGTCTTATGCGATGAACTGGCCAGTAGGGATGGGGAAACGCTTTTTAGGGGTTTACGACCGCTACAATGAAGTATTTATACGTTGGCAAGGAAAAGAAGAAGAAACACATATTCCGTTTACAGAGCTTGATTCTGTAAAAGAAATTTCCGAACACCCAACTTTTATCCAAGCAAAAGAAGACTTTGAATTGTTAGAAGAAGCTGGAAATGATTTCTCCATCGAAAAAGTGAAAAATGGCTTGCAAACACCAGTGTTTTTCGGTAGTGCGATTGCAAACTTCGGTGTGGAAATGTTCTTCCGTACGTTCTTAGACTTAGCTAATGAGCCACAATCTCGTAAAACGTCTGAAGAGGTTGTAGTGCCATCTTCAGAGCAATTCTCTGGCTTTATTTTTAAAATTCAAGCAAACATGAACCCCGCTCACCGTGACAGGCTTGCGTTTTTACGAATATGTTCTGGTGTGTTTGAACGTGGTATGAGTGTGACAGTTAGTCGGACGAAAAAAGGCATTAAATTATCACAGTCTCAACAATTTTTAGCATCTGATCGTGAAACGGTTGACCATGCATATCCTGGAGATATTATTGGAATTTATGATCCAGGTGTGTACCAAATCGGTGATTCGTTATATGGCGAAAACCACCATATTGAATTTGATGAAATCCCAACGTTTGCCCCTGAGCTTTTCGTAAAAGTAGAGGCGAAAAACGTGATGAAAGGGAAGCAGTTCCAAAAAGGAATTACCCAACTTGTACAAGAAGGTGCCATTCAACTGTTCCGCCAACATGGCACAGAAAGTTACATTTTAGGTGCCGTTGGTCAGCTTCAATTAGACGTTTTTGAGTATCGTATGAAGGGTGAATACAATGTAGACGTTGTATACACGATGATTGGTTCGAAAATTCCTCGTTGGATTGAAAACGAAAAAGTGGATACAACCTTGTTTGATTCTCGTAACATTTTAGTAAAAGATAGACAAGGTCAATATGTTGCATTGTTTGATAGTGACTTCTCATTACGTTGGTTCCAAGATAAAAATAGCGACGTAACGTTAATTGATATTATGGCTGAAGATGAGTAAATAAAATGATGGACCTCCTTTGCATGTTTTCTGCGAAGTGAGGTTTCTTTGTTTCATTTTGGCTACTTTTTGCCGATATAAATAAAAACGATTAAAAGTAGGTGACACCAAATGTATAAACTCACACAATACGTTGTTGGGACAATGACAATCGTTCATTTAAATGGAAAAGATGTTAAAACAGGAAAAGCACCAATCTACATGAATAAACTTTCCGGAGAACAAATGTTGTTTATAACACATGTAAAGCTTCCAAGTAATATGCGGATTGTTTTAGAATTGGTGTTTGATTACGACGGAAAGAAAGTTAACTTTGAAGCAGAGTTACAAAGTTGTGAGCAAAAAGGAAAAAATGAAATTTACGTTTATATTGTAAAGTACTTAATTAGAAATGAAAAAGACCGTGATCAGATCTTACCGTTTGTTAACGGTGTTCAAATTGCGAACAAAACAAAGAAGCTAAGTCGTGTGACGTCGACTTCCATTGAATTAAATATTATGGCGTAGTACAACAACATTAAAAACCTGTTATAATTGAGTGAGTTTCATCAGATATTGTTCCTCTACGAAAAACGAATATTAACTAGTGAATATTTAGGAAAACATAAATGTTATACGAACAAATTAAATACCTATAGGTTTTTCCCTTAAACGAATTGTATTTATGAAATTAACATGAAAATGATATAAAAAGAGGTTTTTTCATTGATTATAAAAGTATTATTAGCGATTTTTCTACCTGCATTGCTTGTTATTTTGTTTACGAGGGTTACGTTTAATGCGTATGTGGGGACTGCATTGACTGCTGCGTTAATCGTTGCCGCTATATTGAAGGGTCACTCGGACGAGTGGTTTATTATTGTGTTAGATATTGTATCCTTGGGCGTTGGATTTTTATACGCTCGAACGATGTTCAAAAAGAAAGTCTGAATCCAGCTGTTTAGTGGTTTCAGGCTTTTTTTCGTATAAATGAAACCGTCAAAACTTCTGTAACGTCCAATGATTAAGAAAGGGGGAGAGAGTATGGGGGAATTTTCGGAGGAAGAAAAGATAGAGTTAGTGGAAAAAGCGATGGCTCAGTACGGGGAAGCGATTAAACGTCTACTATTCACTTATGTTCGCGACCATGCCGTTGTGGACGATTTGTTCCAGGAAGTGTTTATTAAAGTATATTACCAACTTGATTCCTTTCGAGGTGATAGTGAATTAAAAACGTGGATTTACCGGATTGCGATCAATAAAAGTAAAGACTATTTGCGGAGCTTTTCTACTAGATTGAAAAACTTAGTGAAATTGCAATCTAGTTTTGTGGCGGAACAAGCAGCCGATGCAGAGATGCTCGTGATGGAAGGCGAATCTCAGTCCGAAATAGGAGCGCTTGTCTTACAATTACCAATTAAATATCGAGAAGTATTGATTCTCTTTTATTATAAAGATTTCACGGTGGAAGAAATAAGTGACATCCTACATATGAACAAAAACACCATTAAAACGAGGCTCAACAGAGGCAGAAGCTGTCTAAAAGATTTGATGGTAGATAGGGGATATGACGATGACCGACTTTTTAGATAAGGAAAAATTGAAGCAACACGTGGACCAGTATATTTCACCACATTCACTTTATACGGGAATTGACCAAAAAAGAGTGCTCGAGAGGATCCAGTCTTCTAGAGGACGGAAACGATATATAAAAAATCCACGGATTATGTTATCTGTTATTGTGTTTTTTCTGGCAGTGATGGTTGTTATGAGTTTCGTTGGTAACGAAGAACCTAGTTTAGGAGCAAAGCATTGGAAAGAACAGCTTTACCTCGGAATGGAAAAGGAAGATGTATTGCGAGTTTTAGGGAACCAGTATGTGGAGGTAGAGAGTGCGGATGGTGTGGAACGAGATGTTCTTTTATGGCGATACGACTTTGTAAAAGAATCTGGATATGTGTATGAGGAAGAATATGATTTTCTCGATATTGCAGGAGTAGTTAGTGGGAAAATGGACTATCAAATATTGATTAATCTTGCTGGCGATGAAGTTGTTAGGTACACGATTTTATATAGGTACAGTGAGGAGAAGACGATTCTATATATGAACTCAGTGAATCACGGCGAGCAGGAGTATCCGATTGAAGGATGAAAAGAGTACATTTTTTTAGGAAACATTAATGAGGGTGGGGTGCTCATTAATGTTTTTTTTGTTGTATCATTTTGTAGGTGGATTTTTAATTGTTTTAGAGAACATTTTTGGTCTTATCGGCGAAAATCGTTATTTTATCGGCGAAATTTACGGTTTAATCAGCGAAAATCAAAAATTAATCGGCGAAAATCGGACTTCAATCAGCGAATGTCTATAGCCAATCGGCGAAAGTATTACAAATCAGCGATGCTCCCCTCTTATCAGCGATAAAATACAGCAGTAATAGCAAACCCCCATATAGATAAAATCAAACATAGCAATTTAATTACTCATTCCCAATCTCCCCCGAAACTGCTCTACCTTCTCCAACTCGTTCCTTGTCGGCTCCTCCAATCTCGCAGGCGTTACAACCCAAATAGGGTCTTTTCCGAATGTTTCCCCATATCCAGTTAACACTCCAATTACTGTAACAACATCACCAACATCAATAGAGTCGTCCAAAGCCTCACTTAAATTCACATAAATGGTTGGAAGTTTACCCTCTTTTAATTCAATGGTCCTCTCATCTTCTATCCGATGCACAGCCGCAGTCCAGCGTACATGTTTGTTCTTATTTTCTTTTATAAAGTCATGCACATACAAACCGTCTATTTCACTAAAAGTAAGTTCATCGCTAGAAGGCCCGAGTTTCAGAGCATCTTCATCCAAATATTCAAAAGCTAGTCTTTCTTCTGGGATAGCATTTGTACTACATCCAGAGAAAAGTAGTCCTATAAAAATAATTAATACAAACGTTACACGGTACATGATAAAAACCAATCCATTCTGTCAAAGATACTAATATTGTATATAGAAAGAAGAATAACGACAACCTAACAAAAAAATAACGAATATACGTTCTTATTTTTGTTATTTTTCCATCTGTTTGTGGTAGAATATGTACATGAAACAACTTCAGTATTCAGTTCGTTTAATCAAAAACGAATATTTTGTTATAATATGAAAAAACGTTCGTTTATTAAGGTGTATTTAACATCATTTAAGTTATAATTATTCGTTTTTCGTATAGTATTCATACATGTTGAAACGGACTCACATAGATTATATTGAACAATTTAGGGGGCTTGTGTGTGGAAAAAGAGTTTGAATTAGTTTCGAATTATAAGCCAGAAGGTGACCAACCGGAAGCGATTAAACAAATAGTTGCTGGTCTCGAAGCGGGAAAGAAACATCAAACGCTTTTAGGTGCGACGGGAACTGGAAAAACGTTCACCATTTCAAACGTTATTCAGCAAGTGAAAAAACCTACATTAATTATCGCCCATAACAAAACGCTAGCTGGTCAACTTTATAGTGAATTTAAAGAGTTTTTCCCAACCAATGCAGTCGAGTATTTTGTTAGTTACTACGATTATTATCAACCAGAAGCATATGTGCCATCAACGGACACCTTCATTGAAAAAGATGCGAGCATCAATGATGAAATTGACAAACTACGCCACTCGGCAACTGCATCCCTTTTTGAACGAAACGATGTTATTATTATCGCCAGTGTATCGTGTATTTACGGTTTAGGTTCACCGGAAGAATATCGTGATTTAGTCGTTTCTTTAAGAACAGGAATGGAACTAGACAGAAACCAACTTCTCCGTAATTTAGTAGATATTCAATACAGCAGAAACGACATTGACTTCCAACGCGGTACTTTCCGAGTGCGCGGTGATGTTGTTGAAATCTTCCCCGCGTCAAGAGATGAACATTGTATTCGAATTGAATTTTTTGGGGATGAAATTGATCGAATTAGAGAAGTGGACGCGTTAACAGGAGAAATTCTTTCAGATCGAAACCACGTATCTATTTTTCCGGCTTCCCACTTCGTTACTCGTGAAGAAAAAATGCGAAAAGCAATTGTGAATATTGAAGCGGAATTGGAAGAGCGTTTAGAGGAGTTACGAGAAAATGGCAAGCTTTTAGAAGCTCAGCGCCTAGAACAACGTACCCGCTACGACTTAGAAATGATGCGAGAAATGGGCTTTTGTTCTGGAATTGAAAACTATTCCCGCCATTTAACCTTAAGGGAAACTGGTTCGACACCTTACACACTAATTGATTTCTTTCCAGAAGACTTCTTAATTGTTGTAGATGAGTCTCATGTTACATTACCACAAATTCGTGGAATGTTTAACGGAGACCAAGCGCGGAAACAAGTATTAGTAGATCACGGTTTCCGTCTACCTTCTTCTAAAGACAACCGACCTTTACGATTTGATGAATTTGAAGAAAAAGTAAACCAAATAGTATTCGTATCGGCTACTCCAGGGCCATACGAATTAGAACATACACCGGATATGGTGCAACAAATTATTCGTCCTACTGGTTTGTTAGACCCAACCATTGATATTCGTCCAATCAAAGGGCAAATTGATGATTTGATAGGCGAAATCAACCTACGTGTGGAAAAAAATGAGCGCGTGCTAGTAACAACGTTAACAAAGAAAATGTCAGAAGACTTAACAGCATACTTAAAAGAAATTGGCATGAAAGTGGCATACTTGCATTCAGAAATAAAAACATTAGAGCGTATTGAAATCATTCGCGAACTACGTATGGGGAAATACGATGTTTTAATCGGAATTAACTTACTAAGGGAAGGTTTAGATATTCCGGAAGTATCGCTAGTAACCATATTAGATGCAGATAAAGAAGGTTTCCTCCGTTCGGAACGTGCTTTAATCCAAACAATCGGGCGTGCTGCTCGTAATTCGAACGGTCAAGTTATTATGTATGCAGATAGAATAACAAAATCGATGAACATTGCGATAGACGAGACAAAACGTCGTCGTCAAATTCAAGAAGAATATAACGAGAAACATGGCGTTACGCCAACGACAATCCAAAAAGGCATTCGGGATGCCATTAAGGCCACTTTTGCAGCGGAAGATGGAGAGCGGTACGAAACAACACCGAAATTAAGACCGAAAAACAAAAAAGAACGAGAGATATTAATCGAATCAATGGAGCAGGAGATGAAGGATGCAGCAAAAGCACTCGACTTCGAGCGTGCAGCAGAGCTTCGTGACCTCATCTTAGAGCTAAAAGCGGAAGGATGAAACAAGGATGGCAATGGATAAAATTGTTGTAAAAGGGGCAAGAGCCCATAACTTAAAAAATATCGACGTAACCATCCCTCGCGATAAGCTTGTTGTTTTAACAGGCTTATCTGGGTCTGGAAAATCATCGCTTGCGTTCGATACGATCTATGCAGAAGGCCAACGTCGTTATGTTGAATCACTATCTGCTTACGCCCGCCAATTTTTAGGACAAATGGATAAGCCAGACGTAGATGCAATTGAAGGACTATCGCCTGCTATTTCCATCGACCAAAAAACGACGAGCCGAAATCCACGTTCCACGGTTGGTACCGTAACAGAGATTTATGATTACTTACGACTATTGTTTGCGAGAGTTGGAAAGCCAACATGTCCAAAGCATGGTATTGAAATCTCATCGCAAACAATCGAACAGATGGTAGACCGAATTTTACAATACGAAGAACGCACAAAACTTCAAATATTAGCACCTATCGTCCAAGGACGAAAAGGTACACACGTAAAAGTGTTTGAAGACATTAAAAAACAAGGATATGTACGCGTTCGTGTAAATGGGGAAATGCTTGAAGTAGCGGAAGAAATAGAACTCGAGAAAAATAAGAAACATAGTATCGAAGTGGTTATTGACCGAGTAGTCGTGAAAGAAGGCGTGGCTACCCGCTTATCAGATTCACTAGAAACAGCGCTTAAACTTGGTGAAGGAAAAGTTATCGTAGACGTTATCGGACAAGAAGAGCTACTATTCAGTGAGTTGCACGCTTGTCCGCATTGCGGATTTTCCATCGGTGAACTTGAGCCCCGCATGTTCTCGTTTAACTCACCATTTGGCGCATGTCATAAATGTGATGGCTTAGGAACAAAGCTAGAAGTAGATGTAGACTTAATCATTCCGAATAAAGAGCTAACATTAAAACAACATGCCATTGCACCTTGGGAACCATCTAGCTCACAATATTATCCGCAACTATTAGAATCAGTTTGTAATCATTACGGAATCGATATGGAAATTCCAGTGAAAGAAATACCGAAGCATTTATTAGACAAAGTTTTATACGGTAGCGATGGGGAAGAAATCTATTTCCGTTATGAAAATGATTTTGGACAAGTGAGAGAAAACTATATTTCGTTTGAAGGTGTCATTCGAAATGTAGAACGTCGTTACAAAGAAACAAGCTCCGACTACATTCGCGAACAAATGGAAAAATACATGGCCCAACAAGCATGCCCTACATGTAAAGGGAACCGTTTAAGATCAGAAAGTTTGTCTGTCTTAATCGACCAAAAACATATTGGGGACGTGACAAAGTTTTCGATTGTGGAAGCTTTAGATTTCTTTGAAACATTGAACCTTTCGGAAAAAGATAAAAAAATTGCCCATATGATTTTACG
This sequence comes from Bacillus alkalisoli, assembly GCF_002797415.1. Taxonomy (GTDB): domain Bacteria; phylum Bacillota; class Bacilli; order Bacillales; family Bacillaceae_I; genus Bacillus_CD; species Bacillus_CD alkalisoli. The sequence goes on from NZ_KZ454944.1 coordinate 659,673, forward strand.
AGAAATCATTGAAAGACTCGGATTCTTAAATAATGTGGGACTAGACTATTTATCAATGAGTCGCTCAGCCGGTACATTATCAGGTGGAGAAGCGCAACGCATCAGGCTTGCCACGCAAATCGGATCAAGATTAACAGGTGTATTATACATTTTAGATGAACCTTCTATCGGTTTACATCAAAGAGACAATGACCGTTTAATTCAAACATTAAAAAACATGCGTGAAATCGGAAATACGTTGATTGTCGTAGAACATGATGAAGATACGATGCTTGCAGCCGATTATCTCATAGACATTGGCCCTGGAGCGGGAGTTCACGGAGGACAAATCGTTTCAGCAGGTACACCAGAAGAAGTAATGAACGATCCTAACTCCTTAACAGGACAATACTTATTAGGAAGTAAGTTCATCCCTTTACCACTAGAAAGAAAAAGAGTGGAAGACCGTCACCTCGAAATTATTGGGGCGAACGAAAATAACTTAAAGAATGTATCGGTAAAAATTCCATTAGGCTGCTTTGTCGCTGTTACCGGTGTGTCTGGTTCAGGGAAAAGTACGTTAATCAATGAAGTGCTTCATAAATCTTTGGCGCAAAACTTGCATAAAGCAAAAGTACGACCTGGTGAACATAAACAAATAAAAGGCATAGAGCAATTAGAAAAAGTGATTGATATAGATCAGTCACCAATTGGCAGAACGCCTAGATCAAACCCTGCAACATATACAGGGGTATTTGATGATATTCGTGACGTGTATGCCCAAACAAACGAAGCAAAAGTTCGTGGATATAAAAAAGGGCGCTTTAGTTTTAATGTAAAAGGCGGACGTTGTGAAGCGTGTCGTGGAGATGGAATAATTAAAATAGAAATGCACTTTTTACCGGACGTATATGTCCCATGTGAAGTGTGTCACGGAAAGCGATATAACCGTGAAACATTAGAGGTGCAATATAAAGGGAAAAATATTTCGGACATTCTAGGAATGACAGTAGAAGATGCAGTAGTATTTTTCGAAAATATCCCGAAAATTAGTCGAAAGCTTCAAACCATTTTAGATGTTGGATTAGGATATATCACACTTGGTCAACCTGCAACCACTTTGTCAGGAGGAGAAGCCCAACGTGTGAAATTAGCATCTGAACTTCATCGTCGTTCCACGGGCCGTTCGCTTTACATTTTAGATGAGCCGACAACAGGGTTACACGTTGACGATATTGCTCGTTTACTAAAAGTATTGCAACGTCTAGTAGAAAATGGTGATACGGTACTTGTTATTGAGCATAATTTAGATGTAGTTAAAGCGGTAGATTATATCATTGACCTTGGTCCAGAGGGTGGAGATAAAGGTGGAATAATCGTTGCTACTGGTACACCGGAACAAGTAAGTGAAGAAGAAAAATCTCACACAGGTCGCTACTTAAAGCCAATTTTAGAACGAGACCGTATCCGAATGGAAAAAAGAGTAGAAGAGCTCGAAGAAACGAGAGCTTAAAAAGGAAAAAAGAAAGACGAAACTATTTAATCAGTTTCGTCCTTCTTCTTCTTGCACTTTTTGTTCAATAAAATCCCGAATGAACCTTACATCCATTGTATATGTTGTATCCCTAAATCTTATTTCCCCAGTATTTTCATTCATTTTTCCTTTTAAGTGAAAGGAAGAGGTGGAAACAGAGTATTCTTTTGTGTCCTCTTTATAATCAAAATCAGCATCTTTAATTTCTCTTGTGACAACTGGCTTAATCGTGTTTTCCACAAATTTAGTTCCTGTTTCTGTCACATCACTTGAAAGTACTCCAAAGAAAATTAACCCAGCTATGACAATAGCAATTAATATTAATTTAGATAGTAAACTTTTGATTAATGGGATGACGATAAATAAAATGACGGCAACAATAACGATAGTTAATAAATGATCCATAATGAAATCTAACATTCTAACAACTCCTCTCCTTACTATTATACCAATATTACCTTATGAAAAAAATTGATACATCGTTTCCTACATCTACGTCTCGAGACTTACTTTCATTATGAAAAAATTACAGCCAGCGACCGAATGCAAAATAAACATTATGTGAGAAAATAGACTTACATTAGAAAAACTCTCGAACGCCGCTATTAATTTCCGCACAAGTCTTCGCTTTCCGCGGGGAGCGACGTGAGCCTCCTAGGCGTGCCGCCTGTGGGGTCTCCCGTTTCCCGCTTCTCCCGCAGGAGTCTCCGACTTGTGCGAAAATCAACCGCTAGATAGGAGTAATAGCGGCAATTTTCTCTAATGAGATGAAAATTAGATGAAGAATGTAACTTTTCGTCATTGTCTTCGTAGTAATAGTTGTAATATTTTCATATAGTTTATAGGTAAGAGTCTCCGAGGGGGAGGTATGGGTAGATGTGTAATAATGATAAGGTGATTGCTTCGTTATGTTATTTTAGTGTATTTTTCGCACCGTTTTTGTTGCCGATTGTTGTTTATTTTATCGTCGATAACCGAGAAGTAAAAAGTCATGCACTAGCAAGCTTATGGTCACACATATTGCCGATGCTAGTTATTCCAATATTCATTTTAGGAGCAATCGTATTCGATGCTATTCTAATAATCATAATTAGCTTTATCATCTCAGGACTAGTAACCATCATCGTCATCGTATGGAACGTAGTAAAAGGAATTCAATTGTTAAGGCAATCATAAATGAAGGTTCTTTTTAGAAGTAATAAAAATGATAGATGAAGTTAGCATAGCATAATCAATTCCAAAAACTAATTAAGTTGATGTTCGCTGTAGGTACGAGACTCCTCGAAAATGCATCCGCATTTTCTTCGTGCGATGTAACCGCTCTGTAGCATTCCTTATCCTGCGGTAGAAGTGCGTCAAGGGAGACCCCACAGGCCAATAGGCCGAGGAGTAGGTTTTTTCACGATAGTGAAAATAACCTTCCTGCGCCACCCGCGGAAAGCGAGTACCTACAGCGAACATCAACAGTTAGTAAGCAGATTTCCTATTATCTCAATAAGTTAACAAAGAGATTTAATAAGTAAATTATTGAAACGGAGGAATTAGAATGCAAGAACGCACAAGAATTTTGAAGCTTGTAGAAGAAGGTAAACTTACAGCAGAAGAGGCGATCATTTTATTAGAAAGCCTTGAGAAAGATAAAAAAGAAGCAGAACAGAAAAAAGAAGACATGATTACGGCACTATCTACAGAAGTATTACAAGAAGAACATTCTAAACAACACCACGGTTCCACAAACCAAAAACAAAGCACATCCTTTAAAAACAACATTTTAGAATTTGTAGAAAGTGCCCTGCAAAAAATTAAAGATGTCGACTTAGACTTCAACTTTGGTCCGTCTACGTCCATTCAACACATTTTCCAGCAGTCCAACGTGTACATCCAAGATATCGATGTAGATGTGGCAAATGGGCAAGTAAAAGTAGTGCCGTGGGATGAAAATGACGTTCGTATTGAATGTGATGCGAAAGTATATCACGTTGGGAACCAAGACGAAGCGCGCAAATCATTCCTTCAAGAAGTCCTATTTAGCATCGATTCTGGTAAATTGCGTTTTTCCGTACAAAAGAAACAACTAAAAGTGAACGCAACTGTATATGTACCAAAAACGGAATATCATAAGCTGACCGTTCGTATGTTTAATGGTCCGATTAACGGGGAAGGGTTAAATGTAGAAAAAGTAAAACTAAAGTCAGCAAACGGTTCTATCGCATTTAACTCTTTAACTAGTAAAGAAATTGAAGTAGAAACAGCTAACGGTCATATTAACTTACTAGATTGCAGTACAAAAGAGTTGGAAGCAGAGACGATTAACGGTATGATTAAAGTAACAGGATATACAGAAAAATTAGATGTGCAAAGTTTTAATGGAAACATCGTTACGGAGCTAAACGGTAATTGCCAATCTATTTTAGCGAAAACGAAAACTGGTAGTATTGACCTTTTCATTCCAACACATCAATCTGTCGAAGCAGAATTGAAATCCAACCTAGGAAGTTTTACATGTGAAGTGCCTGGAATGGATATAGTAGAAGAGAAAAATGAAGTCGTGCAAAAGCTTCTTCGTTTTAAAGCAAAAAAAGAAGGTATGGGACTAACGTATATTTTAGCGGAGTCTAACACAGGCTCTATTTTAATAAAACCAAATGAGGTGAAATAGATGAAACGATTAATACGTTCGAAAACAGACCGCAAACTAGCTGGTGTTATAGGAGGTCTTGCACAATATTTAGGAATGGACTCCAGCCTTTTGCGTGTCATTTATGTCATTTTAGCAATAGTTACAACCGGATTCCCTCTAGTTTTAGCATATTTCATCATGATTTTCATCATGCCAAATGAAGAGGATGTTATACGTCCATGAAATGGATCGCTAGCTTAATTCTCAACGCACTCGTACTAATGTTAGTGGCGACCGTATTCTCAGGGTTCGAAATAAGTGGCTTCGGAGCAGCCATTATTGCCAGTGTTATTTTAGCTGTACTAAACACCATTGTTCGACCGATTTTAGTCTTACTAACGCTTCCGGTAACTTTTGTAACACTAGGGCTTTTCTTATTCGTCATCAACGCGATTACGTTAATGTTAACGGCAACATTAATGGGAGACGCTTTTAATATTAGTGGATTTGGTTTAGCAATCATCGCTGCCATTGTTATCTCATTGCTTAACATGATTATACAAAGCTTTATTAAGAAAAAATAAGGGTATCGGCTAAATTCTAGCCGAGCCCTTTTATTTATTACTTTAATAAAAAGTGTTAAAATGAAAGATAGATTTTTAAGTAGTATTTTCTTACATTAAATAGGTGGGGGACTGGCCCCCTAGAAAAGGAGACTCAAATGCCAAAAGTCCGCACAAAAGACTTAATCGAAAAGTTCCAATTCGAAGTGGTAAGTGGTGAAGAAGGGACAAATCGCCCTATTAGCACAAGTGATATTTCACGACCAGGAATTGAATTGGCTGGTTATTTTACATATTACCCTTCAGAGCGCATTCAACTGCTCGGGAAAACTGAGCTATCCTTTTTTGACCGTTTAACAGACGCAGAAAAACGCGACAGAATGAATAAGTTATGTACTGATATCACACCAGGTATTATCGTTTCACGCGACATGGATGTTCCACAAGAACTCATTGACGCATCCAAAACAGAAGGCGTACCAATTATGCGCTCGAAAATGAAAACAACAAAGCTTTCGAGTCATTTAACAAATTACTTAGAAAGTAAACTAGCGCCAACAACTGCTATCCACGGTGTATTAGTGGATATTTACGGAGTAGGCGTACTAATTACCGGAAAAAGCGGTGTAGGTAAAAGTGAAACAGCGCTAGAACTAGTAAAGCGTGGCCATCGACTCGTAGCGGACGACTGTGTAGAAATTCGTCAAGAAGACATAGGAACGCTAATCGGTAACTCGCCAGAATTAATTGAACATTTACTGGAAATCCGCGGCTTAGGAATTATAAATGTTATGACATTGTTCGGAGCTGGTGCCGTTCGAAGCTACAAACGTATTACCCTTATCATTAATTTAGAACTGTGGGACAAAAACAAGCAGTACGACAGAGTCGGTCTTGATGAAGAAACAATGAAAATTATTGATTCAGATGTTACGAAGTTAACCGTACCAGTACGACCTGGACGAAACTTGGCGGTCATTATAGAAGTTGCGGCGATGAACTTCCGCTTAAAACGAATGGGATTCAACGCTGCTGAACAGTTTTCCAATCGTCTAGCTGGAGTTATTAACAACGCTGGCGACAACGAAGATTAAGGGGGATAAATCATGCTACTTGGAAACATTGAGCCATTAAATCCAATATTATTGGATTTAGGCATTTTACGAGTGTACTGGTACGGTTTTATTATTGGAGCGGGGGCCTTACTAGGGCTATGGATCGCAACGAAAGAGGCAGAACGCCATGGCCTACAAAAAGACTTAATGGTAGACCTTGTATTGTTCGCTATTCCAATTGCCATTCTTTCCGCCCGATTATATTATGTTATTTTTAAATGGGACCATTACTCCCAAAACCTTGGAGACATTTTCAAAATTTGGGAAGGTGGACTAGCCATTCACGGTGGTTTAATCGGTGCTGTCATAACTGCCATTATTTTTACAAAAGTCCGCAACGTTTCATTTTGGAAAATAGCAGATATTGCTGCCCCTAGTATTATTCTAGGGCAAGCCATCGGTCGATGGGGTAACTTCATGAATCAAGAGGCACACGGCGGCCCAGTGACACGTGAATTTTTAGAAAGCCTTCATTTACCTCAATTTATTGTAAACCAAATGTACATTGAAGGAACGTATTATCACCCGACATTTTTATATGAATCTATCTGGAACTTAATTGGCTTTGCGGCGCTTTTACTGTTACGTAAAGTTAACTTACGCCGTGGTGAATTGTTCTTAACGTATGTTATTTGGTATTCGGTTGGTCGTTACTTTATTGAGGATCTACGAACAGACAGCTTAATGCTAACAGAAACGTTACGTGTAGCTCAGTCCATTTCGATAGCACTTATCATAGGAGCAGTAGCGATGATTGTTTATCGCCGCATGTCAGGTAAAGCGGATAAACACTATTTAGACGCTTAAATTTATTAAGACCATTTGGGATAATAAAATAGTGCAAAGTGGTCGTGAGAGCTGTAATAAAGACCATCTCGGCCTTGAAAATAGGTCAAGATGTCCGATAAGCCGTTATAAAGACCATCTTGGCATCGAAAAAAGGACAAGATGGTTGTGAGAGCTATAATGAAGACCACTTTGATCCCCAAAAAAGAACAAAATGGTCTTAATTGAGAAAATGCAACGTAAAACAGCTATTTTAAATACCTATCCAAATAGAAATATCAACCACAAGGAGAGAAACGAGCCATGAAACAGACAATAAAAGATGGGCTCAAGGTTGGCTTGCACACAACATGGACGCTTGGGAAAGTAATCTTCCCAATCACCATTTTAGTTGGTGTATTACAACATACACCAGTCCTACAATTTATCATTGATTTTATTGCACCATTTATGGGGATTTTCGGCCTCTCTGGTGAAGCAGCCATTCCACTTGTCGTCGGAAACTTCTTAAACCTATACGCCGGAATAGGAGCAATATTAACACTAGAACTAACAGTCAAAGAAGTATTCATACTAGCTGTTATGCTCTCTTTCTCACACAATCTATTAGTAGAATCAACGGTAGCAGCCAAAGTAGGTATCAAAATTTGGGTTATCTTAACCGTACGTCTAGGCTTAGCGATTTTCTCCGCGATCATCATTAACCTTGCATGGAAAGGTGGCGGCGAGATCGCCCAATACGGACTTATCACTGCAAGTGAAGAAAAAATTACGGGCTATCTACCAATACTCATGGATGCTGTGCAAAAGGGATTGATGGGTGTTTTTCAACTAGCCTTGATCGTTATACCATTAATGGTCGCTGTCCAATTTTTTAAAGACCTTGGTTGGCTACAAAAATTTTCGAAATGGATGGCGCCATTCACACGAATGCTTGGGATGAATGAAAACACGTCAACAACGCTAGCTGCAGGTTTAATGATCGGCCTTGCGTACGGAGCGGGAATGATGATTCAAGCTGTAAAAGAAGACGGAGTGAGCAAAAGAGACATTACATTAGCATTTATTTTCCTTGTAGCCTGTCACGCTGTCATCGAAGATACGTTAATTTTCATACCACTAGGCATACCAATATGGCCATTACTACTCATTCGAGTCGTAACGGCGGTTATATTAACAATCCTTGTCGCGTTCATTTGGAAACGCGTCGAAGTGGGAAAAAGAAAGGAAGCCGTATATGACCATTAATACCGTTTTATTTGATTTAGATGGAACTTTAATTGATACAAATGATTTAATCATTACATCTTTTTTACACACTTTGGACCACTATTATCCAGGTCAATATCATCGTGAAGATATACTAGAATTCATTGGTCCACCATTGTACGACACGTTCGTCACCATGGATAAAGACCGTGTAGAAGAAATGATCACGCATTACCGTGAATTCAATTTGGCCAAACACGATGAACTTGTAAAGGAGTTTGACGGTGTTTTTGAAACCGTACAAACATTGCATGAAAAAGGATTGAAGCTAGGTATCGTCACTTCTAAAATGAGCCCAGCTGTTATTATGGGCTTAAAGTTAACGAAGCTAGATCAGTTTTTCGATGTGGTTGTTGCGCTCGATCATGTTACAAAAGCAAAGCCAGACCCAGAGCCAATTCAGATTGCTTTAGAGCAATTAGGCTCTAAACCGGAAGAAGCGATCATGGTAGGTGACAATCATCACGACATATTGTCTGGAAAAAATGCCGGAACGAAAACAGCTGCTGTTAGCTGGACGTTGAGAGGGGTTGAATACTTACAACAATTCGAGCCCGATTACGTACTTATGCACATGGCCGATTTATTGCCAATCGTAGGAGTGGAAAAAGCGTGAGACGAACAACACGTTTTCCTGTAGAAGGGGCGAACTCCCTTTGGCATGTTTATAAGACCGTTCCATTTTTTAAAGTAGTAAAAAACTTCGTCGTCATCCAACTAGCAAGATACACGCCATTCTTAGGCATGAAAAACTGGCTATATCGCAAGTTGTTACGTATGAATGTTGGTGAACAAACATCGTTTGCCTTAATGGTCATGCTCGATGTGATGTTCCCGGAAAAAATATCAGTCGGTCGCAACACCGTAATCGGCTATAACACAACCATTCTTGCTCATGAATATTTAATAAAAGAATATAGACTTGGGGATGTAGTGATTGGTGATGAAGTATTAATCGGAGCAAATACCACCATATTACCTGGAGTTATTATAGGGGATGGAGCGATTGTTTCAGCGGGTACGCTCGTCCATAAAGATGTTCCTGCAGGAGCATTTGTTGGTGGGAATCCGATGCAAGTTATTTATACAAAAGAAGAAATGGAACAACGAGGTTAATTTTGAGTGAAGACAAGTACAATTGATGCTTGTCTTTTTTTAATGTCCAGACAACCACCACAAAGTTGGCACGCACACAAGATAATAGCCTACTGCTATTACCCCAACAAAGTATAAGAGCCGAAAAAATCCGTCAAAAGAAAATAGCGTGCCATAATTAAAATAATTAATCTTAAGGTTCTAGTCTTTTTTCAATATTATTAATTCTTACTTCGTGGTTGGCCACTTTAGAGTTCAAGTAATTAAAATCGATTCTGGAGTTTCTAAGGTCTTCAGCAATAATTTCAAAATTACTCGTATGCTCATCGATTTTATTCTCTAAATATCTAAAATTACTTCTCATTTCAGAAGCAAAATTGTCAATCTTCTCCTCAATTCTAACTTCAAAAGTATCAAACCTACTCTCAAGAGTATCGAACCTGTTTTCGAGTGTATCAAATCTACCTTCGAGCGTATCGAATCTACCTTCGAGTGCATCAAATCTACCTTCAAGTGTATCGAATCTACCCTCGAGCGTATCGAATCTACCTTCGAGTGCATCAAATCTACCTTCAAGAATATCGAATCTACCCTCGAGTGTATCAAATCGACTTTCTAAAGAATCAAAACGACTTTCTAATTTATCAATTCTCTTGTTAATTCCCTGCACTTCCGTCAATATAGCCTTCAACATCTCTTCCATTTTTCTCACCTCCTTTTGCAAAATTATAACATAAACCACTAATAGTTTGGACAAAATTAGACCTGTAAAAAAGGTATTTCTTCACAAAACAGTTACTATAACTTGAATATGTAATTTTAACATGTTAACATATTAGCATGCTAAAGGATTTAGAAAATTCCATTCAACTAAAGGACGTGTTTTCATGTCAAAGCCATTTATGTTTGAAAAACCACTCGGAATGCGCGACACGCTTCCGTCTCTATATGAAGACAAAAAACAACTGAAAAACACACTATCCACAGAAATCAATAACTGGGGCTACCAATTCATCCAAACACCAACACTCGAATTTTACGAAACGATTGGTCAGGCATCAGCCATCTTAGACCGTCAACTTTTCAAACTGCTAGACCAACAAGGACATACATTAGTTCTGCGCTCAGACATGACCGCACCAATCGCACGAGTAGCAGCATCACGACTGCTTCAAAACCGGATTCCCCTTCGCCTAGCATATGAAGCACCCGTATTCAGGGCTCAACAACGTGAAGCAGGAAGGCCAGCAGAATTTGAGCAAATGGGAGTAGAATGTGTCGGTGATCCGTCACCAAGCGCCGATGCAGAAATGATCGCTCTGCTCGTTTCCCTTTTACAACAAGCAGGCTTAACAACATTTACGATTGCGATTGGCCATATCGGCTTTGTACAAAAACTACTGCGCTCTATTTTAGGAACAGAAAAACGCGCTGCAACTTTAAGGAAATTCCTTTATGAGAAAAACTATGTCGGATATCGCGAGCATTTGCAAAGCTTGTCCTTGTCCTCGATAGATGAGAGTAGACTGATGCAACTCTTACAAGTGAAGGGTGATAAAACAAAGCTAGCCATTGCAGCCGAATTAGTAGAAGAAACAACATGGAAAGAACTAGAGGAAATAAAAACGTTATTTACTCTACTAGAGTCGTACGGAGTGGCAGATTACGTCAAACTTGATTTTACCCTCGTTGCCCATATGAACTACTATACGGGAATTATTTTTGAAGCATACGCAGAAAACGTACCATACCCAATCGGAAACGGGGGCCGCTACGATCAATTGTATGAGAAGTTTGACCAACCTGATATTTCTGCTACGGGGTTTGGTTTATACATAGACCGCCTCCTAGAAGCGAAAGGTACTAACGGAAAAACTCCCGAGGTACACTGCGTTATTTTTAGTAAAGAACGAATAGAAGAAGCACTACAGTTTACAATAATGAAAAGAAGGGACGGGGAACGAGTTGTCATGCAAGACATTTCAGGAGTACAAAACGTCGATGCCTTCACGAACAGCTACGATAAAGTCTCTTTCTTTATAGGTAAAGAAAAAGAGGTGCTGTCTACATGATTACGTTTGCCATGCCTAAAGGGCGTATTTTAGATGACGCTATTCAACTATTGATAGATGCCGGTTACAACGTTCCGAATGATATAGAGGATAGTAGAAAGTTAATTATCGACATTCCCGAGGAAGAATTCCGATTTATACTCGCAAAACCGATGGATGTTGTGACATATGTGGAGCATGGTGTTGCCGACGTTGGAATTGCAGGGAAAGATGTTATGCTCGAAGAACAACGCGATGTGTACGAATTGCTAGATTTAAATATTAGCCCTTGTTACCTAGCAGAAGCTGGCGTTCCAGGGAGCACTTGGGATGAAGTCTCGCCAAAAATTGCGACAAAATATCCGAATGTTGCCTCCAATTTTTACAGACAAAAAGGAATGCAAGTGGAAATCGTAAAACTAAACGGATCCATCGAACTTGCTCCACTAATCGGGCTTGTAGATAGAATCGTAGATATTGTATCAACAGGGAGAACGTTAAAAGAGAACGGATTAGTAGAATTCGACAAACTCGTATCTATCACATCAAGGCTTATTGTGAACCCAGTAAGTTACCGTCTTAAAGAAAAAAAAATCAATGAACTAGTAGAACGACTGGCGAAGAGGTGATAGAAGTGAAGATCATAACCAACATGCATAAAACGTCATTAAAGAGATCCATTGAGTTAGGAACAGAAGCCCAACGTGAAGCAGTAAAAACTATATTAGCATCTGTACGTGAAAGTGGAGATGCCGCCGTTCATTACTATACAGAAAAATTCGACGGGGTAAACATCGTCAATTATAAAGTCTCGGAAGAAGAAATAGAAGAAGCATACAACGATGTATCAGAAGAAATCGTATCCATCATCATAGAGGCTGCTGAAAACATTCGCGACTTTCACCAGAACCAAAAGCGGTCTTCCTGGTTTACAACGAAACAAGATGGAACGATGCTTGGACAAAAAATAACGCCACTTGACGCTGTAGGTGTATACGTGCCAGGGGGAACAGCAGCGTATCCTTCTTCCGTTTTAATGAATGTGATACCAGCACAAGTTGCAGGTGTCGAAAGAATTGTGATGACGTCACCTCCTAGAAAAGATGGAAAGCTCCCAGCTGGCGTGCTTGTGGCTGCTCATATTTTAGGAGTAGAAGAGATTTACAAAGTCGGCGGAGCACAAGCAATTGCAGCACTTGCCTATGGTACAGAAACAATCGTACCTGTAGACAAAATAGTCGGGCCAGGAAATGTTTTTGTTGCACTAGCAAAACGGGAAGTGTACGGATTAGTAGATATAGACAGTATTGCCGGACCGAGCGAGATCGTTGTCCTAGCAGATGAAACAGCTTTACCGAACGAAGTAGCAGCAGACTTACTTTCACAAGCAGAGCATGACACAATGGCATCGAGCATTCTCGTAACAACAAGTTTAGAGCTAGCCAAAGCTGTTGTAAAAGAAGTAGAAAACCAATTAGCCACACTGCCTAGAAAAGATATCGCAGCGGCATCAATAGAGCAGTTTGGCGTAGCATATGTGACCGACTCTATCGAAAAAGCAGTGGAAATAGTAAACGAACTAGCTCCAGAACATTTAGAAATTATGACAAAAAATCCGCTGGAACTTTTATCGCACATTCGTCATGCTGGCGCTATTTTCCTCGGTCGATACAGCTCCGAACCGGTTGGCGATTATTTTGCAGGCACGAACCATGTGTTGCCAACGAACGGAACAGCAAAATTCTCCAGTGGATTATCAGTAGATGAATTTACGAAAAAAACGAGCGTTGTTTCATACAGTAAACAGGCTTTAAAAGAGAACAGCGCTAAAATAGCAGCATTTGCTAGATTAGAAGGATTAGAAGCACATGCGAGAGCAGTAGAGGAAAGATGGAGAGGGGAAAAGGAAGATGAGTAGAACGGCTGAAATAAACCGGGTAACAAATGAAACACAAATCCGCCTGCAACTAAATATAGATGGGGAAGGGGAGGCGAAGTTAGAAACACCAGTACCTTTCCTAAATCACATGCTCGACCTTTTTACAAAGCACGGTCAATTCGACGTAACCGTTCAAGCGAGTGGTGATATTGAAATTGATGACCACCATACAACCGAAGATATTGGTATTTGTCTTGGTATCGCACTAAAAGAGGCACTTGGTGATAAAAAAGGAATCAAGCGTTATGGCAATGCGTTTGTCCCGATGGATGAAGCACTTGCTCAAGTTGTCGTCGATTTAAGTAACCGACCGCATTTAGAAATGAGAGCGGAATTTCCAAGTCAAAAAGTTGGAACATTTGATACAGAGCTAGTTCACGAATTTTTATGGAAACTAGCACTCGAAGCACGGATCAACTTACACGTTATCGTTCATTACGGAACGAACACACATCATATAATAGAAGCCATTTTTAAAGCACTCGGTCGCGCTATAGATGAAGCAACGAGTATAGACCCTCGTGTAAAAGGAGTTCCATCCACGAAAGGAATGTTATAGATGATTGGCATCATTGATTATGGCATGGGCAATTTGTTTAGCGTTAGTAAAGCGCTCGAGCGGATTGGCGTTCCGTACTTTATTTCTCAAGACATAGAAGAGTTAACGCTTAAAGCGGACGGCTTATTACTGCCGGGTGTCGGATCGTTTAAAGATGCGATGGCCATTTTGAATGAAACAGGCTTGGCCGACTATATTCGATCCGAAGTAAAAAAGAAGCCATTACTTGGCATTTGTTTAGGAATGCAACTTCTCTTTCAGAAAAGTGAGGAAAACGGCCTTTCGGAAGGATTAGGTTTACTAGAAGGGGAAGTAGTAAAGTTTCCTGGAATAACATCAACCGGAGATCGATATAAAGTACCACACATGGGATGGAACCATTTAACGGTGCAAAAACCATCTCCACTACTGACAGGTGTACCCAAAGGACATGTGTATTTTGTCCATTCTTATTATGTGAAGATGGAGAAAACCAGTCTATTAGCAAGCTGCCAATATAACGTGGAAGTACCGGCTATTGTAGGTGGGGGAAATGTGTATGGTACACAATTTCATCCTGAGAAAAGTAGTGACGTTGGGATGACCATACTTCGCAATTTTGCAACCATCGTTGCGGACAGAAAAGGAGAGAGTTGCACATGAGTTTTACAATTTATCCAGCCATTGATATGTTAGGTGGAAAATGTGTCCGATTACTGCAAGGAGATTATAGTAAAGAAACTGTTTATAGTGACTCCCCTTTTCTTATGGCAAAAAAATTCGCGGAATCTGGTGCCCAGTGGATACATATGGTCGACTTAGACGGTGCAAAAGCTGGCAAGCCAGTCAATACGAAGTTTGTTTTACAAGTTGCGAAACAATTAAATGCAAAAGTACAAATCGGTGGCGGAATTCGGACGGAAAAAGAAGTAGAAAGTTATTTGTCACAAGGGATAGACAGAGTTATTTTAGGAAGCGCTGCGATTAATGACCCTTCTTTTGTAAAAAAGATGCTTAGTGAATACAAAGAGCGCATTGCGATCGGGATTGATGCGAAGAATGGCTATGTGGCAACAGAAGGATGGACAACAACCTCACAAGTGAAGGCGACAGATTTAGGTGTTATGTTAGCAGAAGCGGGCGCAGAAACGTTTATCTTTACCGACATTGCAACCGATGGGATGCTAAGCGGACCTAATATAGAAGCAACCGTTGAACTAGCGAAGAGAACAGGAAAATCAGTTATCGCTTCAGGTGGAGTTAGTTGTTTAGAGGATCTACTAGCATTGAAACAGTATGAAAGTGAAGGCGTTGTTGGCGCTATTGTTGGAAAAGCCATTTATACAAATAAAATTGATTTGCGTCAAGCATTAAACGAGGTGTCAGCCCCATGATCACGAAAAGAATTATTCCGTGCTTAGACGTAAAAGACGGACGTGTCGTAAAAGGAGTGCAGTTCGTTTCGCTAAGAGATGCAGGTGATCCTGTCGAACTGGCAGCTTTTTACGATAAAGAAGGTGCTGACGAGCTCGTTTTTTTAGATATATCTGCTTCACATGAAGGAAGAAAAACGATGGTTCATGTTGTAGAGCAAGTAGCAAGCACACTAGCGATACCATTTACGGTTGGGGGTGGTATTAATAGTGTAGAAGATATGAAAAAAATGCTTCGCGCAGGTGCGGATAAAGTTTCCCTTAACACAGCAGCATTATTAAGGCCAGTGTTAATTCAAGAAGGCGCGGATTTCTTTGGCTCCCAATGCATAGTAGTTGCAATAGATGCGAAATACAATAAAGAGCTTGGTTCCTGGCGAGTATTCACTCATGGAGGCCGAAACCGTACAGATTGGGAAGTAGTCGAGTGGGCACAAAAGGCAGTGGAGCTTGGTGCAGGAGAAATTTTGTTAACAAGTATGGATAGCGATGGAGAAAAGAACGGCTTTTCTATTGAACTAACAAGAAAAGTAAGTGAAGCAGTGACAGTTCCGGTTATTGCATCTGGTGGCGCTGGCAATGCAGAGCACTTTAAAGAAGTTTTTGAAAAAGGAAAAGCAGATGCAGCGTTGGCAGCATCGATTTTTCATTATAAAGAAACGTCTGTTAGCGAAGTAAAAGCATTTTTGCAACAAGAGGGGGTACTTGTAAGATGATAAAATTCGATGAAAATGGATTAGTTCCGGCAATTGTTCAAGATGCCAAAACGAAAGAAGTGCTAACGCTCGCTTACATGAACGAAGAATCGTTGAATCTTACATTAGAAACGAAAGAAACGTGGTTTTGGAGTAGGTCAAGACAAGAGCTTTGGCATAAAGGTGCCACTTCAGGAAACACACAAAAAGTGGTCGAACTAACATATGACTGTGATCAAGATGCTGTTTTAGTGCTAGTCGTACCGAACGGTCCCGCTTGTCAT
The DNA here is from genome assembly GCF_002797415.1 of Bacillus alkalisoli. GTDB lineage: Bacteria > Bacillota > Bacilli > Bacillales > Bacillaceae_I > Bacillus_CD > Bacillus_CD alkalisoli. Next base: position 675,574 of record NZ_KZ454944.1, read on the forward strand.
ACAGGGGAGGGGACATGTTTCCACGAAACGGTTTATAAAGATAATAAGCAAATCTCCGAGAACCGTGACATTTTGTCCTTACTAGAAACGGTCATTGTACAAAGACAAAAAGAAATGCCAGAAGGCTCCTATACAACGTATTTATTCGAAAAAGGTGTAGACAAAATTTTAAAGAAAGTCGGAGAAGAAGCCGCAGAAGTCATCATCGCCGCCAAAAACAATGACAAACAAGAACTAAAATGGGAAACCGCCGACCTACTATTTCACCTATTAGTCCTACTAAAACAACAAAACGTCCCACTTAAAGAAGTATTAGAAGTATTGCAAGAGAGGCATAAGAAGGAATAGAAGTAATTTAAAGTATAATTAAGGTTTTGATTTTAGTAATTAAAGTATAAAACTATGTGTGTTGATGTACGCTACAGGCGCGAGACTCCTGCGGGAAAGCGTGTTAAGTGAGACCCCGCAGGCGCTCTTGCGCCGAGGAGTAGGTTTTTTCACGACAGTGAAAATAACCTTCCTTTTTACCGCCCGCGGAAAGCGAGTGCCTGTAGCGTACATCAACACAGTTCGAAGTCGTTTCTTTATAATAATACTTTTTAAACAAACGTTTGATTAACTGGAACGAAAGTAATTAATCCAACAACACTTCTCACCATTCTTACCTTATTAATCATTATCCTACAAAACAAAAAAACCACTTTCTTCCCTCTATCATCATCTCCAGAATATTCATCTATTCGCTTTTGTCTAATCTGTGGTATACTTACACGGTTAGAGAGAAGGGACGGATGCAAAAATGGGAAACCAAACAAACATCAATCAAATTGCAAAAGTAATCCCATTTGAGCAAAATGGGGAATATTATTTTCAAAAAGGATTACGTGCTTACCGTAAGCGCGATTTATATAAAGCAAGAAAATGGTTTCAACGTGCCGCTACGTTACAACCGAGCGATGCAAACGTTGTAAGTCAATACGCCATCGTTCTAATGGAACTAGGCGACTACCAAGCTTCCAACGACCTTTTTTATAAAATCATCCATCAACTAAATGACGAAATGTATGATTGTCATTATTTTTTAGCGAATAACTATGCATACTTAGGTTTGTTCCAAGAAGCAAAAAAGCATGCGGAAGAATATTTAACGATGGAACCAGATGGCGAATTTGCCGATGATGCGGAAGATTTATTAGACCTTTTAGAACTCGATGAAGATGACGAAGAAGAAGAGCTAACGTTTTCGCAAGATCAGCTCATCGTGATGCAAGAAAAATCGAGAGACTTATTAGAAGCAGGCGAGCTTGAAGAAGCGCTTGATTTGCTTCATGAAATAATCGAAGAATACCCAAACTTTTGGTCCGCATACAACAACCTAGCCCTAGCATACTTTTACAAAGGTGACTTAACTAGTGCCAAGAAGATATTATTTGACGTGTTAGAAAAAAATCCAGGTAACTTGCATGCGCTTTGTAACCTTGTAGTGTTTTACTATTATGAGAATAATGAAGAAGGTACGAACCAATTAGCAGACAGGTTAGTGAATGTAACTCCTATGCTAATCGAGCATCGTTACAAATTAGGTGCAACATTTGGATTAATTGGACGACATGAACTTGCCTATAAATGGCTACGTTCAATTCATCGAAACGGTTTTCACGGAGATGGAACTTTTCACTATTGGTTAAGTCATGCTGCTTATCATACAAACAATGGGAAAGTTGCCAAACAAGCTTGGGAGCGTGTGATGGAGTTAAATCCAGAAAAAGCCGGTTCAGAGCCGTGGGCGACAGATGAAAATCCAATAGCATCAAATGTAGTTGCAGAGCAGCTTTTTAAAATTTTCATGTCTAGTTTATCGTCCAAAACGACAGTGAAAGAAGTATTACAGCAACCTTGGAAAACACCGTTTGTGAAAGACTTTGCCTTATATGCATTATTGAACAAGAAGGATGTACATGGGACTGTAAGTTCTTTATATGAAGTGGCAAAAAAAATCTTCGAAGAAAATAATGACGAAATGGTACAAGGATGGTTCCGTTTCTATGAACTATTGAAAGAAAATAATATGAGTTTAGAAAACATACGAAGCTGGGCTGCCGCTTTTGAATATTCCCTTTTAAAAAGCAATGGTGTGAAAGTTACACAGCAAACGATTGCTACTAAATACGAACTATCCATCAGCACGCTACGAAGTTACCTCAAACTAATCAAAGACAAAAACCTTCTTCCTTCATAATTTATGAGGGAAGGGGGTTTTTCTATTATTGAAAACTGCAAACTACATGGGGGTGTAGCATAAAAGTGGAAAAGTGTAGCAAAAAAGATTTAAGGTGTAGCATAAATCGTGTAATGTGTAACAAAAAAAGTAGTAGTGTAACATAAAGATGAAGAAGTGTAACATAAAACATGAAGAGTGTATCAAAAATTATCCAAAGCGTAACAAAAAACAACCTATGTGTAGCATAAAATAAAAACAATCTTCCCTAAAAAAGTAATACCCGTATCCCCAATCATACATAAGCAAATTATTGGACGAAAACCTCTTTGTTTTATAGGATAGTAAGTGGGAATACTTATTATGATGAGTATCTGAATGTGGTATATATATAGATATTTCAAGGAGTGAAAAGGACATGTCAGAAGAAAAAATTTATGATTGTATTATTATCGGAGCGGGTCCTGCTGGTATGACTGCAGCAGTATATACGTCACGTGCAAACTTAAGCACACTAATGATCGAGCGTGGAATGCCTGGTGGACAAATGGCTAACACAGAAGAAGTAGAAAACTACCCGGGGTTTGACCACATTTTAGGACCAGAACTATCAACTAAAATGTTCGACCACGCGAAAAAGTTCGGTGCAGAATATGCATATGGAGATGTAAAAGAAGTAATCGATGGGAAAGAATATAAGATTGTAAAAGCAGGAAGCAAAGAATATAAAGCTCGTACCATCATCATTACAAGTGGTGCAGAATATAAGAAAATTGGAGTGCCAGGCGAAAAAGAACTTGGTGGCCGTGGAGTTTCTTACTGTGCTGTTTGTGATGGCGCATTTTTCAAAAATAAAGAACTTGTTGTGATCGGTGGGGGAGACTCTGCAGTCGAAGAAGGAGTTTACTTAACTCGCTTCGCTTCCAAAGTAACAATCGTGCACCGTCGTGACGAGTTACGTGCTCAAAAGATCTTACAACAACGTGCATTCGATAATGAAAAAATTGACTTCATTTGGAATCATACAATTAAGCAAATTAATGATGAAGGCGGTAAAGTTGGAAGTGTAACGTTAGTTAGCACAGAAGACGGTGCAGAACAAGAATTCAAAACAGACGGAGTATTTATTTACATCGGAATGAATCCTCTTTCTAAGCCATTCGCAAACTTAGGCATTACAAATGAAGCGGGTTACATCGAAACAAATGATAAAATGGAAACAAAAGTTCCAGGAATCTTTGCAGCTGGAGATATTCGCGAAAAATCATTACGTCAAATTGTTACAGCAACTGGTGATGGAAGTATTGCAGCACAAACTGCTCAACATTACATGGAAGAATTATTAGAAGAATTAAAAGCAGCAGAAGCAAACTAATACGAAAGAATTGACACAAAAAGTTCAACAATGTAAAAGTTGTCGAATTTTGTTAATGAAAACGTAACTCCGCTTTAACCTGTTTGTAACAACACTGAAATATTAATTGGGTATTATAAAGATAGTAATTGACCCCCTTTTATTTATATATTTTTGACACAGGTACCCTTTTCCTGTGTCCTTTTTTTGTCTAAATGGAAAGACAAAATTGAAAAACTTGTAGAAACTTGTCCAATAACTTCGAGAAAAAACAACCACTTGTCAGAAAAGCGTACAAACTATTTCAAAAAAGTTTTACTCCAGCAAAGGAAATCGCGCTTCTATGTCCAATAACTATGAAAAGCTTATGCTATAATTTATAATTAATAAAATGAATTCGTTTACACTCATACCAAGATAATTTATTTATAATAATTATGTTTGAAACTGGTTTTGTGTTGGTGAAAATACTTGGAATAAAATCTTTTCATCAAAGGTTGTTACAATTTTAATATTTAAACCAAGAGTGGTTGGAGCAGAAGGTACTTGACTCCTGCGGGAAGTAGAGCGAAGCGTGAGACCCCACAGGCGGGACGCCGAGGAGTAGGTTTTTTCACGATAGTGAAAATAACCTTCCGCTGCGCTCCCCGCGGAAAGCAAGTGCCTGCAGCGGAAAGGAACGAGTAAACTAATAATGCATTTTGCAATTAGAATTGGCGAAATAAGCAAGGTTTAAATTGTTCTTATAATGAAAACATCAACTATTAGAACTACTCCTAAAATCTTACCAGTGTGCAAACGAAAAAGTTACAATAAAATAGTAGGAGCAACTTTTAAGGTCGCTCTTCATTTAATATACAAGTCCAGAAGAGTTGAGGTGACAAAGATGCAACGTGTAACAAACTGCGTATTAATGAAAGAAGACAAAGTACTACTTCTCCAAAAACCAAGAAGAGGTTGGTGGGTTGCACCAGGCGGAAAAATGGAATTAGAAGAGTCTGTGAAAGATTCCGTAGTCCGTGAATATCGCGAAGAAACAGGCATATATTTAAAAAATCCTCTTTTAAAAGGTGTATTTACCATAATCATAAAAGAACAAGACAAAATCGTATCCGAATGGATGATGTTCACTTTCCTAGCAACAGAATATGACGGATTAAACGTAGATGAATCAGAAGAAGGAACCATTGAATGGCATCCAATTCAAACTATCTCTCAACTGCCAATGGCAGAAGGAGACCATCATATATTAGACTATTGTATAAAAGGCAAAGGCATGATATACGGTACATTCACGTATACACCTGACTTTGAACTACTATCATATCGACTTGATCCGAACTAATTAAAGGAGGTTGAAGCTATGAGTACAGGCTCAACAGACATTCAACTAGTAATTGTAACTGGAATGAGTGGAGCTGGTAAAACAGTTGCCATCCAAAGTTTAGAAGATTTAGGCTTCTTTTGTGTCGACAACCTTCCACCTTCATTACTTCCTAAATTCCTTGAATTAATGGAAGACACGGGAAGTAAAATGACAAAAGTGGCGATTGGAATGGATTTGCGAGGTCGTGAGTTTTTCGAAAGCCTTTTCGAAGCACTTGATGATTTAGCAGAGATTTCTTGGGTAACGCCACAAATAATTTTCTTAGATGCAAAGGATTCTGTTCTAGTAAGCAGATATAAAGAAACTCGTAGGTCACATCCTCTATCCAAATCAGGATTACCGTTAGAAGGTATCCAAAACGAGCGTAACTTACTCGAAGAGCTAAAAGGAAGAGCACAAGTCCTATTAGATACTTCTGATCTTAAGCCACGTGAATTGCGTGAAAAAGTATTATCCACATTTGCCACACATTCGAAACAAACATTTAAAGTAAATGTCGTATCTTTTGGGTTCAAATATGGCACGCCTATTGACGCGGATTTAATGTTTGATGTGCGTTTTTTACCGAATCCACATTATATTGATCATATGAGACCAATGACAGGATTAGATGAAGAAGTATCATCTTATGTGTTAAAATGGAGTGAAACCCAAAAATTCATTGAAAAACTATCGGATTTATTAGCATTTATGCTTCCTTACTATAAACGTGAAGGGAAAAGTCAGTTAGTTATTGCGATAGGTTGTACAGGTGGGCAACATCGATCTGTAACATTAGCGGAATACTTTACGAAACATTTGCAAACAGAGTACGATACAATCGTCACGCACCGAGATATTGAGCGTCGAAAGGATCCTCATTAATGAACAGGGGAAAACTTCCTAAAGTCGTCATCATTGGCGGCGGAACAGGTTTATCTGTTTTATTACGGGGGTTAAAGCATTATGACATCGACATTACAGCCGTCGTAACGGTTGCGGATGACGGGGGTAGCTCTGGCCGATTAAGAGATGAGCTCCATATTCCACCACCAGGCGATGTTCGTAATGTGCTTGCTGCATTATCTGACGTAGAGCCGCTTATTGAAGATCTATTCCAACATCGTTTTCAAACAGGTAATGGACTTTCTGGTCACTCGCTTGGAAACTTATTGTTAGCAGCAATGACAACGATTAAAGGCGACTTCGTTCATGCGATTCGGGAAATGAGTAAAGTATTGAACGTCCGTGGAAAAGTATTACCTGCAGCGAACCAAAGCGTCGTCCTTCATGCTGAAATGGAAGATGGCACAATTGTCTCTGGTGAATCGAAAATACCTTACTCAGGTAAACGTATTAATCGAGTGTTTTTAACACCTGAAAACTTAGAGCCATTACAAGAAACAGTTGATGAAATTATGCAGGCTGACTTAATTATTATTGGACCAGGTAGCTTATACACAAGTATTTTGCCTAATTTATTAGTTCCAAAAATCGGTGAAGCGGTATGTCACTCAAAAGCCAAGAAGGTATACATTTGTAATATAATGACACAAGCAGGTGAGACATTAGACTATACAGCTAGTGACCACTTAAAGGCTTTATACAAACATATTTCTACACCTTTTATTGACACCGTACTAGTTAATGAAGAAAATATTCCAGAAATGATTAAAGATCGGTATAAAAAAGAACTTGCCAAACCGGTAACATATGACTTTGAAAAACTTTCTAGCTTAGGGGTAGAAGTGCTACATGATAAAATTGTGCAACATGTAGATGGTGTTATTAGGCATGACACACAAAAAGTAGCTTCGATTTTATACTCTATGTTAAAAGTAAAATAAAAAGTGCACGAGTACACGCAAAATTAAAGTGCACCTCTAATCAGTTTCATGGTAAAGTTAATGAAAACAGAAATAGTGCAAACGGATGCGCATTGTACATTATGAAACATATTCAGGTGGTTGAGATGTTCTTCATCACTTCCCCAATCATTTTTCTCAAGAGGGGGGAAATCACATGTCATACGCATCAGAAACGAAAAAAGAATTAACAACTATTGAAGTAAAAGATTGTTGCGCAAAAGCGGAACTTGCTGCACTAATCCGTATGAATGGTGCACTATCTTTTTCTAATAAAAAAATAATTCTCGATATCCAAACCGAGAATGCAGCCATTGCACGACGTATTTATACGTTAACGAAGAAATTGTACGACGTTCGTGTAGAACTTTTAGTTCGAAAGAAAATGCGATTAAAAAAGAATAACGTATATATCGTTCGATACGCTGAACAAGCTCAAAGCATTTTAACAGAGCTACAGATTTTGAAAGATGGCTTCACATTTGTTCGCGATATTTCACCAACGTTAATCGAAAAAAAATGTTGTAAGCGCTCCTATTTACGCGGGGCATTTTTAGCAGGTGGATCAGTTAATAATCCAGAAACATCTTCGTACCACCTTGAAGTATTCACTTTATACAAAGAACATAACGACTCTTTGTGTGAGTTAATGAATACATTTCAGTTAAACAGTAAAACATTAGAACGGAAAAAAGGCTTCATCAACTATTTAAAAGAAGCCGAAAAAATCGTAGAATTACTAAATATAATGGGTGCTCACCAAGCGCTCTTGAAGTTTGAAGACATTCGAATTGTTCGTGACATGCGTAACTCTGTTAACAGGCTAGTAAACTGCGAAACAGCCAACTTAAACAAAACAATTAGCGCCGCAATACGCCAAGTAGAAAACATTCGTTATATCGATGAATCAGCTGGTCTACAAATTTTGCCTGATAAACTTAGAGAAATTGCGGAACTACGCGTTACGTATCAAGACGTGACTTTGAAAGAACTAGGCGAAATGGTTTCAAGTGGTACCATCAGTAAGTCCGGAATCAACCACCGCCTACGAAAAATAGATGAAATTGCCGATAAACTTCGCGCAGGGGAAAAAGTTTAACCTTTTAAAGATAGATTTAGAGGAGGAAAAAGACATGGTTAATAAACAAGTACAAGTAGGATTAAAAACAGGATTACAAGCACGCCCAGCTGCTCTTTTCGTTCAAGAGGCAAACCGTTACACAGCCGATATTTTCTTAGAAAAAGACGGTAAAAAAGTAAATGCCAAAAGCATCATGGGCTTAATGAGTTTAGCAGTAAGTTCAGGTGCAACAATCACCCTAATCACAGACGGCCACGACGAGCAAGAAGCATTAGACGCATTGGTGAAGTTTGTGGAGCAAGAAGGATAATTAGTGATTAGGGGTTAGGAAAACCTTAGTGATGAATTGAAAATAGAACAACACCTTTTTTGAGGGTGTTGTTTTTTATTTATTGAGGTTATGATCCATAGAATTATAATCAGCGCCGATATTTGAACTGAATCGCCGATAAAACAGTAGCTTCGCCGATAAATAGGTGGTCAACGCCGATTAAATCTATATTTTCGCTGATAAATATTTAGATTTCGCCGATAAAAACCGAGTTTTCGCCGATAAAATTCACATTTTCGCTGATAAAACCAAATATACCTCCCGATTGCAAAGTAAACTGTTAATAAACTGTGTATAGAAAAGAATTAGAATGATCTAACATAAAAAATCCAGTTTCCCCACCAAAAAGTGAAGAAACTGGACCATACAATCCTTTAAATTCTAGCTATTTCTAATAACCTTATCAATCAATCCATACTCTAACGCACGGTCAGCAGTCATGAAGTTGTCGCGTTCCGTATCACGCCCGATTACTTCCATAGGTTGACCAGTATTTTCCGCAAGAATACCATTTAACTTCTCACGTAAGAAAAGAATACGTTTCGCAGCAATCTCAATTTCCGTCGCTTGACCTTGTGCTCCACCAAGAGGTTGGTGAATCATCACTTCACTGTTCGGTAAGCAGAAACGCTTGCCCTTTGCACCAGCTGATAATAAGAATGCTCCCATCGATGCAGCCATACCAACACACATTGTGCTCACGTCAGGCTTAATGAAGTTCATCGTATCATAAATTGCCATACCAGCTGAAATTGATCCACCTGGAGAGTTAATGTATAAAGAAATATCTTTCTCCGGATCTTCCGCTGCTAAAAATAACAACTGAGAAACGATGGAGTTTGCAACGTTATCATCGATTGCGCTACCTAGCATAATAATGCGGTCTTTTAAAAGACGAGAATAAATGTCATATGCGCGCTCGCCGCGGCTTGTTTGTTCAATAACTGTAGGAATTAAGTTCATTTTCACTTTTCCTCCTTCTCATAGTTCCGTTAAAATAAGTCAGGAAAATAATTTCCTTATGTACTTTTATCATACATATAAGGTCAAGAATGGTCAAATAAAAACCATCGCAAAATACGATACATTTTTCTACCCCTATACATCATATCCATTCCACGTAAAAATAAACTTCTTTAGTGGTTAGTTGTTAGTAATTAGTGATTAGGAAATGGAAACAATACTAGCCACTATGCACTAGCCACTAGTAACTAACCATTAAAAGCTTTTTATCTTGTTTTCACTCTTTATATGACATATAATATTTTCATTGCATTATATACGTGCGCTCGTAGCTCAGGGGATAGAGCGGTGGTTTCCGGTACCATGTCTGACGGGGGTTCGAATCCCTTCGAGCGCGCCATTGATTGGAAAATATTTAAACTAGTATGCTACATATATTCTTGTTATAATTTTTTTGTAGCGGACAAGTGCCGCAACATCCAATAAACAACCAACCTAGTGTCGGCGCACTAGGTTTTTATTTTTTTCAGCTATGTTAAAGCGTAGTGTTGATATTTAAATACTTACCTGTTGATTTCCGTGCAAGACTGAGACTCCTCGAAAATGCTATCGCATTTCCTTACGAAGGATGCATCGCTCCCGTAGCCTTCCTTGTCCTGCGGGAGAAGCGGGGAACGGGAGATCCCACAGGCGCTTGCGCCGAGGAGTAGGTTTTTTCACGACAGTGAAAATAACCTTCCTTTTTACCGCCCGCGGAAAGCGAAGCCTTGCACGGAAATCAACATTGGCCTTTTACACATCATTTTTTAAAAAAATCCCCACAAACCCACAATAACTAACATAATTCTTCTATCTACCTCGTATATAATAATTACTAGGATAATGGCCTTACATACCATATATTTTCTATACCATATGCTACGTATCTCATGTAAAATAGATAAGTGGAGGAGGAATAGCGATGAAGATGAAACAAGATGTCGGTCTATATCA